>DASSXG010000005.1:0-73731 GCA_035704085.1 Candidatus Acidiferrum sp. | reverse complement strand
ACAACCGTCGTCAAATAAATCGGCTCTTTGCGGCGCGTGACGCACTCCACATGAAAGACCGGGAATTCGCCTTCCAGCGAATAAAAACCAGTGTGGTCTCCGAAAGGCCCCTCTGTGCGCATCTCATTCAGGTTGACGCAGCCCTCCAACACAATCTCCGCGTTGGCAGGCACTTCCAAATCGTTCGTCTCGCAATTCACCATTTCCACCGGCTCGCGCCGTAAGAAACCCGCAAACATCATTTCATCGAGATCCGGTGGAATCGGCAGCATCCCCGCCAGTGCGGTCGCCGGATCGGCGCCAATCGCCACGCTCACAGGAATTCTGCCTTCCGGATTCTTCGCCTTCGCTCGCCGGAAATGTTCCGCCCCGTGCTTTTGCGTCTGCCAGTGCATTCCTGTCGTCCGCTCGTCGTAGACCTGCATGCGGTACATCCCCACGTTTCGCTTCCCCGTCTCCGGATTCCTCGTGAACACCAGCGGAAACGTAATGAAGCGTCCTCCATCCTGCGGCCAGCATTTCAGAATGGGAAAATCGAAAAGGTTGACGTCGCTTCCCTTCTGAATGACTTCCTTGCACGCACCGGTCTTCACGCTTCTTGGGAAGAACGATCCCAGTTCCGCCAGCTTCGGCAGCATCTTCACCTTGTCGAAGAATCCCTGTGGCGTCTCCATCTTCAGGAATCCCTGGATGCGCTCCGCCACTTCATCCAATTCGCTCACTTCCAGGGCCAGCGCCATCCGCCGCACGCTTCCAAATGCGTTAATCAGCAACGGAAATCGCGACCCTTTCGGCTTTTCGAACAGTAGCGCCGGCCCTGGTGGGATAGGCATTCCTGCCTGTCCTCCTTCTTTACCTCGCATAATCCGCTGCACGACCTCCGTGACATCCAGCACCGGATCAACTTCCGCGCGAATCCTCTTTAATTCTCCTTCCTTCTCCAGCCTCCGCACAAAATCCCGCAAGTCAGCGTATGCCACTGTGCTCTCCTGTAGCCGCAAACTGTAGCACGAACTCTACAGGCTATCCTCAGTGCCTCTCTAAACCTCAATCTTTGTTCGCATTCTCATGCGCAAGAGTTTCAGGCTGACACAATTTGTCTCAGACTGAGCACATTGGCGCGTCGCAGCAGTACGTATGTGACTTTGACGTTTCCTCCGACACCCTCTAAACACTGTATTTACTATAACTTACTTAGATCACTGCGCCTATGCTCTGCTCGGCGTTCTGAATTCCGTTGGCACCGCAATTGCATTCCTCACTCTGGCAGGGAAGTGTGTGCTGTACGCCCCATGCGTGTGCATATACACCGAGCTCCCCGGGAATCGTTGGATCATGCCCGGTAACAGGCTTCGCCACCTTATTAAGGAGGAAGGTCGCAGACTTAAACTCGCCAACAAATAGCCCGTTCAAGTCCCGGCAATGGCGCTTCGACCCGACATGCTAACTATGCTCCACATGATTCGACTCGATTATCTTTCCTGCGTTCTCACCGTGCTCGCCACCATTCTCATTGGCAGGAAACTCTGGCAAGGCTGGGTCGTTGCTGCCGTCAATAGCGCCGTCGTCTGCGTCATCGGTGTTCGTACCGCTCAATTCGGTTTTGTCCCCGCCAACCTTCTCTGCATCGCCCTCTACACTAGCAACCTCGTCAACTGGCGCCCCAAGAAACAAAGCCAATAGCCCCTAACACGTACGCATTCAATCGGCCCAGGCCTTTTCCACTGTTCATTCCTAAATTACGTCCGCGTTGACTTGCCTTTGAGCGCGGCCTAACATGCCTTGCCAAGAGCGGTTCCCCTGCAATGATTGGCCAAACCATCTCGCATTACCGCGTCATCGAGAAGCTCGGCGGCGGCGGGATGGGTGTGGTCTACAAAGCCGAAGATGTAAAGCTCGGGCGGTTTGTGGCCCTGAAATTCCTGCCAGAAGAAGTATCCAAGGACCCACAAGCCCTCAGCCGCTTTCAGCGTGAAGCCAAAGCCGCCTCTGCGCTAAATCATCCGAACATTTGCACGATATACGAAATCGACGACCAGCACGGGCAAGCCTTCATCGCCATGGAATTCCTCGACGGCTCTACACTAAAGCACCAGGTCGCGGGCCGTCCGATGGAAATCGACGTCATGATTTCCATTGGCGTCGAAATCGCTGATGCTCTGGATGCGGCCCATGCGGAAGGTATCATTCACCGCGACATCAAGCCCGCCAATATTTTCGTAACCAAACGAGGGCACGCCAAAATCCTCGATTTCGGCCTCGCCAAGCAGTCCATTGACAAAGGGGCGCTACCCCGTTTCGCTTCTTCGCAGATCACCGTTGAGGGAACTCACGAAAACCTCACCAGCCCCGGGGCCGCCCTTGGCACTGTTGCCTACATGTCTCCTGAGCAGGCCTTGGGCAAGGAATTGGATCCCCGCACCGATCTTTTCTCTTTCGGTATCGTGCTCTACGAGATGGCTACCGGGAAGCTTCCGTTCCGCGGGGAAACCTCCGCAGCCATGTTTGATTCCATTCTTCACAAGGCGCCGCTTGCGCCTGTGCGCCTTAACCCCGATTTGCCATCCCGCCTCGAAGACATCATCAACAAGGCCCTCGAAAAAGACTGCAACCTTCGCTATCAGCACGCCGCCGACCTGCGTGCGGACTTGCAGCGCCTCAAGCGCGACACCGACTCTGGCCGCAGCGCTTCAGCAGTCTCCTTTGTAGGGGCGCAGCATACTGCGCCCCATCCCGAGTCAACCTCCTCGGTTCCACAGACCAGTTCTGCCCCTTCGCCGCCTCCATCACAATCCTCGGCAAGCGCAGCGCTGTCTTCTTCTCAACTCGCACAAGTAAAGAAGCCCTTTGCGCGAAATTGGAAATTCCTCTTGCCCACCGCCGCGCTGTTAGTGGCCGTTGTCGCGGGCGCTTTCTACTGGCGCTCCACAAAAGTACATGCCTTGACAGAAAAGGATTCCATCCTTCTGACGGATTTCGTCAACACCACAGGCGATCCAGTGTTTGACGGTACGCTCAAACAAGCACTGGCGGTACAACTGGAGCAGTCGCCTTACCTGAACTTGGTTCCAGAGTCAAAGATTCAGGAGGGCTTGCGGTACATGGGGCGTCCCGCCAACGAGCGCATCACCAATGAAGTGGGCCGGGAAATCTGCCTGCGCGAAAACGTGAAAGCAATGCTCACGGGCTCCATTGCCGGCCTCGGCAGCCATTACGTGATTATCCTGGGAGCCGTGAATGCCCAATCCGGCGACACGCTGATGAGCGAACAGTCCGAAGCGGAAAGCAAAGAGCAAGTGCTGAAATCTTTGGACAAAGCTGCTTCCAGTCTCCGGCAGAAACTTGGCGAGTCTCTTTCTTCGGTACAACAATTTGCAACCCCATTGGAGCAGGCCACCACTTCGTCCCTCGATGCTCTGAAGGAGTTCAGCCTCGGCCAATCCGAGCATCTCAAGCTGCAGCATGACGTAGCCGCTATTCCCCACTTGAAGCACGCTACGGAACTTGATCCCAACTTTGCCTTGGCCTACGCTACGCTGGGCGTAGTCTATTCGAATACCTCACAGGACAAATTAGCGGTCGAAAGCATAAAAAAGGCCTTTTCTCTGAAGGATCGCGCTACCGAGCACGAGAAATTTTACATTTCAACTCATCTCTACGACACCGCCTCTGGGGACCTTGAGAAAGCGCTGCCTGCTTATGAGCAATGGCATCAGACCTATCCGCGTGACACCATACCTCTCAACAATCTGGCGCTGGCTTATTTCAGGATCGGACAGCATGAAAGAGCGCTGGCTACCGCGACAGAGGCCTTGCGCATCGATCCCAAAGACACTTACGCTTATGGATGGGTGGCGCACGGCTACCTGACTTTGAACCGCCCCGCGGAAGCGCGCGCCACTGCCGAAGAAGCCGTAGCGAAAAAGCTGGATTCGGGCGGCACACACCGTACGCTTTTCGACTTGGCATTCCAACGCGGAGATCAAGCCGAAATGCAGCGCGAGGTTGCGGCTGCCTCAGGTACCGAATACGAGCCTTTTTTGTTGTCGTCTCTCGCCGAAGCCGATATGGCGCTCGCGAAAATTAAAGTGGCTCACTCTGCCTTCCAGCAGGCGGAGGCTTCCGCGAACAGGATGGGTTTGAAAGAAAGAGCGGCCGAAATGAAAGCCAGTGAAGCGTTACAAAATGCCAATTACGGCAACTGTTCCGCTGCGAAGGCGGAAGCGAGTGCTTCACTGACAGATGTCCCGGATGGGTTCAACCGCGAGATTGTCGCCAGAGCGCTGGCGCAGTGCGGAGACCCGGCAACCGCTGAAAAGTTGATTGCTGCACAGGGCAAGCAGTATCCCGAAGACACCTTTATTCACAAGGTTTCCATACCTCTTGTTCAGGCGCAGGCGAACTTGCAACACGGCAACGCCGCGGAAGCCGTGACGGTCCTCGAAGCGGCCCGGCCTTACGAGATGTGCGGCCTATTTGAACCCGCGTATTCTGTGCTATTTATCCGCGGTCAAGCCTACCTGCAGATGAAAGACGGCGCGAAGGCGGCTGGTGAATTCCAGAAGATTCTCGACCACCGCGGAATCGATGCCATGAGCGAGCTCATACCGCTGGCGCAACTGAATCTGGCGCGCGCGTACGCGCTTCAGGGCGATACAGCCAAAGCCCGCACCACCTACCAGGATTTTCTAGCCATGTGGAAGGACGCCGATCTCGATGTTCCCGTCCTCATCGGCGCCAAAGCCGAATATGACAAGCTGAAGTAAATGGGCGCTCCTGATGTCCCCTCCCGGCGGACTCAGAAAACCAAGCCATAACATTTTCCGGCAGCGGATCGATTCCTCCATGCTCGTGTTTGATTCGATCCTGTTTCGACTAACTTACCGCAACCAACGGTTTCTTTTCCTTTCTCTTGCTCTCACTCGAACCCTCCCGCAAACCGTTCCCGCGATGCACAGTGAGCTCTACCTCTTTGTTTTCTTGCCTTTGCAAAATCTTTCGAACAAATGATGCCAACTTGCCAAATACTAGTACTATAATAGTATTTGACAAAAAATATAATCTATAGTAGCATGAGTCGTGATTTATCGACGCCATCTCCGGCATTCCACTCCGATATGTTCATCTCTGCGCTCGGCAGCTGCCCCGATCGACTTGTCCCGATCTCATTGGGAACAGCCCCACGCTGTCGGGACCTCGTCGGGGTCACTGGCAACTATTGCTTGAAGTCCTTTAGCTGCAACACTTATGGATCCCCCCGCAGGTGTTGCAAACAAAGGACTTACGACATGGCTAAATCCTTTAGATGCAACACTTACAAAGAACAGGGGTGGGGGCAGTCGGCTGCAATTCTCCACCCTCAGCCCGCCTACCATCTTCCGTACACTCTTCCAAGTTCCGTATCCCGCAACTCCTTTGTTTGCCATTCTTACGAAAACTGCCGGGGTGTGTACCAACAATTCCCGTTTCGGAACCGTCTTTGCGCTCGCCAACTTTATCCGCTATTCCCTCTCAGTTTCCCGCCTGGTGGTATCCTATGAGTAGCTATATGAATCGCGTCTATCTCGATTTCAACGCCACCACGCCCGTCGAGCCCGCCGTGCTCGACGCTATGCTTCCCTACTTCTCCGGCGAATTCGCCAACGCGGCTTCCATCCACACTCCGGGCCAGCGCGCCCGCGCCGCCGTCGAAACCGTCCGCGAACAAGTTGCCGCCCTCATCGGCGCCCGCCCCCAGGAAATCGTCTTCACCAGCGGCGGCACCGAATCCGACAATCACGCCATTTTCGGAATCGTCGAGGCGGCTGGCGGCCACGAAAAGCATATAATTACCAGCGCTATCGAGCACGAAGCTGTCCTCAACGCTTGCCAGGCGCTCGAAAAGCGCGGCGTCCGTGTCACTTATTTGCCGACGGATCACGAAGGATTGATTGACCTCGAAGAATTGCGCCGCGCTATCCGTCCCGAAACTATTCTCATCACCATCATGCACGCCAACAACGAGCTCGGCACCGTTCAGCCACTCGAAGAAATCGGCCGCATCGCCAAAGAAGCCGATGTCTATTTCCATACTGACGGCGTGCAATCCGCGGGAAAAATTCCCATCGACGTCAACACGCTGCAGATAGATCTGCTCTCCCTCTCCGGCCACAAACTGTACGCGCCAAAAGGCATCGGTGCGTTGTACGTGCGCGGCGGCACGCGTGTGCGCCAGCTTCTTTACGGCGGTCATCACCAACGCGGTTTTCGTCCCGGCACAGAAAACGTCGCCGGCATCGTCGGTCTCGGTAAAGCCGCTGAAATCGCGCGCAAGTCACTCGCGGAAGACGCACTGCGGGTCTCCGCGCTTCGCAACAAATTGCAGCAGGGCCTGGTCCAACGTGTTCCTCAATCTCGCGTGAGCGGCGCCGCTGCCCCGCGGACACCGAACACCACCAATCTTGTTTTCCCTGGCGTCGAAGGCGAAGCCCTCCTCATCGCCCTCGATCTGAAGGGTCTTGCCTGTTCCGCCGGAGCCGCATGTTCCTCTGGAGCTGTCGAGCCATCTCACGTTCTTACGGCGATCGGTCTCCCCGCGGAAGACGCCCGCGCAAGCTTGCGCTTCAGCCTCGGTCGTCACACGACTGAGTCTGATATTGCTTTCGCTCTTGAGGTTGTTCCCGCCGCCGTCGGCCAGCTCCGCGAACTCTCTCCCACTTACCAGAAGGAGGCCGCTGCCAAAACCTAGCCGCTACCGCTTATTCTGGCATTTCGAGCGAAGTGAGACCGCTTCCTCTCCGAGCGGTTTTTGCGAGGAGAAATCTCTCTTCGTGTTTCTCGCAACGCTGTCAAATCCGCTACAATGAAATAGTGGTTATGAATGCCGCCACTCGATTCGATACGCTCCCCGAGCGCGCTGAAACGCGGCGCGGCCTCGTGGCCGTCGCCATGTCCGGCGGTGTAGATTCCTCCGCCGTTGCGGCCCTCCTCCAGCAGCAAGGTCACGCTGTCGTCGGTCTCACCATGCAGCTCTGGAATCAGCGCCGCCTGCCCGAACTCCAGGGTGATGGCCCCGCGCAGCATCGCTGCTGCTCGCTCGAGGACGTTTACGATGCCAAGAGCGTCGCGCAGCATCTCAACTTCCCCCATTACGTCGTAAACTTCGAAGATCATTTCGAAGCTCGCGTCATTCGTCCCTTTGTCGACCAATATCTCGCCGGACGCACACCCATCGCCTGCACCAATTGCAATAACGATGTAAAATTTGAGCCGCTCCTCCGCATGGCCCGCCAGATCGGCGCCGAGCGTTTGGCGACTGGCCATTACGCTCGTATTCGCAGGAGTCAGGAAACTGGCCGTTTTGAATTGCTGCGCGCGCAGGACGACTCCAAAGACCAGTCCTATTTTTTGTGGGGCCTCACACAGGAACAGCTTTCCCGCAGCGAATTCCCTCTGGGTGAGCTGACGAAGGAAGAAGTCCGCGGCCTGGCTCGTCACGCAAATCTGCCCGTCGCGGAGAAGCCTGAGAGCATGGAGCTGTGCTTCGTGCCCAACGGCGGCTACGTGCAATTCATCCACGCCTATTCCAAGGAACGCGGAATCTCTTTAGAAGACAGCGAAGGCGAAATCGTCAACGAAGACGGCGAAGTCATCGGCCGTCACAACGGCGTTCACAATTTCACCGTCGGCCAGCGCAAGGGTCTCGGCTTTGCCGCCGGCAAGCCGCTCTACGTTCTCTCGATCAATCCGCAGAAGAACCGCGTCGTTGTCGGCGAAGACGTTGTCCTGCGCAAAATCCTTTGCGAAGTCGAAAACGTAAATTGGATTTCCGTCGAAAATCCCCAGGCGCCGCTGCGTGCAAACGTCAAAATTCGGCACAAGCACGAGCCCGCTTCGGCAATGGTCGAGCCGCTCGATGCCAACCGCGCGCGCGTGACGTTTGATTCCCCGCAGCGCGCCATCACGCCCGGCCAAGCCGCCGTGTTCTATGACGGCGACCGCGTCCTCGGCGGCGGCTGGATCCGCTGACCTTTTTGCGCCAGCCCGCTCGCTGGACTATCCGACATCCCAGAAAATGAAAAGGCGCGGCAAATGCCGCGCCAAAGTCTCAATCTCAAAAATGGTTTCCAGCTGCTGACTCTTCTATTTTCCAATTTCTATTTTCTAAATGAACAGTTCTTCTTCCTGCTGTTCGCGCGAATCGTCCCCGCGAGACTTGCCCCGCCGCGAACGCAAAAGATCCAGGCCCACTTTAATTCCCTGCACCAGCGCGGACGCTTTCTGCATCGGACGCCAGAAACTGTGCTTGAACTGTGACCCTGCCTCCTCCACAGTCTCGAGCGTCCCCGTCAAAATCCGGTCCGCGTGCACGAGCTGCCCGCGCAGGCGGTCCGCCGCCTCCGTAAACACGCGGTCGATCTTTTGCGCCTGTCCGCGCGCCAGGTAAACAATGTGCGAAGCGTCGTTCACCATGCTGGAAATCTTCGGCTGAGTATCTTCCAGCAGAATCTGCACGCGCGTCAGCATCGGGCCAATTCGCGATTGCAGATCGCTGACGAGCCGGTTCATATTGTCCGTTGTTCGACGCAACTCGAAGAACAAGAGAGTGAGAATCACGACCTGCACAACGAGCGCGGCCGCAGCCACAAGACTGAAGATTTCGAGCCACAATTGCATCGGTGCCCCACCCGCCCCCGTTCGAGGCGGATCCCGTTCCATCGCTCCGCAGAGTTTTTACGACTTCGATTCGCGCAAATACGCTTCGCGCCCGGCTTCCACCGCTGCCGCAATCGAATCCTTTTTGCGCACCGTCACTTCTTTGCCGCGCTCGATCAGCTCATCCGCGCGCTCCCGAAGTTCCCGAGCTTTGCGCTGCGCGTAATCCTTCCCCTCATCTGCTTTTTTCGTAAGGAATTCGCGCGTCTCTTCTCCGGATTTTGGCGCGAAAAGGATCCCTACCAGCGCTCCCACGCCAAGACCTACCAGGAAATAAGTGACCTTGGAACCTACATTGTCCGCCATAGCAACCTCCAAAGAAACCGTAGCATAGCAAATTTGCGAGCGCAATCCCGGCTAACCCATAATGATTCGAACACTGGTTATGGCGCTGACGAAATCTTCAATCCCGCTAATATCTTTTCAGCGCTCTTGCGGCTCACCACGCTGCTTAATTTTTCCAGCCCCGCACGCTGAATATTTGCCACGCTGCCAAACTCTTTGAGTAGTTTCTGCGCCGTCCTTGGCCCGACGCCCAGGATTTTACTGAGCGCCGTTTCCGTTTGCCGTTTGCCGCGACGCTGGCGGTGAAAAGTAACCGCGAAGCGGTGCGTTTCGTCGCGGATTTGCTGAATGAGATGGAGGACCGGTGAATGCCGCTCAAGAACGATCGGCTCATCCTCACGCCCTAACAAGTAAAGTATTTCTTCTTTCTTCGCGATGCTGGCGACCGGCTGATTGATTATTTGCAGAGAATCGAGCGCTTGCGCCGCGGCGTGCAACTGGCCGATGCCGCCATCAACCAGAATGAGTTCTGGCAACTCCTTTTTCTCTTCTTGCAAGCGCCGGTAGCGCCGAGTGACGGCTTCGCGCATGCTCGCAAAATCGTCATTCTGCGCCACTGGATTTCCATTCGAACCCTCCGCGCCGCGAATGATGAATTTCCGGTAATCGGATTTTTTCATGCGGCCGTTTTCCCACACAACCATGGAAGCGACTGTGTCTGTCCCCTGAATGTGCGAAATGTCAAAGCTCTCGATGCGTTTCGGCTCTTCCGGCAGATCCAGTGTGTTTTGCAACGCCTCCCCGATCGCTTTGGAACTGGGTTTCAATACCCGGAAGCGCTGTTCGAATGAATGCTTGGCGTTGTTTTCCACCAGCTCCAAGAACGCGCGCTTGCTGCCGCGCTGCGGAGTCAGAATTTCCACTTTGTGGGCCGCGCGCTCAGTAAGCGTTTCTTCCAGAAGTTCGCGGTCTTCGAAATCCTCCGAAACATGTATGGCCTTCGGCAAGTACTCGGCCTCGAGATAGAGCTGTTTCAAAAGCGAAGGCACGAACTCCTGGGGATCAAACTCTTCGAGCTCTTCCCAGTAGAATTCGCGGCGGTCCACAACGCGGCCGCCGCGCAAATGAAACAGATCGGCCGCTACGAGCGGAGGTTCCGCATAATAAGCCAGCACGTCGGTATCATCGCCCTGCGCCGAAGCGATGCGCTGCCGCTCTTCAATATCTTCGAGCGTCCGGAGCAAATCGCGATAAGCCGCGGCCTGTTCAAAGAGTTCTTTCTCCGCGGCAGCGTTCATCCGTTCTTCGAGACTCTTCATCAAATCGTGCCGCCGGCCTTCCAGAAACAGCCGCACATCGCGAGCCGCTTCCGCATAACGGTCATCCGTGGTGAGTCCCGCCACGCACGGCCCCAGGCAGCGCTTGATGTAATACTGCAGGCAAGGCCGCGCATGGCTGCGCGTCAAATCAACGGTGCAGGAAGGCACCAGGAAGCGCTTATGAATAAAGTGGAGAATCCGCCGCGCCAGCCCTGCCGGAAAATACGGTCCGAAATAAAGCGATCCATCTTTCTTGATGCGCCGCGTGAAGTACACGCGCGGATATTTTTCTCCAGCCGTGAACTTGATGTACGGGTAAGTTTTATCGTCGCGCAGAACCACGTTGAACTTTGGCTGATACTGCTTGATGAGGTTGTGTTCGAGCGCCAGCGCCTCGCGTTCGTTTCCGACGAGAATCGTTTCCAGGTCGGCGATCTCGCGCGCCAGCGAACCGGTCTTCGCATCGATCCAGCGCGATTCCAGAAAATACGACCGCACGCGGCTGCGCAAATTCCGCGCCTTGCCCACGTACAAGACGGTTCCGCCGGCATCCTTGAACAGGTAAACTCCCGGACTCTCCGGAAGCAAGGCGGCTATTTCGCGGGGCTCCATGGATATTTCGAGTGGAAACCTTCAATCGTCAGACAACATCCATCATACTAGAGGGAATCGGGGAATGGGGAGGCTCCGCGACCGGCATGAGATTTCCTGGCGCCATTCGAATCTTCGCTACTGCTTCCCTGTTCCTCGCAGGCCCGCAATTGCGCCCGCAAGATCCTCCACAAGAATCCTCCTCGAAGCCACAGTCTCCCGCGGACGCTCCTCCGCCAAAACAAGCGCCCAAGCCGAACAAGGATTCTGCTACGAAATCGGCGCCCGACCAGCCCATCTGGAATCCACTCCGAGCCGAAAACGATCTCGAAGTGGGTCAGTACTACATGAAAAAAGGAGACTTGGACGCCGCCATCGACCGCTTCCAGGACGCTATCCAGGCGAAACCAGGCTACGCGATTCCGTTCCGTTTTCTCGCCGACGCCCAAGAAAAAAAGGGGCTGAAGAAACAAGCCCTCAAGTCGTACCAGCGTTACCTGGATTTATATCCTCACGCCGAAGACGGCGACAAAGTAAGAAAGAAAATTGAGAAATTGCGAAAAGAAACGGAAAAAGACAAGAAGTAACTGGCGGCTGGCTTAGCTTTGTTCAGGCACGAACGGTTGCGGGACGATTTGCCCAGCGGGCGAGGCGGTCGAGAGTACGGCGCGCGCGGTCGAAATCCGCAAAGCGCTTCTCTTCTTCCCGGAATTCCCTCGAATGCGAGACCAGGCTGCAGCCCGACCGCCGAGTCGGATGCTTCACGTGCAGCATCTCGTGATAGAGGACGTATTCCACAGCGTAACGCGGAACGTTTGGCCTGTCCATCCGCCTGTTCAGCAAGATTTGATTCGGCCCCGGATCGTAACACCCGAACTGACGCCGCCAGCCGCGTGAGCTCCATCCGATGTGCGGTCGCTGCAGTTGTCCGTCAAAATATTTCGCGTTTAATTCTTCGAAAAGCTTTTCCAGATCAAAATGCTCACCGCGAGGGCCGGTCTTCGCCAAGCGGACCCGTCCGCGCCGCATGCGATTCATCCGGCTGCGGGTGCGGCCGGAGCGCGCGTATTCCAGATACGGTGCGACGAGAGAATGCGGCGCCTTCCGCCGGTAAACCCGAGCCAGCAGCAGCGCCGCCCCGCCCTCGAGCACTGCAAGCGAGGCGCGCCGCAACAAATCTGAAAATCGCACGTAAACCACTTCCTCGCGGCGCCGGATGGAGAGCACCAGGCTCGAATACGGATAAAACTCCACTCGAAACCGCGGCGGGCGCCCGTCGCAGCCAAGCCGCGTAAACATGCGCTGAAAAAGAGGGCCTCCGCCTGGGACTAGACTCATTTTGCCGCCGTTCGATTTCATGATTCGGGTCATCTACCTCGAAAACTAATTCTTCCGCCGCACCGGGGGTGGCGCGACTTTTTTCTTCGCCTTTTCCGCATCGTTCATTGCATCGCGCGTGCCTTCGATAGCATCGTCCAGATTGTCCTTATAAATTTCAATTTCGGTTCCTTCCGCAGAAAGCTTCTCCAGAATCACTAGAAAATCTTTCGTCCGGGCTGCCATCAGGTCAATTCCTTGGCGGATATTCTCCTGTTTTTCGATCCCCAGCTGGATCAAGTCCGCCGCATCGTCCACACAACCCACATAGGCGTTCAGCATGGAATTGAGCATGTCCGCGTGGCGGTTCGCGGAGGGGTGCGCCAGTTCATATTGAAATTTCTTCAGCCGATCGTCCGCAAACACAAGAAAGAGCTTGATGCGCTCATTCGGCGTCTCGGCATCGCGAATCTTGTCCGCTTCCAGCGCCGACAGATAATCCTTCTGCTGCGCGGCCCGGGGATTTACAGTCAGATATGCAAACGAAATCGAGCATGCCGTCCAAAACAAACGTGATTTGAAGCTCATGGCTGTTTCTCCGGTGAAGGAGGAGTTGCGCGCGGCTTTGCCGGATGAAGCGGAAACAGTAGTTTGATTAATTCGTCGTCCATCTCGATCAAGTCCTTGTGAACAATTTCGAGGGGCGGTTTGTAAGGATCCGGAGCCATGAGCAAGGTTTCCTCCACTTCCCGTATCCCTCGTCGCACGTGAAACTGAAGCTGGCGGTAGCCATTGGACTGGCGCTCCGCGTCCGGATGTTGTTTTTTTAATGTTTCGAGAGCCGCCCGAACATTGTCGCGATATTTCTCCATCGTCAGGCCGACCGTTCCGTGGTCCCCCTCCTTTCCCGCCCGCCGCGCCTCCTCAAATTGGGCATCCCCTAATTTTTCTACGAGTTTCGCTTTGCGCACAGCATTGGTTTCTCGGTCAAAACGTGCTTGAAGCTCCGCCATGCTATCCGCAGCGCCAGAGGGCAAAATGAAGAGCATCACCGCCAGCGAGCTCAACAATCCCGGGGACAGCCCACTGGCCCTCATGCCTTTACCTTTTCTGCTCCAGCATCCGCTGCAAGACTTTGCTCCGCTGTTGCGCCTGCCACACCTGGTCAGGATTCTTGCCCTGATCGAGTTGCAGGAATTTCTGGTACGACTCCAGCGCGGGCTTCGTCTGCTTCAGCTTATCGTAGCAAATCGCGCGAATAAACCAGGCGCCTGCGCCCGGTTGTTCCATCTTGGCAATCTCATCCAGCGTGGCCAGCGCGGCCGGATAATTCCCGCCAAGAAAGAGTGTCGAACTTAGGTCCCTCCAGTAATCGATGTTCTTTCCATCTAGACGCAGCGCCGTCCTCAGCTCCTTCTCCGCTGCTGGAAAATCGCGTGTTTGCAGAAGAATGCGTCCCAAACCCCCGTGGAGTTGCGCGTCGTTGGGTGCGAGCACGACGGCTTGCCGCAGCGTGACGACAGAATCGTCCCATTTCTTTTGCGCGATCTGAATATCGGCACGCAGTTTGAGCGATTCGACTGACGGCTTCCCCGCGTCCGCCCGGTCCAGTTCCGCCAATGCAGAATCGTACTCCTGCTTCTCCATAAGATAATGAACCATGCGAGCGCGCGCCGTGCCGTCCGCCGGGCGAACTGCAAGATACTTCCGAAACGCATCAGCAGCTTCGGGCTTTTTCTGCGCATCCAGACTTTGCGCCAGCCCCAGCAGCGCCCGCGGCTCATTCGGCTGAATTTCCAGCGCGTTTGCGAAATTCGATTCCGCCTCCGCCGGGCGCTTCAGTTGAAGATGAAGCGTTCCGAGATGCACCAAGGCTTCCGCGTCCCGCGGATCGAGCCGGACAGCACCCTCGAAAGAATCAGCGGCCTTGGCGATTTCTCCCGAGCGCTCCTGCGCAATTCCCAGTAGAAAACGCGGCCGCGATTGCGACGGGAGCAGTTCCACGGCTTTGTTCAGAGGAGCGATGGCAGCCTGCGGCTCCTTCTCCAGCAGCAAAATTCCAAGATTCAGGTAAGCCTCGGACATTTTCGGGTCCAGAGCAAGGGTTCGCTCGTACTCGGCACGAGCTTCCTCTGATTTCTTCAGCGCGGTGAAAACGTAGGCGAGTTGAAAATGCGCGTAAGCAAACTCCGGTTGCTCGGCGATCACTTTTTGCAGGGGGCTGATGGCCGCCTCGAAATTGTTGTTGTCCATTTCGCGCCGCGCTTCGTCTAGAAGGTCGTTAAGCGGGTTCGAGACTTTCTGCGATTTACTTTGTTCCGCCGGTTTGGGGGGATTCTGCGACCGGGCAATGATCTGACCGCCCTGCAGGAACGCAACATGTTGGGCGCCGGCGAAGAGGACTCCGCAGAACGCAATGCGGCAGGTGTTGGCGGCAATCAAACCACGATGCGAATGCTTCATGATTCGGTAGCTTAAGTTTTCGCTCCGTTGGGAATTGTAGCCAGCGGACCTGATGCCTTGGATGCGCCATTGCCCGAACGCTTTGCCTGGCCGTTGCCGTTCAATACCCGCGCGAGATGGCGGCCGGTATGCGATTGCGCGTTGCGCGCCACCTGCTCTGGCGTTCCGGTCGCAACGATTCTTCCTCCTTGGTCGCCGCCCTCCGGCCCCAGGTCAATCAACCAGTCGGCGGACTTAATCACGTCCAGGTTATGCTCGATCACCAACAGCGAAGCGCCGCCTTCAAGCAACTTGCGAAACGCGGCGAGCAGTTTGGCGATGTCGTCAAAGTGCAAGCCCGTCGTCGGCTCGTCTAAAATATAGAGGATGCCTTGATTGTCCGTGCGCGCCAGATGGGCCGCCAGCTTCAGCCGCTGCGCCTCGCCTCCAGAAAGCGTCGTGGCGGACTGCCCCAGACGCAAATAGCCGAGTCCGATTTCATTCAGGATTCTGAGTTTGGAAACCACCTTGGGTACATTCACGAAAAATGCCAGCGCTTCACGCACCGTCAATTGCAGCACTTCATGGATATTCTTTCCGTGATGCCGCACTTCCAGAACTCCGGTCTTGAACCGCGTGCCGCGGCACTCTTCGCAGATCAACTCGACGTCGGCGAGAAACTGCATTTCCACCGTGACGGTCCCGTCGCCCTGGCAGGTTTCACACCGCCCGCCTGGTACGTTGAACGAGAAATGCCCGGCTGCATAACCGCGACGCTTTGCGTCTGGCGTATCGGCAAACACTTCGCGGATGGCGTCGAACGCTTTCAAATAGGTCGCCGGATTCGAACGCGGCGTCCTTCCGATGGGCGACTGGTCCACGATAACCACCTCGCGCAAGTTCGCGTCGCCTTCGAGCCGGTCGCAGAATTCTTTGATGCTGGCTCCATTGCGCTTCGCCGCGAGAGCCTTGTAAAGCACATCATGAACCAGGGTGGACTTTCCCGAGCCGCTCACACCGGTCACCACCGTCAACGTGCGCAGGGGAATCATCAAATCGAGATTCTGCAAATTGTGGAGGTTCGCCCCGAACAATCGCAGGAATTTACCCGCCGGCTTGTGCCGCACGTTCGGCACGGGAATTCGAAGTTCGCCGTTGAGATACCGTCCCGTAAGTGATTTGTGCTCTTCGAGCATCGCATTGTAAGAGCCTGCGAAAAGCAATTTCCCGCCGAGTTCTCCTGCACCCGGCCCCAGGTCGATGATCCAATCCGCGGCCTGAATTGTGTCGGGATCATGCTCCACCACAAGAACGGTGTTGCCCAGATCGCGCAGCGATCTCAATATGTCGATCAGCTGCTGCGTGTCTCGCGGGTGTAGGCCGATCGAGGGCTCGTCCAAAACGTAAAGCGCCCCAACGAGGTGCGAACCCAGCGACGTCGCCAACTGAATCCGCTGCGATTCGCCGCCGGAAAGCGTCGAAGTAAGCCGGTCCAGCGTAAGGTAGTCGAGGCCCACTTCATCGAGGAATTGCAAGCGCGTTCGAATCTCTTCCAGAATTTTGTCCGCAATCTTCAAGTGGCCTTCGGAGAGTTGCAGCGCGGAGAAAAAAATCCGCCCTTCCTTCACTGTGAGCTTGCAGACTTCCGTAATAGATTTTCCCGCCACGCGAACCGCGCGCGCTTCCGCCCGCAAGCGCGTGCCCCCGCAATCCGGACAAGTCGCATAGCCGCGGAAGCGGCTCAAGAAAACCCGCACGTGTAGCTTGTATTTCTTTCGCTCCAGCCAGTTGAAAAATCCTTTCACACCTTCGTATTCATTTTCGGGGTCGCCCTCCAGAATAAGCCGGCGCTGCTCGGCGGTAAGCTGCCGCCACGGCAGGTTCGTTGGAATCCCGCGTCCGCGCGCCCATTTTTTGGCGTCCTGGAAAAGCGAGCGGTAACGAGGCTTCGTCCAGGGCTCGATGGCACCATCGTCGAGAGACTTGCTCGGATCAGGCACAACCAGATTCAGGTCGAAATCAATGGTGTTGCCAAATCCCTGGCAACGCGGACATGCGCCATAAGGATTGTTAAAGGAAAAGAGCCGCGGCTCGGGCTCCTGATAAAGCGTTCCGTCGTTCTTGCATTCGAATCGCTCATTGAACGTGAGCCGTTCCGCAGAAATCCCTACGCCGTCGGAAACAAATTCCACGATCGCTTCTCCGCGGCCTTCCCGGTAGCAAATCTCGATCGAATCCACAAGTCTGGACCGTGACTCCGGATTGACGGCAAGGCGATCCACGAGGACGTACACGGGTTTCGAAAAGTCGACCTCGAGTAATGTTTCCGGGGAGGAAAACTCGTGAATTTGTCCCGCTTGATAGAGGCGATTGAAGCCGCGCTTCTGCAAATCGAGCAGCGCCTGGCGCAGCGCTTCCGCCGGCGGCGCAGAGCCGCTCTTTTTCGCTCCGCGTTTCGAAACGGCTGCCGCCGCAGGCGTGGCCGTTCGAAACTCATGCAAAACGTAAAATCGCCGCCCCGGATGAAACGACAAAATCCGCGTCGCGATTTCGTCCGGATTGTCCCGCCGCACGACCGCGCCGCACTTGATACAAAAGGTTTGCCCGCAGCGCGCAAACAGCAGCCGCAGATAATCGTAAATTTCGGTGGCCGTCGCCACCGTCGATCGCGGATTGCGTGTCGAATTCTTTTGCCGGATCGCCACCGCAGGCGCTATTCCGGAAATTTCATCCACGTCCGGCTTTTCCATGCGCTCCAGAAACTGCCGCGCGTAGGCGGAGAGCGACTCCACATAGCGCCGCTGCCCCTCTGCGTACACCGTATCGAATGCCAGCGAAGACTTTCCCGAGCCGCTGACGCCGGTTACGACGGTAATCGCGTTATGAGGGATTTCGAGGCTGATGTTTTTCAGATTGTGGACACGCGCGCCGCGGACACGGATGGATTCCTGCTCCGTTCGAACATCCGTGGTTGCGGGGGTGATTTCTTTGGTTGCCAAGAGAAAGCCCAGACAGCGCGATAAATGCGCACTGCCTAAACTTTAAATTATACGTCCGGTGTCAAACCGGGGCAAACACGGTGTAATTTTGGTACTGGTTCAGTTTGAAAGACGGACGATTTCTTCGATAGTCCAAACGTGGTCGGCAATCCCCGCTTCCATAGCTGGCGTCACGCGCAAGGTCTGATGAACGCGAGCAAAATTGTAGTGAACGAAATGCAAGGCGAGCGCGTAAGCCTGATTCTCAATCTTCTTAGAGTGGGCGTTCGTTAGCCGCGTGAATCTCCGCATCTGCATACGCATCGTAAGGTTCTGGCGCTCGACATAGCTAGTAGAGATGTTCTTACGTTCCGGCCTACCGCTGATTTCTACCATCTGGCAACCAATACATTCCGCTGGACTGTAGCGCGTATCAGGCTGAGGATCATTCCCGTATATTTTGACCAGCATGGCGTAATCCACTTCGCACCCAAAGGCGTTGTCTACGGCCTGTAGATAAGCGCGATGACCATCGGTGGTAAGTTGGATGCGATTCTTGAGACGGCTTGCCAAGTCGAGCATGAACGCGTTGGCCGTCTCTGCCCCGCGATTTCCAAGAGTCCAGCTAGCGATTAGCTTGGTATCCGCACAGATAGCCGTCCATGTCCAAACGTCCCCATACCCAAACTTCCCGCGATACTTCTCGGGAACATTCTTTTCCTTCGCATAGCAGAAGCTCCAAATCTCATCGCATTGAATGTTCTTGCACGGCAGATTGCGAAGGGCCTTATTCTCAAACGCCATGCACGCTTCGCCAACGTCTTTGAGTAGCTTGAGAATCGTGACTTTCGACACTCCGACCATGCGAGCGGTTGCGTTGATTGCGTTGCCCTCGACTAGAGCGGAGATGATTTGGACTCGCTTCTCGGTTGTTAGGCGATTCATAATGTCTGTATTCTATGCTTGCTCGGGCAAGCATGTCAAGCGAAAAGTTTGAAATAGTTCTTGCGTATGCTTGCTCGGGCATGCTAATATTCCCCTATCATGGGCAAGGTCAATAAAGCCGCACAGATGCTCAGTAAATTAGGAGCTTCCAAGGGCGGGAAGGCCAGAGCAGAGGCACTAACCTCGGAGCAACGGAGAGCTATCGCGCAGAAGGCCGCAAAGGTTCGCTGGCGAAAATCCAAGAAAACTGAGGTATAATGCATTATTACAGGCTAGAGAGGCCTTCCGGGCCTCCCTAGCTCAGTTATGCACTACCATGGCCCGTCTTAACGCCCCCCGTCGAAAGGTAGCGTTAGGATGGGCCTTAGTGTTATGGCCCACGGATCGGTAGGTCTAGCAGTGAATCCGCAGACTATGTGTCTAAGGTCATAAGATAATGCTCTTTAGCCTCCACCTATCTAGCTACCCGCCGCAGGGGGGCTCCTCCTAGCTTCGCCACAGTGGCACGTCGGGGCGTTTCTGGCGTTTCCTTGGCATGCGTACTTCCCTCATTCTCCGCTTCCATGGATACCTCGAACATCCCCTCATTTGCGTTCCATGTCGCCGGGTAAGCCTTAGTTGTCTCCATGTTATGCCCGATATGAGCGATGAAACCTATGGCAGATAGCGCCGCCCATTTATGGCCTTCGGAATAGCGAACGCTAACAGCCCGCTCATCCCGCTTGCTAGTCGGCTTAACTGCGAACTTTTTGGAGTCTGAATCCCATAGTAGGAAAGCAGTTTCGACACCCAAATCATGGAGTATCTTTGTTGCCGCGACGTTAAACACCATGCGACCACGCCGATTCAGCGTAATCATCGGTGAACTGGCCCTTATGATCTGCCGAGTGTAAATCTCGTATCCCATAAAATTGATGTTACCTCCAATCCCAAAATCTGGCAAACTGCCCAACCTTTGACGCCATGAGAATAGCAAACTCACCTAGCACTTGCAACCCCCAATTTGTGCTACTCTTATGGTGGGCCTGTGGTGTAATGGGAGCACGTTAGCCTGTCCAGCTACAAGGTGCGGGTTCGATTCCCGTCAGGTCCACCAGTTCCTGTACAGCGGCACGGTGAACTGGTATGGCAGGGGGGTTAGGACAGGAACCCCCCTGTGAATCTGGCAGTTTCTTGACAGCAGAATTTATAATAGAAGGTGGACAGGCTAACGTAGCAGATTCGCCTGAAGGGCCTTGAGTGTGTCGCTGCCTCAGGGCCCTTTTTGCTTTTATTTCGCCGATTCCCGAATTGTGGTCTGAACCACCTTGAAGGCGATCTGATTGGCGTCTAAACGGGGCTTGCGCTTCTTTGCGGGAGGCTTCTTGGCCTTGCGGGGCTTCTTCATGCGGGCAGCATGCCACAGAACCCAAGTCATTTCAAACCTCTCTTAGATCGAAACTGTACCAGTGCCGTAATTTTGCATTTTTTGCGTCGATTGATTCTACGGCGCCAAGTCTACGGTTCCTGGGTGAGTACAATTTCGCCGATCCCGCCCTCGACCTTCAAGTGAATCGTTGCGGGAGATTTTCCAAACGCTTCGTTTGTATAAGAGTCCCCGTTCTGCTTCAAACCGTGAACGCGGATCGAGCCGATCCCTCCCGAGGCGCGAGCAATCACGCCCACGTTTTTCGGCAGCCGGATGTTGGCCTGCCCCACGCCACCTTCGATATCCGCTGTCAGGTCCGTCTTGCGTTCGCCCGTCAAGTCCACATCCATCTGGCCCGCGCCCAGGTTCAGCTCCACTTGGGTGAGCGGCACATCTCGAAGGTGCAAATTCCCCTGGCCCGCACCCATATCCACTTTCAAATCCAAAGGAACATCCTTACCGAAGTGCAGGTTCCATTCGTTTCGTGTGGGCCCGAAGTTCACAGAGTGTGAATCCTGCGAGACCGAGAGCTGCCCCACTCCATCTGTTACGTGATAATCGACTCGAGGCTCGCTATACACATCGCTGTACGTAAAATCCGCCTCCAGCAAATCTCGCGCTCCGCCATTGATAGTGAGCTGTCCTGCCCCCATCTCCAGTCTGGCGTGCGCGGACTTCGCTTGCTGCGCCTCCACAGCCCGGGTGCTGTGCTGTGTCCCCGAATGGAAGCCGTGCCTGCGAGAGAAGCCACGCCCATGCCACAAAAGTACGACTAGGACAACGATGAATGCCAATATTCCGGTGGTGGCTCCGATGGAGACACCTGGAGCGGTGTGAGGATTGCGTGTTCTCTGCGTATTATCCCAAACCTTTCCTAGCCCGACGAAGATCAGGATAAGCGGCCAGTAAGTACCGAAGATCGGCCACGGATCAAAAGCCGGGCGCCAATTGTGAATTAGGATTAGAACGCCGACCGTGATGAGGATGATGGGAAGGACGAGAGAAACCCTCCTGGGATTGCCGTCCTGGGCCATGGCACACCTCCGCTACCTGGTACTACGCACGCCGAAGAAAAATAGTTCAGCGATGAATTGGTTACACTGTACAACAACAGAGAGTTTGCCAGAAGCTGCGATTGCAGCCTGCAATCGCGGGCGGCATGGCAGGCCTCTCAAAGATAAGTGGTAAGACAAGGCCCCGACACAATTCGAACGCCAGTATGCTAAATTGCGTCAGCAGCGCGCCGAGGGCCGGGCAATGAATATTTTCGAGAGAATTTTCTGGATCGTGCTGGATAGCGTGGGGATCGGAGAACTGCCTGACGCGGCCGATTACGGCGACGCCGGCCGCAGTACCCTCGGTCACATCGCGGAATCGCGGCCCTTGGAGATTCCGACTCTCGTGCGGTTGGGTTTGGCAAACGTTGCTCCCTTGAAGTATCAGACACCTCCTGAGGCGCCGCTTGGGGCCTACGGAAAAGGCGCGACGCGTTCTCCCGGAAAAGATACTACTACCGGACATTGGGAAATGGCTGGAGTGTGGCTGGACCAGGCCTTTCCTGTCTACAAGAAAGGATTCCCGCAAGATCTGATTGAAGCATTTGAGAAGCAGATCGGGAGAAAAACGATTGGCAACAAGCCGGCCTCCGGTACGGAAATCATCAAGGAACTTGGAGAAGAGCACGTTCAAACGGGCAAGCCGATTGTCTACACCTCGGGCGACAGCGTGTTCCAAATCGCCGCGCACGAAGACGTGATCCCCATTGCCGAACTCTACCGCATGTGCGAAATCGCACGGAAATTGCTGGATGGGCCGCACCGTGTGGGCCGCGTCATTGCACGCCCTTTCACCGGAAGGCCGGGGAACTTCGTTCGAACAACCCGGCGTCATGACTACGCGGTCGATCCGCCGAAACCGATGCTCATGGACGTCCTCGCGGAGCGCAGAGTGCCGGTCTTCGGAATCGGCAAGATTCACGACATTTACAATGGGCGAGGCGTCGAGGAGTTCGTTACAACCAAGAACAACGCCGACGGCATGGCGAAGCTGACCGCCGCGCTCACGGAACGGAAGAGCGGCCTCGTTTTTTGCAACTTGGTGGACTTTGATATGTTGTATGGCCACCGGAAAGACGTAGAAGGATTCGCGAAATCACTCGAAGAGTTTGACCGCCTGCTTGCGGATTTTTTGCCTCTGCTGGGCGCCGCTGACATGCTCATGATCACGGCGGACCACGGCTGCGATCCTGATCCACACTGGGCGACCACCGACCATTCCCGCGAATATGTGCCCATCCTCGCTTATTCCCCCGCCGGAGGCGGCGGCATAAATCTCGGAGTGCGCGCAACACTTGCGGACATGGGGCAAACCGTCGCGGAGAATTTTGGCGGCTCGATTCCCCACGGCAAGAGTTTCTTGTCTGAATTGACCAGGCTGCGCAGCAGCGAAGCCGCCCGTTAAAGAAATCGCTTCCGCCTCGCCGCTGCAACTTAGCCGTTGGCAGGACCTGCTTGGCGCTGTAGGATGTCAATCGTCTCAGCAGGAGGAAATGATGGCCAAGAAAAACAGGCTCGCGCGGGTAGCAGTACGTATCGGAGCCGCCGTGGGCAGAGCGGATCGCAAAGCACATCAGATCGCGAAAGCTGGAGTCCTTGCCAAGAAAGAACTCAATGACATTGGAAAGCAAGTGGATGCTCTCAAGCGCCAGCTGCAAAAGACTACGAAACGCCTCAAGCGCGCGCTCGAATAGCCCGCGCGCCGTTCCGAATTGGGCTATCGTCACTCTCAATCCATAGACATCCGCTGGATGGTGAAAATAGTTGCCTCCTGCTGAACCCGGATTCCCGCGTGAACTCGCTATAATCTGCGCACTGGCTCATCATGACTTCCTAATGTGTAGTGCCATAAGCTGAAAGGTCAGAGGAAGTCGGTCTCTGGCAGAGGGAGGATTCGCATGGCTATTTTCAACCGAGGTGGAGGTCGCGAGGACGGGGCTTTCGAAATGAGAAGGGACGGTCCATTGCTGAAATTCGCGGCCTTAGGCTTTGGCGCGCTTGTCGTTTTGGTTCTGTTGGGCGTTTTCCTGGTGCGCGTGACGCGTATTGAAGCCGGACACGTCGGCGTGGAAATCAATTTGGCGGGCAAACAGCGCGGGGCGTCTGAAATTCCGATTCGAACTGGCTGGGTGGTCTATTCTCCCGTAAGCACGCAGATCATTGAGTTTCCTACTTACGTGCAAACAGTGAAATGGACTAAGGACACGAGCGAGGGACATCCTATCAATGAAGAGATGGGGTTCAATTCGAAAGAAGGCATGGAAATTTTCGTGGACGTTTCGCTGTCGTACGCCATCGAGCCCTCCAAAGTGCCGGATTTCTACGTGAAGTATCGCGTTGCAGACATGGAGATGTTCACTCATGGGATTCTGAGGGACGTGGTGCGCAACTCACTCAATGAGGTGGCTTCGACGTACGTGGTGGAAGATATCTACGGTGAGAAGAAGGCGGAGTTCCTTCGCAAAGTGCAGACGATGATCGAGCAGAAAATGTCGCCCGTGGGAGTCGGTGTTCAGCAGTTCGGATTCATCGGGGCGCCGCGTGTGCCGGTCGTAATCGCGGCGGCGATCACAGCGAAGGCGCAAGCGATCCAGCAGGCGGAACGCGCTAGGAACGAACTGGCAACGACGCAGGCCGAAGCCGCGAAAAAAATCGCGGAGGCGGAGGGTGACGCCAAGTCACTGGTGACACGCGCGCAGGGCGAAGCCGATGCCAACCGCATCCGGCAGAATTCGCTGACGCCACAGCTTCTGGAATTGCGCCGGATTGAAAACAACCGCGCGCTCATTGACAAGTGGAACGGCCAATTACCATCCGTACAAACAGGGCAAGGCGGCGGCATGATCCTGCAACTCCCGAAGCCGCAGTAGTCAACAAGCTGTCGGCGAATAATCCGTCGCCGCGCCACAAGACCGTAAGAGGGCTCTCACCCAATCTGCCCCGCTGGCCGTTTGGTCAGGTATTTGCGGAAAACGACCTGTACCATTTTTAAGTTGTCCCACTTTGCAGGCGGAGCCTAAAGTGGGAGTGATCGTGTGACCAAACGGAAAATGGAATCCTTATTCGGCGTGCGCTTCGGTAAGCAAAAATCCTCTCCCCTGGAAGGGCTTGCCTCCTTCCGCGCGCAGATGGCGGAAGTAACTGTGCAACAACTCGCGCGGCGCGAGTGGTGGATGTGGTTCTCTGCCGTCGTCGTGACTGTGCTTTCGGCGCTGGCTCTTTTGCTCACCTCCTTCCGTTCCTTATTCCTGCGCACCGATCATTTCTACGAACTGCGCCCCGAACAAGTCCGCTGGGGAGTCTTTTCCTTGCTTCTGCTCTTTAATGGATGGATGGTCTACCGCCAACGGTCTTTCCGCCGTCTGCGAAGACAAGCCGCACAACAAAATACTGAGTCGTTCGAGTCAACTTATGAACTTCCCGGCTCTTCCGGGGGGCTGGATCCCGTCACGGGCCTGCTGACGCGCGGTGGCGTCGAGCAGCAGCTTGGAAAAGAAATTGCACGCGCCCGCCGGCAAAATACTGCGTTGAGCGTAGCGACGCTGCACCTCGATGATTTGGCGGAACTGATTCAACGTCATGGCAAATCTGCCGTGGACGAGGCGTTGAAGGAATTCGCGAGGCGGTTGAAAGAAGTTAGCCGCGGCTCGGATTATGCAGTGCGCCTGGCGAATGAGGATTTCCTGCTGGTGCTTCCCAAATGCAACGCGGGCGAAGTGACCCGGGTTCTGAATCGCGTTGGCCAGTTGGAGATAACCTGCTCCGGCAAAAGGATTTCTCTGGCCTACACGACAGGCTGGGTGGATTACCAGCCGGGAGACTTGCCGGCGGATTTAATCAAGCGCGCCACTCAGCTCCTGCACCTCTACGAAAACGCCGCCAAAGATAGCTTCGCTTCGACGCTCGCACCGCACTAATTGACTACTCGACAACCCAAAACCTAGCCAGACGGCGTCGCGCTCCCATTAACGATGCCGAAACCAGGTTCGCGTGCGCTTGAGCTCTGGCATCAAGCAAGGGGAGATCCTCGGACTCGCTACGCTCGTTCAGGAAGACCATCCTTAGCGGAAGGTCAGTTGCCGGTAGCAATGGCCGAACTGCCGGGAGCGTAATAACCGTTGCGGGTGCGGGCGATGAGCTTGCCGTGGCCGCGAGGGGGAATGACTTGGACGGTGACGGCCCGAAACGTGCCGTCACGCCTGGTGTTTGAAGGGTAGTACGCAAGTGTGTATTGGTTGCGAATATCGTGAGCGACCTGTTCGCAGATGGTGTGGACATCTCCGACGCTTTCGGGGAAATACGCGATTCCGCCGGAAGCCGTGGCGATGGCCATCAAAGCTCTGCGTGCGTGGTTCCTTTCCTTTTTCTTTTCGTCGCCGAGCAGGCCGATGGTGTAAATCACCGTGTCCGTCTTCTGAATTTCGCGCACCGTTTTCTCCAGTGAATTGTGGCTGGCGTTGTCCTCGCCATCGGTGACCACCAGAAGGACGCGCTTGTCCTTGGAAGCTTTCTTCAAATGATCGAGCGACCCGATGATGGCGTCATAAAGGGCGGTGCTGCCGCGCGAATCAATGCGCTCGAGGGCTTCTTTGAGCTCAGGAATGCTGTTGGTGAAATTCTTGTCGAGATCGAGATAGAAATCGTCGTTGAAATTGACGACAAAGGCTTCGTCGGAAGGATTGCTGGACTGCACGAGAGTGATGGCCGCTTCGTTGACGCGGGGACGCTTGTCGCGCATGCTGCCGCTATTGTCGATGACCAGGCCCATGCTGACGGGGACGTCCTCGCGCTTGAAGACGGAAAGTTTCTGCTCGACTTTGTCCTCGAAGACGCGGAAGTTGTCGTTTTTCAAACCATCGACAAACCGCTGGCGATCGTCGAGAACGGTGGTGTGCAGGACGACGAGGTTAACATCAACCTTGATGCTCGAACCCTGCTTGCCGGCATTGTTGTCCTGCCCCGGAACCGGAGGGGGCGGCGGACCCCCTACCGGAATTTGGGCATGTGCGGCAGTGGAGAAAAGGAATGCAGCACAGAGCAGAAGAAAAATAGTATGCAAGCCGAAGATGGGGAGGCGCGGGGACTCAGTGGCTCGGAGCGTAGTAGCCAGTCTTGGAAAATACGCTGAGAGGCGGAAGCCCCTTGGGTGCACGCAGTTTGATTTTGAGCTTGCGCCAGCGCGCGTCGTGAGCTTTGTTGCTTGGTCTGTAACCGAGGACATATTGGTTTCGCAGCTCCATGCCGATTTTAGTTGCGATATCCGGAAGTTCGTCCAGTTTCTCAACCGAGAACACCCGCCCACCCGTCATCTCCGTTAGTTCCGTGAGGAGCGACGGGCCGGCAAGTTCCTCCGGCGTCCGGTTGCGATATCCAAGCGGGTCAAAGATGCCTATTGCATAGAGCTGGGTGTCCGCTTCCTTCACCAACCTCTTGATATCGCTTTCGTTGTACCGACTATGATTATCACCTCCGTCGGATAGGATGAGCAAGGCGCGTTTGGCGTTGTGTGCACCCCTCATCTGGCTGAGCCCGAGATAAATGGCGTCGAGGAGCGCAGTGCGGCCCTTGGGCGCGGTAAGCATCATGCGGCTTTGTAAATCCTCAACGCTGTTTGTAAAGGAACTGGTCAATTCGGCGCGTTCATTGAAACTGACGAGGAAGAATTCATCCTGGGGATTGGCGGTCTTGAAGAATTGGATGGCCGCCTCCCGAGCCTTGGAGATTTTATTGGTCATGCTTCCGCTGTAATCAAAAATTACTCCAATGGAAATTGGCACATCCTCGGCGGAGAAGTTGACGACCTCCTGCTCGATGTTGTCTTCGAAAACCCGAAAGTTATCGAGATCCAAGCCGGTGACAAGCCGGTTGAAAGGATCGGTGACGGTGACGTTCACTAAGGCAAGATCCACGTCAAAGTGGAGCTGCTGGCCGGGCTTGAACGGAATAGCGGGAGTATTCTTGCGAACGTCGTCCTTTGCCGCGTTTTCCTTGATTGCGTCCTTGACCTCTTCCTTCTTTGCGTCTTTGATTTCTTCCTTCTTGCTGTCTTCTTTGGACTTATTTTGATCCGGAGGAGATTGTGCGGAGGCGCGGAGGGCCAGCAGTACAACAATCAGGCATACAATAACTACGATGCGGAATGGAAGAAACAGGACGCGAAAACCAGGTAAATCGCGTTTCACGGCACCCCCGTCACCCTGACCAAGTCAGAGCGGCCGCGCGGTCTCGACTAACAAATATTCTACCACTTGCTGTCGTGAAGACAAGTCCCAAAATGCACGCTTTCCAATAAACCTTTGAAGGGCCCAACGGCTGGGCATTGCGTGTGGTAGCATCGGCGCAAGCAAGCTGTCCTACGCTAATTTGACCGTCCAGGAGGGGAGAGTATTCCCGTCTGCGGAGAAATCGAGCAATGAGCGCCCCAAAAGTAGTGGTGGTAATCCCTGCAAGGTATGGCTCGACCCGGCTGCCGGGGAAGCCGTTGGTATCGCTGGCGGGCAAGCCCATGATTCAGCGAGTATTCGAGCGGGCCAAGCTGTCGCAGCGGGCGAATCAAGTGATTGTGGCCACCGACGATGAACGGATTGTAAAGGTGGTTGAGGGATTTGGGGGAGAGGCGCGGATGACCCGGCCCGACCACAGAACCGGCACAGAGCGCGTGGCGGAGGTAGCCGCGCACGTGTCGGGGGACATTTTTGTGAACATCCAGGGGGATGAGCCGTTACTGGACCCCGCGGCGGTGGACACAGCGGTCGATTCTCTGCTGGAGGAGCCGGCAGCGGCGATCAGCACCGTGGCTACTCCCATCAAGAGGCCTGCAGACATCATGGATCCCAATGTGGTGAAGACGGTGCTGGATTTTGATGGTAACGCGCTCTATTTTTCGCGCGCCCCCATACCTTGGGTACGAGATTCCGCGAGCAAGATTCAGGTTCGGCACTTGAAGCACCTGGGGCTGTATGTTTTTCAGCGTGAGGCGTTGCTGGAATATGCCACCTTGCCGCAAGGAGACGCGGAGCGCATCGAACAATTGGAGCAATTGCGTTGGATGGAGAATGGCTGGAAGATCCGCGTGGCGGAAGTGGAACATGACGCGGTGAGCGTGGATGTGCCCGAAGACGTGGCGCGCGTCGAAAAACTATTGGAGAAATGAAACCGCCCGGCGGGGACTCCTCCGGGCGATCCTTCCGAAGAGATGTGAATGATGGAGGTCGGCGTTATTGCTGGGCCTGCAAAATTCCGGCGACAGTGCGGTGCGAGTCCTGATTGTTGGCAAAGAATGCCAGTTGGGGGCTAACAAAATAGACGACGAGATTAACGGTGGTCGAATTGCTCTTGACGAGCTTCACGCTCATAGTGTTCCGGTTCGGGCTCGGACTTGAAGTCCCGTCCCCGGAAATGGCAATCGTGCCGCTAGTGACGAGATCGAAGACGGGCACCCCATTCTGGAATTGGAAGATA
Organism: Candidatus Acidiferrum sp.; assembly: GCA_035704085.1. GTDB lineage: Bacteria > Acidobacteriota > Terriglobia > Acidiferrales > UBA7541 > Acidiferrum. The sequence continues at coordinate 45,236 of DASSXG010000005.1, read as the reverse complement.
TCCGCTGCACCGCTCAAGCCAAGGCTAGAGACGGTCACCTGACTAAGCAGATCTTCTTCATCCTGCGCTGAGAACGAGCCGTTGTTCTGGAGGCTCAGCCCGCTCCAATTGAGTGCGTAGGTCCCCGTGATGTTGCCGCTGGAGAAGGGACTGCCGGTCTGGGCGGCGATGGTCCCATCGGCAACATCGACAGGATTGCTGTTATTTGTGGTCGTCTCCTGAATGACGCCCTGGGTCGCAGAACTCAAATAGAAGACAAAGTTAAACGGCGCGGAGGCAAAGTTGGGGTCCGTAAAGGTGACGGTCCCGCGGCCAGGATTTGCGACATCAAGGCTGATGCTCGCGTTATTCGTGGTGTTTGTCTTGATGAATTGTCCCGCGTTGTTGGTATCCACTAGAACATTTGTGACGGTGGCGCCATTAGCGGTGAAACGGCCCACTCTGGTTATGCCGCCGTTGCCGGAGCTGCCGGCAACGATAAAGACAAAGTTCGAACTGATACTGCTAACGTTGGCGGGGACAGTATTGCTTTGCGCCACAGTATCGCCCGAGAGCATGCCGCCGTTAGTGCTGATCATTCTCACGCGGGTGGCGTCAACGATATAGAAAACAAAGTTTTGCCTGGCGATCTGTGCGATGCCGCGACCAAAGGTTGAAATAGGAAATGAGGGGTTGAGCGGATCTGGTGCGAAATTGCCGACAACGGCTCCGCTGCCGAAGGTTCCATTGTCATTGTCATCGAAGAAACCCGATGTTATGGTTCCTGCATTGTTTACGTCGAATCGCCCCACAAAAGACTCCGGGCAAGGACATGGGCTTGTCTGGTTTCCGTCCAGGCCCGAAAAATCAAAAATGTAGGGCCCTGCGACAGAGCCCACTGTGAACGGACCGCCGGTCTGCAGCACGAAATTGCCGCTGCCCGTGGATGCTTGATTGTTGTTGGAGGTCTCGTCGATCAAGAAGCCGTCGCTCGTGGAAGTCAAAACGATACCGAAGTCTATCGAGGAGGTCACGCCGTTCGAGGTGACATCTAAAGTAAGCGTGCCGCGACCGTCAGCGTTGACCGTATAAGTGCCTCCGGAAATTTGAAGAGCGAGGCTGGTAATTCCATTGGCGTTTACGTCCTCAACGCCGCCGCTAATTTTGCCGTGCCCATCAGCGTTGAATACTCCTGTTCGGGCAAGCGGAGTGGCGGTAAAAGCCCCTGCCACGAAAGATTCACCGCTGGTTGCGAACACATACTGGCCATTCAAGCTGGCGAGCGTGTATTTGCCGACGGGCGGAGGCGGAACGGCGATGCCATTGCCGCCGCCGCAAGCGGCGCTCCAGAGAGCCGCGCCAGATACGAGCATCAGCAGGAGGCGTTTCATCGCACACCCCGCAGCGCTGCTTTGTCTGATGGAGACATGACGGATACCGGGGTCGTCAAAAAGCCTTTGGTGTTGCGAACCGCGACGGCTTGTGCGCCCTTCTGAACAATGCGGGCGGCAAAGTAGGTGCCATCACCGAGCGTCAAAGGCTCGCCGACGATGCGCACGCTATCGCCGGGATTCAACTCGAGGTGAGCGGCGTGGAGAACTTTGGCGTCTCCAAGATGAACGTCGATTGGCCCGGAGGACGTCTGCAAGGTCAGATGTGCGCCCATGGGAAGCGTGTCGGAGGCGGACTCGAATTTTACGACGGTACCGAGAAGAAAACGTTCACGGCTGACGCTGTAAGAGTGAAGTTGCTGCGCGTCCGGCGGCTTTGTTTCCTGAGCGCGCGCGGAGCTGCAAAGCACAAATGCGATCCCAAGCGCAAAAATGCCTGTCTTTCCTTGTGTGCTTGCCATTATGACCCTTTCCCGCCTGTGAAAATTCCACGCGGAACCATTCTCCGTTGCGGAGACGAAACGGGCTGACTGTTTCGAGACACAAAGCGAAAGGTTCAATATCTATGATGGCGAATACTCCGCTAGCGGTTTCGCCTGGCAGCGAGAAATTTCCAGCGCTGCAATACCTAAAACCCGCTAAATTCACAGAGTATTCCCCATGGATTAGAAACCCGTTCCCGGCAAAAAAGTTTCGCGGATTCGGAGGCAGAAAAAATATCGTTTTTGGCGCGCAGAGACTTCGATTTGACAGAAGGGCGAGTCCCGGCCATAATTGTATGTACGTCAATCCTGTGGAGGGCTGACAAGCCCGGCGTAAGAACCCGGGCTACACGGATGGCGCCAAAATATATTTTTGTAACCGGCGGAGTTGTTTCCTCACTGGGAAAAGGCGTAGCGGCCTCCTCAATCGGTTGTCTCCTCGAAAGTCGCGGTTTCAAAGTCACACTTCAAAAATGCGATCCGTACTTGAACGTTGATCCGGGTACGATGAGCCCTTTTCAGCATGGCGAAGTGTTTGTGACCGAAGACGGCGCGGAAACGGACCTGGATTTGGGGCACTACGAGCGCTTCACGCACGCCAAACTTTCCCGCGACAATAACTGGACCACCGGCCGCATCTACGAAACCATCCTCACCAAAGAGCGGCGCGGCGATTACCTGGGAAAGACCGTGCAGGTGATCCCGCATGTGACGGACGAAATTAAAGCCATCATCCGCAAGGTCTCCGAAGGCGTGGACGTGGTGATCGTGGAGATCGGCGGTACGGTCGGCGACATCGAGTCGCTTCCCTTCCTCGAAGCAATCCGCCAGATGCGGCTGGAGCTAGGGGCGGAGAATACGCTCTTCGTCCACGTCACGCTGGTTCCTTTCATCGCAGCGGCAGGCGAACTGAAAACGAAGCCGACGCAGCACTCCGTGAAAGAGATGCTGAGCATCGGGATTCAGCCGGACATTTTGCTTTGCCGCAGCGACCACCATATCCCCCCGGAATTGAAGAAGAAGATTGCTTTGTTCTGCAACGTGGCCGAAGCTTGTGTGATTTCGGTGGAAGACGTGGACACGATTTACGCCGTTCCTGCGGAACTAAGCAAAGAAGGATTAGATGAGCAAATCCTTCGGCTGCTCAAGCTGGAGTCGCGACCCTCCGACATGAAGCCGTGGATCGAGCTGGTGCACCGCATGCATCATCCCGTGGGAGAAGCGCGGATTGCGGTCGTTGGAAAGTATGTACAACTCGAGGATGCGTACAAGAGCTTGCGCGAAGCTCTGCTGCACGGCGGGCTGGCGCACAATCACAAGACGGTTCTGGAGTGGATCGAAGCGGAAGAGATCGATTCGAAAGAGACAGCGGTCGCGCGTTTGCACGGGTACGATGGGATTCTTGTGCCGGGGGGATTTGGCAAGCGCGGGATTCAGGGAATGGTGCATACCATTCAGTATGCCCGCGAGCACAAGGTGCCGTTCTTTGGGATTTGCCTGGGAATGCAATGCGCGACGATTGAATACGCACGGGACGTAGCGGGACTGAAGCAGGCGGACAGCACCGAGTTTAATCCCCAGACGCCGCACCGCGTGATTTATAAATTGCGGGAATTGCTCGGAGTCGATGAGATGGGCGGAACGATGCGGCTGGGGGCGTGGCCGTGCAGATTGGAGCCGGGGTCATTCGCGCACAAAGCTTACGGAAAGCTGGAAATCAGCGAACGGCACCGCCACCGGTATGAATTCAACCGCGATTATGAGAAGTGTCTAGTGGCGGCGGGGTTGAAGATTACGGGACGCACGCCTGACGAAAATTATGTGGAGATTGTCGAGGCGCCGGAGCACCCGTGGTTCCTGGGCTGCCAGTTCCACCCGGAGTTCAAATCGAAGCCGCTGGAGCCCCACCCGCTGTTTGCGGCATTCATCGGGGCAGCGCTGGAACATAAGAAAAACAAAAAGCGGCCCGTAGCCGAGCCCAAGCGCGCCCAGGCAATGGGCATCGCACCGCGCGTCACAGCCTAGCGAACCTGGGAATTTAACGAATTGGGAAATTTCGCCGATCAAGCGGGCTTTTCTCCAGCCATCATCTCGGTGAATTTAGTGTGGGGATTTCCCGCGTACTCCGCCATTATGCCGGACCAAATGCGCAGAGCCGCTTGCTCTTCTCCCCTCTTGCGGCACAGAAGACCCAGATGGAATTTTGCATTGATGGCCGTCGTGTCGTCCGGACCTAAATCGATGCATTTCTGAAGAGCCCGCTCTGCAGCGTAATCATCGATCCCGATCAGCGCCTTCCCGAGATAAAAATGCCCGAGCGCACACTGTGGCGCGCTGGAAATGACTTCCCGGCTGACCGCCACAGCTTCGTCGCCGGCACCTGCTCGAGTGTCCGTCAGACGTTGCAATCTGCGGAGGTTCTCCAGTACGTGTTCATCGATTTCCCCCAAAAGGAGTTGCTTTGAGAGATAGGCTTCCGTTTGCACCAAAAAGAATCCGCGAGCCAGCCGATCTGTGGTTTCAAATTCTTGGAGGGCCTCTTTGTGCCGGCCAAGTAGCGACAGCGTGTATCCAAGTTCGTAGTGCGGATATGGCTCATTGGGGGCAAGGCGAATTGCTTGACGAAAACAATCTTCTGCTTTCTTGAAATCACTCGCACCTCCGAAGGCCATCCCTTTCTCGAACAGCTCTCTCCAGGATTTGGATTTGCGAAAGAAATCAAACATAAGCAGCTTTTCCATACCACAAGGGGCAGCCTGTCGGACGCAGTGTCGAGGCATTTGCGCGCCGGATCGCTTATTGCCACAACTTGCCGTAGATATACCGCGAAGGATACAACAAGATTGGGTAGTTGCTCAAAGCGCCCCGCGGTGTGTGATATCTTCATTAAACTCTATGACTGGCACCCGCGAAATCTCGCTCGGGTCACTGCGCATCGGCGGCGGGAATCCGCTTTTCCTGATTGCGGGGCCGTGTGTCATTGAGAGCGAGACGCACGCCATGATCATGGCGGAGAAAGTCGCGAAGATCGCCGCCGATGCCGGAATGCCGTACATATTCAAGGCGTCGTACGACAAGGCCAACCGGTCATCGCTGAAGGCGTATCGCGGGCCGGGAGTAAAGGAAGGATTGCGAATTCTGGGCAAAATCAAAAAAGAATTGAAGCTGCCCATTCTTACGGACATTCACGATGTCTCTCAAGCGGGGCCCGCAGCGGAGATCTGCGACGTGTTGCAGATTCCAGCGTTTCTAGCGCGACAGACGGACTTGCTGATTGCCGCGGGGAAGACAGGCCGGGTCATTAATATAAAGAAGGGACAGTTTCTATCGCCCTGGGATATGGCGAATGTCGCCGAAAAGGTAGCGAGCACGGGGAATGCGAAGATCATCCTGACGGAACGTGGCACTTCGTTTGGGTACCAAAATCTTGTGGTGGATATGCGCTCGTTCCCGGTGATGCAGAGGACGGGTTACCCGGTCGTTTATGACGTGACGCATTCCGTGCAGCTTCCGGGAGGACAGGGCCACTCGAGCGGAGGGCAGCCGCAGTTTATTGAGCCGCTGGCGCGCGCAGGGGTGGCCGCGGGAGTGGATGGAATTTTTCTGGAGACGCACGACAAGCCGGCCGCGGCACTGTCGGACGGGCCGAATGCGCTGCCGTTGGCCCAACTCCAGGCCTTGCTTATGAAATTGAAGGGACTGAGCACGGTGGTACGCCGCTGGAGCACGAAATGAGCCTGGACACGGCGCGGCGCGTTCTGAAAATTGAGGCGCAGGCGATTCAAGATGTTATGGCACGGCTGGACGCGAGCTTTGAAAAAGCGGTCAATGTTTTGTTCGCATGCAAGGGACGGGTCGTTGTGAGCGGCATGGGCAAGTCCGGCCTGATTGGAAGAAAGATTTCGGCGACACTCTCGAGCACGGGGACGCCATCGTTTTTTCTGCACCCGGCCGACGCGTTGCACGGAGACTTGGGGATGTTGGCACGAGGCGACGCAATGCTGGCAGTGTCGTATGGCGGGGAGACGGAGGAAATCATCCGGTTATTGGAAGCCCTGAAGCGGCTCGAGATGCCGCTGGTCACGTTGACGGGGAAATCAGGTTCGACGCTTGCGGAAGCGAGCGACGTGGTGCTGGACGTGAACGTGAAGGAAGAGGCGTGCTCGCTGAATCTTGCGCCCACGGCAAGCACGACCGTGGCGATGGCAGTCGGAGATGCTCTTGCGGTGTCGCTCTTGGAGCGGCGGAATTTTCAGCAAGATGATTTCGCCGCGTTGCATCCCGCGGGACGGCTGGGGAGAAAACTCTTACGCGTAGAACACTTGATGCACGCGGGGGAAGCGCTGCCGCAGGTCTTGCTGGAGACGCCTATGCCCGACGTGTTCCACGAAATGTCGGCTAAAAAGCTGGGAATGACAACAGTCCTGGATGCGGTTGGAAAGTTGGCGGGGATTTTGACGGATGGGGATTTGCGTCGGTTGATGGAGAAGCATCGCGGGACGGTTTTGGAGATGCGGGCTGGGGATTGTATGACCCGGAATCCGCAGACGATTGGGCCGCACGTGCTGGCAAGCGAGGCGTTGAATTTGATGGAGAAACGGAAGATTACTTCGGTCGTGGTGGTGGATGAAGCGAAGGGCGTGCTGGGAGTGGTGCACTTGCATGATTTGTGGACGCTCGAGTTGATGTAGGGACGGCAGGAACAAACAAGAAAGCATTTAACGCAGCGGTCGCTGAGGACACCGAAGAAGAAGAGGAGAAGAAATTGGCCAAACGCAGAAAAAAGATTCCCACGAAATTGGCTAGGAAGGCAAAGCAGATTTTGGTCTTGCTAATGGATGTGGATGGAACGCTTACGGATGGGAGCGTTACGTTGTTGTCGCAGCCGGATGGCAGCGCTCTCGAAGCCAAGACATTCGATGCGCACGACGGGCAGGGCTTGACGCTGGCGGTTACTTCAGGTTTGCGTACTGGCGTGATTACCGGGCGCGGCAGCGCAGCTCTACGACGCCGGTGCAAAGAACTGGACATCGAGTTTGTGTACGAGAAGCAGGGGCACAAGATCGCCGCTTACGAAGATGTTCTGCGAAAGACGGGGGCGAAGGAATCCGAAGTGGCGTTTCTCGGGGATGACTTGCCGGACCTGATGATCATGCGGCGAGTCGGGCTTGCGGTGGCGGTGGGAAACGCAGCCCCGGAAGTGAAGCGCGAGGCGCACTACACCACGAAAGCTGTGGGCGGAAAAGGCGCGGCGCGGGAAGTCGTCGAGGTGATATTGAGAAGCAAGGGCATCTGGGAAGAGATGATAGATAAGGCGCGCGCGTAGGGCGGTCGCGAAGACATTCAACTGTTGGCGGGGCGGTCATCGAACACCAGAAAAAGAGGACGGGGATGTTTCACGCATGGCATGACGTTTCGCCGGGGGACGAGCTCCCGCGCGATTTTCAGGCGGTCATCGAAATTCCGCTCGGCTCCAATGTGAAATATGAGTTGGATAAGCGGAGCGGGCTGCTCAAAGTGGATCGGATCATTCATTCGGCGGTTTATTATCCGGCGAACTATGGATTTATTCCCCAGACGTACGCGGACGACAACGATCCCCTCGACGTCTTAGTGCTTTGCCAGGAGGCAGTACAGCCCCTGGCGCTAATCAAAGCGCGGGCGATTGGATTGATGACCATGATTGATTCCGGGGCGAGCGACGACAAAGTGATCGCGGTAGCGACGAACGACCCGGAGTTCAGCAGCTACGTGGAAGCCAAGGAGCTGCCGCCGCACCGGCTGCTGGTTTTGCGCCGATTTTTTCAAGACTATAAACAACTGGAAGGCAAACAGGTCCAGGTTGACGATATTCGTCCGGCTTACGCGGCGGTGAAAGTGATTGAAAAAGCGCTGGCGAGCTACCAGAAGGAGCGGGAAAAACTCTTGGAGAAGGATGGGCGTTAAGTGAAAATGCTGGTAGGCAACTTGTTAGAAAAGGATTTCGAAGAGTAACGTGAAACGTTTCTTCAAATGGGCGGCGTGCGCGCTGGCCGTGCTGGCTGTGGCCGCGTTCGTGATGCTGAGCTTCATGGCCGGGAGCCCGAAAGATGTCTACGGCATGGTGCGGTATGCGCTTCCGCACATACATCGCGGGAACCTGAAAGTCGGGAGCGACGCGCCTGATGTGCGGCTGGTGGCGCTGGATGGGGAAAACCGGTTTCATATCCGAGAACGGACGGGAGCGCGGCCGCTCGTCATTGTTTTCGGGAGTTTTACTTGACCGCCATTTCGTCGCCAGGTGGTCGACGTCGAGCAGATTTACAACGACTACAAGGAGCATGCGGATTTTCTGACGGTGTACGTACGCGAAGCGCATCCGGCGGACGAATGGCAGATGAAATCGAACGTGAAGGATGATGTTTGTTACGCGCAGCCGAAATCCCTGGAACAGCGTGTAGCCATTGCCAGGGATTTCACCACGCGCTTCAAGTATCCGCTGCCCTTCGGCATAGATGACATGAGCAACCTTGCGGACGCCGCCTATTCTGCGTGGCCCGAGAGGCTTTACATCATCGATGAGACCGGGCGCATCGCGTATCGCGGCGGCATGGGACCATTCAATTACAAGCCGGCGGAAGTTCGCGATTGGCTGGCCTCTCGATACGGCGTTGTGAAGCACGAAACCGCGCCGGCGCCAGCATCGGCGCAGCCCACGACAGCACCTGCAGCCGCGGCCGAACCGAAGAAGTAGAAAGCAAGCAGCGTTTTTGCGTTTGAGCTTGCTTATAATCTCCAAGTGCAACGATCTCCCAAAAAGAGAAAATCTCAGCAGAGTTCGTCAAGAAAGATCGGCCTCGCGCGTGCGATGTCAAAGCTGGGGTACTGCTCGCGCTCGCGTGCGGCTGAGTGGATCACGACCGGACGAGTGAGACTGAACGGTGCGTTGCGGCGCGATCCGGAGACGCCCGTGCACATCGGGAAGGACCGGATTGAAATTGACGGCCAGCCGCTGGCGAGCCGCGCGAAGATCTACCTGGTTCTGAACAAGCCGCGCGGCGTGGTTACGACTGCGGCTGACGAAAAAGGACGCGAAACTGTTTACGCCTATTTGCCGGCCGATTTACCGTGGATTGCGCCCGCAGGCCGGCTCGACAAGGCGGGTTGTTGATCATGACGAATGACTCGGAATGGGCGGCGCACATTTCTGCCCCGGAGGCGCATCTCGACAAGACATACCATGTTCAGATTGGGCGGATCGCGGACGAAGCATTGCTTGAGGCTTTGCAGAACGGGATTCGGACGATTGAGGGAGAAATGCTTCGAGTGAATCGCGCGGGCATTCTGCGGCACGGCGAACGAAACTCCTGGCTCGAAATTGTCTTGGACGAAGGCAAAAATCGTCAGATCCGACGCATGTTTGAGCATCTGGGAATCGAAGTGCTGCGGCTCGTTCGAATCGCGATTGGCCCGCTCGCTTTGGGCGATCTGCCGAAAGGCTCCACTCGGCCGCTCGGAAGCGAGGAGAAGCACGCCCTTGATCGGGCCATGCGGGGACCTAATCCCGGATATGCTTCTCCTGGCCGGTAACAAGGTTTATTTTGATTTGTAGGTGAAGGTCACCTTGGTTTCTTCATCGAGAACCAGCGGCCGGACGAAGTGGTAGGAGTTGCCCGCCCGAGGCACGTCAACGCGAACCGGCAGGATACCGGAAACGCGCTGCTGGAGACTCGCCACATTGGGCGAAGCCGCCAGTTGCTGCTGTGCCGCGAGCTTCTTGTTGGCTTCGCGCTCGTTGCGCTGGTACTCGCCGATACTGGCACCGCTAGCTTCCACTGTGACGATTGCTGAGGAGATGGCTCCAACGTTTAGAGTAGACACGAAAGGAACGGGCGCGCTGCCGTCATAGTTGAATTTCTGAACAAGGTGCTGGAACCCAGGCTTGGAAGCTTTCACTTCCACGCGCCCCGAAGGCAAATTCGAAACAATCCAGCGGCCCGTAGAATCGGTCATCACGTTTCGCACCGCACCCGTCTTTACCTGAGTCACGGTGACTTGCGCGTTGGGGACAACCGCTCCACTCTGATCCATCACGATTCCGCCCAATTGCCCAGGAAGCAAATTCACCGATTCGAAGTTGCTGACTAGCCCGGCCACAGGCATTCCCGTGATGTCGGTTTCCTCTTCCGCTCCGGAGACGTCCCGCGAGGCCGGCGGCAGCAAGTTCGTCGCGATGGCATCTCCGCCAAAGTCTTTTACCTTGTACTGCTCGGGTAGAAAAACTTCCCATCGCAGCAGGTCGATAGGAACATTCATTTTTGGCAACGAGATATCGGAACCGCCTTTCTTTGCGAATGGCGCGCCCGAGTGCATGAAGACAAACGAAACGTTGTACGAGCCGCTCGGCCGGAACCCGGCTCGCAGCAATGGAATCCGATTTCCGTCGGAGCCTTCAACGGGCTTCACTTTCTCTCCCGCGACTTCGGCGGAAAGAATGCTCGCTCCGGCGGGGAGCGCCACTTTCAGAAACGGCTGCGCCTGATTCTTCACGATGAGCTTCACTTCGGTTAGAGAGCGGCCTTCATTGGTCACGAGCGTGGTGACAATGGCGAGTTCCACGACGGCAGCAAGGACACTGCTGTCCGCAAAGCGCGTCCAAGCCAGCGCCAGACTAGGCTGTTCGCTCGGCTGCTTGTGGTAGCGAAACGCCGCCTGAAGCGGGAAGCGGGCAAGCGACCTCAGGTAGGGATTGGTCTCCTTGAAATCCATGCGCTTCAAGCCGCCGCCTTCCGTGGCTGTCAATTCGATCGTCCCCGTTCCTTCGACGAGCACTTCGCCGGTTTCGCGCTGCGCGTTCCGGAAGCTGAGGAACGGCGCGTCCGCCTTGGTGTCCGTGAGGGATGTCTCCATGGAGATCAGGAACTGATGGCTTTTTTGTGCGGCTGTTCGGACTCTCAAAATCAAAACTCCAGATTGCACTTCGCTGGCTTCCACGGAAGCGCCCGTGGCACCGGTTACTTCGTAACCCGCTGGGATGGCCACCTCGAATTGAGAAGGTTCGCCTTGCACCACGGAAATGTCCGCGAGAGCGGCGATTCGCAGATCTGCTTCACTCACGGTGATGAGCGTTTTCACGTCGGAAAGAAAACGCACTTCTTTCGGCACGGCTGGAGCGGCAATTTCCCGAGTTGTCCACCAGATGCTCGCGTTTTGCCCGGGCACGAGCGTAGCTTCCACCGTGGTTTGCCCGTTTTCCGAAGCTCGCGAGGTAATCAATCCAGGACTGATTCGAACGTTGGTGTGATCCCCAGGCAGACTGAGTGTAATCCGGACACTACCCGCCGAAGGCACGGGGAGATTGAATGACGCGCGCCCGGCTTCGATGCTTAGGGGAAGTCCCGCGTCGAGCGCGACGGTAAATTCAGAAGGGCCCGCGAGTAGGGCGGTGTGCGTTCCGCTCTCGAGTTCGAGCGGCAAGCTCTTACCTTCCTGACGTGCGTCGAGAATCGCCATGCCGGTCGTCAGCGGCACTCTGATGACGCCTCTGTGGAGAATTTCTCCTTGCAATTGAATGGTGCCTTGCACCGATTCGTTCGTGACATGAAATTTCAAATCCGCGCGCTTCATGGTGTAGGGGACAGGAGGTGTGTCGATTTTTCGCGCTGGCTTGTTCGCAAGCTCAAGGAGACGGTTGTACTCGTCGAGCGAGAGAGTAACATTTCCGCTGGATGGGACCGGAGGAAGGGCCTTTTCCTCTCCCAGCAGAAATTCTGGCGAGATCAGCGTTGCTGCCAACAAGATTGAGAATATCTTTTTCATTTGCCACCTGCCTTTTTGTCGCGTTGATAACTCAAGACTGCGGAGGGAGGTTGATTCTCGCCCGTGAGTTCGGAAACCAGATAGATCGAGGGCCCAAAAGCCGGGAAGGTAACGTGAATGGGAAGAATCCCGGCGCGCTTCCCTGCTAAAGAGTCCGCTTTGAACTTGTCCAAAAGCATCTGGGTCGCGGACTGCGACTCTTTCGATTTCGTTTCATCTTTCATGTCGGTATCAGCCATAGGCGCAGGTGGAGGAGCAGGCTTTGGCGGAGCGATTCCGCCCGCCACACCAGCTCCGTATTCGGCTCCCTCCACCGTTGGAGCGAGCGCGGCGGAAACGGGGTTTTCGTAAGCGGCTGTGCGGAACGAACCGGGTTCGGCCGTCACCTTGAAAAGCGGCGGATGATAAAGCAACAGCCCCGTGCGCGAAACGGGCAGATCGAGCGCGGGCAAACCAACTTGGAATTGTCCCTTGTCGTTCCACGCCGTTCCGCGAATCAAGTACACAACCTCGACTCCGAACGCCGGGGCTTCTTCGCCAGCCCGCGCTTTATCGAGCGGCAGCAGAAGACTGCCATCAGGCGCCTGGCCTGGCCGCACCGCTTTGCCCGACAAGGAAGCGCTCCACAGTGTGGCGCCCGTCGGCAAAGTGATTTTCAGGAAGTTGCGCTGGTTGTTGCGCACGGCGTACCGCGCCTGCACGAACGTTTTTCCTTGACTGGAAGCGAGCACCTGGTAGCGCGCCTCTTCCACATTCGCCATCAGCACTGCTTGCGGCGTGTAGCGCGCGATGGTGACGTTCAGCGATCGCGCCATTTTCCCTTCCCCGGCACGGAACCGAAACGCCGCTAACGAAGGTGACTGTCGGTTCGCCACCAACTCGCCGAGGTCTGTGGCGTCGGCGCTCTCCAGCCCTTCGGACTTTAAATCCTTGATTTCTCCCGCACCGAGAACTTCGATCGCGATGCCTCCGGTTTCCCGTTCCGTATTTAGCAGGCGAAGTAAAGGAATATCCATCGGCCCGTCGCGAGGGCTGCGCGTTTCACCGGTAATAACGAAGCGCGCGCTTTGCTCAACCGGCTCGAGGAAACTCACCGCGAGTTCGCCGTTCTTCACTTCCCAATCCGCCACCATCGCCCCGAGAACTTGATTGATCGTCACTTTGTCGGGAATTTGAATTTTCACTTCGTGCGCCGCTCCTTGTGTGACCTCCAGATTCACTTCCGCGTTGATCGAGGTTGAGTCCTCGCCTAGTCCAAGAAGCTGCGTGAGCGAGCCGCGCAGGCGTAAAGGCAGCGTGGCCCGGTGATCCTCCGTCTTTCTTCGCCACGTGAAGGCGAGAGTTTCGTTGCCGCGGCCGTAGGCGACCCATTTGCTTTCCGTCGCGGATTCGGACTTGTCCGACAAGAGTCCGCCGGTGAGTCTGATGTCCACACCTTGCCGCGGCAGTTGCACCGACGCGCGGGTAACTCCTGAGACGGTTGAGGGAAGCGAGATGCTTTCTTCCCCCGCGGAAGAGTTGACGGGAAGCGCGATATCGAGCAGCAGGACGGCGCGGCCTGCATGCGAAAGGAGCGCTGCGAGCTGGCTGCCAGCTTTGCCAGTCATTCCCGGAACGAGGGAGACAAGTCTGCCGTCAAGCCGCGCTTCGCGAACCAGCAGGCCGGCGGGAACTGGAACGCGCACCCAGCCGTCTTTTAGGACATCGATGGTCAGAATGGCGCGACCAGACGCTAGGTCGCCACCCGCACCTGGTTGACTGACGATACGCAAAGCGTAGTCCACGCGCGTGAGGGTTGCTTCGACGGGAGGCGGTTCGGGGTCGCGTTCAACCGGGTAAGCGCGGGCGTGAAGCGTTCGGTACTCTTCGACGGGCAGGACCACCCAGCCTGGCGAATGTCCGTTGCTCTGCGCCAAAGAGTTGGCCGAAAAAATAGTGAGCGCGGCGAGCGCAAGAGCAAAGAAAAACAACAACGCGGGCCCATATTTCCGTCCGTGAATCGTTGCATTTCGTACAGACATACAATTAGCCCCCTTCTCTTTGAAAGTAGCGTGCAGGTGAATTTTTATGGCGACCCGGGGACGGAGAGTCCTGTTTGGTGGATGAGATGACGCGTTGGACAAAGATGGTTGTTCCATTGAAACATTTCCCGTGAAAAAAACTTCCCGGTCATCCGACTGCCGGTACTGTCTCTGGTTAGAACGGTGCAGTGATTTTTTCTTGCAGTGGTATTTCGGGAGGAACGAGCAGGGAAGGTTATGAAATGACCTTCATTTCAGAACTGGGCACTTTAGCGATGCGTGAGTACCGCCCCCTGATTTGGTTTGCGCCTGTCGTCGCGCTAGTACCGGGGCAAACCGAATAGCGTTCGAAAATTCTATTCCAAACAGCGCTTCGAGAACTAAGCCTGACACTCAGGACGAGAGAGTCTTGAGCCAACGAGCGAATCGGCCACGATCTTCCGGCTGCATGGCGATGAACTTCACGCCCATGCCTTGTTTGGGCTCGGCCCTCTGCACCAAGGCACGCGCTCGCACTTCCCCAGCAGGCACGTCGAGCAGCAATTGGATAAAAGTTCCCGGGGGAGGAGGCTCAGGTGTGCGAATGTACAAACCGCCCAACCCAAGATTTTTCACGCGTGAGACAAGCTTCATGCTGACGCACTGCCAAGCCAAGATCGTACCCGTGGGGGACTGGATTCGAGGGTAGCGGCGAAGGTCGTTCGTGGTCGTCACGGGGGCACGCGGAGGAAGGATACTCTTTTCCGTCTCCCATTTTAAGGCGCGATTTCAGTGGAGCGCAAAAACGCAAATAGCAGACGTAAAGCCTGTGCTACTTCGCCGCGATCCCGATGAGCGTCGAGGAGGTGCCGCTCCAGGTTTCAACTGCAACCTGAGAAATCGATTCGAGCCACGTTCGTCGTTGCTCCTGCGGTCACCTTCAATGGCTGAGCCATTGAGTCCTTGGACGTTGTCTGCTCCGGGGGCATGCAGCTCGGAGTGCCGCCACTCATCGGCTTGGACGCGACCGCGTCCACGGTAAACAGCACGTCGCCAGAAGCAGGCGCAGTGTAAGTTACGGTTCCGGAAGAGAAAATACCAACGTTCGGATTGCTGGCAGGCACAACCAGTGTGTACTGAGCACAGTCTGTGTTTGCCGGGCTGCCTGCGGGGCAATTCGTGCTGCTGCTCACCGAAAGCGGATTGGTCGAGTCAACCTCGGGAGTCGTGGTCGTCGCGGCAATGGTTTCAAGCGGAATGTTAAGAGCGCGAGTCGCGCCCCCGCTGACCGTAATCACCTGCAGGGCCGACAATGAAACGTCAATCTTCGCTGGAGCTCCTAAGTTGGTGGCGGTAATGAAACCTTGAAGCGTCGCCGGACTCATTGCGCCGGTTTCCGCAATCAATGGAATTGTCCCGAGCGAAGTACCATTGGTGACATTCAGAATCGCGGTGGCGTTGTACGGAAGATTCTTAGGCCCCACCGCGACAGCAACCACGTCAAACGGGCCGAGCGGCAGCGGGCAAAAACGGAAATTTCCGTTTGCGTCCGTGGTCGCTTCCATCACGATTCGCTCAGTGCCGGTGCTGTCAGCCTGCTCCACAGCCACCAACACTTTTCCATTAATCGCCATCTTGGTCACCGAATCCAGCACTTGACCGCTGATCCCCGAATTGTTCGTGCTCACCTGGCTGGCCGTCAGCACGGGCTTCAGCCGGAATTGGCCGTTTCCTTGCTGAATGATGGAAGCGCAGGCGTTGAAATCGATGTTCAAGTCAACGCTTTGCCCTGCTTGCACCTGGATCGGCCCGCCAAGGATCTGCCCGGGCGGAATCTTGAGTCCGGTGTTGGCCTGGCTGCTCAGATCCAATTGGTGAACGGAGTTGTCCGCAAGGACGACGCAGTTAAAACCCTGCCCGGCGCAGGCATTCTGCGACGGAACTGCGTCGCTGGCAGCGGGGGAATTGGAAACCAGCAACAGTCGAATCTGCTGGTAGTTCCCTGCCGGCAGTTGCGCGGAACCCAATTGCGCGAGCACGCAGTTCGTTTGAGCTTCTGCGAACAGGTCGACCTGTTGCGGCGCGTTGGCGAGCTGCGGCGCAAGTTCCTGCCAGCCCGGGGTGTTGTCATCTGCGGTTGTGCTTATGTGAGCCTGAACCGAACGAACGGTGATGAACACATGCGTAAAGGATCCAGCCGGAACTTTGCAGCTCGGCGGGTCGCTGATGCTCACGTTGATCGTCGCCATGCCATTGGACACCATCAAGGATCCTGAGCCTCCACAACCCCATGCGAGAACCATGACCGCTATCGCCGCGACACCCGCCATCCAGATGGACTCGTGGCGTCTATGAATTCGTAAACCGCTTGCCTTCATGACTTCCTCTCCAAGGTAGGAAACGCGCTTTGTCGACTGCCGAGGGGTGCGGGGGACAGAGGCGACGCTCGGCCGCGTGGACCAGGGACTGCTATTCTAGCGCCACCACGGCGAGAAACGCTAGGGCATTGTCGAAAACGGGAGGCGTGAAGAAAGGTTTGAGCACCTAAGTAGTGCTGGACCTAATTAGGTGCATTTACTTTCCGCGCAGCCAATTCGTCTTGGCCCATCGCGATGTTCCCGGGGTAACCAACATTGTTCTGAATCATGCCCGCGCAGCCAGGCTCGCGCTGGAGCATTTGGCCCGGCTCGGTCATCGGAAGATCGCGTTTATCAAGGGACAAGTGTTCAGCTCGGACACGAAAGTACGCTGGGACGCAGTCCGCGAATCCGCGAAAGAATTGGGGCTCGAGATCAACGAACGGCTCACGGGCCAATTAGAAGGCGAATCGCCGTCACCCGAGCTGGGCTACGAGGTCACGCGAAAAATTCTGGCGTCGAGCGAAGCGTTCACTGCCCTGTTCGCCTTCAATGATATTTCAGCGATCGGAGCGATCCGGGCGTTGCGCGAAGCGGGGCGCAGCGTGCCTGAAGATGTTTCCGCGGTGGGCTTTGATGACATTCAAAGCGCGGCATTTCAAAACCCGGGATTAACCACAGTGCGGCAACCGCTGCGCGAAATGGGAATGATTGCGGCGGAGACCGTGCTGCAGCGCATCAACGCGTCCAAGGGCGCTCCGTATCCGAGAACGATCACGGTCGAGCCCGACTTGATCGTGCGAGCAAGTACCGCGCGGACTTCAGGACATGCATAGATTATGATACTTGCTGCTGGAGCCCGGACTTGACGCGGTGCGGTATTCGCCGGTAGGCTTTCGAACGCCCGAGGTGCCCGGTATAATGCGCGGCCGGGGGAAGAGCGTGAATTTTCGCGGTCGGCGTGGGCGAGGGGTATCGCGCCGACACATGGCTTCCGCATCGCGAAACCTTTGGCCATCGTCCAACAGACCATCCATTCGAATCACTGAGGAGAGAATTCCATGACAAATGCAAAACGCGTTCTGGTGACCTGTCTTCTAGCTTTTGGGGTGCTGGTCCTCGCTGCGACTTCCCGAGCGCAGAACCGCCCGCCGATCGTCGAAGAGCTTGCCAAGACCTATGGGCTCGATTCGTTTAGCCAAATCGAGCAGATCCGCTACACCTTCAACCTAGATTTGCCCGCACTCAAACTCAAACTTTCTCGAAGCTGGATCTGGGAGCCCAAGGCCGGACGGGTCTCCTTCGATGGAAAAGACAAGGATGGCAAGTCGGTGAAAGTTACGTACCTGCGCTCTGAACTAAACAAACAGGACGCTATGGTGAGGGACGAAGTCGATCCGGGCTTCATGAACGATCAGTATTGGCTGGTCTTCCCCTTTCATGTTGCCTGGGACACGAGCGCCAAAGTGGAAGATAAGGGCATGCACAAATTGCCGCTGGGGCAGGGTTCCGCTGAACAGGTGGTGGTGAGTTATCCTTCGGAGGTCGGCGGCTACACGCCCGGCGACACTTGGACACTCTTTGTCGGCCCCGACAAACGCGTTAAGGAATTTATTTACCATCGCGGCGGAGACAAAAAGCCGACCCTTGTCACCACCACTTGGGCGGGCTACAAGAAGGCCGGCACTCTCCTTGTGTCAACGGACCACCGCGGGAATGCGGACGGCAAGCCGGCGCGGATCTTCTTTACGGATGTAGCCGTCAAGATGGCGGGGTCAAACGATTGGGTGAACGCGCAATAAACAAGGGGCGGGCTGGTCTTGGCACTGCCAGCCTGTGAAGTACGCGCCCACCGTCCCGTCCCAGGACAACTTTATCCTGTATGTTTTGTAGGTTTACTGCCCTGGCCATAATTCGCTGGAAGCACTTCCTCAGTCGGGGCCTGCACGGCCGGTTGTGCCATACCGCGAAGCGACACGATCGCAGCGGCTATGGCAACGGATCCATACTCCAGTAGCAGGACCCAGCCTGGGACCTGCCACTCATGTCCCAGCGACCGCAAGTGCCAGACAATGTAAGTTGGCAAAATACTTGCGGTCCAAACCACGAGCGGCAGCGTCGGTGTCGAGCGCAGGAACGGCAGCAGCCAGAGCAGGTACCAGGGATACACGACGGGCGCGCAGGCAAGCGATGCCGCCATGGGCCATGCCCATTTGTCCGCTGGGCACGCCCCTGGCTTGCTTCGCAGCCATGCGGCGGTGACTAGCCCGACAAGCAGTGCCAGGCCAGCTACCATTTGGGGGTTCGCTATTCGCCCGAGCGTGGCGAACACCGGATCGTTGAAGCGAAAGCGCTGCACGTAGGTACTGAGGGATCCAATCGGAATCCGCCCGTGTTCTAGAAATGGCACGTAAAGCAATCCGAAAACGAGCGCCGCCACCAACCCATCGCGAATCCGCACTCGTCGCCAATAAAGCGGAGCCAATACCATCGGGAGAAACTTCACAGCGACAGCCAAGCCGAACGCGATCGCAGCGATCATCCTCCAGCGGCGTCCAAGCGCAGCGGCGGATACCAACAGAAGCAGCACACCCACAATATCAATGTGGCCGCTGCCGGCCATCATGGCGAGCAGCGGGTGCCAAGCGTAAGCGAGGACCCAATGTTCTGGTTGGCCGCTACGATGCAGCACGTTGATTAATAGGAGTACGATTGCGAAGTCGCAAACGACAAACGCTATCTTGAACGCGAAGATGGATTCGTGAATCGCCGTAACAGTCCGGAAAAAAAGCTGCGCACCGGCCGGATAGGGGCTCGGCACCTCTGGGTTGTTCAGCCCGCGAGTCTCAGGCGTGTGTAGCCCAGCCAGTACAGGATCTGCGGGAATCAGATTGTAAGGGTTATAGCCGAGCCGCTGCACCCGCCCATCCCATAAGTATCGGTGGATGTCGTCATCCGACCCTGGGGGCGTCAGCAGGAATGGAACCCGCCACAAAGCGGCCAACGCAAGGCAGATGAGGACGACCTGATGTGGAAACCGCGGCGTGCGAAAGAACTCGCGGACGGCGAGGAGGTACGCGATACCGGCAATAGCCAGGCCAACCAGAAACGACCGTGTGCCGACGCTGCCGCGCGAGCAGGTAACTAGCGCGGCAAACAGGATGCTCCCAAGCCCGCAAAGCCTCTGAGATGGCGTAAACGTCACTCGACTCCGCCGTTTTACATTGTCTGCGGCGCCATTCTCCTCCACGCCGGCATCCACTCAGCCATTCTTGGCGCCTTCCCATTTGGCGTGGCTAAATTGGTTGTCGCCGGCATGGGTTCGTCGCAAAAAGATTCTATATCTTTTCTCCGACTGCCTCATCCGCTAGGGCGCCTTGTTGTGGGAAGGAGGTGCCGCGATTTGATCTGTATAGAAGTTGCGATGCTACCGTGGTTCGCGTAGAGTGCGCTGTTGCTTCAGGAGTGCCCTAGACGTCTCTCGAAAACCTGACTGGGGATGCGACACAACAATTCCATCGCCAAGATAAGCTCGGTTTGCCGGCGCTACATCGAACGCGTTGAGACGCGTTGGTGCGGCAGCCTGGTGACGCTGGGGCTGGGCGCGCTGGCCGCTGGGCTTACGGAAATTTTTGGGTGGGTCGCGCGGCAGCAGGACTTGGAAGCGCACATGCCCGAATTCATTGGACTCCTGCTCCTTGCGGGCATCCTGTACGTCATCGGCGTGTTTTGGGTGGGCAGGTACAGGCTCGGAGCAAGCGCGCTAATCATCATCCTGGCGAGCGGAATTTTGTTCCGTGTCGAGCTGGTGCAGGCCCCCTCCACGCTTTCTGACGATGTCTATCGATACCAGTGGGATGGCCGGGCGCAACGCGCCGGTTTAAATCCATACGTCGTATACCCCAATGCACCGGAATTGGAGTGGCTGCAGAATCCCGAGCACCCGGAACCACCAGGTGAGGAGACTCCTACATTTTATCCACCCCTGAGCGAATTTTCTTACAGGCTGATCGAAACGGTTCCCGGGTACAAACGCGTTTCCACGCTCCTCGATCTGGCGGGCGTCGTCGTTTTGATGAAGCTGCTCGCGGCAATGAAACAGCCTCTGCATCGCGTGCTTGCTTATGCTTGGAACCCCACAATACTTATTTCGTTTGCGCTGTCTGGTCATTTTGATTCGCTCGCAATCGCCATGCTCCTGACGGCGCTACTGTTCCTTGTAACCAACCGGCCGGCGCTTTCCGTTGTCGCGCTGGCGCTGGCCTTTCTCTCAAAGTTCTTTCCCATAATGCTATTGCCAACCTTCTTGAAGCGCACGCGGCTCGCTTATGCGGGGTTGTTCCTACTCATTGCTGTAGTCTTTTATGTTCCGTTTGCATCGGCCGGTTTGCAGCTATTGGGGGGGCTGAAGAACTATGCGAGAGATTGGGAGAATAATGCGAGCCTCTTCCGTCTGCTATACTTTTTCGTGAGGTCGACATTCGGCGCCAAATTGATAGCGGGCCTGATCGTGGTGGCGGCCATTGGATACTTGGCGAAAAGACAGGCGGCACCGCTGTGGTCGAGTCTCGTTCTCACCGGAGGAGTGCTTCTGGTATCGCCAACCGCCTATCCGTGGTATTTCACCTGGTCGATCCCGTTCTTGTGCTTTTATCCAAGCCCTGCGTGGCTGCTTATGAGCGTCACCAGCATCTTGGCCTACACTCCTGCCGTCGTCTTCGGGGCGGGCGAACCGCTCAAGAGTTCTATCCTGATGTTGTCGCTGGAATACGGGCCGGTCTACGGATGGCTGGCATACAATTGCTGGGCCGCGCGCAGGGCGAAAACGTCCGTGATTCCGCTGGCGGTTGAGCCTTCGGCCTCTGGAACTTAACGCCAGCTTGCTGGATCTCTTGAGGCGCAACCCCGGCATGACTTACCGATCCTCAAGCTCAAGAATTTCTGCCCGTCTGCGCGGACTGCGATCTCGTACTCGCCCATTCGGAGAGCCACTTGGCCGTTCTTGGCGCCTTTCCGGGGATGCGCTGCAGCTCTTCCGCGAGCTGATTGAGGTCTTCGCCTACATCAATGTCATAGAACGGATCGAGGAGCCGGACCTTTAGGTGCAAAGCATCGGTACGTGACAGCAAAGCCTCAAGCGCTGACGCTGTTCCCATCCCATCATGGGAGAACAGACTTGGATGGAACGCCCTCGCGCCAACAAGATAGTAGCCGCCGTCGTGCGTGGGGCCCACGACCAGGTCGCAGGCTTCGAGTGCGTCAAACGCAGACTTCAGCACCGACGCCGGCAGGTGCGGGGAGTCGCTGTTGAAGGCGATGACCGGCTGGCCGCTAGCTGCGAATTGCGTGAAGACAGAATCGAGAGCGGCGGCAAGGCCGCTTCCCGCCTGAGGCACCACGCGCACTGACTGAGCCACCGCGTGCGATAGGTCTTCAAGGTCGTCCGCCGGACACATCATCGCAATTTCGACGCGATCGAGTGTTTGCGCCAGGGCAATTGTGTCGTTCAAAAGACATTTGTATAGCTCGGTGACCGCTTGCAAAGAAAAACTCTTTGCCAACCGGGTCTTCACCGCGCCCGGCCTAGGCGCTTTGGCCATGATGATCAAGGTGCGATTCATGGAAGCCATGGAAGGGTGTCACCGCCTGATTCGATCGTCTATGAGTATTGGTACAAAGCGTTTCACGCGGACCGCGCCACTTCCGTTTTTCGCGGACGGAAATAGTAGAACGCGATCCGGCTGAGAATAAACCATGCTGCCCCGATAGTGCCCTTGACGGTGCCACTGATTTTTGATTGCCCAATGCGTGGATGATAGCTTACTGGCACCTCCACGATGCGAAACCGCCGGATAGCTCCCTTAAGAATGATTTCCACCGCCCAGCCATAAGTGGTTTCTTCCAGTGCGAGAGAGTGAAGAACTTCTGCGCGTGCCGCGCGGAACGGACCGAGGTCGCTGATCTTTACTCCGTATAGGATAGTGATCAACGTCGCCGCGAGCCAATTGCCGAACAGTGCGTGCCAAGGCAGCGCCCCAGGCGTGCGCGGCCCTGCGAGACGCGAACCGATTGTGATGTCGGCCCGCCCCTCGGCAATCGGTGCGAGGAGCAACGGAAGCTCAGCGGGCCGATCGCTGTAGTCGCCGTCCAGGAAGACGACAACATCGGGCGCGTTGGCGGCCTCAAGCCCCGTTAAACACGCCCGGCCGTATCCGCGACGAGCTTCAGAAATAACTCGGGCGCCCATCCGTACCGCAATCTCAGGCGTCCCATCCGTGGAGTTGCTGTCGACCACTATGACCTCGGTGACGCGCTCGGAAGGCAGATCCGCCAGAACGCGGCTGATCGACGCGGCCTCGTTGCGCGTGGGAATGATGACTGAGACCCGCATCCCATCTCCGTTTGATTACCACAAAAGAGAAGATGGCCGCTTCCGAGCTAAGAAACCATCAACGCCCCACGTCCGGCCCGCGCTTCCGATGGAAAGCGCAAATGACGCCAGGACGGAGGGGAGCAGTTCCCAGATCCACGACGTGCCCCACTCCGAAATCCACAAGCTGCCGAGGAACGCAAAAGCGACAAGTGCAGCCGGACGCGTAAATAGGCCAAGTACCAGCAGCACCCCAAGCGAAATTTCTGTGAATCCCTGAAGTGGCGCCGCCATGGAAGCATGGGACGCCGCGAGCGCCATAACACTCTTCCACACTGCGGGCGAGCTACTATTTTGGATGTAGCCGTTAATAAGTTCGGCATAGTTTTCTGGCTTGTAGAGGCCTTTGCCCAAATTCTCGAAGAAGACCCACACGAACTCCGCACCGATCGTGAGCCGGACGACCGCCAGTCCGATTCCCGCAAACGGTTGGATGGCTGCTCCGGATGTGTTGTCTGGCAGTTGGGTAGTTGTCGTCATCTCAGTCCTCACAGTCTTCGATCCGAATCAGCTTCTTAAGTTACAGCTTCCGTGCATAATCGTCTCCCACGAACAACGACGGCATCTTAATCGCGCGCAATCACTATGGTCGTACAAGCGCTTTCGCCTTTGGGGAGCTCGCGAGCGGGAGCCATGCGAATTTCCAGCTTTTGCGTTTCCCCCCGGATGATTGGGCAGTAGAAATCCGGTTGGTGCAAAGCGTTTTGAATGCGGCGCCGTCCAGCGCATCCGCCGTAACACGATTCGAGGTGAACGCAGGAGCGGCACGCGTCTGGGACGGTGCGCGCCTCCACAAAGGGTGAAGTTTCTACAACCTCCGAGCCGATGGAGAGCAGAACCGAGAGTGGTTCCCCCGCGCCTGGCCAATACACGCAGGGCTGAGTTGTGGCCCGGGGAGTAACGCGCACGGTGCTCACGCCGCATCCACCGACCCTGGTTGGTAAGCCTGCCATCGCACGAACCAGAGGCTCTCCGATAGCGATCACGTCGGTTTCGGCAAACAAAGCGCGAAAGCCCTGCCAATACTGTTCGTAACTCAGGGCGTAGATATCAGAGCGCACCGATTGGTAGACGTTAACTCGCAGCGGCGCCTGGTAGCGCTTGGCGACGCGCGCCACTTCAGCCAGACGCAGATAGTTGGCTTTCATCATCACGCTGATGAACGTGACAGGAGTTCCTATCCCCAGGCAGCGCGCCGCTTGTTCGTTGATTAACGCCCAATTGCCGGCGCCGCGCTGGGCATCCTGCTCGCCTTCGGTCGGATAATCCAGGGAAAACTCGATGTCGTGAAAGGCGTGGATCTCGTCATCGGTAAGCACCGCCGCGCTATGTCCATTCGAGGTGATGGTGAGCTTCACCGGCAGAGTTCGCAGGAAGGCCAGGATTTCGCGAAAGTCCGGATGCATTCCATTTTCGCCGGTGCCCAGATTGACGGATCGCACGGGGAGGCTGGTCATCGCGGCTTGCACTTGTTTGAGACTCAGCCTGTCGACACGTGTCGGATCGCGGTAGCAAAACGAGCAGGTAAGATTGCATTCGTTGGTCAGACCCAGTCCGATGGCAAAACTCCCAGAACCTGCAGGCCGCACAAAGGAAGGTCGCGAACTGGGCTGCATGATCGGTTGGATGATCGGTAGGGTCACGTTCTTCTCGCCTAAACTCGCACCGTTCTACGGGAGACACTGTCTCCAATCCAATCGGATGCTATCACCAGTATATAAATCACGATAAGCAGCGTTGCCAGCCGGGAATAAAAGCCGAGTTGCACATTATTGTAGATGGCCTGTCCTAAGCCACCGCCGCCCACAAGCCCAAGGATGGCCGAGATGCGAAGGTTGGTCTCCCAACGGAGCACCGTGTAACCGGCAAGCATACGCTTGGCCTGGGGCCAAAGCGCCCATACAAGAAGCTGGATGGGCCCAGCGCCCAGCGCGCGGAGTGCTTCCACAGGCTGTTGCGGAACTTCCTCCAGGGTTTCTGCATAGAGCTTGCCCAGCACGCCCCCGGTGTGTATTCCGATGGCCAGGGTCCCGGCGAAGGGACCAATGCCAACGACCACGATGCAGATCAACACCCATACCAGGTCGGGGATGGAGCGCAGCAAGTTCAGCAGAAGCCGTGCGGCCCAGAAAACACTCCACCGTACTCCGCGTTCTGTCTGCGATTGGGCTCCCGGCGAATCCCGCCGCACGAGCACCAGAGTCGATGTTGAGGGAATTGCCAGAATCCCGCCGATTACGACGCCCACCAAGGTTCCCAGAACCGAGATCGCCAGCGTTTGCATAAGCAGGGGACCCAGGCTGAGCACAAACTCTTTCGCGAAATCCGGAGGAAGCATGCCCCGAGAGAACCGCAGCATGTTTCTCATGATATTGGCTTCGCTAAGATGCTCCGGTGAGAATCCCGCGAGATAGAAACTGGCACCCACGACTACTAATAGAACTGCGTAACCCAGCTTGCGCCAGAGGAATCGCCTATTTTGAACATCTTGGGCTCCGTTGGACCGCTGGTGTCTTCGAATGCTCTCTGCGTTGGGCTGCAAACGTGCCCGCAGTCGCCGGCTAACTAAATCGGTCGCGGCAAGGAGCAGGATGAACGCCAAAATGAGTGTCATCACTTGCCGATATTCGAAAAGACGCATCGAGAGGCTAATCTCGTATCCAATGCCTCCAGCACCGACAAATCCCAGAACCGAGGCGGCACGAACGCAGCACTCGAAGGAGTACAGCGTGTAAGCCAGCACATTCGGAAGCGCCTGAGGCCAGATGCCCCACAGGAAGATCTGCGCGCGGGTGGCTCCGGTGGCCTGCAACGCCTCAAGCGGGCGAGAATCCACATCCGCAAAGGCATACGCATAGACGCGCCCCAACACACCAACATATGCCACTGTGAGCGCCAATGCCCCGGCAAGCGGCCCCAAGCCCACCGCGGTCACAAACAACAGACCCCAGACCAGGTCCGGTACTGCCCGCAAGAACCCCAGGAAGGCAAAGACTACGCGACTGCCCCACGACCGCAACTTCACGCTCACACGTCGGTTGTCTGCTGCTGACAAGATTCCCCGCTGCCACAAGATGGGAGTCGCCAATGCTCCTAGCGGAATGGCAAACAAAACCGAAAGAATCGTCCCGGCAAAGGCGGTTGCGAGCGTGGAAGCAATCGCGCGAAACACGATGCGCAAAAAATCAGGTGAGAGATCCGGAGGAAACAGCCCTCGGAGAAAATTCCAAAGAGCTGCAAGCGTCGTGGGCTGAAATATAGTGCGCAGCCGGACACCGTCGACCTGCCAACAGATGACCAGGACCAACAAAGCAGCGAACAGCACGGCCGTGCGCTGCGGCGTCCAAATGCGTTCTTCGTAGCCGGTCCCGCTATCGAGTGCAGCCGAATTCTCGTGGGAAACCATCTTCGCCCTTAACTTGTCGTGTCTCCTCGAGACGATTGCGGTAGAGGTCATGCACGAGTTTTTCGTGGACCTCGGCCGACGGCCGGTCAAAGCAGACGTTGCCCGCTCGGAGGCCAATAACGCGTGGAAAGTGATACAAAGCCAATTCCACTTTGTGCAGTGCGACGACCAGCGTTCGCTTGCCTTCCGAGCCCACCCGGATAATCAAGGATACGATCTCCTCAGCAAGCGTCGGATCAAGCGAGGCTACCGGCTCATCGGCAAGGATGACCTCCGGATTTTGCATCAGGACGCGCGCGATGGCCAAGCGTTGTTGCTGGCCCCCGGAAAGTTCGTCGGCTCGGGCGTGTCGCTTTTCTGTCAACCCTACCAGTTCCAGATTGTGCATAGCGTGCTCAACATCGACCCTGGCGGGACTAAAGATGCTCCGCACGGTCTGCGCCAGCGACCATCGTCCTAAGCCACCACACAAGGTGTTCTGCAGGGAAGTGAGAGAAGGCACGAGGTTATGTTGCTGGTAGATGGTGCCGATACGCCGGCGCGTACGGCGCAACTCTCCGCTGGACATGGCCCCGAGGTCGCGGCCATCCACGCGGACGAATCCGCTCGTTGGACGTAGCGTTGCATTGAGGATTCGGAACAGGGTGGTCTTCCCTGCCCCCGAGCTGCCCAGAATCGCCATGTGCTCGCCGCCTGCAACGGACAGTGAAATGCTTTCCAGTGCAGACACCCGCTGGTGGTTCGCGACGAAGTCTTTTCTTACCGTCTCCACCGAATAGTTCACTTCAAGAGTCCTTCATCCTTGGCCGCCTGGCGCAGCGGGTCGTAACTAGAATCCTTGGCTCGCACGTATTTTGTGGCATTCAGCAGCTGCAGTATTGGTTTCTGGTCCGCGTTTTGCGGGTCAAGATCCAGCAAGGCATTGGCGAATGCTTCCGACACAGCCGGATCCAGTCCTTTGCGCGCGGCCCAGACGTAATCAAAGAAGGGCGGCGTCGTATAGAAAACCCTCACCTGGGATTCGCTCAATTTGCCTTCCTTCATCATTCGCGCAAAAACCAATTCATCCATCGCCCCAGCATCCACCTTCCCGTTGGCGACAGCCAGCGCGGTTCCATCGTGCCCGCCCGTGTATACAGCCTTCTCGATGACAGTCCGGTCCACGCCCTGCTGCCGCATGAAATAAGCAGGCATCAGGTGGCCAGAGGTCGAATTTACGTCGCCAAATGCAAAGCTGTGCCCTTTCAATTCGCTGAGCGAATGGATAGAGGAGGACGGCTGGGTGATAAATTTACTGTGGAAGGCCTGGTCTCCTTCGCGTTGCACGAGTGGTACGGCGCCTGCGCGCGCGGAAGCCTGAACGAACGTGAAACCGCCAAAATACGCAATGTCCACACGGTCGTTGCTCACCGCTTCGACTACTGCGGCATAGTTTGTCGGAACAGTCAGCTCCACCTTCGTTCCGGTCTTCTTTTGGAGATAGTCGAGGAGAGGCTGGCTCTCGCGGATAATTTTCCCGGGATCGGTCGTGGGAATCATGCTTAAGCGCAGCGTCGGGCGAACGTCTATCTTTGTGCGACTACAGCCCGTCAAACCCACAAGCAGGATTACAAGAGTTGAATATGGGATAATGCTGGTTGGTCGCTTGCCCCCCCCACACTTCCTTCTCATGGCGTACCCCCTAGACGGAGTTTTGAACCCTTAGAATCAAGCTCTTCGATACCACAACTCTGGCTCAGCTAGCCAGCCCAATACTCTTCCTCTAGCTCTCGCTCCGTCTGGAGCCAGTCATCTATATCCCGTTCCTGCGCAATATCGTGTTCGATGTGTGTTTTCGTAAGCCCGCAGTCGGATTTCTTCCAGACTCGAGGCGTTTCAACCACCGCCTAATGAGGTATGCCCTGTGAGATAACGTCTGGACAAGAAGGTTACACGGAATCTTTGCGGAGACCGAACATAACCAATCATGTCATTGGGGTACTACGATATCGCGTTAAGGTTTTCTGGAGCTGGCGATGGGAATCGAACCCACGCCGCATACGGCTAACCTATTGAATCCACTTATCGCTTCTACTCAATTGGGATCCATTAAGGTCCACAATCGAGGAAGTAATCGGCAAACGTCCGAGCCATCCATTGCCGTCGAGAAAAGGATGCATCGTTTCGAACTGCACGTGGATGAGTCCTGCCTCGGCGAGAACGAGCAGCTTGTGTTTTTCGTCGTGAAGAAAATGCTCGAAGCGATCCAAACACTCCATCATGCGTTCCGACGGAGGGGGAACAAATGCAGCATTTCCCGGACGGCCTACCGCCAACCCAATTCTGCGAGCGGCGAGATTCGCCAGGTGTTTTGTTTGCCCAGCGACCCCCTCGAAGCAAAATTCTGTGAATCTCTCGAATGAGTCGAAGCGAGAGCGGGAAACCTCTTTGATGCGACGAAGGCCCTGCGGCATCGCAGCGACGTAATTGGAGACTTCCTCAACATCATCGACGGGAACGCCGGGCACGGCTTCGACAACCGGGAGAACTCTGGTCCAGTGACTATTGCTGCCAGCCTCCGCCAAGTGCCCTGTAAAGTTGCACGAGACTTTGGTACTCGTTGCCTCGAGCCTGCGCGAGTGTGAGTTCAGCGGAAAAGAGGGACCGCTGCCCGTCCAACACCTCTAGATAAGTCGTGGTGCCGCCCGTGTAGCGCAAGTTGGAGAGGCGTACCGATTCCTGCAAGTCCGCCACCGTATCTTCCTGCCGAAGCCGGACCTGATGTAGTTTTTGATAGCCGATCAGCGCATCCGAGACATCCCCGAAGGCACGTTGAATGGCTTGCCGGTAAGAGATCAGGGCTTGTTGATTCGCCGATTTGGCCAGACGCAAATTCCCGCGCAGTGCTCCGCCGGTGAAGATCGGCTGGCTCACTTGGGCACCGTAGGACCAGATCCCAAGCTGGGAGCTCATCAAGCTCGAAAAAGCGCTGCTTCGCCCGAACGATCCGCCCCCGGATCCGGTCAGCGAGATTTGCGGAAAGAACTCCGCCTTCGCGACTCCGATTTCCGCATTCGCAGCCACCAGATTCTGCTCGGTCTCGCGAATATCGGGACGGCGCTCTAGAAGCGAAGAAGGCAAGCCCGCAGGCACCTCTGGAGGAAGGGGTTGCTGCACCAGTGGCAGTCCGCGTGTCACGCCATGAGGATAATCACCCAGCAGAATGCTGATGGCATTTTCTTCCTGTGCGATCTGACGTTCCAGATCGGGAATTTGTGCGTTCGCGGTATCGAGGGTCTGCTGAGCCTGCAACACGTCCAGTTTCGTGGCCACCCCGTGGTCCACGCGCAGCTTGGTCAGTTTCACCGAGTCTTCCTGCGTCTTGACGGTGTCGTGCGTGATTTGGAGTTGAAGGTCAAGCTGCAGGAGCGTGAAGTAGTCGCTCGCGACGTCACTCACGAGCGTTAATATGACTGTTTGCCGCGCATCTTCGGTTGCGAGGAGTTGGGCGCGTGACGCCTCGGTGGCGCGACGCAACTTACCAAACAAATCCAACTGGAACGCCGCGTCGGCCGCAAGGGTTAGAAAGTTCGACTTGGTTTGGAAGTTGTGGTCTTTCCCGCCGCTGAAATCACCGTTCCCTTGCACCTGTGGCAATTGCGCCGACCGGGTGATTGCCACCTGGGCGCGCGCGGCGTTGATGCGCTCCGTTGCGACTTGCAAATCGTAGTTTTGTTTCAGCGCTGTGCGGATGAGTTCTTGCAATTGAGCGTCCTGGAAGACCTGCCACCAGGGGAGATCCGCCAACGAGGCTGCCTGAGCCTGGGGCTGCGGGTTTTCGCTCAGATCACGGTAAGCTGTTGGAGCTTGAACGACGGGTCGATGGTAGTTTGGACCGACCTTGCACCCGGAGATCAAAGCCAAGGCCAGCAACGCCACCATCAATGGTGCCAGTTTTTTCATAGATGGCTCCGCCGTTTTTCTCTTGCGCATATCACGCGCTGGTCCATTTCAGTCCGCCTCCGCTGGCGTGGCAGTTGAGGGCAACGCTCCGGAAGCTTGCTCCTTGCCGGCGCCTGACCATTTCTCCACCAGATAGAAGATCGCAGGGACAAAGAAGATTCCGATGGCGCTGGCCGCGAGCATTCCTCCGATGACCGTAGTGCCCATGATTTGTCGTGCCACGGACCCGGCTCCGGTTGCTATCCAGAGCGGCACGCAGCCCAGAATGAACGCGAATGAGGTCATCAAGATCGGCCGCAGCCGCAGCCTGGCGCCTTCGAGCGCGGCACTCACCAGTGGTTTTCCTTTCTCGAATTGATCCTTGGCAAACTCGACGATCAGAATCGCGTTTTTGGCTGCCAGTCCGATCAACATGACCAGCCCGATTTGCGAGTACACATCACTCTCGATCTGCACCATGTAGGGCGGGAGGAAGATGCCCTGGAGGAAGCGGCGCAACCAAAGAATTGCAAAAGCGCCGAAGATCGCGACGGGCGTACTGAGTAACACGCTGAACGGCAGCGACCAGCTCTCGTACAAAGCCGCCAGAATCAGGAACACGAACAACAGCGAGAGACCGAAAATCACTGAGGCCGGTACACCCTCTCTCGCCTTCTGCTCCTGAAAGGACATTCCTGAATAATCGAAACCCATTTCGCGGGGCATGGTCTGCTTGAAAACGTCTTCCAGCGCCGCCGTGGCTTGATCCGCGCTAAAACCCGGAGCGGCGCTTCCGTTGATCTGCGCGGAACGGTATTCATTAAACCGCAAAAGGAATTCAGGACCGAGGCGCGGCTTGACGTTGACGAGTGTGGAGAGAGGAACATTCTCGCCTTTATTGTTTCGGACATAAAACTGTCCGACGTTTTCGGCCTTGGCGCGGTCCTCTCCTTCCGCTTCGACATACACCTGCCATTGCCGGCCAAAGCGGTTGAAGTAATTGATGAAATAGCCGCCCATGAACGTCTGAATGGTCTTGTACACATCGCTGAGGTTGACGCCTTGTTTCAGAACTTTGTCACGATCGACGTCGACGAATTGCTGAGGAACGTTCCCAAGAAACGTCGTGCTGAGGCTGGCGATTTCCGGCCGTTTGCGAGCGGCGTCGAGAAAAGTGGCCAGGTTTTTGGAGAGGAACTGAACATCCCCGCCGGAACGGTCTTCTAGTATGAACGTAAAGCCCCCGGCGGTTCCCACACCCGGAATCGCCGGCGGAGAAAACCCGAACGCAACGGCACTCGGCAGCTTGCTTAACTGCTGATTCAGGTGCGCTTTGAGGGTTTGAAATTGCTCGGCTTGCGTCTTGCGCTCATCCCAGAGCTTGAAGTTCACGAAGAACGTGGCGTTGTAAGTGGTGCGCGCAAAGCTCAGTAAGCTGAATCCGACAAAACAGGTGGACTGTGCGACACCCGGCGTATTCAAAATGATTTTGTCGACCTGCTCGACGACGGCGCGCGTGCGCTCCAACGACGCGCCATTCGGAAGTTGCATGCTAACGTAGGCGTAGCCCTGGTCTTCGTCGGGGAGGAAACTGGTTGGGACGCGGTTGGCAAAAAAACCGCCCGCTACGGCAAAGACGACGAGCATCACAACCGCCACAACGGTCTTCTTGACGAGTACTGCGCTCCAGCGGACATAGCCATCGGTGGCGCGATCGAAAACTCGGTTGAACCATCCGAAGAATTTTCGCAGCAACCCGCCGCTCTCTTTCTTTGGCTTGAGCAGCAGTGCCGCCAGCGCCGGACTGAGAGTTAGCGCGTTGAAAGCAGAAAGAAGAACGGAAATCGCGATGGTGACAGCGAATTGCTGATACAGCTTTCCCGTGATGCCGGGAATGAACGCCGTGGGAACAAACACAGCAGAGAGAACCAGCGCGATGCCAACCACAGGGCCTGAAAGCTCTTCCATGGCTTTGAGGGCCGCGTCCTTGGGAGTCATTCCTTCTTCGATGTGACGCTCGACACCCTCAACGACGACGATCGCGTCGTCGACAACTAGCCCGATCGCCAGCACGAGACCAAACAAAGAGAGCGTATTAATGGAGAATCCAAACAGCGGGAACAGCACGAACGTTCCCACCAGCGAGACAGGCACGGCCAACAACGGAATCAGTGTCGCGCGCACGCCCTGGAGGAAGATGTAAACCACAAGAATCACCAGGGCCAGAGCGATCACCAGCGTGATTACGATTTCCTTTATGCCTTCGGTTACGGCCCGCGTGGTGTCTAGGGCAACGACAAAGTCCAGGTCGTCCGGAAAACGCTGCTTCATCTGGTCCATTAGCTTGTTCGCAGTGGCCGCGGCTTGGACCGCATTCGAGCCAGGAATCTGATAGAGCGCAAGCACGGCGCTGGGCTTGCCATTGTATCGCCCGGCGATGCTGTAGTCCTGTGACCCCAACTCGATGCGAGCCACATCACGAACGCGAACTGTGCCGCCATCAGGTGTTTCGCGCAAGACGATGTTGCCGAACTCCTCCGGGGAAACGAGGCGACTCTGCGCGAGGACGGCGTAAGTAAATTCCTGCCCTTTCGGAGCGGGTTCGCCACCCACTTTTCCCGCGGGATTCACGGTGTTTTGCGCTTGGACGGCGCTGATGATTTCGGGAACGGTAACGCCGAGCTTTGCCAGTTGATCGGGTTTCACCCACATACGCATTGCGTATTGCCCGGCGCCGAACACATTGACTATGCCGATACCGTATGAGCGCAGCAGCGGGTCGACAAGGTTGATGTAGGCGTAGTTGGCCAGAAAAGTGGCGTCATAAGTTCCGTGGGGAGAGTAGAGGTCGAACAAAATCAAAGGTGCGGTGGGGGATTTGCGCACAGTGATTCCATAATTGTTCACGTCCACGGGAAGCTGCGAGGCGGCCTGCGTCTCGCGAGATTGCGCGAGAATGAAATCGTTGTTGGGGTCGGTCTTCGCGTCGAAATCGACAATCAAGGTCGTCTGCGAGCCTCCGGTAGTATTCAGTGAATACATGTAGTTCATGTTGTCTACGCCGCTCATTTGTTGCTCGAGAGGCGTGGCCACGGCTTGTTCCAGGGTCTCCGCGTCCGCGCCAACGTAAGTGGCCAGGATTTGAATCTCGGGAGGGGCAATATTCGGAAACTGGGCTACCGGCAGGGCCAGGATCGTCAGGGAGCCGACAAGCACCATGACAATGGAAATGACCATCGCGACGATGGGACGATTGATAAAGAATTTTGACATCGGACTATTTATCCTTTGCTTCCGTGCCAAACGGCTTGGGAGTCACTTGCGCGCCCTGGCGCACCTTCTGGACTCCCTCGGCGACCACGCTTTCTCCCGGATTCAGTCCCGCCGAAATAATCCACTGTGAACCGGCACTGTTGCCGACCTGCACTGTTCGAATGTTCACTTTATTGTCCGCGCCCACAACCGCCACCTGGTAGGCGCCTTGTAGCTCGGACACTGCTCGTTGCGGAACCAGCAGCGCGTTCGGCTGTGTCTGGAGGACGAAGCGAACTTTGCCGTAACCGCCCGGCCGCAAAATGTTGTTCGGATTGGGGAACAACCCGGCGAGCCGGATTGCCCCGGTGCTCTCATTGACTTGGCGGTCCCCAAAGGAGAATGCTCCCTCGTACGGATAGGTTGAGCCGTCCGCCAAAATCAATTGAAGCCGCAACTTCTTATCGGCTTCCAGCCGGCTGCTCTCCGTTGGGAAGCGCTTCCGAAATGCAAGATATTGAGTCTCGCTGGCGGTGAAAAAGACCTTGATCGGATTTACCGTGGAAACGGAAGTAACCTGTCCGGTGGCGGGACTTACCAGTGCGCCCACTTGAAGTCGGGCTTCCCCTGCGATGCCGTCAATGGGCGCCACCAGCCGCGTAAAATCCAAATTGATTTTCGCCGTTTCCACGGCGGCTTCCGCGGATTGAATTTGCGCTGCGGCCGTCTGGACCGTCGCTTTGGCTGCCAGGTTGTTTTGCACAGCGTTGTCGAGATCCTGCTGGCTGGCTGCCTGCTCACGTGCCAGTGGCGTGTAGCGGTTAACGTCCAGTTCGGTTCTGCGCTGCACTGCTTCGGCGTTCGCGAGTTGTGCCTTGGCCTGCGCCAACTGCCCTCGTGCTTGGTCAAGCGCCGCTTGGAAGGGCCGCGGATCGATTTCGAACAACAGTTGCCCCTTCTTCACGAACGAGCCTTCCTGATAGTCCTGCCGCTGCAGATAACCTGTAACTTGAGCTCTGACGTCGGCATTGACCAACCCGTCGAGCGTGCCAATCAATTCAGCATAAATCGGCACGTCTTTCTGCTCCACCTTCACGACCTCGACCACCGGCGAGGCGCCTGGCTGCGCTCCCGCTACGTGCTTCGGGCGCATCGCTCCAACAATCACGCCAATGACGATTAGGCAAACCGCGCCGCCTATTAAGAGCTTGCGTTTCAATTGAGTGTCCATTTTTGTCTCCAACAGCGTGTCTTACCCCGGAATCGACATCTGGCATCCCGCACGCCTCAGTAAGTGAATACGCCGTTTGGGGCGATAGTTCAAGTGGCTCTGGTAGAACTGAGATGCTCGGTCAAAGCTAGGCGACTACACGAGAAGCGGAGAATATCTGTTCTCCGTACGTCCGCGCGGATCCGACATACTGTTTCACCATCGCCCGCAATCTTCTCCGTCCGTGGAATAGCCAGGCTTTGACTGTCCCGACCGAGAGACCCAACATTCCAGCGGTCTCTTCTATCGACAGCTCGCCAAGCTCTCGCAGCTCTATGGCCGTCCGCAGCGCGGGGGTAAGGTTGTTTATGGCGGCGGAATCCTTTGCCCGTGCTGGTCTCGGAGCGAGTGGTTGCGAATTCGACAGTGTCAGATCCCATTAGTCTGCAAGGTTCACCGGGTACGTTCATGGATTCCCAACGAGCGATCATTCTTCAGGCATTGCTCGGAGCGGGGTGGGTCGTCGGAGGTCCTCAAGGCGCCGCAGCCCGATTGGGACTAAAGCGGACCACTTTGATTACCAAAATGAAGAAGGTCGGAATCTCTCGGTCGCCGATCCGAGACGGTCGGTAGGGCTTGTAGATAAATACTTTCTCTGCTCGAAACGCGCGCGGCCGCGTGAATTGAAGCCATCTTTTGCCCCGAGGCAAGTCTGGGCCCCACCATGTGCAGGCTCTAGCAAAAATTGGAGTCCAATTGAAACCACCGCGGTCCAAAACGAGCCGTTTTTGCGGTGGATTCATGTAGCTAAGCCGTGTAAGACCAATTGGATCATCGTGAGTTACGGAGCGGGCGATGGGAATCGAACCCACGGCTGCGTCTCGCTAAGTTGTTGACTCTAGAGGGGATAGAAATCAGATGTGGTCCAAAACGTTCCATCCTACATCGACCAATGCAAAAAGCCGCGCCAGATCCCTCCAAGCAATGCCTGATGGCCCGATGCGATGGATCAAAGAAAGAGGATGTTACCCCACGTCCGGATTGTGGGTATCTGACATTGCAAATATTGAGGTAATTGAAGTTGTTCGCGTGCCTTGGGTGAACACAACTCGACTCCAACAACTCCATCCATTCTCCTTCTATCTACTAACGTTCCCACAAATCGGGGAATCTGCTTTTCGGTCAAAGATAAGTCGAATAGATTGAAAAAGTTGGATTCTGGCACGGTTGGTGCACAGCGCTATCACTATCCCGCCGGGTCGTATCCTTTCGTTGACTCGCGCGTCTAATCCGCCTAGAGTCGAATGCGCATGATCGGCAGGAAAGCATTGGTGTTTCTGACCGTTGTCGCTTTTCTGGGCCTGCAATTTGCGGATTGCCTTTCCGCGATGACGCAGGATCAGCAGAGCATGCAGTGTTGCGGCTCCATGCCCTGCGACCCGTCCAACCAAAGCCACGATTGCTGCAAAGGGATGGTTTCCTCAAAGTCACCCAGCGTGCTGCCTGCGGCGCACGTGGCCCTTCACCCGCCAGTCATGCTTGTCGCCGACGTACTCGCGACACCGCGGGCGATTCCGTATCCTGAAACTTCCCGTTCCGATTTCGACGCTTCGCAGCATTCTCCACCGGAACTCTACACGCTTCATTCTTCCTTCCTGATCTGATCCGCGCCTGAACCGTGCGGTAACGCACAGGTGTCTCTTTTCCCGTCTCGATTGTTCATTTGGTGGGTCGTTTCGCTCTTGGCGGCAATCTAAGCGTCAGGGCCATCGTCACTACGCACGCTCAGGAGAAGAAAAATGTCTTTGCTAGTGAAAGAGAATAGGCGGCCGCTTCGGTTGTGTGTGCGGTTCGCGCCGCCCTTATGCGCTCTGTTGCTTTTTGCGATTCCTAGTCAGAGGGCGGTTGCCCAGGAGCCTGCGTCGCAGCACAGTGCAGCAGTTTCGCCGCTAGGAGAATTGCTTGTGGAAGCGGAGAAACACAATCCACGGATCGAGGCAGCGCGGCAGGGGTGGCAGGCGGCCAAACAAGTGCCGACTCAGCTCTCCACGCTGCCGGACCCGCAATTTAGCCTGACGCAGTTCAGTGTCGGAAGTCCTCGTCCGTTCGCCGGTTATACAAACAGCGACTTCGCGTACATCGGTCTCGGCGTTTCGCAAGACATTCCCTATCCGGGCAAATTGCGGTTAAAGGGCGAGATTGCAAAACGCGAAGCGGATATTTCGCAGCAAGAGGTTGAGTCCGTCCGCCGAGCGGTGCTGGCCGAAGTAAAAACGGCATATTTCCAACTTGCCTATCTATCTCAGACATTAGCGATCCTCGAGCAGGACGGGGAACTGCTCAGGCAGGTGGAGCAGGCTGCCGACGCCCGCTATCGCTCCGGCATGGGAACGCAGCAGGAAATTCTCCAGGCGCAATTGCAGAAGACGAAACTCGTTCGCGAGATTGCCATGCACCATCTGGAAGTCGGAAAACTCGAAGCGCGGCTGAAAGAATTGCTCAACCGCCCTCAAGATTCATCGGACATTGAACCGACTGGTCTTGCCGAGACACCCCTGGTTCAGTCGTATGACGAACTTCTGACCGCTGCCAAAGCGCAGAATCCGGAACTTGCCGCCGCGCAGAAGATGATCGAAAAGCAGTCGCTGCAGGTGGATTTGGCGCATAAGGATTTTTACCCCGACTTCAACGTGCAATACACGTGGCAGCGAACCGATCCGACGCAATTCCGCGCCTACTACATGCTGACGTTCGGCGCACGCGTGCCCATCTATCGTGGCCGCAAGCAGAAACCAGAGCTTGCGGAGGCGCAATCCGAAGAACTTCGCGCCCGGAGTGTTTTGGAGGTCCAATCGCAGCGCGTGGCGTCGGAATTGCGCGCTCAGTACGTAATCACACAGCAGACTTCCGAAATCCTCAAGATCCACCGAGAGGGATTGTCTCCGCAGGCACGCTCTGAGTTCCAAGCAGGTCTGGCCTCCTATGAATCGAACAAACAGGATTTTCAAAC
Source organism: Candidatus Acidiferrum sp. (assembly GCA_035704085.1). Lineage (GTDB taxonomy): Bacteria > Acidobacteriota > Terriglobia > Acidiferrales > UBA7541 > Acidiferrum. The sequence goes on along the minus strand of DASSXG010000005.1, from coordinate 8,000 downwards.
CGTGCTGACCGCATTTCTGGATGTGCTGCGCCTCGACGAAGAGTATTGGCAGAACCTCGCAGAATACGAGACCGCCATCGGACAGCTCGAACAAATCACAGGACTATCTTTGCGCTAGAGGAGAAATGCGATGCGGAATTATCGAAAAGCGTTTTTGGTAGCACTTGCTGGCAATGTCGTTCTTCTTGGAGCTTTCGGCGCGTGGTGGTGGCACAACAAGTCGCGCGGGAGCATGGTACATGCCGCATCCGCAGGCTCCGGCGAAATGGCAATGGCCGATAACTCTCCAAAAGAGTCAGAGGCATCGGCAACGGCCCCGCACGAAGCCTCCCTCGCGCCCATGCAGCTCTCGCCCGAGCGTCTCCAGAGCATCGGCGTCCGCATGGGCCGCGTCGAGCGGAAGGCCGTCGGCAACGAAATTCGCGTCACGGGAAATGTCGCGGTCGACGAAACAAAACTTGCCTACGTGCAAACGCGCTACTCGGGCTACATCCAGAAAGTCTTTGCCGACGCCACCTATCAATACCTGCGCAAAGGCCAGCCGCTTTTCACCATCTACAGCCCGGACCTTGCGGCAACTGAGCGCGAGTATCTCGTCGCGAAGCAGAACCAGGAGCGCGTCGCTGGCAGCACAGTTCCAGGAGTGACGGAAGGCGCGGCTTCGCTTCTCGAGGCTGCAACCGAACGGCTGAAGCAGTGGGGCGTGTCGCAGAAGGAAATTGCGCGGCTTGAATCCACGGGCCAAGTTCAGCAGGAACTCACCGTTGAATCCCCTGTCTCTGGCTACATTACGGAGCGGAACGCTCTGCCCAATCTTACCGTACAGCCGGAAACGAGACTCTACAGCGTTGCCGATCTTTCGGCGGTGTGGGTTTTTGCCGAAGTCTTCCAGACCGACTTGGGAAGAATCAAGCTCGGCGACCGAGCGACCCTCACCGTGGATGCATATCCGGGTCGCGTCTTCGAGGGCCGCGTGAACTTTCTCTATCCGCAAGTGGACATGACCACGCGCACCGTGCGCGCTCGCATGGCCTTCTCGAATCCCGGACTGAAGCTCACACCAGGAATGTTCGTGAACGTCACGCTGCGAGCGCCGCAAGGAAAGCAACTTGTGATTCCGGCGAGCGGTGTCCTGCAGTCGGGCACACAGCAAGTCGTTTTCGTAAATCGAGGCGACGGGTATCTGGAACCGCGCGAAGTGGAGCTGGGCGCCCGCAGCGGAGAAGACTTCATCGTCGTGAAAGGATTGAAAGAAGGCGAGGAAATTGTCACCTCCGCGAATTTCCTAATTGACTCCGAAAGCCAGCTCCAGGCCGCTCTAGGGTCCTTCGTGCCGCCTCCGCCCGGAGCCGGGAGCACAGGCGCGATGAACGAACCGCAGGCGAAAGTCGAACTTACGACCGATCCCACGCCTCCACGGAGGGGCGGGAACACCATTCGAGTCAAATTGAGCGATGCAGGTGGCACTCCTATTTCTGGCGCGGAGGTCTCCGTCACGTTCTTCATGCCTGCCATGCCGGCAATGGGAATGGCCGCGATGCGCACTCCTGTCACTCTCGGCGACAAGGGGAACGGAATCTACGAAGGCACCGGCCAACTCGACAACGGCGGAACGTGGCAAGTCACCATCGTCGCGAAAAAGAACGGGCAGACCGTGGCCACGAAGCAACTCAGCCTGAATGCCACGGGAGGAATGTAACGTGATCGGCAGTTGGATCGACTGGTGCGCAAAAAACCGCTTCCTCGTCTTTGTGGGAACTCTGCTTCTCGTGCTCGCGGGAATCTGGTCACTCAACCGCATTCCGCTCGACGCGCTTCCGGACATCTCCGATGTGCAAGTCATCGTGCACACAAGCTGGGCCGGGCAGCCGCCTAGCCTTATCGAAGACCAGGTCACCTATCCAATCGTCACCAAGCTCCTCGCCGCGCCGCATGTCAAAGCGGTGCGCGCGCAGACCATGCTGGGTGATTCCTACGTTTTCGCTGTTTTTGAAAATGGAACCGATCTCTATTGGGCGCGCTCTCGCGTCCTCGAATACATGCAGCAGATCGAAGGCAACCTGCCCGCGAACGTGCGGCCAGCGATCGGGCCGGACGCCACTGGCGCGGGCTGGGTGTATGAGTACGCTCTTGTGGATCGCACCCACGCGCGCAGTCTTGCTGAGCTGCGCAGTATTCAGGATTGGTATCTCCGCTACCAACTTGAAACCGTCCCGGGCGTCGCCGAAGTCGCCACTATCGGCGGCTTCGTCAAGCAATACCAGGTGAATGTCGATCCCAACAAGCTGCGCGCGTACGACGTTCCACTTTCGACAGTGATTGAAAAAGTGCGCGCGAGCACAAATGAAGTCGGCGGAAGAGTCCTCGAAATGGGCGGCGCTGAGTACATGATTCGCGGCCTCGGCTATCTGCGTTCGCTCAACGACCTCGAAACCGTTCCCGTCGCGACCAAAAACGGAACGCCCGTTCGGGTACGCGACGTGGGGACAGTCAGCTTCGGTCCCGACATCCGTGAAGGCGTCGCGGAGTGGCAGGGCGAAGGTGAAACCGTTGCCGGCATTGTCGTCATGCGCGACGGCATGAACGCGTTGAGCGTCATCAACGGCGTGAAGAAAAAACTGGCTCAGGTGAAATCCTCGCTGCCACCCGGTGTGGAAGTCGGTTCCGGCTACGACCGATCCGGGCTGATTCGCGCGTCTATCGAAACGCTGCAACGCGACCTGCTCGAAGAGGCCATCATCGTAAGCGTCGTCATCGTCCTCTTCCTTTTTCACTTTCGTTCGGCGTTAATTCCCATCTTGACCTTGCCCATCGCTGTCGTTGCGTCCTTCATCCCCATGTACTACCTCCACGTGAGTTCAAACATCATGTCTCTTGGCGGACTGGCGCTTGCTATCGGCGTGCTCGTCGATGCCGCCATCGTTATGGTCGAGAACGGTTACCGCCAGCTCTCCGAACGCCAGGCAGAAACAACTGTCTCCGAACAGGAGCGGCGAAAGATTCTCCTAGATTCAGCGAAACAAGTAGGACCGGCGATTTTCTTTTCACTCCTGATCATCGTCGTCTCGTTTCTTCCGGTGTTCCTGCTCGAAGCCCAGGAGGGCCGGATGTTCCGTCCGCTCGCATGGACGAAGACTCTCGCCGTCGGCTTCTCGTCGTTGCTGGCCGTTACGCTGGTGCCGGTCCTCATGGTTCTCCTTATTCGCGGAAAGCTACGGCCCGAAACGAAAAACCCCATCTCCCGAATCACTCAGGCCATTTACCTGCCTGTGCTGCGACTGTGCCTGCGCTTCCGCAAGACGACCTTGCTCATCAATTTGATTTTTCTCGTCGTGACGCTCCCTCTCGCGCTCAAAATTGGCAGCCAGTTCATGCCGCCGCTCTTTGAAGGCTCGGCGCTGTACATGCCCACTGCCTTGCCGGGAATTTCCATCGGTCAGGCTTCGCAATTACTCGGGGAACAGGACCGCATCATTCGCTCCTTCCCAGAAGTGGAGACGGTCTTTGGAACCATCGGCCGATCGGACAGCGCGACTGACAATGCGCCGCTCGACATGTACGACACCACCATCATGCTCAAGCCGCGCGAGAAGTGGCGCCCCGGCATGACCTACGAAAAGCTCATTCAGGAGATGGATGCCAAGCTGCAATTTCCTGGTCTTTCGAATACCTGGACCATGCCCGTCGAAAACCGACTCGACATGGAACTCACCGGAATCAAGACACCGCTAGGCATGAAAATCCAGGGCCCAAAGCTCGAAGGTATCCAGCAGGCGGGAGCGCAGATTCAGCAGGTGCTTTCGGGGCTCCCCGAAGTCCGCTCGATCTTTGCCGAGCGCGTGTCGCAGGGCTTCTATGTCAACATCGAAGTGAACCGCGAGGAGGCGTCGCGATACGGGCTCACCGTGGCCGACGTTCAGCAGGCCGTCACCTCGGGCATCGGCGGTGCCATGGTGACCGAGAACATTGAAGGCCGAGAACGGTATCCCGTCAACGTCCGCTACAACCGTGACTTTCGCGACAACGTGGACGAGCTGCGCAGAGTCTTGATCGCCACACCCTCGGGCGCACAAATCCCCATTGAGCAGGTGGCCCGCATTACCTTCTCGCGCGGACCCTCCATGCTTCGAGACGAAGACGGTGCGCTCACTGGCTATGTCTACATCGATCTCCAATCGAATAACTACGGAGACTTTGTGAACAAGGCAAACGACATGCTACGCCAAAAGCTTCGCTTGCCCGCCGGTTATAGCTTCAAATGGGCGGGAGAGTACGAGTTCGAGTTGCGAGCGAAGGAACGGCTGAAGGTCATTCTGCCTGTCGTGTTCTTCGTGATCTTCGTGCTGCTCTATATGGTGTTCCATTCTGTCGCGGAATCGGCGGTCCTGATCTTTCCGACGCTGTATGCGCTCACGGGCGGTCTCATCCTGCAGAAGCTCTTGGGCTACAACTTCAGCGTCGCAGTCTGGGTGGGCTACATTGCGCTGTTCGGTATCGCGGTTGAGACCGGAGTGGTGATGGTCGTCTATCTCCACGAGGCATTGAATCGGAAGCTCGCGAGCGGGAGACCCCTACGTCATGAAGACATCGAGGAAGCAGTCATCGAAGGGGCCGTACACCGGCTCCGGCCCAAGCTCATGACCGTGTGCGTTGTGCTGGCAAGCTTGACACCTATTCTCTGGGAGAGCGGCATCGGTTCCGACGTGATGAAGCCGATTGCCGCGCCAATTGTGGGCGGGATGATCACGTCCACGATTCACGTGCTTATTCTAGTCCCCGTGTTTTTCGCGCTGATGAAAGAACGCGCGTTGCGTCGCGGGACGCTCCGCCTGCCGGACGACACGGCGGCAAAGGGTTGACACTTCGATGGCTCGAAATTTTTCAGTCCGAGTCGCCCGTCGCGGAATCACACTACGACGAGTCACGAAAATGAAGAATGAAACGAAACTCGTTGCGGCTGACACTGGCGAGTCTGGGAGTACAAGATGGATCACATAATGCATCAAGACCACGTGCACACGGCGCACCAACCAGCAGGTCACGGTATCGCCGAGGCCAGCGCAAGTCACGATCAACAAGCTGGACACTCGGTGGCGATGTTTCGTGACAAGTTTTGGCTAACTTTCGCCCTGACCATTCCAGTGGTCTTCTGGTCGGGCGATGTCCAGCACTGGTTTGGCTACACCGCGCCTTCTTTCCCCGGCTCAAAGTTCATCGCCCCTGTTCTCGGAGCGATTGTCTTTCTTTACGGTGGCGTCGTCTTTATCCGCGGAGCGTGGAGCGAAATTGGTGACCGCAAGCCAGGCATGATGACACTCATCAGCCTGGGGATCACGGTTGCCTTCGGCACGTCGCTGGCGGGAACTTTCGGTCTGCTTGAGATCGAGGTCTGGTGGGAACTCGCAACCCTGACAACCATCATGATCCTCGGCCACTGGTTGGAAATGCGGGCGATTTCCCAGGCTCGTGGCGCGCTCAACGCACTCGCCGCCTTGCTGCCAGACACGGCTGAACGCGTGATTGGTCAAGAGACACAGACCGTGCCTCTTTCCGAGTTGCAGGTGGGCGACCTCGTGCTGGTAAGGCCCGGCTCCCGGGTTCCAGCAGATGGCACAATCGTCGAAGGCGCTGCCGAAGTCGACGAGTCGATGATTACCGGTGAGTCTAGACCTGTCTCGAAGGGGTCTGGTGCCGCGGTCATTGCGGGGACAGTCGTGACCGGCGGAAGCCTGCGAGTCCGCACCACAGCAGTCGGCGAGGAGACCGCTCTGTCCGGGATCATGCGGCTTGTCGCTGCTGCCCAAGCTTCCGGTTCTCGCACACAAGCTCTCGCCGACCGTGCTGCCGCAACGCTCTTTTACGTGTCGGTCGCAGCGGGCGCCATCACGATGAGTTACTGGTGGTTTGCCGGAGACAAAGAACATGCACTTATCCGGACGGCAACCGTCCTTATTATTGCCTGCCCACACGCGCTGGGCCTGGCGATTCCGCTCGTAATTGCGATCTCGACATCGCTCGGGGCACAGAATGGTCTTCTTGTCAAAGACAGGCTCGCGCTCGAACGCGCGCGTGATCTGGACGTGGTTGTTTTCGATAAGACTGGCACGCTGACGCGCGGCGCTCCAGCGTTGTCCGGTGTAGCGGTTGCACCTGGTGTTAGTAAGGACGATTTGTTTTCGCGTGCCGCCGCCGTCGAGGCTGATTCAGAGCATCCGCTTGCCAAAGTGATTGTTGCCGAGGCCAATCGGCGTGGCATCTCATCATTGCCCGTGAGCCGGTTCGAAGCTCTACCCGGCCGGGGGGCACAGGCGCTAGTGAACGGCGAGAGCGTCGCGGTCGGCGGCCCGCGCCTGTTGAGCGAGCGCAATGTGACCCCACCAGCGGAACTCGCGAAGACGACGGCGGCATGGGCCGCCGATGGCAAGACGGTACTCTTCGGCGTTTCACAGAATGGAGTACTCGGTGCGTTTGCGGTTGAAGATGAAATTCGACCGGAATCGAAAGAAGCGGTCGAGGACCTCCATCGGCTGGGAATACGCGTCGCCATGATCACTGGCGATTCCAAGGCCGTCGCGGAGTCCGTGGCACGGCGCATTGGGATCGATGACGTTGCCGCCGAGGTGCTTCCTGCCGACAAAGCTTCTGCCATCCAGCGGTTTCAAGCTGGGGGCAAGCACGTCGGCATGGTAGGCGACGGCGTAAACGACGCGCCAGCACTGGTCACCGCGAACGTCGGAATCGCCATCGGTGCGGGTACGCATGTTGCCGTGGAGTCCGCTGGAATCGTCCTCGTCCGCAGCGATCCACGCGATGTCGTTGGTGCCATCGAACTGTCTCGCGGTACGTACCGGAAGATGATCCAGAATTTGATTTGGGCGACCGCCTATAACCTCGTTGCCATCCCAGTCTCCGCAGGTGTGCTGGTCCGGTGGGGCGTCGATCTACCCATGAGTATCGGGGCGGTCGCGATGAGCCTGTCCACTATCATCGTAGCGATCAACGCCCAGTTCCTGCGCCGATTGAACCTGCGTCCTGCAGTTATCTAGGAGCGTGATTGCGTGAACGGAACTGTGAGCTTAAAAAGAGTCAAACCAATTTTGCCCTGCATTCGTCGCAGGCCTTTCCCTGCAAACCTTCCATCCCTTCCTTGGCAATGATTGGAACCATAATGAGAGCCGCCGCAGGATCGGCCCACCACAACCCGAACAGAGCGTTCAGCAGCAATCCCGCAAAAAGGATCGCTGACAGATAGGCACAGAACTCCGTCTGCTTCGCGTCGGCGTGCATCGCCGCGCTTTCGAGTGCGACCCCAACCTTTCGCTTGGCTCGCGACAGTAGCGGCATGACGACCAGGGAGACGCACGCCAGAACAATTCCGGGAATGCTGTGCTCCGCGGCCTTCTTGGACCATAAATCTATTGCTGATTCGTAGGTGATGTAGGCAGCCAGGGCGAGAAAGCAACTGCCGACGATCTTCAGCGCGCGTCTCTCGTTTTTCTCGCGGCGATGCACGTCCACATCCACTGACATCCGCCAGAGCAACGCGGCCCCAGACATCACTTCGATGAAGCTGTCGATTCCAAAACCAACAAGCGAAATGCTGCCCGCGATCGCACCAGCGACGACTGCTACCAAACCTTCCAGAGCGTTCCACGCGATCGTAAAATATTCGAGCTTACGCCCCCGGTGCACGAACGCGATACGCTCTATGATTCCGGCCTCTGCCATAAATGGAGTCTACTCCGTCGTAAAGCGCGATCTTCCGGACGACCCTTGGGTTACCGGCGAGGAGAGGATCGGCTTTGCTGCGGCCCTGACAGATCTAGTATTTGGACGAGAAGGACGAGACGCGGTCGACCGTCCAATTGACGGAATGGAGTGAACCCTTGAAGTGACACACAAGATTGGGCACAGTTTCCGGGAAAGGAAACGCTGTGAAGAGAAAGAGATACTCCCGGAAATTTCAGCGAATGGCCGTGGAGCGGATGAGGACGTGCGAA
>DASSXG010000077.1:0-9230 GCA_035704085.1 Candidatus Acidiferrum sp. | reverse complement strand
TTGTGCTCGGTGAGCGCTCGACGGCCGAGTTCATACGCCCGGCCCAGTGCGGGTTCGCCTCCCCCGGCCGCATATTCACGCAAGGAAGAGCGGTACTCGTCTTCAAAATCTGCACGTGGCTTCGCCTTGCGTCGAATCGCGATCTTCATGGATTAGTTCCCGTTAACCGCGTAACGACAACGAGCGCATCGTCAGTTCCGCTGCGATATTGCTCGAGAATTCTGTCTGCCGCCCTTTGCGGATTCTCCCGAGCGGAGAGGGTCACGGAAAAATCGCTTCGGATTCCATCTGTAGCAAAGAAAAGTGTGTCTCCCCGCACGATCGGAAGCACCGTGGCCTGAAGGGCAGGTAGCTGGGAACCGACGACGCCAGCTCGAAGGAGAAGTGGCTCCTGTACATTTCCTTTTTTCGCATCGGAACGCATCAACACTCCTTGGACATTGCCGACACCGAGCCAAGTCATCATGCCATGTTCAAGGTCAATGGAAGCAAGGCTCAATACAACCCCGCGAGTTGCCCGGAGTCTCTCGTGGCATCGTTCTACGAGAGAGATGATCGGTTCGTCGGCAGAGCTTCTGAGAAGCGCAGCTGCAGTCCTAGAGACGTTGGCGGCTTCCTCACCGTGCCCTATCCCATCAATCGCTGCAATTAGAATTCCGTTTCGGTTGCAACAAACCAGGTGGTCATCGCCCGACTCGTCTTGGCCCGGAAGGACGAATTTCGCAACGCCATATTCGACCATCGGCTCTCTTATTGTCTCCATTTCTTCACCGCCACAGTTGTTCCCCGGCCGGGTTGGGAAGTGATCTCAAATTCGTCCATCAAACGGCGCACCCCAGGCAATCCAAGTCCCAGACTTCCAGAAGTGGAAAAGCCGTCGCGCAAAGCCTGGCGAATATCGGGGATCCCGGGACCGTCATCGGTAGCGATGACCGCTATGCCTTGACGGTTCAAGCCATTCACCATCTTTAGCGTGATTTGGCCCTTGCGCGCGTAAGACACGATGTTTCGCGCTAGTTCTGAGATTGCTGTGGCAATGAGTGTGGCGTCACCCGAGGAAAACCCGAGCTCATTCGCCAGCACCCGACCCTTCTGGCGGGCTGAGACGATATCCTGGTCGGAGTTGATTGCCACCCGGATTTCCCCAGCCGACACTGTGCTCACTTTCAGTTCGTGCTTTTGAACTTTTCGTTCAAGTACGCCAGACCTTCTTCCAAGTCTAGGGCGGTCGCGACACCTTCCAGCGTCAAGCCTAGCTGCACCATTGCAAAAGCCACTTCGGGCTGAATTCCTACGATAACCGTCTCTGCGCCGCGCAGCCGAATCATGTGGGCGATCTCACGCAACGTCCGTGATGCAAACGAGTCCATCACGTCCATCGCGGTAACATCGACGATAACCGCACGCGAGCGAAACTTAACTACTTGCTGCACCAAGCCCATGCGCAGTTGATTGAGGTCCGCGTCCGACAGTGCAGCCTGAAAGGTCGCGATGAGGACCGCTCCCTGCTTAAGAATGGGGACTTCCACCTGGCCCTTCCTCCGCTTTGCCTAGCGTGGCTCTGCTAGTTTCTCGACTTTGTAGCCCAACAGTCTTTCCGCCTGCTCAATGCCGCCCTGCAGATCGCCAACGGTATTCATCTTGCCAAGGTCCACGCCGATCGTCACCAGTGTCTGTGCAATCTCTGGAGAAAGCCCGGTGACAATGACGGTCGCGCCCAGCAGCCGCGAAGCCTCCACCGTTTGCACCAGGTTGTTCGCCACCGTCAGGTCCATGGCCGCCACGCCGGTGATATCGATGACCACGACTTTCGCGCGGTTGGTGCGGATTCCGCGAAGCAACTGCTCCGTTAATTGGCGGGCTCGCTGCGGATCGATGACCCCAATGATGGGAAGAATCAGCAAGCGCTCGCGAACCTGTAGCACCGGCGTGGAGAGTTCGCGGATCGCTTCCTGTTGCTGGCGGATGACGCGCTCGCGCTCCTGCACGAAACCAACGGCCACGGTATTCGCGATACGGTTCGCGGCAGGCTCATACGCATCCAAGATGCGATTCAATTTCTTGAAATCGTTCTGGTACTTTGCGAACAGAGAGCGTGCCAGAACGTCACGCAGCAGGAGAACAATGCCAACGACTTCGTGCGTCTCGACCCCTCGCGGAATAATGCGTTCGGAAAGGTTGCGCGCATAAGCTTGCAGCGCTTCGAAGGCTTCCGTCTCCAGGGCTTCCACGTAGCTGTCGTACACCGAGGTTGCTTCCGCGAAGATCTCTTCCTTGGTCATCGCCGTAAGCAGGCGCGTCTCAGAGATGCGCACCACCCATTCTTCGCGCAACTGTGTGCGGTTCTGACGGAGGTGCGCCACGAGTTCACGAAGAAGCTCTGACGATGCTTCACTCCGCACTAGATCCACCCCCGGATTGCTCCGTGCCCCCGAGCCCTTCGAAGTCATCTCTGGTTTGGCCATGAATCCATTCTCCTTGCTCTGAACGGCATGGACGTTTTACCGCCGAATTGTCTGGGTCCCCTGCAGATTCGAAACAAATACCATGACTTACCCGCTACCTCAAGCAGGCAAACCCCTGCGAATGGCATCGGGTGAATACCTGAGTTACGCATCAAAGTATTGTCAGAGTTGAAGACCCGGTCTCTTCTCTTATCCTTCTTGGATGCCTAGTCACGCGGAAGTACTAGTGGAATCACCTGTACCAACTCTACGGTCCTCACCCGCTTGTCAGCTATCCAGATAAATGGAACGATGTGGTTTCCAGTAAGGCAACTCATCGCACTTACTGGCAGGAGGGGTGATGCCGATCCACGAATTGCAAGCCGGCAACCCAGTGCAGGCTGCTCGCCTCAGGATTGATCCGCCGAAACAGACATCCAACCGCAGGGTTCTTGCCATGGGTCGAAGAAACGGCCTTGCAGGAGAGGGCCTTGAGGAAATCCTGTCTTTCGCTTTGCGCTCCGCGGACAATGAGCTTGGTCAGATCTTGCACGAAGTTGACGAGATTTCTAAATCACTGAAGTTGGACGCCCCTGACACGCAAACTCTCAGGGCCGCAGCCCACCCTGCAGTCTGGTGCGCCGTTAGGCAGGCCCTTTTGGACAGAGAGCTACGCCATCTGGCTCTCACCGATGAATTAACCTGCCTCTACAACCGGCGCGGATTTTTTGCCGCCGCCGTGCAGCAGCTCAAGCTGGCGCGCCGGAAGGAACAGAGCCTCTTGCTGTTGTTTTGCGACCTCGACAACCTGAAAAAGATTAATGATTCCTATGGGCACCGGGAGGGAGATTTGGCATTGGTTCGCACAGCAGACGCTTTGGAACAGACATTTCGAGATTCCGATATTCTGGCTCGCCTCGGCGGAGATGAATTTGTCGTATTGGCGCCGGAAGCGTACAGCCAGACCCAAGAGGTCCTCCTCCGCCGATTGGAAAAGAATCTCAAAAAGTCGAATGCAAATGAATCTCGTTATGAGCTATCGCTCAGTGTTGGTGTAGCGCGGTTTGATCCGAACCGTGCCATCTCGCTCGGTGAACTTATGGCGCAAGCGGACGAGGCCATGTATGAACAAAAACGAAACCATCAGAGATCTTGCAGTGGCAACAACTGAGCGGCCAACCCCGGCCCGGCCTCCCGAAAAAGCTAGTTCTGAAAAAACTCCTAGTTCTACACCTCTCGACGGAAGAATTGAGAAGCGCGTCCCGATGGCAGTGCCAGTGGACCTTGTGATGGCGGAAGAGACGCTCGTTACCGAAAGGGTGGTAACGGTCAACGTAAGTCCCCACGGCGCTCGCGTGGTGACGAGGCGGCGCTGGCGGGTTGAAGAGCAGCCGTGGCTAGCTTCATTGACAAGCTATTTTCGACTGCAAGGGAGCGTGGTCTACTGTCAGCCCCTGAGGAATGGGGATTTTTGTGTGGGATTAAAATTTCGGGCGAGCTTAGACTGGGGAGACAGGCCGTGGGGGTAGCACCTCACCTGTGAGATTTCCTAGGGCTGGAGGATTGCTGCAAGTTTCATACGCAGTATTTCAATTCGAGCCACAAACCGGAAATTGCCGCAGATTGGCTACCAACACACTCAGTAGTGCCTGGTAAACGCGCTTACCGGAGAAGTGCAATCACTGACCGGCAATCAGTGGGCTAGAGGCGCGCATTCGGCGCATATCTCCAATCATTTCAACGAGCTAGCTTCTCCGGTTTTAACCATCCATGGAAAATGTGCCCTATTTTGTGCCCACCCAGCTCAAACTCCTTCCCCTGATTCTCCGCCACACTTTCATTTCAAGGCTAGCCGAGTTTCAAGCTTCGGATTCGACTATCATGGCACTGGCAGGGCATGTATCCCGCGGCATGATGGAAAGATACAGCCATATCCGCATGGAAGCGAAACGCAGTGCGGTTGATGATCTCAGCGGAATTGAATTTGAGCCGGGGTGGGCACAAAAAAGGGCACAGTTTTTCCTGAGCGAAAAGCAAGATCAAGCTAACTCATTGAAAAGAAGTGGTGAACCGGGCAGGACTCGAACCTGCAACCCGCTGATTAAGAGTCAGCTGCTCTACCATTGAGCTACCGGTCCAGGGTTACACTTTGAAATTTTACATGGGACAAACTGTTTTGTCGAACCACCCGGAAACACTCTAAATCTCAGTTCGCGCTTTGTTTCTTGCGTAGCGTCACCGCCAGTTCGTGCGCTACTTCTCGCGCTCGCGCCAAGTCTCCTGGTTCGAACGATATTGCCGAAACCCGTGGATGTCCCCCGCCGCCGAATTTTTCTGCGAGAGAGGCGAGGTTCTGATCCGCGGTCGCTTGGTTCCACGGGTTGGTCCCCAGCGAAACCTTTGCCCGCACCGCCGAGTTGCTCACACTCACCGAGTACACGCTTTCCGGATGCAGCAGGTACGGGATGAACTTGTTGTAGCCCTCCAGATCCAAGTCGCCAACGTCGAAGAAAATTACCCCGTCGCGCGCCTCGCTCCGTTCCCGCAATATCTCGATGGACTTGCGGTGTCGCTCCAGCAGCGGTCCCAGATGCTTCGCCACCAGCGGCAGCTTCACCATTTCGCTGAGCGGCCGGTACGCCAGCTCGGGAATGATGCGCGCCGGCAGTCCGTTTTCCGGCGCCGCTTCGATCACCAACGCCAGTTGCGTCGCCGGCTCGGCCAATTCCACTGCCGCTTGCGGCGTTGCGTACTGCGCACCATCAATGATGTCACCCCAGTGAATCATTTCCTCTAGCGGCGTCGTATCGAAGCTGAACTTCTCCCGCGCAATTGTCGCAATCAATTTCGTACACGATTTGTAGGCCGGCTCGTAAAACATGTGGGGGCCTGGGTGCTTGCGGAATTGCTCCGCGTCGGCAGGCGTCAGAAACGCGCTCTGGTGGTGATCGAACCACCAGGTCACTTTCGGCGAATTCGAATACTTGAAGTCCACGATCACGTTTTCGTCGCCGTCGAAGAGCCCCGGCTCCCACGGCTGCGCGGCCCGGTGGGTCATCCCCGAAAAGCCAAACTCCGCGTTCGCGTCAAATCGCTCGCGATAGAAACGGTAAAAGAGTGCAGCGGAGGCGGTTCCATCAAAACAGCGGTCGTGGAAACAAAGCCGAACCTTGGTCATAGGCGAGCGAGCTTGCTCGTCAGCTTCCCTGGCCTTCCATGGAAGCGGCGGCAAAGCCATTCAAGATGGACGCCAGCGCCACGATTGTCAAGAGGAAACACATTGCGTTAGTGGGCTACTTCCAACGCCAGTCCCCGCCCAACTGCAAAGTGCCTTGACTTATATCACCGAATGGCCTTACCTACATCTTTGCCCCAGTCCCGTTCAATACACTCTAGCCAGGAGGCTGCATGTCCGACGATAAGAACTTCTTTGCGGGTCTAGTTGACTTCTCATTCCAGCAGCAGCTCTCGCGCCGCATCGTAAAGCTTCTTTACCTCATTGGGATACTCGGCGGCGGTATCGCCGTGGTCACCTGTGTTGTCCTCGGCTTCCAGCAATCGCCCGCGCAGGGACTGATCAACTTGGTCGCGGGAATCGTGGCGTTGTTCGTCGGCACCCTCGTGGTCCGGCTTCTGCTCGAGCTGTGCCTCGTCATCATGCGCATCGCCGAGGGAATCGATCGCGCCACACACCCCGGGAGCTGAAGGCGCGCCCAAATAGGTGGGCTCGTGCACTTCGCCGTCTGAATTGCACGAACCCTTCGTCCCAATTCTCGCCGCAAAGATTAAATTTTCGTTACAATCGGTGCGTGGCCCACTCCGAATCGCCGCACTCGCCAGCCTCTCCCGCGCCTGTCCATTCGAATCACACCGCTCCGCATTCCTTCATGAGATTTGAATGGCCCAGCGATGTGACCTCCGCCGAGCGTAAATCCCTCATCGCCGGCGGCCTCGGCTGGATGCTCGATGCCATGGACGTCATGCTTTATTCGCTGGTCCTCGCCTACCTGATCCGCGAATTCGGTATGAATACGCGCACGGCTGGTTTTCTAAATTCGCTGACCCTGGTGGCCTCCGCAATCGGCGGCTTTTTCTTCGGGATGATCGCGGATCGCATTGGCCGCACGCGCGCCCTGATGGCTTCCATTCTCGTATATTCCATCGCGAGCGCCGCTTGCGGTTTTTCTCGCTCCATCCCGCAACTCGCAGTCTTTCGATTCTTGCTCGGCTTGGGCATGGGCGGCGAATGGACCACCGGCGCCGCCCTGATCGCGGAAACGTGGCGCGCCGAACATCGCGGCAAAGCTCTAGGCTTGATGCAGTCCGCTTACGCCATCGGCGAAGCCATCGCAGCGCTGGTTGTTCTGATTGTTTTTCCGCGCCTCGGCTGGCGCGCCGTTTTTTTTGTTGGCGTGTTGCCAGCGTTGCTGGTCTTTTGGATTTACCACGGCGTGCCCGAGCCCGATCTCTGGAAACAAAGGGCGAAAGAAAATAAGCCGAACATTCTGAAAAAACTTCTTCAAAAAGATGTTCTACGAAACGGAATCCTCGCGACCACCATGAACGCCTGCGGGATGTTCGGCTACTGGGGTCTTTTCACCTGGATTCCAGGGTACTTATCTCTTCCGGTTTCGAAAGGCGGGCGCGGGTTGAGCCTCGTCGTCGGGACAACGTTTTACTTGGTGCTTTCTCCTGGAAAGTGGTTGGGCTACGCATCCTTCGGATTTCTCGCGGACGCGTTTGGGCGGCGGAAGCCTTATTTCACCTATTTGCTGGTTGCTGCGATTCTCGTGCCTCTCTACGGAATCATTCGAAACCCGCTTTGGCTCTTGTTTCTAGGACCGTTTGTGGCTTTCTTCGGGACCGGTTTTTTTTCTGGTTATGCCGCGATTGCTAGCGAGATTTTCCCGGGCGAGATTCGCGCGGCGGCGATGGGCCTCAGTTACAACCTTGGCAGGGGCTTGTCCGCGGCTGCACCCTTCGCGGTGGGTGCGATCGCATCGCGCTTTGGATTTAGCCCGGCGTTTTTACTGCTCGCGGGGGCTTTTCTTGCTGCCGCTTTACTGGCCCTGTTGCTGCCGGAAACGCGTGGCCACCAGTTGACTTGATCAAGCGCCCGCTATCAGCGCCCGCATCCGCGCGCCACCCGCCCGCAACGTGAACTTCATCGCAAAAAACGGAGCCTGCGCCAGCGTTTTCTGAAAATCGTCATCATCCGCGTAACGCCGTTTAGGCACGCGCCGCGCCAGGATGCTGATTTCCAGCGGTTCGCGCCGGAAAGGATATGGCTCCAGCGTCACGGCATTGCCGGTTTCCGGCTGCAGCTCCCAATCCACTTCCGACCCTTTGTAGTCCGCCGGTACCGCGTCAATGGTCGCGGCTTCAAGCGGCCCGAGGCAAAAATACAGCGACAGCCGGTCCAGCGCTTCCAGCCTCTTCGAATTTATCTGCAGCCACTTTTCTTCCGTGAAGTCTTTCGTCGCCGCATCCGCACGCAAGTCCACTTTCAATCGCAATTGCTGAAGCCGCAGTCTTTGCAGGAACTCCATCACCAGCGGAACTTCCTGGGATTTGACGTATTTCGCGGAAAACCCCGGCATGGTGGCGCGCGTCTTGTCGTACAGGCCGGCGCAGTGCATGCTGACGAGCAGCCCGGCGTAGTGGTCCACTTTCACTACACGCTCGATTCCCAACTGATAGAGCGCAATGTGCTCATCCGTGGGAATGGACATAAAGCTGTACGGCAGAAAAATTACCGGGTCAATGCGCGAGCGAAGCTCCCATTCGTTCCATCCGTTATCGTGCTCGGTCGCGGCCACCCCGAACGACTCGGCAGGTTCCGGCCGGACGAAAAGCTCATTTCCCAATTCGTGTGCGAAGAATCCTGACAAGACGGCATGGTCCGTCTGGCGAATCAAGACGAGCTGATCTTCTTGATCCTGGATGATCATGGCGCTGCCCTCGTTCGCAGCGGCGCCCTGCATGGTCGCGCCATCGGGGACGAGGCGCATGCGCCTGGAGGGGACATACCAAGCGGTTCTCTATGCGACTAAGGCTATTATGCTCTGCCTCCGCTCTGGAATCCAGTACCTTGAAGGCTTCGAGATTCCGTCGACTATCGCGGGACCGATGCCCCGTCCCCTGGCCCCACTGCCCGGCATCGGCTGGTGTCTAGCGTTCCCTCCCCGCGACCGTCATCCTGAGGATTCGACGGAGTCGAATCCGAACGATCTCACCCGCGCTCCCTAGCGTCGAGTTGTGGATCAATTGGGATCCTTCCGACAACGCGGGGTCCCTTCCAGGCCGGTTTCCCCCTCCAAATCCCATTGCTGGGCCCCTTTCGCACCCTGTAGAATGGACCCACCACTGCGGGAGTGGCGGAACTGGCAGACGCGCAAGACTTAGGATCTTGTGGCCGAAAGGCCGTGGGGGTTCAACTCCCTCCTTCCGCACCAACCTTTCCGATAAGGAAAGGTTGTCCCGAGCGAACATCGTGAGCCGAGGGACCTTTCCACTCGAGAAAACTTTTTCCCTTGCGAATCCTTCGGCAAGCTCAGGATAAACTCTGTGAGCCGAGGGACCCTTTTCAACGAGCTCCCGGACGGCTGGTGTTGCTAAATTGAGCAAATTACGGCGCCGTTCGAATGGGCGTGTAAGAGAAAGAAAACAATGGGGTAGAGCTCACTGGGGGCTGCGGAAATGTTGGAGAGCCGGGGGACAAGGGAGGGAGGTTAACAGTCGACATTCCCGACAGGGTCGGGATCTTCGATCGACAGTAAGGAGTTG
>DASSXG010000037.1:0-3155 GCA_035704085.1 Candidatus Acidiferrum sp. | reverse complement strand
ACACATCCGGGATCGGTCATGTCTCGCAGCCGACTGACATATCTATCGCGCACGTGAAACCGCATCTTGCCGACATCCAAGACATAAGCATTAACCGTTTGCGTGGCGCCAGTGAGGGCTGCGATGCGGCGCAGATAGGTTTTCGCGCGATCCTTTTGGCCGAGGAGGTGTGGACTGTCCGAATTGTTCTCAAATTGATTGTCCGCAATTATTGCCACACCTCCCGGTTCTGAGATGTGGAGGCCCGCTGCTAAAAGGTTGGTGTGTCGGCGTTGCCGTGGGGCAATTTCCCTAACCAAAGGCCTGCGGTGCTGGCCGGCGAACACAAACCTCCACACGATCAGAGCGAGGAACGCGATCACACAAAGAATTGTTGACGCCATAAAATTCCGCCGTCGCGGAAAATCTGTCGCGAGCGGCAGCGCGCGGTCAGCCGCCTGCGATGGGATGAACCATCAAGACTTCGTTCTGCTCGCGCGTGACTTTCTCGAGGCGTTCACCGGTCGCCATGTCAAATGGCTGCGCGCCCGTCTTGGCTTCGTATTCGGAAATCACTCTGTTTACTTCTTCCATGTCGGCGGTTGCCGGATCATATTCGAGAAGTGTTGTATCGCCGTGAGATGAGAATGTCAGAATCTTGGCGTTCATGTTCGGTCTCCTGCGGGACGTTCATGTTTGGTCTACTGTGGGGGTGGAGTCGGAGAGGTTTTTGAGTCCCTGCATGTCATATTGCACCGTTTCCCGGAGTTGTCAAGACCACAGCGCCCTGCAATTTACGGCCACTCCGGGATGGGTACCGGTTTGGAAGGATGAAAGGCACGGCGGCGAGATCAAAGAAGCGGTACGGCTGACGTGCCACATAGATCCGCACTCCGGTTCGCCACACAGCCATGTCGAATTTAAACGAACCGACGGGAGCACGACAATTCTGCGCGTCATCTGGCGAACACTGCCACGCAACAGCGGGCGTGCGCTTTTCCTGCTTTGCCCACACTGCAACACCCCGCGTCGTTACGTCTACGGCTGGGAGTGGGACAGTTTTTCCGGATGGTCGAACATAGTCAGGAGAATCAACTGGCGCTGCCGCTCATGTGCTCGACTGCGCTACTCTTCTGAAGGTGGCTATCTGCGTCCGGGCGTCATTTTTCGCGCCTTCGGAAACTTACCACGCCCCGGCTTGTGGCTCCCATATGTATTTACCTCGCCGGAAGACGCGGCGGAAGCGGGCTAGATCTGGCATGACGATGCTTGCTGCTGGGTTCGTCCCGCACCCCGCGGGGCCTTTATTTCGCGGCAGCTGGCGTGGGAGTCGCCGAAGTAAACTTGATAGCACATACGGAAGCGGGTTCTGAACAGGACTCTCCGCTTTGTTGGCCGATTTACTTGCCATCCTACTAGGGCTAATATTGCGCCTCAATCTACAGACGACATATTTGAGACGGAATGTAAAAGGGCCGTGTTCTTTTTCGGTGGCAGCATTTGTCTTAGGAAGGTGGTGAGACATGCCCTATCCCAAGCCTCAATTTCGTTTTCCGAGACTCACTCTTGCAGCGGAAATGAAAATCTCGGAAGCGATGAAAGCCCTACAGGAGCGTGGAGTCAAACACGACTACTGTTCAAGATGCGAGCAGAAGGATTGGAATTTAGACCTTTTGGAGATACCAGCTAATTCGGCTTTGTCAGTAACGGGCCTTCTCTAACGGGGCCGGCCGTTGTCAAGAGTTTTTTGCATCTTTCTTAAGCTCTTGAATTTTTCTTTCCTTCTTTAGACACACCCGCGCACCTGCGCAAGAGCGCCTTGTTTCCCAGACCGATCATTTCTAGTCGTCGCTCTCTGATTCGCGTCACCCTACTCGCTCGGTCCCGTGTCGCTTCATCACTTCAGTGTTGCCCACCAACCATCTCTTCGATCATTGTGGACCATGATGAAATATTCGATCTCCCTGTCATTTAGGATTCAGGGAGGCGGGTAGCCTCATCAACCTGCCGGTGACTTGTCGCACCATTGCCCGTCTCAGGCATCCCCGCCACAGGCCTCACTGTTTTCTGTTGTATCTGTCCGCGACGACAGAACTCTTGATAATCAATCTCATCCCGCAACATGATCCACAGCCGGATTCCCAGCTTGCGTGCCACCGCCACGCGCGCCTTGCCCAGACCTTTCTGAACCAGTTTGCGGCGGTAGAAACGCTTCAACTCTGGATCGCGGCGTGCCGCATGTGCACCTGCCTCACCCCAAAGAAACCGCAACAGTGGACTGCCCTGTTTGGTCACTCCGCCGAGCCGCTGATGCTCTCCACTGGAGTATTCCCGCGGGATGATGCCCACATAGCTCGCCAGCGCCTTG
Organism: Candidatus Acidiferrum sp.; assembly: GCA_035704085.1. Taxonomy (GTDB): domain Bacteria; phylum Acidobacteriota; class Terriglobia; order Acidiferrales; family UBA7541; genus Acidiferrum. The sequence goes on along the minus strand of DASSXG010000037.1, from coordinate 808 downwards.
CTATCCGCGAAACGCTGAGGATCGCCCAGGAATACTTCGGTCGCCAATGCCGTCACCGGCCCCACTCCGGGATGGGTCATCAACAGTCGTGCTCCGGAACGATTTCCAGCTTGCTCCGCTACTCGCCGAGTGAGGTTCTCGATCTCCGATTCCATGTTCTTGTACATCGCCTGCAACGCGCTCCGCCGATAAGCGTTGTGTGGCATCAAGGGCAAGAACGCGATCTTCGCTTGTCCGTCGTAGCTCCACAGCGCGGGACCGCGCCGTAAACCATTCGCCAAGGCAATGGCCTGCAGCGCGTTCTGTATGCGGGTGCGCATGCGCACCCACTGATGGCGATGTAGTAGCAGAGCCCGCAGATCAAGCAACTCCTTGGTTGGCAGCCAGATGGCTGGAAAGCGCTTTTCTGCCAGCAGTTTCAGAATCAAGTCCGCGTCGCGTCGGTCATGTTTTTGTTTGCGGGGTTCCGCCGCGCGAATCTGGGCTGGATGGCCGACCTGGCATTCGATTGCCAACTCCTCCATCAAGTTCAGAAACCACTGCATCGATCCCGTGGCTTCGATGCCTACCAGCACCGGCCGCGGGAGCGGGGAATAAAACTCCCGCACCTTATTGCCTTCGTGCATTAATGTGAGATTCACTACTTCTCCCGTTGTTGTGTCCACCATCGCCAACGTTTGCTGGCGAGCGTGTAGGTCGCATCCTATAATTCTCATCTCGGCCTCCTTCGGTCCGAGCGCTGTTAGGGTGATCACCGCAACAGTCTACTCGGGCCGTCGCGAGGCCGGCCTCGTTATGACATCAACCT
>DASSXG010000121.1:0-15827 GCA_035704085.1 Candidatus Acidiferrum sp. | reverse complement strand
ACTGTCCCGCCTTCCAACGACGCCACACGTCGAGTTTCTGCTCCGCCGAAAACCCAAACCGTCTCCCTTGTCTCATAAACACCACCTTTGAAAACAGCTTTCTACCAGATGGTGTTGCATCGACCGTTTGAACCGGCAGCGTTAACCAGGCGCTTGCCACCAAAACGTCTTTATCCATGCTAACGTGCCTCCGTGTGACGGCGTCTGTGTAAGTGAGGCACGGACATGAAGACCACAATTCTAGCTGTTTTTCTTTTGAGCCTCTCCCTAGCCGCTTTTGGACAGCAATCTATTCCGACAGATAATACCTCTCGCCAAGACGCCGTTGTCCGGCGCGGCGACCATGTGATGGGCTTCTCTCACGACGCCACTACCCATCACTTCCATCTACTCAACGATGGTGGCGAAATAATCGTGACTGCTGATGACACGAACGATAAAACGAGCATCGAGCAAATTAGGACGCACTTGAACCACATCGCAAGCATGTTCTCGAATGGGAATTTCAAAGCACCCCTGCTGATTCACGACACTAACCCTCCGGGTGTAGCGACGATGACCCGCCTGAAGTCGGCGATTCGGTATACGCTCTCCAAGATATCTCAAGGTGCAAAGGTCCGTATCGAAACATCAAGTCCCGAAACCACCGATGCCGTGCATGCGTTCCTGCTGTTTCAAATCGCGGACCATAAGACGGGAGATGTTCCTACCATTGGAGGCTGAAAAAGGTTCCTAGTTGTCCGATGCAGGAACCGCTCGCACACGAACGAGGTAAACACTGCGTGTACTCGAAGCGACTGGATTGAGTGCCACCGACGCGACCCGCATCCTACTATCCCCGATGGAGATTACTTGCCCAATTCTGGGGAGTGGAAGTTTATCTTCCGGGTCGTCTAGTGTATGTAACTCACATCCCAAGATGTCGACAAACCTAAAAACACGCGCCACGTAACCTCCCGACAATCATCGGTAGGAATATCAAGGGCGGAACCGCGATTCATTCGCTATCGAATCAGGGCAGAAAACAGGGACTCAACTTGTGGACGAGCTAGTTCTGGGAGCAAAGCCAACGTAGGGTGAAGTGATCGGCGCTGTCCCCGCCGATAATAACCTCGGGATTTTCTGTGTCATTACGTCCAGCACAGCACATCTCCCAAGGACCGCCAAAACCTATAAGGGTCCTGAGAATAGCGCAAAAGGGTTCCCGATAGCTGAAAAAAGTTGCAAGTCAGCGTCTGATGCGTTCCTCAATTGAAGCCTTGAACGTCGATAGGTCCCGGTAAGTCGTGCCGGTTCAAACGGTCGATGCAACACCATCTGGTCAGTTGGTCCTACAATGACTTCCCCAGGGAAACGGACCTGTTTGGCTCTACTCGCTGAAACCCAAGCCAGGATTGCGTTTTGGGTGATTCTGACCTGGTGGGCGCTCTTAGCTCTTGTTTTCAATGCAATGCGGGTTCGAGCCGAGTGTTGCGTTGACCCATTGACACCACCGCGGTAACCGGAAAGGTTGGTACTAGCATAACCTCCCAGGCCCGGCTGTTGAGCGGAGTCGCATCGGAGTTCCGACCATCCATCTTGTTGGTATAATGCTACGGTGAGCTGTTTCCCGACCTTTTAGGTAGCGGAATCAAGAAATGACCCGCAAGATTGGCCTACGTTCGCTCAAAAATTTGTGCACCTTCTTTGGCGCGATTGCACTGTTCTCGTATTTCTACAATTGGACCGTCGATCTCCGCCATTGGTACGTGACGGTTGCCAGCGCGTTTGTGTGCTCAATTCTGTGGCTCGGCTTTTACATGCTCGAAGTACACAAGGACCGCGTCACAAGTTTGTCGCTTGCTGTGAAGCGAGTTGCTTTGAAATGGCTGTCAGACTTACGGAGCAGGCCAGAATTGCCGTCGCCTACGGGCGAGCTTCCAGCTTTGCCAGCCGATCCGCCAGCTCGCGTTGTAGGGCCTGAGGTGACAAGAACAACGCCGAATCCGCTGCCGTGGCTAAGGCCACGTCCGCCGCAAGTTGCCATCGCCGAAAAGAAATGAGCTTCGCGTCGGCGGGTAGCCAGCGATGGCTGCAGGTTCGGTGAATCGGAAGCCGCAACTTCTTTTGAGCGCGCTCCACCGGAGCGGAGCGATTGGGCCACGCGTTTCCGTCACATGGCATTCCCCGCTCGAAACAGACGGCTTTGGAGAGTATCGGGACCGCAGGGCTCTGGATAAGGCTGGGATCGCCACTGCCAACCTCAAAAAGCCTCTTGAACAGTTCTGGCCAGCTCGCGGGCCGGTGTGGGATGCTTTGGGAATTACCTCGGAAGGGCACCCACTCTTCGTAGAAGCTAAGGCCCACATTCCCGAAGCTGCTTCACCCTCTGCAATCGCCCTTCGGCACCGTTTGGGTCCATCCCTGCCCGCCGGCAAATTGTGATTAAATTGGTCTCAAGGCTGTTAACCGAAGGGTTTCAGTTGTCCCGTAGTCTGATGTGCTGTTCACAGCCATAACCCATGGCCCCCGCCTTTCACCCCCCCGCCCGAGCACTCAGAAGCGGTTCTAGGCGCTTACACCCTTGTCGAAACGTGGTTCGTTGGTGCGATTATGGCGCCCGTGGCGCTTTCCACCACAATTCTCGGTAGGGAGAATCTGCGGCCCCTCATCGAGTTCGTTTTGCAGCTTCCTTTCGAGCCCAACAAGATCCAGCCGCCACTGCCCCACCAGCATCTTTGTTTTGGCTGCGTTGTAGCCAAGCAGCCGCGCTACTTCGCAGATCCTCGCGCACAACTCAGCATTCCCTGGGGATTGAATAATCGCACCGGTTTGCTCATCCAGAAGGTTCCTGTTCCGCGGATAGAACTCATCGGCAATCTCTTGAGCGCGTTCCACTTCGTTCTCCCGCACGACAAATGGCACTCGTTGTTCACCAGCGCACGCTTGCTGCGCTTCGAGACGGAGCTTTGCCGGCTCGTTCATCTTGTCGCCCAGACTATTCAGAGTCGTTCCTCCAATCTCAAGACTCAGGATGGGCACAACAGAACTTTCCCACTCTCCGAATTGCCCCGGATGCCACCGAAGCTCCGGCCTCACCTTCAGGATGGCTTTGACCCACTTCAATCGGCCCCCATTCCAACTGTGGAGTTGCGCTACGGCGTTCGACAAATTGGGAACTGACGTCTTGCTCCCCGTATGCAATCGGCAGATGGCGCCCAGGCTTGGGAATTTTTCCAAGATGAAGTAGAGGTCGGCCGAGGGGCCACATTTGCCACTCGCCAATTCGGGGCAGCCTTCTCCACAACCTTCGATTGGGTGGCCTTTCTCAGGTCCATCTGCATATTTGTGATCACCGGGCCAGGCCTCTCCCTCCGGGTGTTCGGTTGTCCTCCGAATTGCCTGCATTTCGTAGCGTGGTGCGTTGCCATTGGCGATCTGCACAAGCTCTCCGTGACAAAGGCGGCCCTTCCTCGTCCACAGGGCATATTCCGATGGACACACCTCTCTCGGGTCATCGTGAAGAAAGATCACCGCCAATTCCGTAGGCTTGTCTCCAAAGACCTCGGCGATATCTGGCGCCGGTTCCCAGTACACCATTTGCTCTCGCACAGTTCTCCGCTTGAAAACGAAATGAAACAGCGCCCGCGGACTGCCATTCTCCTCATCCGGTGCCGGTCCTTCCCCGATGGCGACTTTGATCGTGACAGGGAGTTTCTCGAGGGCCGCACCGTTTTCGTCGTGTGTTAGTCCGAGGATACCCATGGCGCCCTCCCTTTCTTGTCTGGTTGAATTGTCTCTGGGTTGGTATGAGTCGCGGCTTTTGCAAGTCCCTCAGAACAACGTCAGTTGTTCGCCTGGCATCACCGAGGTCGATGGCGGGGAATTTCTCCGGCCAGGTGAGTCCAGTGCTGACTTCGGTGCAGACCACTGGTCGACTTGAGTCGAACCTGACTCGATGAACGGAATTGCAGCAACGGTTTGCTCGGCCACAGCCTCTGAATCTTCCTTCACTCGTGTGCCAAGTATGTCTTCCTGCTGTTTCTGAAGTGTGGCCCAAACCGCATCGGCTCTTTCTCCGATTCCTTTCTCTGTTACGAGTTCGCGGGCCATGGCCATCAGGATGTCATCGTCGTCGTTGATGGCTTGCAATCCTTCCGAAGAGAACTTGCCTTCCATGGCCAAAGAGACCAGGAGCTTCTTCCCCATCAGCCGCAAGCAGCTCTCCTGCATCGTCTCGGCATAGTGCAGAAATTTCACCTTCACTGGGAGTCGTTGCCCGATTCTCCAGCTTCTCCGGCTGGCCTGCCGAAGTACGTAGATCGAATATCCCGTCTCGTAAAAGAGGATCGTTGGAAACTCGATCAGGTCGAGGCCTGTCTGGACAAGTTTCGGGTGGCAGATGACTGTCTGTACCCCGCCCCGGAGTTGCCGTTCATACCACCCCTCTCGCGTCTCAGGAGGCACATCCGTGGTCAGCACGGCGACTCGGATTCCTTCATTCAAAAGGATCTGTTCCAATCTTCGAGTCACGTCTCGCTTTTGTGTGTATACCGCATAGATCTGGCACCGGCGCCCACGCGTCAGCTCTGCTTTCACCTGTTCAACCAAGCGGCGCTCCTTCGCATAGACGTGGTCCTCGCTCAGGTCTGGTGTCTCCGCAATCAGGAATCTTTCACGCCGCTGCGTCTCCGGGTCGAATTCCCAGCCGAACAGCTTTCCTAGTCGAAACGGCCGGTCTGGATAAAGCAGCAGGGCGTTCAACGCCACACTCATCACCGACTGATTCCCGCGATGTTCTTTCAGCGCGGTTTTCACGTCCTCTTCAAGTTTCTTGTAGGCTTCCTTCAACGGAGGGTCCATCTCCACGCTGACAACCTCTTCCCGGTAGGGCGGCAGCGCCTCCGAAATATCTTCGAGCGAAATGAAGGCTCCCAGGCTCATCAGAAAACGACCAAAGAGCAGCGGCGAGGCCCCTGGGCGCCGACGCACTCGTTTCGTTATGCGCGCTTCGGAGCAAGCGTTATCCGCTGGCTCAATTACGGTGATCTTTTCGAGCAGCCCGTAGGTTTCCGTAAACGTCCGCACCCCGGCTTCTCCATACTCAAACCCCTCTTGCACCATCCTCGCCGGATGCATGCGGAAGAGGATGTTGAACACTTCATCGGCGTAGCCTCCGAGGAGCGTTCCGGTGAGCACGACGGTGTGTGCCGCGCATCCTGCCAGCGTGCCGAGCGCGTTTCCCTGGGCAGTATCTCCTTTCAACTCGTGCACCTCATCGGCGATGGCGTAATCGAAGAAATCCGGCATGTATCGGCCGATGAAATCCACAGGAGCGAAACGTCGGATTTTCTTTCCGTCCGCCTGCCACAACGCGCTGTACAACTCGCGCCGAGATTTGGCGGCCTCGTCACCGTTCTGTCGGCCTAGAATTTCGCTCAGCTTTGCCTTCTTGAAATCCACGGAAAGAAGTCGCTCGCCATCCTCTCCCAGGTAGATCGGGCAGCCGGTCTCCGGGTTCACAACGGAACCTTGGTAACGCCCGCACGCAGCGAGTGAGTATGCATGTCGCCAGAAGTAACTGAGCTTCCCGCGGTCGCGACCGACGATGAACAGAGCCGGGAACCCGCAGATGGAATCCCAACGCTGACGAGTGGTGCGAGCCGTCTTCCGTTGTCGTAACTCCGTGAGCGTCGTGCGTAGCCCTTCCCGGATGATGCGGCCACTGCGCAACTTAACTTCGCTTATCCCCACGTGACCAACGGAACTCGTGGGCGTTCGGAGACCGTCGATGAAGAAAACGCGCACGCGCGGCAGAGTCTGAAATGCTTCTCGCGCCCATTTCTCTACCAACTGGGGCGGAACCATGGCGAGGGCCGTGAATGGCTTGCGGTCACTATGAACGTGGACGGCGCCGAGCGAAATCAAAGTCTTTCCAGTCCCACACTCCGCGATCACCGCCGCGCCCCGTGCTTCAGTCCAGCGCTTTACCACGCCCATCATCGCGAGCGTCTGGGCAGGAAACGGCTTTCGGAGGAGTTGTCCGGTAAGCGGTGAGGCTACATCGTCAAAGCCCTGCAGCGGTGGATAGGTCTGAAGAATCCTCTCGCCCAGTTCGGGGGCCCACGCACGCAAGTATTCGTTGATGTCTTTTGGTAGTGGCATACATTTTTCCTTACGATTTGTTCAGTCGAAGCGAGGAGGTGCAGGGTAGCGAGAGGGACGAACAAATTTAAGAAGCAGCGATTGTCAAAACGGGGCGGTTGCAGGTCGAGTTCCGCTTAATCGGGCAAGCGAATTGTTTCTAAGTTCTCCGTAGTCCCTCGAGAACGGATGCCAAGCACGGAGATCACTTCCTACAAGCGGACTTATCAGTACCGATCCGCATGTCCCAATCTGGAATACTTCCGGATAGTCGGCATCCGGTAGTTGGCACTTCCCTCTGCCACCGTCTTGAGAACGACTCGGGACATACCTTGATGTCGTAGTGGTAGGCTTCGATCCACGTGACGCATTTCTTCACGAATTGCTACGGCAGCGGTGTTAGAGAGTGCGGACGGGCCACGACTGAGCGTTTTCGAAAGCAGGACAGCCGTCTCAGGCTCGTACTTGGCAGATTGGAAGAGGACAGATATGTTCGTGGGGCAGACTTCCGGCCTTCCTCGCGCGACTGTTCCGATAGGTCCGGTAGTGTCAGCGATCGTCATATCCGGTGCCATTAAAAAGCTAAACGTCCCTGCGTCCAAGATCACCACCGTCTCGATCGCCCTCTGTCTCCGTCGCCACTTCAGCCTCGATAGGGCTCCGGCTCGTAAAAAAAGTCCCAGATCACACCATTCTGGCCTGCGAGATTGGCGGGCGCTGAGTCACCGAGCGTCGTGGTTGCGAGTGGGGGAGTGGCAGTAACCACGCGAGCTTCGACAGGCACCGGTGGTACGGGCACGGGAGGGCGTAGATTCTCAGTGCCGCGAAATGTGAAATGGATCTGATTGCCAGAAACATCCACCCAGGCGATCACATTCCCGGCTGCACGCGGCACGTTGTCTGTGGGATCCGTGGAGGAAGAGAAAGGGAGATCTTTCAATTGAACCGCAAACCACGTTTCGTTTGCGTAGGCAACGGTCCAGACGGTTCCGATTTCGTCGCGGTACGCGATGTACACAACATTGATGATGCCCGTCGGCTCATAGTTACAAACGGTCGGGCTGCTCCATGCTGCCGGGCCGTCGGTCAGTCCGCCGGAAGTGAGCTTCTGCAGGTTCCAGCTGCCGCTGTTACTATCCCAAAAAGCATCATAAATAGCTCGATCATGGCCCAAGTAAGTAAAGTGTTGTTGTGTGTTCGTGTGGTCGACCCAAATGAAAGGATGCATACCCCAGAACGCTTCCGGCCCACTAGTCCTGCTGTCGCCGCCAAACCCCCCCGTAATCACCTGTTCATTCCAGTGACCGTTGCCGTCGTACCAGGTATCCTGGATGTTTCCGCCCTCGAAGAGATAGCCAATATGCTGCTGTTCATGAAAGACGCACGCAAACGGGCTGCTCGACGCATTAGGGCCCTGGATCAACTGCCGGTTCCAGAACGGATCGCGAAGCGGTGGATCGCTATCCCAAAAAACATCGTAAATACGATGGTCGATGTCCAAGTAAGTAAAATGTTGTTGTGTATTCGAGGGATCGTTCCATATTGATACAAAAGGGGACGGGTGATTCGGGAGATACAATGCTGCGGGGCCACCGAAGGCGCCCCCGTTTATCCGCTGTAGATTCCAGTGACCGCTGCCGTCGTACCACGCATCCCAAATAATCCCCGCCTCGTCTAGATACGCGAAATGCTGCTGATCCTTAAAGACGCCAATAAATGGACCCGCAACCGCGGTGGGTCCGCTAGTCCTGCCGTCGCCGCCCCCGTTAATGCGCTGCAGATTCCAGTGACCGCTGCCGTTGTACCACGCATCCCAAATAATCCCGTCCTGGTCCCGATAGCCGAAATGCTGCTGGTGGTGATAAACCGAAACACACGGATCACTCGCTGCGTGCGGGCCTTGCGATAGGAAACTGACGTTCTGCAGAGTCTTGCTCATGGGATATGGAATTTCCTTTTTGACAGCCGAAAACGTAGCCATTGTAAGCCTATCTCGCCACTTTCCGAGATTGTGAAACGATTTTTCATCGGCGTATCCCCGGCGGTCGCGCTGCGACGTTCGCGTCGAGGAGGTTGTCGTCCGCTTCGCTGGACCAGAGAGCGCGCTACGGGTGCTCTCGCACGTTGCTGGTGCAGATGTTGGCCGGCAGCCCGGCGGGCGCGTTATGAGTAGCGGCGCAAAGCGCACGCATTTGTGCCGCATCGCGCTGTGCTTTCTGGGTCGCCGGACCAGCTTTGATGGCATGCAACCGAGAAATTCTCGGAATCGCCGGGGGCGCCGTGATTCTTCGGGCTGGGCCGCCCGGCGGCAGCCGATGCACTGCGGGCCGCACGCCCGCGATAGCGCGGGCTTTCTGGACTTCCAGGCGCTGCTCCGCTGGGAGCCGATTGATCGCCGCCTGGAGGCTGTGCTCTACCTCATCGGCTTCATTTGCTGCCCCACCTTGACCATGCACCATCACGGCAGGGGGGCGATCCGACAGGCCAGGATGACTTATGTTGTGGCCGGCGACGCTGGGCACCGGCGGCAGCAGGCTGGCAACCGGTGGTCCCGTCCAGACCAGATGCAGCGCGCCATCGATGAATGGACTAGACGCTGCCGGTCCTAAGTGGAACGTCACGTAGACTCCCGAATAGCGCTTCGCCCGCGGGGCCGCTATGGCCGGAGGGGGCAGCACGGCGACGATCGGCGGAGACGTTCCATCAGTGCCACTGAATTGGGTTTTACTCCAATTCACCTCCACGGAAGTCATACCAGGCAGCCAGGGCAGCCGAAACGTATAGTCCTCGAACCCAGCATCCCAGAGCTGGCTCGAGCAGTATCCTTCGTCACCCCGGTTGCGTACGAAGATAAGCCATACGTCGTCCCTCGGGTCGTTCTCGTAGTTGTCTCGTCTGGTAGCGATTGCGTACAGAGGATGCAGCTCCGACTTCATGCTGTGCTCACCATCCAAACCGAACATGCCTGTCAAGATTGTGTGGCCATCGAAGTGTTGCCTTGCCACGTCTTTACTGTCTTTACTGTCGTCATCTACGGCCTGACGGAACGTTACCCACTCATCATCTGTGAATTGACGAATTGTCTCGTCCGAATCAAATTCGACGTGGAGGTATCTGCGATCGTTTGAGTAAAGCGACACGTCCGAGTCGCCATCGTTTACAAACGAGAAGTCGTAGTCGTTGTCCGCCCACTCGTGGTTACCCCAGAAAGCTTTGCCCTCAATGGTGACAGGGAACCAATTGACGTGTCCGGCGAAACTATCACCGAATATGCGGCCGGCCCTGCACACTTCTCGATCCCAACCCCAGGGCTCATCTACGGTGCTCAAGTCGGCCTGGTCAGTGCAGTCTGGGAAGTTCGCTGCCGGTATCGGCGACGGAAGGCCGCCCACCCACTCCGACTTACTGAAGTTATGGCATAGCGAAGTGTTGGGGATCTGACCGTGATTCACAGGTTGTTGCTGCCACGCCCATTGAGGGTTGTACGGCAATCCATTGGGGTCTACCGAGCTCGATAGCACGTCGAAATTGAAGCGACTCTCCGGAGTTTCAGGCGAAACACCCCGGTAGATGGTGATCGTCACGTGCGCCGGCCCCCCATCGTTATTCCCCTCGATCTTACATTGGTCATCATTTCCATTGTCATGGCTGTAATAGCCGTTATCGCTGTAGTTATCGTCTTCATACCCCAAATGCAGCACTAGCTGTGACACGGGTACGCCAGCGCCGGTCACCGTCTGGCGCTTCCCGATGACTGTCCGGATTCTGACGAGGCCACTGCCAGCAGGCATCGCGGTCGGAATACGGATGAGTCCGTGGTACAGATGGTCGGTGTTGCTGCCGGTAGGGTTCACATAGCGCTTCCATGTGTCGCCCGAACCACCGGTCTGTACGCATCCGTCAGCCTGTATATCGACAATATCGCCGGGAGCGAATGCAACCGTCGGATACACGGTCTCGTGCTGGGTGACGACAGGCTCGATAATGGTGCAGACTATTTTCCCCGTTGCAGTGCGGTCGCCGCATGTTGAATTGGACACCGGCGCTTGAGGTGTTATTGAGCAGGGTTGAAATCTCCCGTGGACGCATACACTTGTTCCCCGCTTGCCTCCGACAGTGATGCAGGGTTTTGTGTCTCCGTCAGCGCACTGAGCATTTGCATCGTTCACGTAAGCATCCAATGAGAAGATAGATAGTGCTGCCACGATGAATGCGACCCGCCTTCGACTGAGCGTGGCTGTCGTGTGCTGCATGGTCATGCCCCCCCAAATCCGATAGCATACACCCTTTACCTCCAACCGAGCCCTTCCAGGGATTCTTCTCCCGGGAATGGTCCGAGCAGCTCTCAACCGCCCGCCACGAATCCTGAACACCTGCAATGGTCGCCTGCTCAATCAGTTTTCTCGGACCCCAGCACGGTGCCGGTGGCCTCGGGATTGATTTTCCTCCCGCCCCAACCCCGGCTACCCCGTCGGAACCGGCAGCTCAGCTATCCGCCCCAGCATTCTGGCAAACAGGCGTCTCGTCAGATTGCCCTCCTGCAAATCCTTTCCTTGTAAGAGATCCGAAAAATAGGGGGTGGGGGTCGATCGCGGTTAACCAACCGGCCCAGGGCGGAGTCTCTCCGTGTCCCCTGTGCTCCGGTCTCAGTGCCCTGTGTGTTGTCTTTTTTCCGCCTCTGCCAGTCCCAGGCGCCGCGCGCAATCCTGCAAGATCCAGCCGTTCTCACGGCAGAGCTCGAGACGGGCTGGTCGGATTAGTACCGAGAAACGCGCTTGTATTGACTGGTCTTGCGAAAAATCTGGGTGCAATTAGGGTGCAATAAGACTTCCTAAGAATTCCTTAGAGCGCCAAGAGTGGCGATCGGCGCCGTGAAATTACAACTAGTTACCTCTGGCTGCTGCACTGTCACGGCAGAGGCCGCGGGTTCGAGTCCCGTCGTCCCCGCCATTCTTTTCAAGCACTTGCGGAAAGTTCGGCTTTCCGGCGTGGGAACAAAAAGGAACAATAAGAAGAAATTAGTCTCCTCCTCCCGCCGCAGCGGTTTGATTCTGCTTCGGCAAAATCATGTTAACGACTTTGGACCTGAAAGGGTGCATCGTTGCGTTGCGCAGACACCTCTGCCAACTTTTCTCGAAACCAAGTCGGCGTTTCCTCCGAATCGGCATCGCCAACAAATGCGAGAAGATGCGTTGTGGTATCCCACTGAAAATAGTTCTTTGCCAGAGTGGCGGCATGCTTTACGCGCACGTCTTGCGTAGCGAGAAGGTTGGCGGAAATGTGCGGTGAAAGATGGCGGGTTTTTTGGAATTCACTGACAAGCGCGGCGCTCAATGTGGAATAGCCGTAGTACCCCACTTCCACAGCGGAACGGCGGATGACCTCATCGGCTACGAGACCGGAGTAGTCACGCAAGACCCCTTCAGCGGCGGCCCTCTGTGCGGAGGCAGAATACTGTGCCTGGATTACGATTAAGCCGGCGGTGGCCAGACTGACCAGGAGCAGCACGACAATAAGAGCCGTACGGGAACTTCGGGAACGCCAAAAGGAAAGACCTGCCATTCTGGGCCGAGTATAGCACCAGCAGATTTCTCCCATAGGCCACCCCAGCGGAGTTTGCAGACTGCAAACAAAGGCCTGACGGACTCCTGACAAAGAAATGACCGGTTGACTGCCAAAGGGTTCTGGTGATGGGTTAGAGTGTCCGTCCTTGTTCCAGACCCAGGAGACGGAGGCGAGAGATGCATCGCAGAATTCACAATCCCGGCGTCATGCTGAGCGCGACTTTTCTGACCCTATGCTTCGCGGTGAAGGGAGCCGGACAGCAGGCCGACCAGAATCCGAAGAATCTGCAGTATTTTCCGAAAGACACCACGCGGCAGGCGCTCATTCAAACGATGCGAGGATTCTCGTTCGCGCTAGGGACGCGCTGCGAACATTGCCACGTGGAAAAGACGCCGGGCTCACACGACTTGGATTTCCCCGCCGACGACAAGCAGGAAAAGAAAGCGGCGCGGGCGATGTTAAAGATGGTGGATGCAATCAACCAGGAATACATCGCGAAGATGGGCCGAACAGCGCCGATACGCGTGGAGTGCGTGACGTGCCATCGCGGGCTGGTAATTCCCAAAACCATGAACGCGCTTCTGGCGGAGACAATTGAGAAGAAAGACGTGGAGGCAGCGGTTGCGCTCTATCGCGATCTGCGGAAAAAGGCTCTCGGGGACGGCCAGTACGATTTTGGGGAAACGTCGCTGAATATTCTGACGGAGAGTTTGCTACACCAAGGCAAAGGCAAAGAGGCGGCGGCGATCATGGAGCTGAACGTCGAGGTCAACATCCCGCCCTCGCTTTGGAGCTACAGTCTTTTAGCGATGTCCCATGTAGCCAACAAGGAAACTGAGAAAGCCAGAGCGGATTACCAGAAAATTCTGGAGCTGAATCCTCAGGACGCCTGGGCCAAAAAACAGCTTGAGGAATTGAACCGTAGCAAGCAATAGGTTCCGGGAAGCGCAAGGCTGGCGGACCGTGGGCCAAGCTTCCGTTTGACTCGGCGGTTCCGCCTGCATCACGAGCTACTCTTCCGGAATCGGATTAGGGGGTGCCGTCAATACAGAAACTATCGCGAGCAGACCCGAAGCAAAAGCACGGCTACTTCTGCGGTGTTGGGTCGTTTTGGGCAGCCGCGCGGCAAGAATTTGAGATCGCACGGCACCGTTGGCTGAGCAGCTAAGAGCTCCATATCTACCGCGATTCGGCCCTGCGGGCTATGGCCCGCAGCCACATGCGGCGGATCAACGCGCTTCCCGGATAGATTACCCGCCAATAGAGGGCAAAGCGCCAGCGAGTTGATGCGTCGGTGGCATAGACGCGAGTCTCGGTCGTGAGCGTACACGCAGCGGGACCCGCGTCCTCAATACGGAAGTTCATCGCAGCAGGAGCGAAGCCGGGGTGATTTGTAGTCACAAAGAATGCCCTGAAGCCTTCGGGAGTTGGTTTGCCGCTGGGACGCCATCCGGGCGGCGCGGCTACCAGTGTTCCCAGAACAATTTCTCGGTCCGGTTCCTCGGCCAGAACGAGAAATGATGTCCTGGTGGCGATATCGAGGAGCGGCACGTCCGGGGGCGAGTTAAGGATGCTTTCCGGTCCAGGGCGGCCGAAGCGCCGAAGCCAAGTCAGAGTGCGGAAGAAGGTAATCTCTTCAGCCGTCACTGACTTCAGGGCTCGATACACCTGCTTTTTGGGGACTGTGACCTGGATGGAGTGGAACTCACTGAACTCGTACACGGGCGCAAAGTGGTCCAGTTGTGTGCGCGGCGTCGCGATGCGTGTCTCCCTGGCCGGTAGAGATTCACCTATCACAACTACTATGAAACCCAGTGCCAGGATTAGCGCGGCTTGTCGGCGGGAACGAATCGCAAGAAAAGTCAGAGGTCGGAGAAGGGATACGCAACCCAGAAATACGGCAATCAGACCGAGATAGACCACCACGACGCCGAGCATGACGCTATACTAACAAGCATTCAGGCTTTAGATTAAAACCATCATTTTCATTTGCATGCGTGGTTGATCGCATGCGGGAAGCGATCTCCTTGGTAGCCGATTGGCGGCGCCTCTAAGGATCGTGCCTGGATCACGGGCAACCCGAAGTTTCCAGGGACCGATCCCAGCTTCCGGATCGCCGACGATTCACCCCGAATGGGGGAACGCGAATAGAGTCACTGAATCTATGGATGTTCGGTGGCCAAGTCTGCGAGCCGCAGGAAGACACCGCAGACAACACGATCGCAGCGGACGCCCATGAAGGGAAAGGCGTTTTTTGCTTCCGCCCCCACTCGCGCAACAAGCCAGCTTCGCAACATCGCCCGGCCGCGATGCACGCGAACCTTCACGTTTTCTTCAGAGAGATCGAGCGCGGCGGCCGTCTCTGAAGTGCTCAATTCCTCGACGTCGCGCAGCATGACCACGGCGCGGAATAGCTCCGGGAGGGCAAGGACGGCATCCTCCAGAAGGCGGCCCATTTCGGCGCTCGAGGCTATTTGCTCCGGATCCGGCGATGTGTCTGCCATGGTCACAAGGAATTCTCCATCCTGCTCGGAATCTTCCAGTCGCTGGCTGCGGTTGCGCAGGCGGAGCCTGGCCAGCGCTTCGTGGACGGCAATGCGCGTAAGCCATGCGGAGAACGGAGCGCGTCCGGCAAACTGGTCAAGATGCTGAAACGCCCGGACGTAGGCATCCTGCATCACGTCTTCTGCTTCCGCATCATCTCGCAAAATCGCGCGGGCCACGCGATAGAGCCGCTGGTTGTACCGGCGCATGACGATCTCGTAAAGTGCGGTATCGCCAGCCTTCACCCGGTCGATGACTTCCTCGTCGGTCCAGTGTTCGGACCGGGCCTTTTCCAGAGTTCCAATAGCTTCCATGGCTCTTCTCATTATAGAGCGGCGATGAGGAGAAAGGTTACAGGCGGCGGAAACGAGAGCACGGCATGGCCATGAAAACCTTTGTAACCATTTGGCTCGTGGCCGCTCACCTAAGTGGGGGGATAAAGATGGCTGAATTCGATGAACGCCTCAACGCGGGATGGTGGGCGCTGAGAATCGGTCTTGGCGTGGGACCCATCATTACCGGCATCGACAAATTCCTCAACAAACTTACCGACTGGGGAATGTATCTTAGCCCAATGATGACAAGAATTGTGCCGGTCAGCGCAACAACGTTCATGCGCTGCGTTGGCATAGTGGAGATTATTGCCGGACTGATCGTGCTCAGCCGTTGGACGAAGGTGGGAAGTTATATCGTCATGCTCTGGCTTATCGGCATCGCGCTGAATTTGCTGACCACCGGCATGTTCTATGACCTTGCGATGCGGGATGTGGAGATTGCCATTGGAGCTTTCGCGCTTTCGCAACTTAGCGCATCGCGCGAGCAGCAAACGAAGGCAAGTTAAGAGCGTTAAGAGTTTTGAGTTTGCACTTTTTTCTCATGCGGTAGGACGACCAAAATAAAACTGAATCGGAGGATACCATGCGGAAATTCGCTTCAATACTTGTACTGACTGGGCTGAGTGCGATGCCTGCGCTGGCCGCAGCGGAAAATTACAAAGATGTGCCGGTGGTTGACGTCAACTGCTCGAAGAAAGTGGCTGCCGACCCGGACTCCCATCCGCGAGCATGCGCACTCAAGTGTGCGGCGAGCGGGTTTGGCATCGTGACGCAGGATAAGCAATTCCTGAAGTTTGATGCGGAGGGGAATAAAAAAATCGTGGAGGCGCTGAAGTCGTCCGACAAGAAGGATCATCTTCGCGTGGATGTCAGCGGAGACGTGCAGGGCGACACACTGAAAGTCACTTCGATTAAGCTCCTGTAAATGCCGCCGTGGCAGGATTCTTGCGCGCTGGGGCGTCTCTCCCCCGCTGCGCAAGAATCCCAGCCGACCGGCGATGTGCTCGGCCTGGTCACGTTACCGATTTTGTCCGGGTCAGGCAAACAGGAAGTAATGCCTCCGGGTTGGCTGATTGCCCCGATAAACGTCCTGGCAGTGACGGTTAAATTGCCCAACTGGATTGTCGGGTCGGAGGAGGCGCGCTTGCGCGCTAGCCTCCGTCCGCCGCCCAAACTGCACGTGCAGTTTTCCCGCATGCAGCTTTCACGAAGACACGTGACCTGAGATGTAAGGAAAAGGCAACCGCCAAGTGGGCCTTG
>DASSXG010000027.1:0-13037 GCA_035704085.1 Candidatus Acidiferrum sp. | reverse complement strand
GGATTGCGCGGAATTCCAGCATTCCCACGAGATTGCGAAATTGATTGGTTCGCCGCCGGGCTATCTCGGCCACCGCGAAACGCACCCGCTTATCACTCAAGAGGCGTTGGCTGCAAGCCATCGCGATGGTCTGAAACTGAGTTTTCTGCTGTTCGACGAGATTGAGAAAGCGAGCGACTCGCTATGGCAGCTGCTGTTAGGAATGCTGGATAAAGCGACGCTTACACTGGGCGACAACCGGAAGGTGGATCTGTCACAGACCGTGATCTTCCTGACCTCGAACCTAGGGGGCAGCGAGATCGCCGATCTGATGCACGGGGGTATGGGGTTCATCCAGCCGAACGACAAGCCGACAACTGGATTGCACGAGAAAGTGCAGAGGACCGCGGTGGAAGCGGCGAGGCGGAAGTTCTCGCCAGAGTTCATGAATCGATTGGACAAAGTCGTGGTTTTCCATCCCCTGAAGCGCGAGGAATTGGACGAAGTGCTGGATATCGAACTCAGGCAAGTACAGAAGCGGGTGCTGGACTCGACGACGCGTCCCTTCTTGTTTCGAATCACGAGCGAAGGCCGGGAGTTCCTCCTGGAAGAGGGAACCGACCAGAGGTATGGAGCCCGCCACCTGAAGCGCGCCATCGAGCGGTATGTGGTCAACCCAATTGCCAGACTACTGGCGACTGCACAAGTGCATCAGGGTGATGCGCTGGTTGTCGATCACCATCTTGGCGAACAGGGGCTTGTTTTCTTAAGAGACACGGAAAACCGGTCTGCCGATCCATGGATTGACTTTCGCTTAGCGAACTCGGGACAGCTGATGGCTGCGGAAGCTCGAGTTTAAGTGGCGTCCACAATTCAAACTAGAGATGCCGGGGTCGCAACGATTGAAAACAGGAGCACAGCATGAGCACAGCAGCAGATTCACTTATAGAGCTTACTCGGTACCCAGAAAGCTCACCGATAAATGCCCCCTATCGTGCTGATGAACGGACGGCGCGCAAGTCAGAACGCACGGAATCCTCGTTCCTAGAAACGATCGTAGGGCGCCGCGGCAGCCTGCGCTCCATTCTCAGCCAGGTGGACGCAGTCGCAGGCACCAATACAACCGTCTTGATCACCGGAGAGACCGGCACCGGCAAGGAAGTCATCGCGCGAGCGATTCACGAGCTGAGCCCCCGCCGAAACCGAAATCTGGTGAAGGTGAACTGCGCGGCGATGCCTGCCGGCCTCCTCGAAAGCGAGCTCTTCGGGCACGAACGCGGAGCCTTTACGGGCGCTATCAATTCTCATATCGGCCGGTTCGCGTTGGCGGATCGTGGCACTCTGTTCCTCGATGAAATTGGAGACATGCCATTGGAGCTTCAACCCAAGCTGCTCCGTGTGCTTCAGGAGCGTGAGTTTGAGGCCGTGGGCAGCACTCGCACAACGCGAGTCGATGTTCGCGTCGTCGCTGCGACCAACCAGGACCTAAAGCAAATGGTTCGGGACCGTGAATTCCGCGAAGATCTGTACTACCGGTTGAATGCTTTTCCGATTTATCTGCCGCCCCTGCGCGAAAGGAAAGCCGATATTCCCGAACTCGTGGAATATTTCGTTCAACAGTTTGCCGCGTCCATGGACAAAACCATCGAAACCATCCCTGAGGACACCATGCGCCCCCTGGTTCGCCATTGCTGGCCTGGCAACATTCGAGAGCTGCAAAACTACATCGCGCGCGGCGTAATTCTTTCCAATGATGGAATCTTTGAACCAGCGCCACTCGAGAGCTGCGAGCCACTGGAGCCAGAGGTTTCAAATCCGACGCTTGAAGAAAAGGTGCGTAGAGAAATTCTCGCTGCCTGCCAGCGCGCCAATTGGAAGCTCGGGGGCCAGCGGGGAGCAGCTGCCAGACTCGGGTTGAAGCGCACCACGCTGTTTCACAAGATGAAGCGCCTCGGTATTGCGCGACCTGCGGACCACTGGCAGGACTGAGTCGAGGTCAAGTTGAAAGTTTTGGTACGGAGGCAGTTCTCCGCGCCTCGCAGAGTGCGAGAAGAAATTTGAGAGCCATAGGTGATCTGGATGAAGAATGGTTTGCGCCTGATTGTGATTGTGCTAAAGACGGCAGTGGCTGCATATCTAATCGGCTGTGTCGGCCTCTCATGGTTGCAGCAACTCCGGAAAAAATTGGAAAGGTTCGGTCGTATGCAACCGAAGGAGCATAGAAATGATCAGACAGAGTCAGAAACAAGAAGGCCAATTCGCGTCATTCGAAGATACGGCGGCGCACCTGCCGGAGCCTTTTGTAGCAGAGGCTCCTGGGAGATGGCATGGAAATAGGACCGGCCCCATTGGCGATCAAACGGAAAAGTTCCACCTCCATGCAGTAAGGCGCCTCTATCTAGCCATCGTAAATCGCGCCATCCCTGATGTCTTAGAGAACGGACAAGAATCACGAGAAGCAAAGCGATGGCTGTTGAGCAGAGACTTCGACAGCTTGCAAGCGGCGGTCGACTAACCTCACAACTTTTCATGCGCAGGCCGCAAGCCGCAGACGGAAGGAACTCTTATCGCCCGCCATTTCATGGCGGGGGATTGACGGTAACGTCTAGGTCGTAACTCGACTGCAAGTCCCGTAAACCAAGTGCGCGTTGCATCCTCCTCATACCGCTTCACTCTCAACGACTTACTGCGACGGCTTGGATTGCCGATCTGGCAGCAACGTTGCAACACAGTTCGCCAGAGATGCACTCAAGGACCTTGACGCCGCCGGGAATATCACGTCGTAGCGCCGATTCGCGCGAAATCGTACATAGGCCAGGCGATCACACAGGGAACACATCGATGCTTGACCGTTTGATTTCTAAGAATTCACCAAAAATCGCCACAACGTCCAACACTTTGATCGTGACATGTGCGATTGTGATCCTCATTGCCATTCTTGTCTTTCTTGAATTGCACATCCGTCGTTCGATAGTTCACTTGCATCCAACAGGCGCGGAGACGCGGACCGATAGTCCAAGAGAAACGAAGCAACCGAAATGCACGTCGGCTGCGCGTGAAGCGGTTGTCTTTAGCTTTTCGAACTGGCTCATGCCCAATGAAATGAATTCTCAGCGAAACCTGACAGCCGAGCAGATACAATCTCGGGCCGTGAATGGCGAAGGTCCGTAAAAACAGTTTAGCGACACCTGTCCCACCGAGCTGGATTCGCTGCGACAACAATCTGTGATAGATGGAGGAGCCACCGCGCCGCGGCGACCATTATCAAATGATTCAGAAGATTCTGTTCCCCGTCGACTTTTGCCCTCCTGCGCCGCGATGGCCGCCTATGTGGAGCGAGCCGCAGCGATCTTCGGCGCGCAAGTGACTATTATTCACGTCTGCGATCTCAGCAGTCATAACGGATTCGAGCTCTATGCGCGGCCTGGCGACGACATCGCAAAGGAGCACTGGAATCTTGCGCGTCACAAAATCGAACTTTTTCTTACAACGGAGTTTCCGACCGAGAAATCCCCGAGAGTGCTTTTGCCCGGCAATGCAGCAAATATGATCACGGACACTGCGAGGAGGAATAGATTCGATTTAATCATGATGCCCACGCATGCAGGCCGCTTTCGCCGAATGCTGCTTGGCTCTACGACGGCGAAAGTGCTCAATGTCTCGGACTGTCCGGTGTTAACAGCGCAGCACGCGGCCGCAATAGCACCTCGGCCATTGGAGCACCGGAAATGGGTTTGCGCCCTCGCACTGAGTCCGGACTCGGAAAGAGTGCTTCGTTATGCGAAGAGTGTCGCGCTGGCCGCTGGGGCAGACCTGTCACTGATCCACGTGATTGAGGACAGCAAGGCGCAGTCCAAAACCCGAAGGCGATCCGATGGAGAAAGGAAAGCGCTGCAGAGGATCGCCGAACTCCAGAGTAGTGTAGGCTCTGAGGCTAGGGTGAGTATCGCGGTCGGCCCGGTTAAAGAAACTCTGCTCGCTCAAGTCCGGGAGACATTTGCCGATGTGCTGGTAATCGGAAGAAGTCGTCGCGGTAGTCTCGGGCACTTTGAGGATCTGGATCTTACCTACTCACTGGTACGCGATTCACCTTGTCCGGTGGTGAGTGTTTAAGGAAGCTGACTTCCGCGTTGTTCTCCCGTGATTCGCGCTTACTGAGATCAACAATCGAGCATTAAAGCTGAGCCGGGACATATTGACGGATGCTGGTTCTAGGCTGTGCAGAAGCCGCAGGAATTGCCGTCGCTGAATTCCGGCCTCCTGCAAAAGCGTGCAAGGAGTACAGCGCGATGGGCCAAACCAGATTTGCTCCCAGCGCCGCAATAAAGAACGCCACGTTCATGATATGAAAGAGCGCGAAGAAGAGGAGCGCGTAGGGGAAAAAACAGCGACGGATGATGAACTCCAGATGCCGGCCGATAAATAGAAAAGGATTCGATGCACGGCTCTCCGCATGGCCTTGCCAGATTTTTAATAGCTGCTCGGGACGTCCGACGGCGAGGCGATGCCTCTCCCATGCGGTGGCGAGGAAGGTCGCTATGGCTCCAAACAGCAGAAGGCCACCCGCCACCAGGTACGTTTTCGAACCCGCGCTCCTCCACAGGCCGATGGTCATGCCGACGAAAAGAATCAAGTAAAACAGGTAATCGCAGATTGTCTCCAGCCAGCAGCCAAAATCAGATTCCAAAAGTTTCAGGCGCGCGACCTCGCCATCGCACCCGTCCAGGATGCTTGCCCAAAGACAAAGGACCGCTCCGAGCAGAGTGTTCCAATAACCGCCAAGAGCGAAGAAGATGCCGGAAACAAGCCCGACTCCGAGCGTGAAAAGAGTGACCATATTCGCAGTGATCGGAAGTTTAATGAGTTGGCGGCTGATCGGTATGGAGATCCGGCGATTCAGTCGCGCGTAGATGCCGTCCGTCGGCTTGACCAGCCAGCGATCCAGTTTTCGCTCGGCAGCCTGGCGGTTTTCTTCCGTATTGACACGCTGCCACAAGTCTTCCGCAACCGGAATGTCAGTGACAGGATGAATCTCGGTGACGGGGGCGAGTAATTCCTGGAGCTTGACAACTTGCGCTAGCGGACCTTTCTGGCAATCGCAAATCGCTTTGGCCGCGAACGCATAAATGCCGATATCTTCATCGCCACTTTTCAGCGCCAAACCGACGCTTTCATCGTTCCACTCCTTAGCTTTTTGGAGCAAGGATGCATGATACGTCGTTCCTCCGTCCATAATGACCAGGCGTTCGCTGCGCGCTTGAGCCGCGATGAGCTGGGATAGTTGCAAGACGGAAACGTCAGGCTTTGCCTCAATCCATTGGACAGATTCCGGAAGACGCCCCGTCCACCACAACTGGCGCTGCACGTGCCGCCTGAGAAGGGGGTCGACCACCACCATGATCCGTGAGGGACCCAGCTTGCGCACTGCCAAAATGTTTCGAAGCAAAATGGGCAGTGAGCCAACACGAGCAAGTCCACCGAATTTTTCGTTGCCCAATTTCGCAGTGGGCAGGAAAATGGCGGCGGCGAAACTGCTTCGTGCCGCGATCTCAACGATGGCTTCGGCGGCTGCTCCCCCTTTTTCTTCTGCGATGCCCGGCGTACCCCCGCGATCGTGGGTATCGTGGGGAGTTCTTGACCTGGTCAAAATGAAGAGGCAGATCCCGCCTACTGCTGCCCAGAAGAACCCTCGCAACCGCCTTGTGAGTCCCAAAACCAATCCGGTAGCGCCAGTCAGTCCGAAAGTCTTACCAATCAACATATTTCCGCCCTCGTAGGTTCCAAAGTTTCCTGGGTTGATGCTGCCAACCACATTCACCAGTTTGGTCATCGCCTCGACGACGAGGGCACTCAGGACGCCAAACTTTATTCCCATGAGCCAGAGAACCAGACAAACCTCCATCACAGCCATGCAATGAGATGCCAGAATCAGGAAAAAGCTGCCCCAAAATGCTCTGGGAGAATTGTGGTGGAAATCCAAGAATGCATTCTCGACAGACTGAATCAGGATGTACCTGCTTTCCATCCACCTCTTAAGGAAGGGAGCGCGCGCAAGGAGCCGCGCACTCCTCGAAATGACGGGCCAGCGCTTCCGCACCGCCAACAGCGTCACAAGCAGGAAAAAGATCAGCGCTAGAACGAACAACGTCGCATAGAAACGCAGGGCATGAGAATGCGAGAGCAATGGCACAGCTGCCACGAGGCCCGCGATGAGGACTATCATGCCAGTTAAAATGTAGAGTCCTCGATCCAACGTCACCGACGCGAGACCGTTGGCTATTGGAATTTCAGGGCTTAGCTGCGATACCCGGATCGAATCTCCAAACGTCTGTCCAATAAACCCGAATTGTCCAGCCGCCTCCGCGCCAAGCCGTAGTCCCAACAGCCGCAGAAAAGAAGTCTTATGCTTGTGATCATCTAGTGTCAGCCGCCAAGCCCAAGCTCTGGCAACATGCGAAACACCTGCGAGTGCCAGGACCCACATAAAGCCCCAACCGAGTTTCACCACGTTCTCCCAAAGTCTGCTCGGACCAGCTTGCCAAATCAGATAGGCAAACAATACGAAACTCATCAACGCCACGAGAATCCGAAGCGGGTGACGGGCTTTTGGCAGGAATCTAGGCATTGACAAGGCTCTCCACCGCCGAGTTCTCGCAGAAGTCCCGGTCAAAGATTTCTTCGGCGTGTGCCAGTGCCTGGGGGCTGTCAACGTCCTGCCAGTGACCGTCGCCAATATCAAAAGCCCTAAGTTTCCAGTCTTGCGCGAACCTGCGCATGCCGTCCGACAGCGAGCAGTCTCCGTTTTTCCTTGCCGCTTCAAGCCGGTCGAAGAGCGCCGGGCTGCACAGGAACATCCCGGTGTCGAGCGCATCGTAGCTGGGAAGGTCTTTGCCAATTCCAACGATGTAATTGCCTTTCCGTTGCACCTTGGTGGCATCGTCCAAGTCAAAGACACGATCTATCTTCGAATCGACCGCGAGAATAACTTCGTCATCCGCGAGCGGCTGTCGCAGCAACGCTTTGGCAGTTTTTGGCTCGAAAATGTGGTCCGACATCAGCAACAGAAATGGTTGGTTCAACTCAGTCTTTGCGGCCAAGGCAGACACGCCATTCGCCTTATGGTATTCCAGGTTTTCGATCAAGGTCACCGAAGTGCCGTCCACTGATCGGTCGCGCAGCCATCGGCGAATTAAGTCGGCACGGTACCCGGCAACAATCACAAATCTCTCGATTCCGGCTTCGCGGGAGGACGCCATGACGTGTTCGAGAAGCGGCACGCCGCAGAGCGGCACAAGGGGCTTGGGAACGCCACTTGCCACAGAAGCAATTCGGCTCCCATTTCCCGCCGCCAGAATCAGACACTGATTAACGGCATTCATGGTTTGAGTATCACCTCCGCAGACACAACGGAGTTGTCCGGAGGGTTAGGCATTCTTGGGGCGTAGTCGAAATACTCGATGCTCACGTCCGTGGTGCCGAATAGGTGGGCTTCAGTTACGCTTTGCGTGGAAACAGGAAACCACGCAGGACCGCGCTTCTGATAAATCTGCACGAAATGGATACTCTTCGTCCAAAACGAGGGCTTTTTGGCAGGTTTGCCTTCGGCGCGGGCGAGCGCGTAGTCCTCGGCGTCCACCCAGATCCGGCCCTCGAAGAGGTATTTTTCGTTCCGTTTCGGCTTAATCTCCAGGACATAAGCCGCGCGGCCCGCCACGAGTTCCGTTCCGACGAGCGCAAAATCATAGTTCTCCGGAATGAGTCTTGCGGTAGCGCGAATCTCGGGCCGGGACGTTTCCGTCTCCGACTCCAACATTTTGTGGAAAACGTGCTTGCGCGCTCCTCCCCATCCCTCTTCAGACACAACCTCGAAATGCTTTGTTCCGTCACGGTCGCCCTGCACCTGGACGAGCATTTCGGCGCGTTTGTGAAATTTGTGGTTCTCGAGGACGTATCGCCGCGTTCCGGCGTAGCCCTCAATGGAAGCCTGCCGCGCCAAATCATGAGCGGCCATCCGGGTCACGATCTCCTCAGCCGCTGGAGGTGTCCCAGAATCGTCCGCAGCAATGGCAGAATTGGTCACAAACAGAAACAGTGCAGACAGCAGAAACCTATATTTCATGATTAAAACTCCATGACAAATTTGCCGCGGTATTCGCGCCAAGAAGTGTTGAAGAACTCCCCGAACCTTGCGCTCCCAAGGTTGTTCTGAACGTCCCGCGGATCAAAGTGATTGAAGAGATTGAAGACCCCTGCACCCACACGAGCGTGCAGGCGCTTTTCGCCGAAGTGCAAAGTAACTGGACGCGTGATCTGGAGGTCAAGGGAAGAAAAACGCGGGAAACGGCGTACGTTCCGCGGTCCAACGTATTCGCGGAACTCGTTTTCTGCCGAATAAGGAAATCCAGTATGCAGGTCGTAAACCGGGACGAGCGTCAGGTTCCACGGCCCAGCGAGCGTGCCCCAGAACAGAAAGCGGTTGGGCGCGTCAAAAGGGAGCCGCCCGCGCGCATCCGGCTGGACCACTGGCTGGGCCAGATTCCCAAAGAACTGGTTGAAATCGTTGAGGTCGCCAAAGGCCCGCGATCGGACGTAAGAAGCGTTCAGCACATGGCGAGATATCTGGTAACGGGCGGCAAACTGGAATTCGCGATAGGAATCACTGCCGCGGTTGGAAAGATCGAGGATTCCAGTTGTCGCTGAGGAGGTGGGTGAAACAACAAAGTCCCTCGCCGTGTTCCGTTGTTCATAGGCAACCCGCAGCAACAGGCCTGCGAGAACCTGACGGTCCAGTTCCAGATTCCATGACGTGCTGCGTGGGTTTTGGAGTTGGCCGGTGATTTCATTTTGATAGGACACGGAACTTGAGACAGCGCCGCCCTGGCCGACGAGAGCGACTGTTCGATTCGGAAGATGAGGGAAAGCGGGAACCATGAGCGGAACGCGGTCATAAAATAGGCCCACGCCGCCCTTCAGCAACGTTTTGCCGTCTTTGGTGAGCGCAAGGAGAAATCCGGCGCGCGGAGCAGCATGAGTGGAACTTGTGATTGTGTCGTTGTCGAAGCGGAGGCCAAAGTTCAGGGTCAAACGTGGATTGATGGCCCACTGATCACCGGCAAACCAGGCCGTTTCGTTTTGATCGATCTGGTACGACGAGGGGGAGGTGAAGGTAATCCGCTCCACAGGCTGGTTCGCAAAACCATCGATTTCCACTGGCAGAAAAGTTTGGCGCCCATCGTAGGAGGAGTGCTCGTAACTCAGGCCAACGGTGAACGTATGCGAGCCGGCGAATTGCTTTGGCGCAAACTGATAGTTCTCCTGCAAGCTGGCACGAGAAGTTCTACGCGCCTGCCGGTTGAAGAAGCCTCCTTCGGTTGTTTCGAATAACAGACGATACGGATCGTCGCTCTGCGCCGTGATGTCCGCGTCAAAACGCTTGTAGCTGAACTGCGAAGTCAGCAGGCCAGCAGCGCCGATGACATAGCGGTGCTGAACATAGATTTGATAGCCGCGCTGATGAAAATCCGGCGTAGAAGGCTGAGGCGTGAAGGTGTTCAGGCCAAGAAAATCGAGCTTTTGCGGGTATAACGACAACGATGCCGTAGCTGTCTGCTTCGGTGTGATGATGAAATCGAATTGTGTGTATGAGTCGAAACTCTCGAGTTTCGTATCCCGCTGCAGCGCTGGAAGGCTGTTCACCGGTGTTCGGACAAAGCGGTACTCAAAGGATTGCGTAACGGCGACGCGTCCTTTCACGAGTGGACTGGTGAACGTCATCCGTGGCGTGGCCGCACCGATGCCCGCGATCGTGCCATCGCGGTCGCGCAAGCGCGGGATGAAGTTCTGGAAAGAGAAGTGAAATTTCTTATAGTCGCTTGTCTTCGTTGAGACTGTGGAAACCGCTCCTGTGAACTTCCCATACTGCGGATCATAGGGATTCGAAATGACTTGCACCGACGACACCACATCGATTGGGAGATTGATGGCCGGGCCGCCGGTCACGGGGTCAGTAACGTTAGCGCTGTTTACCAGCGCCCCGCTCTGCGTATTGCGTGCACCCTTGAGATTGATGTGGCCGTCGGGTCCGCGAACAACGCCGGGAATGAGAGGAAGCGAACTTTCAAATCGCTCGTTGACGTTGGGCGCGTAGCGTAACGTCTTCTCAGAGATTGTTTCCGAAGGGGCAGGATTCTTGGTCTCAGTCTGGTCGGCCTGTACGACCACAGAACTCGTAATTTCTAAGGGTTTTAATTCGAGTGAAACGTGGACTTCGCCGCCTTCAACCCTTAGCGTCTGCCGAACCTCAAGACCGGCCGAAACAGCCTCGAACGTGTAGGTTCCCAGAGGTACCGACGCTATGAGGTAGTTGCCGTTTTCGTCCGTTTCTGTTTCGAAAGCAGCCGGTCCATCGAGCTTGACCTTTGCGCTAGGTACAACGAATCGGTTCCCCGCAGAGTCTTGAACGAAAACTGTTCCGGCGACTTTTGCCGTGGCAGCGTCGGGTTGCTTGCCCTGAGCCGAGTCTGTGAATAAGGACACCGCGAATAGCAGAAAGAGCAGCGAGAAGAGAATCTTCCCTGCAGTAGAGCGTGCTCCTCGCCGTAGCGGGTCGTCTCCTTCTGCCTTCCGGGGCGGCTGATCGAAACGTGCCAAAATTGCTCCCATCATTGGCTAAGTCTGGGCGTGATTGCGTTGGGAGATGGCATACGAAAAGCAGCCCCAACGCATCAACTCAGCATCCTCCTCAATGAAGCATGGCCACTTCCAAAGCAACGGCGAGTAAGTCCGCTGTGGATCTCGATTCTTATCAATCGTTTGAGCGGGGTTCAGACGACGGGGCGGAAATCAACCGAGGGAAGTGGTCTAATCTCGCGTCAAGGCTTCGACAAATGTGCGAATTGTTGACAGTCGCCCTGTCCGCCAAAATCCGTTGATTGTTGACGAGGATTGCGCTTCAAAATGCTAAAACCGAGAGGAAACACTCGCACGGCAATCGATTCGCGCCAGAGCAGTCAAAAACGCGGCGGGCATGAACAAATGGCGAGCGGCGTGCACGATTGTCAATGATTTCGGACTATTGTGGGGGAGATGCACGCTGATGCTCCGGACAAGCTCGTAAACGCGTATGAACGACATGCAGGAGATTGAGAGCGGCAACTTCGCGATTCCTCGCTGGCTTTTCTTTCCGCCCGATTCCGTACGGGTTGTGAACTGGAACATTGATCGTGGCTTGAAGCTCAGCGGGGTGATTGAGTTCCTCGCTGACGCTAAAGCGGACATCATCTTATTGCAAGAAGCCGATCTCAATGCCCGGCGAACACACCATATCAACGTTGCGAGAGAAATCGCGCAGAAGCTGCAGATGAACTATGTCTTTGGACGGGAGTTTCAGGAATTGACCCAGGGCTCCAAGAAGTCGCCCGCCTACCACGGTCAAGCAACACTTTCGCGTTGGCCGTTGTCCAATTCCCGAATCATTCGATTTCAGAAGCAATCGAATTTTTGGCGTCCGCACTGGTTTCTTCCCGAGAGCGCGCCCTTTCAGGAGAGGCTGGGAGGACGCCTGGCGCTGGTCAACGCTGTAAACATCGCCGGCAAAACGATAGTCGTCTACAACCTGCACCTGGAGAGCAGAGGCGATGATCAGTTGCGCATCTCCCAGCTTGAGGAAGCTTTGGACGATGCGAAGGAATACAACTGGATAACGCCCATTCTGCTGGCTGGCGACTTTAATTTCGATGTGTCCGCGGGACGCGCCGCTTCTGCAATCAGCCGCGCTCAGTTTCAGGACGCATTTGCGAATCAACATGTGCCAACAACGCCAGCGTCATTCTTCGAGCATGGACGAACGATCGATTGGATCCTTACGCGAGGGCCGATTCGCGCCGGTGGTTCGCGGGTCTATCGTTCAGTATCAGCTTCCGACCATTATCCGCTGTCGGTCGAAATGGCCCTTGCTTAGCCATTCGGATCGAGACACGCCTAAGAATTCTTGTTGGCCAACTCCTGTTTTTCCAGCACTGCGGAAATCCAGCCGAGCCGTGGCGAAGGTTTAACGTAAACGTTGGGGCTGTCACACATGAACGGTCGATGGCATGGCGTGCGCCTCGCGTTTTCTTCGTACTCCTTCACTTTCAACCACTTATCGCACTGCGTGCGCTTACCTGATTGGCAGGCACATTGCAACTCAAGCTGGCGAACCGTTACCTGGTTTAAAAGTGGAATCAAATGTCCATGAACACCGACAAAGTAATCAAAAAAGCTCGCAAGTTTGCCAAGCCATTCCGCATCACCAAGGGAGAACAGTTTCGGATGAAGGACGTGGATCCGGGCGACACTTTGGCCTTCAAGTCCGAGGCCAAACCGCGCGCCAAAGAGGCGCTGGCCATCGGCGTCCAAGCCCTTGCCGAGTTGCAGGACAAGCTTTACGCGCAGAACAAATGGGCTGTGCTGTTAATTTTTCAAGCCATGGATGCCGCTGGTAAGGACGGCACCATCAAGCATGTCATGTCGGGCGTCAACCCGCAGGGCTGTCAGGTCTATTCTTTTAAATCGCCTTCTGTCGAGGACCTCGATCACGATTATCTCTGGCGCTGCATGAAATGCCTGCCGAATCGCGGGCACATCGGCATTTTCAACCGGAGCTATTACGAGGAAACGCTGGTGATTCGCGTGCATCCGGAATTTCTCGCAAAGCAAAGAATTCCAGCCGCGCTGGTTACGAAGCGCATTTGGAAGGAGCGCTTCCGGGACATTCGCAGCTTTGAACGATACCTCACCCGTAACGGAATCATCGTTATTAAGTTTTTTCTGCACATTTCGAAGAAGGAACAGAAGCGACGCTTTCTGGAAAGAGCTGAAGAGCCTGAGAAAAACTGGAAGTTTTCCGGCTCGGACATGGCGGAACGTGAGCATTGGGATGAATACTTGGATGCCTATGAGGACATGATCCGAAACACCGCCACGAAGCACAGCCCGTGGTACGTGGTGCCCGCCGACAACAAGTGGTTCACTCGAGTAGTGGTTGCCGCCGCGGTCGTTGATACGCTGGCCTCTCTAGA
>DASSXG010000054.1:0-38230 GCA_035704085.1 Candidatus Acidiferrum sp. | reverse complement strand
TCTTTACGCCGATCGCATGATGCTCGATTACCTCGGCCTTGGTCTTGAAGAGTGGCGGCAAACACCTGGGACTTTTTTTTCGTCCCAGTTTATTCATCCGGATGACCGAGAGCGGGCGGCAGGCACTTTTTCCGATAGTACTCGCTCCGGTGGCTCCGCTTTCGAGTTGGAGTTGCGAGTACGCAAACGTGATGGCACTTATCGCTGGTTCTCGAATCGTTGTAACCCATTGCGAGACGAACAGGGACAGATTACGCGTTGGTACGTTGCCTTGACGGACATCGAAGACCGAAAACAGAAAGAGGACACTCTTAGCCGCGAAAACGTCGCTCTACGTGAAGAAATCGACAAAATCTCCATGTTTGAGGAGATTGTTGGAACCTCTCCTGCCTTGCAGACTGTGCTCTCGCGCATCTCCAAAGTCGCACCGAGTGATTCTACCGTCCTCATCACGGGTGAAACAGGAACAGGCAAAGAGCTAGTTGCACGCGCCATACATCGAAGATCAGATCGTGCTTCGCGCGCGTTCGTTAGTGTGAACTGTGCGGCAATCCCCCGTGATCTTATCGCTTCTGAGCTGTTCGGCCATGAGAAGGGCGCCTTTACGGGCGCGACTCAGCAGCGCCTGGGTCGGTTTGAGTTAGCAAGTGGAGGCACAATCTTCCTCGACGAAGTCGGAGAGCTTCCAGTTGAGACTCAGATTGCCCTCCTGCGTGTTTTGCAGGAGCACGAGTTTGAGCGTGTCGGCGGCACTCGTCGAATCCGCGCTGAAGTTAGGGTGATTGCAGCCACCAATCGTGACTTGCAGGCCGCCATCAGCGCTGGCTCCTTCCGGAGTGATTTGTTTTATCGGCTGCATGTCTTCCCGATCGACATACCTTCTCTTCGAGAACGAAGAACGGATATTCCTCTGCTAGTGGAGTACTTTATCGATCGCTATGCAAGAAAAGCTGGCAAGAACATAAAACGTGTCAACAAGATGACGCTGGAATTGCTTGAGTCATATCCTTGGCCGGGAAACATTCGCGAACTGCAGAACGTCATCGAGCGTTCGGTGATCCTTTGCGAAACAGAGATTTTCTCGATCGACGAAAGCTGGTTACCAAAGCAGCCGTCTCTGACAGAAGCGAAAAACCAAATGGAGCTTCCGGGAAGACTCCTGGCGCAAGAGAAGGACATGATTGAGGCCGCCCTGAAAGAAAGTCGCGGCCGGATATTCGGACCTAAGGGGGCTGCGGCCAGGTTGGGCATCCCGCGGTCCACGTTGGAATCGAAGATTCGGTCGCTGAAAATCGACAAGAATCGCTTCAGGACTTCTCCGGAAACTTGAGGGCTCTCGTCCGATACTCGGTCAGGCAGCGACGCGGTTACGAGCGCCCTGAAGTGGCAGGACAATCATCCGAAGCTAGGGAAGCTCAGAATTAAACTCTGAAGGTCTTGAACTGGCGGCACTCAGCTTTGTCCAAGAGGTCCTTAATTGGAAAACAAATTGAAAGTGGTTGCGGGGAAATTTGAAGTGACGACCTTCGGGTTGCGCGAACGGAGTTACCTTTCGATTTTTGCAGAGAAACGTCGGAAGGCTCACTTCTTCGTCGAAACCGTGACACTTCCGTTCTTTGGTTCCAGTGTGGTATCCCCTTCTCAACGATTTGAAACTCTGTGGTTCTAAAGGGCTTGCCGCGGTCGCAAATCGGGCCCGACTGTTCGGCACTACAGATGCATAAAAGACATGTAGTCGTTATAACGACTAACGTTAGAGCAGGAGAATAAAATGAGCACCACATGCAATTGCGAAACGCCCGAACTCGAAAAGTCTGGGCTTGTCGTGGTTCAACCCAAAGCGAGCACCAGTACCTGGGCGATCGATCGCGTTCACTCCACGGCCCAATTCAAGGTCAAGCACATGATGATCTCGAATGTGTCTGGAGAATTCGCTTCGATCACCGGCGTCCTGGAACTTGATGAAAATGACATCACGAAATCCAAAATTCGGGCCTCCATCGACGCGGATACCATCAACACCCGGGAGCCTCAACGAGATGCGCACCTGAAGAGCGCGGATTTCTTCCACGTAGAGAAGCATCCGGCCTTAACCTTCAACTCGACGGTCATATCAAAGAACGCAGATGGGGAGCTGAAGGTCAGCGGCGACCTGACGATCCGCGGAGTGACCCGAAACGTGGTTTTTGATGTTGAAGGACCGAGCCCAGCGCAAAAGGACCCGTGGGGAAATACGCGAATTGGGCTTTCTGCCACGACGCGGATCAGCCGGAAAGACTTTGGTCTCACCTGGAACGCAGCTCTGGAAGCCGGCGGCCTGCTCGTGGGCGACGCAGTGACAATCACCTTGGACGTTCAGTTTATTAAAGAGCGCTAACCGCACAGCTCATAATTGAGCGAACCGGCAGAGGGGGCACACGCCTGGCGAAATCTGGCGCCAGACGTGATGTCCGTTTGCAGAGTGCCAAGTAGAA
Source organism: Candidatus Acidiferrum sp. (assembly GCA_035704085.1). Lineage (GTDB taxonomy): Bacteria > Acidobacteriota > Terriglobia > Acidiferrales > UBA7541 > Acidiferrum. The sequence goes on along the minus strand of DASSXG010000054.1, from coordinate 35,756 downwards.
GCCGAGACATCGCGATGGATCGCAAAAAACCGTCTGTGCGTTCTGATGGTCGGGCCAAGGAAACGAGCGAGGTACGGAACAAGCGGAAGAGCATGACCTGTCCGGAGGAAGAAGCATACGTAGACATGCTGCGTACCACCGATCTGCTGTCGCGCGGCTTGGCGCGCTACTCATCAAACGGTCCGTGTTCGCGGCACTCGCTCTGGCGGTAGCCATCACATCGGTGTGTAGCGCGCTCCTGCCGGCAGCGAATCGATGGAGTTTGCAGAGTCGCACGGCCAAGGCAGGTTAGCATCACTCGGCTTAAATGCGGAACGCCTCAGAGGGCCGACAGGAGACAAACATGCGGCAACCTATTTCAGGGATTCATCATGTAACGGCTATTGCGTCCAATCCCCAGCGGAATCTCGATTTCTACACCCGGGTTCTCGGCCTTCGGCTCGTCAAACGAACAGTCAATTTCGATGATCCTGGTACGTATCATTTGTATTTCGCTGATGAGATTGGCTCGCCAGGTACGATCCTCACGTTTTTTCCATGGCCCGACGCTCCACGTGGCCGTGCAGGTGTAGGGCAGGTGGCGCTGACTTCGTTCTGCATCCCCGAACAGTCGATGGAATTCTGGGAGGATCGTTTGCGTAAGGCGGGAGTGCCAACCGAGAAACCTGAGAAGCGTTTCGGAGAGGAGGTGTTGGCACTCAGCGATCCCGACGGACTTCGAGTCGAGTTAATTGGAAGTTCCTCGAAGGGCAAACTCCACCCGTGGAGCAGCTCCGAAATTCCATTAGACCAAGCGATTCGTGGATTCCACTCAGTCTCGCTCTCTGAGGAAGGCTGCGAGCACACTGCAGGGGTCCTGGAAATCATGGGCTTTCGTAAGGTCGCAGAGGAAGGGAATCGTTTTCGCTTCGAGGTCGGAGAAGGAGGGCCGGGTGCCCGCGCGGACATCTTGTGCGTGTCAGAAGCGCGTCACGGGAGAATCTCCGCGGGCACCGTCCATCACGTAGCTTGGCGCGTGACGGATGATGAATCGGAGAATGCATGGCGTGAACATCTGGTAGAGCATGACATGAACGTAACACCGGTTCGCGACCGCTGTTACTTTCATTCAGTTTATTTTCGTGAGCCCGGCGGTGTTTTGTTCGAACTGGCTACCGATCCACCGGGTTTTGCGGTTGATGAACCTGTGGAAGCGCTCGGTGAGAGCCTCAAACTTCCAGTCTGGTTGGAACGCTACCGAGGGGAAATCGAAAAAGCATTACCACCTATCGAGATGCATAAACCAGGAAGGATCCCAGAACTTGGAAAGTCCGCATCGTAAACAGCCTGTGCTTAGAAAGGGACAAGTACCTGAAAAAGCGCGGGGAGCCGTCATTTTGCTACATGGTCGAGGTGCTTCTGCTACCGATATCCTGGGTCTCGCAGATGAACTGCAAGTCCCTGATCTCGCCTACTTAGCTCCCGAAGCTGCGGGGAACACATGGTATCCCTACTCGTTTCTGGCGCCAGTCGAACATAACGAACCGTGGCTGACCTCAGCCTTGCAATCGGTTGCGTCAATTCTAGAGGATTTGTCGAGTTCCGGGATCGGTCATAATCAGGTTGCGTTCGTTGGATTTTCGCAAGGAGCATGCCTTGCGACCGAATTTGTTGCGCGCCATCCATCCCGCTATGGAGGGTTGGTGGCCTTTACGGGGGGCTTGATCGGTCCCGAGGGAACCGTTTTCCACTACTCAGGGAATCTCGACGGCACACCGTGTTTCCTGGGCTCGGGCGACCCCGATCCCCATGTTCCATGGGAGAGGGTCCTGGAATCAGCGTCGGTCTTAAGGGCCCTGGGCGGAAAAGTGACTCTCAAACGCTATCCGGGAATGCCGCACACTGTTAGTTCGGACGAAATAAGTGTAGCGAAGAAAATCCTCTCCTCATTTGACCTTGAGCGCTCCTAAGGTCTCAGAAATTCAATCGCAGCCGCGAATCTGGCAGGGCTGGACCCGAAACAAATTGGCGGAGCGACAGGACGCGAACCCTTGACCTCCTGCGTGACAGACAGGTGCGCCCCTTCAACAATCTGGGCCGCACGTTCGACGGTTTCGACCATCGCCACGCGGGCGGGCAGTGGGCTTCCGATCCACCACCTTTCCCTGCCACGTTGAATCCTCGACTCCAGACATATATAGAGTCCTAACGTATCCACGGCCCACCGGGATTCCACAAAGACTGAATCCCATCTTCGGTTACGGCCGCAGTTAATACGGGTCCAGCAAAACCTCGTACTATTCTTATGATGTCATCCAGATTTGCATAGTCCGTTCCGAATCTGCTTCTGCGAAGAAATGCCTTCCACTGTGCAGCCTTTCCCGGCACCAACGCAAAGTCATCCGTAAGACCAATGGGCATCGGCTCGACTTCCGTGGAACGTCGTTTGAACGTGGCTCTCACTGCTCGATGCAGGACGGCACCATCGAACTCGTATAGCTGTGAAAGCAACATCAGATCGAAATAGTCTTTCATCCGGCTATTCAGAACTCCCAGAACAGTGATCGCCTCCAGTTTTTCTGCAACAACAGTCTCTTTGGGATACGCAAGCAATTTGGCGACAGGAAATTCAAGCAGAACCGGATATTCAATCTCAGTCGGGCGAGGGATGATCGAGTCACCAAATCCGATGTCGATTTGTACAACTAGCCTAGCCTTCGACACCGTAGCAGTTAGGCGAACCCGTACCCCTTCGTACTCTGCATCTTCTTTGATTCTCTGGATTTCAATGGTCTCTTTCCTGAACTCTGCCCCATCCTGTTCCACCGCGAGACCGCATATCTCCTCAACAACGAATCGTATGTGTTCGAGACTGTTGTCGGTCCGACTCATTAGATCGATGTCCATCGTCGGCCTCGACTGTGGCGCCCTCCAGGCAGTCAGCAATAGAGCACCCTTCAGAATGAACGAGTCACGGAACTGTGATTTCGACAGTCGGTACAGGAATCGCTCCATGACAAAGTACTGGAGAAGTTCCTGAAAAGGCCTCCCTTGTTCGTGTGCTTGATTCAGCAAGCGCTGACGCACGGAAGCCCCGATATCTCTTTTGCTCACAGCGTAGCCTCAAGATAGGGGCGCATGATCCTCTCCACACGGCAAATGCGCGCGTAGCGCACGAGTTCCCGAAAGTCTGGCTTTTTCTTCAGTTCCCGAAATCGCCGCAGGGCTTCAACAGCAACATCCAGACCAATCTTATTGCGGTACTTGAAACAGTCGGCCACCGTCTTCGCAGCTGAATAGATTCGTACGGAAACCTCGTCGATTCGAACTAGCTCAACTCCTGCGCTGAACGTCGGCTCGGAATACCAGAACACTCGGATGGGAAGAGCATCCACCTTCGGTATCTGCCCATGGCTGGGTATGGCAAGATCAATGGTGTGGGGAACCTGTGTTGTCATACCATGATGAGCCAACGCGGATATCAGGCACACTACTGCATTGGGGGCACGAATCGCCACTGTGACCCAGTCTGGATTAGTCAGATGTGGTGCAGTGGAGAGGCGGTAGAGTCCCCGGCCAACACGTTCAAGCTCGCCTCGGTCACGCAGTTTGTAAAGCGTGCGAGGATGGATGCCCAGCCGTAGCGCGTCCACCGTCCGGAGCATGCCTCCGCGCTTGCTGAAAACCTTGCGTGCTGAATCCACGGCCTTTGAAGCATTCGCCATAATGGATAAACCTCTCGGAAAGTATATACATACTCCGAGTATTTTATCCACCACTAAAGGGTCCAAGCCCTACTGAAAGCACTCCAGAAATCAGCTCAATGATCGCACCTCAACTCTACGGCGTGATCTTGCATGATCGTCGGTGCTTCCCCGACCGTCCTAGCTTGTTACAGGCCGGGTGCTTGGTCCCGAGCAGGGAAAGAGTGAGTTGGGGCACAGAGCACATAATGAAAAAAGTTAGCGTCCACGCGTGGGCTTCTCGTGTTGCTTAGCCGCGCGCAATTCCTTGCCGAACACTTTCGCTGCCCAATCCGGTATCGTCTGTGCGGCCTTACTCAACTCGCCGCCGATGAACTGGGCCACTAGGCGGAAGCCGCGGCGATGCGCTGTGTTGTCGTACACCAGTAATTCATCGGCATGTTTGGGAACTTCGGAGAGATTTTTCGTTGATTCCCGATAGGAGTCCATCACGCTGGACACGGGCACGGCTTGTCCGCCTCGACTCATGCGCACCAACACCCGGCCCACATTCAAATTTGCGTCTTCCGTAGAAATAAATAAAACCTTAGTTGAATACCCTGTTGCTTTAGCCTGGTCGAGTAGCTGGGTGTCCACACGAATGTCTTCGACCGCAAACGAACGACGCTCCTCAAGAAATGGTTGTTGCTGGTGTCTCAGCGCGGGAACAAGCGCTGGGAATGGCTCTTTCAAATAGGCTTCGTAGAAAGTTGTCTTGCCGGCGCCCACCGGTCCCGCGATTATGAACAACGCTGGCTTTTGCTGGCTCAGGATGCGATTCCCTCGTATGCAATTTTGCGCGAACTTTTCGGGCGCGTGGGCTTAAAACTTGTTTCCAACTTCTCAACAGGGGTTCGCTCTCCATCAGACGTGACTTTCACCGTCGCCTTCAGGTTACGGTCGTATTCGTAATATGTTCCATTGGGTTCTTCCGCCTCTAAGGGAGCGGATTGCATTGCCGAAAGCCCCGAGAGCATCTGATGAAGCTCCCGACGCTCCAACTCCGACATGGTGTCGTACGAACGCATGGACGATCCCCGCCCGCTGGTTTGTTTTTTGAGTTTGCCTTCTCCAGCCTTCGAGTAAAAAGCGAGGAGAGCGCTATTCACGAGCTGATTCATCGAACAATTCCGCCTCTTAGCGACTTGATGAATGCGCTTACAAAGTCGCTTCAGGATGACGACTTGCGTTTCTCTCCCGGTTTGTTTCTGTCTGGACTGAAGAGTCGCAAGCTTGACGGTATTAAGGTTAACTGCGAGAAGCGCATCGTTGATCGAAGTCGACAGTTCTCCCATATATCGCGGTTTGTCCCGCAGGAGTTTGTCAAGGGCACTCAAGAGCCGGACATTGTAGACTCCGAAATGAACGCTTCGCCGCTTTGGCACGACTCCCTACTGTCTTCAGGATGGGGTTGCCGCAACTGAAATTACGTCACGACCCGTACATGCAGATATATACACCACCCTCACCTATTGTTCAACGCCCCCGCAATTCGGCAGGGGTGCAGGCTAAGTCGAATGGACATCTGCCCAACCTGCCCGCCCTAATGCAAAATGCACTCGGAAGCGCGGCGACGGGCGTAAAATTGGAGGGCTCTCCGTGCTAGTCGGCAATCAAGGGTTGGTCTCGCAGGCTAAGGAGCGATGATTTACTCCGAGGAACTTCTGGCCGTCGCAAAGCGCATCTTCTGGTTTGGAACTCCAGAAGAAGCCCTTGAATTTCCGAAGCCCTTTCTTACCTACGCCATGACATACGCCTCGGACGAGGATATTGAAATTCTCAGGAAATATTTCACCGACGATGATTTCAAGACCACACTGGATGACCCCGCACCCGGGATTTTCGACCGAAGCTCCTGGGCCAAATGGAATGAACGTTACAAGCGCACTCCCGTCCCGCCGCTTCCGAGGAGAAAGATTCCCGGCGTCGATCCCGCAACCATCCCCGATTTCTTTCCCCCCAAGTATTGAAAACATCAGCGAGGTTTACCGATTGTTCTTGTCATTCGAGTCCTCAGTTCCTTGCACCAGCGTTTTCACATTCCGTGTACCCCGCCAGTGGAAGCCAGGCCTATTTTCTGGTTCTAGTCGTCTTAGATTCGCAAGTGGGTCCCGCTCTTCAACTGCCTCCACTTTTGTTCCCTGCGGCTCTTGCGCCTCGAGAGGTTTATCCTGTTTTCCCCAGCTGCTGGTGGCGGTTGGCTTCTTTGCGTTTCTACTGCGTGAGACGGTCTTGTGAAAAACGCGATAGCTCATCTCTAGCCCTTCTCCTTCCAGAGCTACCCAAATCTCTTTAAGGCCATGCCCGCACCTCAGCGCCGTCTCGATCCCTGGAAGAAGAGATCGAATGAGCGCAGCTTTTCTTCGGGGCGGAGTGGCGGCTAGTTTGTTCAGGCACTGGCGGAAATGTTCCATTTGACATGTGTTCTGATGCTGCTATACATATAGCACTTTGGCATTGTGGTGTAAAGCAAGAGACTCCGCTGCGTCGGCAGAAATCGCCAAGAGTCGACAGAAATCAACAGAAGTCGACAAATATCGCCCGAAAATCAACCAAAGTCGGCAGAAATCGACAAAAGTCATCAGTTGTCAACAGAAGTCAACACTCTTTCAACAGGAATAGGAGCGCCGTGCAGCGAATGCAAGCGGATCATCGGCGAAAACACACCTATTGGAACATAAAGGGTTGTGGCGACGCTGCGCGTGTTTCTACAGGCAAGTTCTTATTTTTCAGAGGGAAGGGATGTGGCGGCTTTTGCTCCAAAGGTGGCACAAATGTGCCACCACAGATTCTTCCACGTTTCTCGACTCTTCGACAGTCTAAATGGAAGGAAATATATGGCAAAACCCAGAATTGAGCGGAGTCTGTTGTTTCCGAACAAGGAATTCCGAGAGCGAGTGCGGAAAGCGTCGAAGGACCGGGGCTTCCGATCCGAACAGGCATTTATCCTCGCTGCTTGCGACCGCGAGATTCGCAGGGGTGATGACACCGAATCCGTAACGCAGTTTGAGGCGCGCATTGCAGCCACACTCACGAACCTGGCGAAGCAGGGGCAACATCTTCGAACGCTCGTAGAGGCGCAGGTCGCCATAACGGACGTGCTCCTGAAGTACGTCATCACCTGTGTTGTGGAACCCCCAGAAGATGCCCTCCCAGCGGCGCGCGTTCGCGCCAGGTTGCGCTACGACAAGCTGATCCGCGTTGCGGCGAAAGAGCTCTCGAACAAAAACAGAGACACTCTGAGGGAGATGGTAGCCGATGACTGACGAACCGCCACTGCGATCGCAGCTGGGATAGTAAAAGAGGGCCGAACGGCAATCGGGTGATTCAACCCCTAAAAACACTTTCCATGGTGCTATATATATAGTAGGCTTAATTGAACTCGCGAATCTGCAAAGCTCCTGTCCACCTGGTAGGTTCGCAGGAGGAGATGCGGGCTAATGAAACACCGCAGCATTCTATTCGGCACACGCAGGAATCCAGAGCGCTCACGAGTTGATAGCTTGCGCCTCGCAGCAGATTCGTCATCCGCGCCATTCAGAGCTGAAGAGGATCCGTACGAGAGAGTTGAGCCTTACTGTTCCCAACCCACGGTGAGTTCGAGCGAAAGAAACCGAGGACAGGTTGAAAGCGACGCAGGATTTGAGCCGTTGCTGGATGTCGTCGAAGCGGCAAGGCTACTAAGAATTCACCCCAAGACTCTGCAAAAACTCACACGCATCGGCCGCGTGCCTGCGTATCGTGTGGGACGATTCTGGCGGTACAGAGGTACGGACCTTGAAATCTGGTTGCAGTCTGGCGCAAACTCTAATCGCCAACCCGCTGACCGCGTGGATTTCACACAGGAGAAAACTCAGTGAAATTCACACGGCAACGTTATCAGTCAGGAAGTTTGTCACGCGAAGTGCGGAAGGCCGGCCCTGCAGTTTGGATTTTCCGTTGGCGCGAGAACGTAACGGAAGGAAGGGTCTACCGGAAGGTGGTTGTGGGTACCATCGAACAGTTCCCAACCAAGACAGCGGCAAAACGTGCCGTTGAAACATTTCGCTCCACGATCAATGCGGTCAATCCCGCAGTGCCCGTGACCTTAAGGCAATTGGTCAAGCACTATGAAGAGAACGAATTGCCAAGCAAGGCGTTCTCAACACAACGAACCTTCCAGACGTCGCTGAAGGCTTGGGTTCTTCCGAAGTGGGGTGAACACAGGCTTTCAGACGTGCGCACAGTGGAAGTGGAAGGCTGGCTTCACAGCCTGCCACTTGCGAACGCGACAAAGGCGAAGATCAGAAACACCATGCACGTCATCTTTGCCCATGCCGGCCGCCACGAGTGGATTGCGACGAACCCTATGACGCTCGTGCGCCAGAGTGCGAAGCGTGAGAAGTTGCCCGACGTCCTGGCGCTGGATGAACTGAAGAAGTTGCTGGCAGAGCTTGAGAACCCGGCGCGTGCGTTGGTCTTTCTGACCGCTGCCACGGGATTAAGGGTATCTGAAGCCCTGGGGTTGAAGTGGTCTGACGTTGACTTCGCCGCTGGTGAAATCCGGCTCAGCAGAGCAGTAGTTCATCAGCATGTTGGCGACATGAAGACCGAGGCTTCCCAGAAGCCCGTGCCTATGGATGGCGCACTGCTCGACGCTCTGCACGATTGGAGCAGACAGGCACCGTACCGGCAGATGGGTGACTGGGTGTTTGCTAGCCCGGATATGGATGGCAAACAACCGTACTGGCCAGAAACGCCGCTAAAGTGCTACGTGCAGCCCGCTGCGAAGCGCGTGGGCATCACCAAGGCTCTGGGATGGCATTCCTTCCGCAGGACGTTCGCAACGCTGTTGAAAGGCGGCGGTGAGGACGTAAAGACGGTCCAGGAACTGATGCGGCACGCAAGCAGCAGATTGACGCTGGACGTGTACGCACAGGCTTTGACCCCGGCTAAACGAGCAGCCCATCTGAAGTTGGTTGGATTGATTCAGCCAGCGGCACAAACAGGAATTGGTCCTTCGTGGTCCCACGCCGAAGCTGCAGTCGCTGTAAGTAGTTGAAAGTATGGAGCGGCCTATCGGAATCGAACCGACACCTGAACCTTGGCAAGGTTCCGTACTACCACTATACTAAGGCCGCTCAACGATCTTCTTCTTATAACATGCCAGCGCAGGCTCGGACAAGTATCGCGTCCGAGCATAGTTCTGATTTTCAAAATGTAAAGAACCAGGACTGGTCAGGAAACCTGGGTAATCCTGGCGGACTTCACGACCGGCGACCGGCGCTGGCGGTCCGCAAAGCGCGTGGCCTTTTCTTTGTCGGTATAAACGCGCCCGAACTTCTCTCCATCAGCGTAATAGACGCTGACGAGGTAATGGTGATGCTTGCGCCGGCGGTCCCTGCTAAAAGAGTCTTTGTCCTTCTTCGAAATTCTTGACGTCGCAGTTTTTGTCACAGTAGCCATCCCTGTCTTTTGAGAATCACCATGGCACTATCTCAGGGAAGACGGTGCCGCACAAGTACCAGCCAAGATAGTATCACGCGGTTCATTACAGCCGAAACGCGAATCCATTAGAGAAGAGAGATTTGGCCCTCTGGCAACCAACTGTATTTGCATCCGTAGAAGTGCCCACCCCGTTAAAAAACGCGTCGAAAGTTTGCTCAGTCAGTTTTAGAGGAATGCCGCACTTAGGAGCCGAGGCGGCAGCCGCAAACCTAAAATCGCAGATGCAGATCAAAGGCATAAGATTTCCGCCGGCGAAGACAGGGCCACGCGTAAGCTACCGCAACGCGCGTTGCTGCGGTGTGCGGGGCTCTTAGAGGATAAGTTTAACGAAAAGCAGGACTAATGCATCAAATCAGAGTGATGCATCCGCGGGCTGTAAATGCGAACTCAGGCCAATTTGTCACCAAAGACCGTTGCAACCCATGAAACTTTTGTCGAGTTTTTGCGTCTTTACTAGAGAGGGAAACGATAAGCTGAATGTGGCGGAAAGTGACAACGATGCTTACTATTACAAAACAACCGCCTCTCGTGGAAGATCTGCGGAACCATTCGCAGGAACAGATCGGAGAACTGCGTCATCTCCTTAATGCAGGGGCACCTTCACGGCCAGACCCGCGACGGCCGGGTTTCTATGAAATTGAGGGGCTCTCGAACACATTCTATGTATTCAAGTACCCCACAGGTACGAAAGTGCTCCTCCTTGGCATTTGGGAGCGTGATCCTGTTGCGGAACTAGTTGCGTGTTCCTGCTCCGCCGCTTGATTAGAATTTCGCTTTTACCCTGAGCAAAATCAACCTGGAAAGGCGCTCTGAGCCGATCAGCTCAGAGCGCCTTTCTTAGTCTTCTTCCAGTTCTAATGCAACGGAGTTGATGCAATACCGCAACCCTGTCGGTTTAGGCCCGTCGTCAAAAACATGCCCGAGGTGCGCATCACAGCGGCTGCACTTGACTTCCGTGCGCCGCATGCCGTGGCTGGAGTCCGTTTCGGCCTCCACGGCCTCTTCGGTAGCAGGAGCATAGAAACTAGGCCACCCTGAACCCGAGTGGTACTTGGTCTCAGACCGAAACACGGGCTGGCCGCAACAAACGCACTTATATGTGCCGGGTACGTCAGTGTCCTCGTATTCCCCAGTGAAGGGTGGTTCCGTCCCCTTCTTTCTGGTTACATAGTACTGATTCTGCGAGAGTTGTTGCTTCCAATCGGCATCATCCTTGTGTATTTTCTCTGTCATGTCCCTTCCCTCGAAATTGGCTTGGGTTTAATGCCTGTTCTGCACTATGAGATACAGCGGACCGGCTGGACGATTCAACCTTCAGGCACGATCGTCGTGCTTGTTCTGATGCACGGCATTTGAAGTATCGATGAATTGGGGAGCACTTCCAAGCACGGCCACTCCAGAAACGGCGTAAAAAGGCAGGAACCGCATCCGTTCATCGACGGGAGCCGTGCCAAGCCGGCCAGTTTCCCCTCGAGAAACATTTCGTAGAGCGAGCCGTCTATTCCGAAAGCCGGGGGATGCGCCTGTGAAAAGATTGCTTTGCCTTGCCACGCTGGTACTTGCCTCTCCGGGATTCGCCCAAGACGGACAGTTTCGTGGGAATCCTCAGCACACTGGCGTTTACGAAGCAGTGGGCGTACCAAAGTTCACTGGGATTCAATGGCAATTTCAAACCAGCGGGCAAATTCTCTCCTCGCCGACGATCGCTGGGGACACGCTGTACGTTGGCAGCAGCGATCATTTGCTGTACGCGCTAAAGGTCGCCGATGGGACGCTTAAGTGGAAATTCAAGACCGATGGCCGCGTCACGTCATCGCCGGCTGTTTCCGCGGGGCTCGTCTACTTCAGCAGTATGGACAGTAGTTTCTACGCGGTTGAAGCCGCTACCGGACAATTGAAATGGAAGTTTAAGACCGAAGGGGAACGGCGCTTCGCGGCAAAACACTTGCACGGCGCAGAACCCGCTGCGGAGACCATGCCGGACCCTTTTGATTTTTACTTGTCTTCTGCGTCGGTCTGGAACGGCACAGTCTATTTTGGCAGCGGAGACACGAACATCTATGCTCTGGATGCGGCTTCGGGAGGTTTGAAGTGGAAATTCAAGACGAACGACGTGGTTCACTCGTCGCCGGCAATTTCGGAAGGCGTTCTATTTGCTGGGAGTTGGGACAGCTATTTCTATGCTCTTGATGCCGTCACCGGGAAAGAGAAATGGCGATTCAAGACGGGCGAGGATCCTATTATTCACAACCAGGTGGGGATTCAATCTTCCGCGGCCGTGGCCGACGGGGTAGTTTACTTCGGCTGCCGGGATTCCAAATTGTATGCCGTGGACGCCACCACCGGCAAGGAGCGCTGGTCCTTCTCAAATAAGGGTTCTTGGGCGATCGCCTCGCCTGCGGTACGCGACGGCAAAGTGTATTTCGCTACCTCCGACACGGGGTTGCTCTACTCGTTGGACGCAAAGTCCGGCGCGGTGCTCTTTTCGCTCGATTTTAAACATTGGCCGATGTTTTCTTCTCCCGCCATTGCGGGAGAGACGCTATACATCGGGTCGCACCAGGGCAAGCTCCTGGCGATCGATCTCAAATCGCAGAAACTTGGATGGAGCTTTGAAACGGAAGGCTCGAAGGAAAACGGCGTAACCTACACCAAACCCGATGGAACCCCCAACTACGAAGCAGCCTTCTCCGACTTTTTCTATGACGACATGGTGAGCGGCCTGCAAAAATTGATGTCGGTGGGAGCGGTCCTTTCGTCGCCCGCGGTGGCAGGCCGTTCGGTTTTTGTAGGCAGCACTGACGGCAGTGTCTACGCACTAATGTAGGGTGTTTGCTGCTGCGGTTCATGTGATTCCGGCACGCTACACTTTCCCGCGGCTTGCTCTGTCTGGAGTTAAAGAATCCGCCGTTGACTTAAGGTGCGATTTACCTTACCTTTGTCATTATGAATGGCACACTGACAGCCCCGGCGCATCGTTATCATGACCATCACGGCTATATGCCGCGCCTGCTGAGGTGTGCATAGCGAATCGCTAAACACAGCACTCTTCAGCCCGCTGGCGCAGGAAGCCCCAGCGGGATTTTTGTTTTCATGGGCAGATTTTCAGGAGGCCGGAACGTGAAGATCGATTTCCAGAAAAGTAGCGGATTGGTGCCCGCGATTATTCAGGATGAGCGCAGCGGCGATGTATTAATGCTGGGTTTCATGAATGCCGCAGCTCTTGCGGAAACGCATCGGACAGGTGAAGCGGTGTTCTTCAGCCGGTCGAGGAACAAGCTCTGGAAGAAAGGCGAATTGAGCGGGCATGTTCTGAAAGTTCGCGGAGTGCGCGTCGATTGCGATGCGGACGCTCTTCTCGTGCTTGTAGAGCCTGTAGGACCAGGCGTCTGTCATGAAGGGTACCGGAGCTGCTTCTTTCGGTCGCTGGAAACCGATGGAAGCGCAAGAACAATTGCTGAACGCACGTTTTCGCCCGAGAAAATCTACGTACAAGAGAAGACAGGATGAGCCGGCTGAAACTCGGAATCCCGAAAGGCAGCCTGCAGGAAGCGACTCTTGATCTTTTCGCGAGGGCGGGTTGGAAAATTACGCTGGGGTCGCGGAGCTATGTACCCGCGATTGATGATGAAGAGATTGAGTGTTTGATGGTGCGCGCGCAGGAGATGGCGCGGTACGTTGAGTCAGGCGCGTTGGATGCTGGAATCACGGGTCACGACTGGGTCGTGGAGACCGAGGCGGCGGTCGAGGAGCTGTCCGAATTGGTCTATGCGAAGCAGCGACTGGCGCGCGTGCGATGGGTTTTAGCCGTGCCCGAAGATTCCGCGATCCGCGGACCACGCGACCTGGAAGGTAAAGTCATTGCAACAGAAGTCGTCCATATCACGGAGAATTATCTTGCAAAACATGGCGTGAAAGCGCGTGTGGAATTTTCGTGGGGCGCGACAGAGGTGAAAGTTCCGCAGCTCGCCGACGCCATCGTGGAAGTGACGGAAACGGGCTCATCCCTTCGCGCGAACCGGCTGCGCGTCGTGGATACCGTGCTGGAATCCGCGACCGTGTTCATCATGAATCGCGCCGCGGCGGCTGATGCATGGAGGCGAGAGAAGGCGGAGAGCCTGATCCTGATGTTGCAAGGCGCTATCGCAGCCGCGACCAAGGTAGGTCTGCTGCTGAATGTTCATCGCGACGATGTGCACGCCGTTCTCGGCGTTCTTCCTGCCCTCAAGAAACCGACGATTTCCGCTTTGAGCGATCCGGACTGGGTGGCGATCAACACGATCGTCGAAGAAGCAGTAGTGCGGCAAATTCTGCCGAGGCTGAAGGCGGCCAAGGCGCAAGGGATCGTCGAATATCCCTTGAATAAGATCGTGCTGTGATGCGGAATCTCAGGTTTTCACCGCCTGGCCGATGATGTACAAACGCCGGCGCGCGCCGAAGGGCCATTGGCGCAGGCGAACGCCGTGGAGGTTCGTCGATGAAGGTTCACTTACCCGTGCGTGAAGCGATTCTAAATCGGCGGACGTATGAGGCGCCTGCCGAAGGGAGATCCGACAAGCTGCGGCTGGATTTCAATGAGAACACCGCAGGCTGTTCACCGGCAGTGCGGCGCGCACTTGCCAAGTTATCGGCGAAGCAGATCGCCATGTATCCGGAGTATCAAGCGTCAACCCGTCGGCTGGCACGCTACTTCCGAGTCCGCCCGGAAGAACTGCTCCTCACCAACGGAGGGGACGACGCCCTGCGAGTTTTCTTCGACACCTTCGTCGAGCCCGGAAGCAGCATCCTGATTTGCGAGCCGACGTTTCCGATGTATCGATATTATGCGGAAATTGCCGGCGCAAACATCGAGACGCTTCGCTACGGCAGCGAAATGGAATTTCCGTTGAATGAGGCTCTTTCTGCTCTCCGTAAGAAACCTCGTGTTCTGTTTGTTGCTAACCCAAACAATCCAACTGGCACTCTGCTCCGGCATGACGAGTTGCGAAAAATCTTGCGCGCCGCGATCCATACAGTGGTCGTTTACGATGAAGCTTACGAGGACTTTTCAGGAGTCACCGCGGTGCGGTGGATCCGTAAATATCCGCAACTGTTCGTTACAAGAACTTTTTCGAAGGTAGCAGGGCTTGCGGCCATGCGCCTCGGCGCGGTGATCGCACGTAATGAGTCACTCGCTCTGGTTCGTCGCGCCATGCCACCCTTTCCTGTCAATCTGGCCGCCTTGGTCGCAGCCGTTGCAGCCGTCGGCGATCGAGCCGCTATGCTGGGCTATGTGCGGGAAGTAAAGCGGCTTCGTACCTGGTTCGCCGAAGAATTGAAGAAGCTTGGCGTGAAGACTTATCCGAGCGCAGGAAATTTTTTTCTGGCAAATTTCGGACCGGATGGTCCCGCGCTGTTTCAAAAACTGGAGAAGCAAGGGATTCTCATCCGGGACAGAAGCAAAGACATGGGGCTCGGCTTTGTGCGGATCACCATTGGAACATCCACCGAAATGGAGCGCCTTCTTAGGACGATTCGAAAGGAATGGGCCTCGTAGTCCTATTCAACCACAGAGGAAAGACCTCACATGAAGCGCGCAGCAACCATTCATCGCAAGACGAACGAGACGGATATCCGGCTCAGGCTGAGTCTGGACGGACGAGGGAGTGCGCGCATCTCTACAGGTATTCGCTTCTTCGACCACATGTTGGAGCTTGTGGCGCGCCATGGTGCTTTAAATCTTGAGGTCGATGCGCGCGGCGACTTGGATGTGGACCAGCATCACACCGTCGAAGACGTCGGGATTTCGCTCGGAGAGGCGGTGCAAAAAGCTCTCGGTAGCAAGCGCGGGATTTTGCGCGCCGGATACTTCCTGATGCCCATGGACGAAACACTGGCCGCCGCCGCCGTGGATCTCGGCGGCAGGCCTTATTGCGTGGTGAAGGCGAAAATTGCGGCCAAGCGCGTCGGTGATTTTCGGACAGAACTCGTGGAGGATTTTTTTCAGGGGTTTGCGCAGGCCGCGCGAGCCAATGTGCATTTACGCGCGCTGTACGGCCGATCCTCCCATCATCAGGTGGAGGCAATGTTCAAGGCGTTTGCGCGAGCGCTGCGTTTCGCCGTGGCGCGCGATGGGCGCCTTCGTCAGGTCCTGCCCAGCACCAAGGGGCTCCTATGAAAGTAACGATTATCGACTACGGCGCCGGCAACGTGCCTTCCGTTGAGCGCGCCCTGCAACGCATCGGCGCCGAATCGCAGCGAACCGCCTCTCCTGAGTGCGTCTCGAAAGCAGAGGCTCTACTGCTTCCCGGCGTTGGACACTATTCAGCCTTAGCTAGGGCTCTTGACGAACAAAAGATGCGCGTACCGCTGATCGAAGCGATCCACCGCGGTGTGCCTTTTCTGGGCATCTGCTTGGGCCTGCAAGTGCTATACGAGCGGAGCGAGGAAGCACCGCAACTGCGAGGTTTGCGTTTGTTACCGGGCAGCGTTAGCGCTTTGCCGTCAAATGTAAAACTCCCGCACATGGGCTGGAATCGGGTGGTAAAGCGCCGCGACTCGCGTCTACTCGCTGGCATCGGAGTGAACGCTTACTTTTATTTTGCGCACTCCTTTGCGGCACTGGATTCCAACAGCGCTGCGACAGCAACTTGTTTGTACGGCAAAGAATTTGTGGCGGTCATCGAACAGCAGAATATCTTTGCTGTACAGTTCCATCCCGAAAAGAGCGGCGATCCCGGCGCGCGTGTGCTGCAGAATTTTCTGAGGCTCGCCGCATGAGCCTGGCGCACCGTATCATTCCCTGCCTCGATACCGACGGCGAGCGCGTGGTGAAAGGCGTGAACTTTGTGGGACTGCGCGACGCGGGCGACCCCGTGGCGCTGGCCGCGCGCTACAACGCGGAAGGCGCCGATGAATTGGTAGTCCTCGATATCGCAGCTTCACGTGATCGCCGGCCCACTTTTCTCGAAACGATCTGGCAAGTCGCCGCGGAATTGGCGATTCCCCTGACAGCCGGCGGCGGCATTCGAACGCTCGAAGATGGCCGCGCGGTTGTGCGCGCGGGAGCAGACAAAGTCACCGTGAACACGGCGGCGGTTGAACGGCCCGCGCTCATTTCCGAATTGTCGAAGGAATTTGGCGCGCAGGCGGTCGTTCTCGCGATTGACGCCAGGCGCACTGGCGAGCACTGGGACGTTATGGTTCGCGGCGGGCGCGAATCCGCTTCGCTCGATGCGATCTTCTGGGCGAGACAGGGCGTGACGATGGGAGCAGGAGAAATCCTGCTCACCTCCGTCGATCGCGATGGAACGCAAAGCGGCTTCGACGTGGCGCTCACGTCGGCCATCTCTGCGGCCGTATCTGTTCCCGTCATCGCGTCCGGCGGCGCGAAATTGCCACAACATTTCGAGGAGATCTTCCGGGACGGCGCCGCGGACGCCGCGCTGGCCGCCTCGATCTTTCACGATGAAAGTCAATCTATCTGCAAGCTCAAGGAATTTCTTGCGGCAAGTGGCATCGAGGTGCGCTTGCCGTGCTGATTCCCTGCATTGACCTGCAAGACGGAAAAGCAGTTCAGCTGGTGCATGGAAACAAATGCCGACTTGCCGTCGCCGACGTCTTCGGCCTGCTGAAGAAATTCAAGAAATACGAGTGGCTGCATATCATCGACCTTGATGCGGCCATAGGAAAGGGCTCGAACAACGAATTGGCCAGCGAACTCTGTACGCGCGCACGAAAGGATTTTGGAATGAAGGTGCGAATGGGCGGCGGGATTCGCAGCGTTTCGAGGGCTGAAGAAATTGCCGGATGCGGCGCGAGGCAAATCATAATTGGAAGCGCCGCATTTCACGAAGGCATGGTAAATACCCGTTTCCTCAGCCAGCTCACGAAAAAAGTGGATCGTAAACGAATCGTTATCGCCCTCGACACCGCGAAGGGGCAAATCACAATTCACGGCTGGCGGAAACGCCTGTCACTTCGGGCGGAAAAAGTCATGGCACAGCTCGAACAGTTCTGCGCGGCGTTTTTGTGCACCGATGTGGACCGTGAAGGCACGATGGCCGGCGCGAACCTTGCATGGTTTCGATTGTTGCGCAGCGCCACAAGGCTCCCGATCATTGCCGCAGGCGGTATCAAGACGCGTGGCGAAATCGCCGCGCTGGAACAAATGGGCATGGATGCCGCTGTCGGAATGGCCATTTACAAAAACCGCCTGCGCTGATCCCAATCTCTAGTCTAAATAAGACTAGTTCGCCAGCGGACCATCATGCTTCAAACGGAAACAAAACTTCCCGGATCAGCGCAGATAAGCATCGGTGATGTACTGCTGTACCATGCGTTGCGTGTTGAAGAACGAGCCGTTGATGGCGATGGCATGCTGCATGACTTCCAGGAACCGGTTGCGCTCGTTGTAGTACATCGGCAGGATTACGTTCTCCAGCTTGAAATAGAGCGATTCGGCTTCCGCTTTGTTGTCGGTGGGAGCGCTGCCGGCGGCGGCGCGGCGAGCTTCCCCGATCGCCCAGCCCGTCACGCCCTCGATGTGGCCTTCGACCCACCAGCCATCCAGAATGCTCAGGCTCGGCACCCCGTTCAGCGCAGCCTTCATCCCGCTCGTACCGGAAGCCTCCAGAGGAAATTGCGGCGTGTTCAGCCAGAGATCCACGCCTGAAGTAATTTTCCCGCCGAGATCCAAGTTGTAATCGTCCAGAAACACGATGTGGATGGTCTTCTTCAGCGCTTTTTTCGCCTTGAAGATTCGCCGAATGATGTCTTTCCCTCCTCCGTCATTGGGATGGGCCTTGCCGGCAAAAACGATCTGGAATTGACCGGCGTTTTTGGCGATCTGCCGGAGCAGATCCATATCCGAAAGAATGAGGTCCGCGCGCTTGTATCCCGTGGCGCGGCGCCCGAAACCGATCGTGAAAATTTCCGGATCGAGAATGAGCCCGGTCTTTTTGCGCACGACTTCGAGCAATTCATGCTTCGCAAGCAGGTGGGCTGCCCAAACGTCCTCCGCCGGAAGACCGAGGGCACTGCGAAGACTGTAGTTGTCTTCGCGCCAGGAGGGGATATAACGGTCAAAGAGCTGTTGAAACGCGGGAGAAGTCCATGTTCCAGCATGGACGCCGTTGGTGATCGCGTGGATGGGCACTTCAGGGAACATCTGCCGGGAAGTTTCCCCGTGTTGCTTGGCGACGCCGTTGACGTAGGTACTGAGGTTCAGCGCGAGCTGCGTCATGTTAAGCGACGCACCGCGTTGCGCCGCCTCTTGCAAGCCGGGAAAATTCTGCTCCACTTGCAAAACGCGTTTCATCAAGTCCGCCGACGAAGCGTCTTTCAGATCGAGAAATTCCATTTGTTTTGGAAATACGCGCGTCAGGAATTCCATCGGGAAGCGATCATGGCCGGCAGGAACCGGAGTATGCGTGGTAAACACGCATTTGCTGCGAACTTTTTCGATGTCCTCACCCCGGATGGAAGTGTGCCCAGCCTCCCGTGCTTCTTCGCCGAGCAACTCCAATGCAAGCAGCGCTGCGTGCCCTTCATTCATGTGGTAACGCGTGAGTTCGTTGTATCCCAACGCCCGCAAGATTCGCACGCCTCCGATTCCTAACAGCACTTCCTGCCGGAGGCGATAGTAGGAATCGCCTCCATACAGTGTGCCAGTCAGGCTACGGTCGGTTTCGGCATTCGAGGGCAGGTCGGCATCAAGAAAGTAGACAGGCACTTCGAATCCGTGCACTCCCCTGACCGAATAACGCCAGCAGCGCAATTCGACGGTGCGATCTTCCATCGAAACACTGGCTCGAACAGACTCTTCCTTTAGGAAGTCCTCAACAGCCCACTCCACAGGTTCTTCGGCTTGCGAGCCGTCTTCCGCGAGGCGCTGGGTGAAATAGCCCCTACGGTAAAGCAGTGAAATAGCCACCATGGGCAACCGCAGATCGGCGGAGGCGCGAATCGTATCGCCCGCGAGAACTCCGAGCCCGCCGCTATAGCTGGGCATGTCGTTCTCAAGAGCAATCTCCATTGAAAAATAGGCGACGATGCGCTTTGCGGAATTCGCCTGACTGGTCATTTCACTCGCTTCACTTTAGGTGAGGGTCGACCGCTACGACGCGAAATATTTCACGTCCGTAAACCTTATATTGTCGAGGATTGGCACATGACAAGCAAGGGTTGCGGAAGAGGGATGTGTCTGCACTCCGCCCTTTATTAGCTGGCGGTGTTCGCGCGAGAAATGAGGAGGATAGCCAGCGCATAAAAAATGAACATAAAAGCCAAATACGCATAGGCCTTGCCCGGAGCGCCTCGGAATTCTTTCCACGCCAGAACGCCCCAAATCGCCGCGACCATGGGCGCTGATTGCCCGATGGCATACGAAATCGCCACTCCGGTGAAATTCGCAGCCACGAGATTGAACACTGTGCCGATGCTCCAGATCGCCCCGCCCAGCAGTCCCAGGACGTGGCCCGGCGCCGGGCCACGGAAAAACTCTCCGAAATTCACGGGATCGCCGACCAGCGGCTTACGCATAAAGTAGACGTTCCAGAATAAGCAGGATAGCAACGCTCCTAGAGTGAAAAACACGCCCACGCTGTAAGGTCCAAGGGTGTTGCCCTTCGTCATCGCATGGGTCACGAAG
Source organism: Candidatus Acidiferrum sp. (assembly GCA_035704085.1). Classification (GTDB taxonomy): domain Bacteria; phylum Acidobacteriota; class Terriglobia; order Acidiferrales; family UBA7541; genus Acidiferrum. The sequence continues at coordinate 15,917 of DASSXG010000054.1, read as the reverse complement.
GGCGCCCAGATTCCCATGAGCACACCGGAAACGACGCAGGTGATGATGCTCTTGTTCGACACCGCGCGGTTCACGCCGGAAAGGCTGCCGTAGGCTTTGCCATCCAGAATGACGGCGACGACCGCGCAGGCGACTCCAATGGCCAACAAAGCGGCGTTTCCTTTTGGCTGAAGCAAATAGCTCGATACCACGCCCACCACCAGTGCGATACCGATGGCAACGGGAAAGGCGATCGCCAATCCTGCCATGTCGATCGCGGCCACCAGCAGCAGGTTCGCAAGATTGAACACAACACCAGCCAGCAGCGTGTAACCGATGTTGGAGCCGTCCGCGGAATGAACATTATTCAGAAAGCTGCTCCCGTCGTTAGCCGTGCTGCCCATCGTGAACGCCAGCACCAGCGACATGAGAAAAATGCCCACCGCATAGTCCCAGTAGAAAAGCTCGAAGCGGTAATTTTTCACGCCCTTATAAGTATTGGCCCAGGAGCCCCAGCAGATGGCGCTAGTGATCATCATCAAGAGCGCGACGCTGAAGGTGTGCGGGATGAACATCGGTCCTCTCTTCCGTTAGCCGCGGATGATACTGCATCGCCGCACGATCGCAAAGCAAAGCCGCCGAGATGCCGCCTGGCAAGGCGGAGCGCCCATAGGCGCTGGTTTCTTCGGCCGAATCCACGCACTAATTCTGTGCGCCTGCATGCGGGTGAGGAGTGGGACGCGTGAGCAGTTCGACGTACTCCTTGTAAAACTTCTCCTTGTCGAGATCTTTCTGCACTTCGACGAGGGCCTCGCCCATTCCCGGTTGCTGGCCGGGAGCCCATGCCAGGGTGTCGCCGTAGGACGCGCCATGATCGACTTCCACGTCGACATAGAGTTTCTGCGACTTGGTAATGATGGTGGGATCGAGCCAGGCGACAGCAGCAAGCTCGTCCCAGAGGTAGTTGGCTTCGGCGTACTTCGCGACGTACTGCGCTCCGGGCGTGGTGCTCTTGGAAACTTGCTCGATGAGCGACTTTTCCATGCGCGTCTTCACGGAAATGTCCACGGTGGTCAAGACCATGCGAGGCCAGCGCGCGTGAAGCACGGCGCGCGAGGCTTCGGGATCCATCCAGAAATTGAATTCGCGGCGAGGTGAGAGATTGAATTCCGGATCTTCGGTCGTGGGATTGATGCTCCCGCCCATGACAATTAGTTCCTTAGTGAATTCTGGGAAGTGCGGATCGAGCGTCACCGCCAGCGCCAGATCGGTCATGGGACCTGCGGCATAAATCGTCACCTCGTGCGGATACTGCCGCACGGTGCGCACCATAAAATGCGCCGCATCTTCGCTCGAAGCTTTCGTCTTGGGCGCACCCTCGGGCATCGGCGGAATGTCATACGGCCCGTGAACGGGGTAGCCCTTGGCAAAGTTCCAAGCTCCCTGATACAACACTTTGCCGTACAGCGTTTCCCACTTGGCGATGTACTCCTTGCTGTTGACCAGCGGAAAGGCCGCGCCGGGCAGAACCGGAATGTCCGTGCGGCCGATGATCTCGAGGAGTCGCAGGGTGTGTTGAATCTCTTCGTCGCGCCACGCGTCTCCGGTGAGCACGGTGATGCCGAGAACGTCGGTGTCCGGCGAGTTGATGAGGCTGAGAACGGCTTGCATGTCCGTTCCGCCGGGGCCGGCACAATCCTGGTCGATGATTACTTTGCGCTTGCCCTGGGCGTGTGCCGGGGCAATAACAAAGAAGGCAAGCAGCGGCAGCAAGATGTATGCGCGAAGCCAGTTCATTTTGGGATTCCTCCCGGACAGTATACCGGCTGCATCTCTCCCGCTTCTCCCCTTTTTGAGCCAAGAGCAGTTGCAGTGAGCTTGGCCTCGGCAGTTGTTTTCTTCAACCTAAAGGACATAATCTGGTGACCGCAATTGTCAGCGCTCTCGATGAACAAGTCCCTGATGGCCTATTCGCTTCTGCTCGCCGCCTCGTTCGTTTCCTATTCCCTGCCATCGCAAGCGGGATTTTGGCGCGCAGGACAAAATCCGCAAGCTCCTTCGCGGGAGGAAGCGAGGGCTCCCGCCAGAAGAGGTGAACTCGAAGGCGCGATTCAACAATATCGACAGGCGATTGCGAAGTCGCCCCAAGATTTCAAACTAAACCTCGAGTTCGCGCAATTTCTCGCTAAGGCTAGACACTTTCCCGACGCGATCGCCGTTTTTCGAAGAGCTCTGGAGCTTGCGCCACGCAACGAAACCGCAGAATCGGGACTCGCGGAGGCATACCGGCGAGTGCATAACGTCGACGAAACGCGGGCCTTGCTTCAAGCTGCGCGCAAGCATCATCCGAAGAGCGTCTCCGTTTTGAAAGCCATCGGAAGTTTCGAGATCGAAGCGGAATCGTTTGATGCCGCTATCGCGGCTTTACAGGCGGCAGTGGCTCTCGCTCCTAAGGATGTAACTACGCTGAATATGCTGGGAACTGCATATCTTGGAAAAGGGGATAAGGATGCTGCGCTTGCACAAATAGAGAAAGCGCTGGCACTGGATTCCGGCGACCAGCATGCGCGTTTTTTGCGTGCACAGGTTTTCGCCGACAACAATAAGAACGAAGAGGCGCTTCGCGATGCGGAAAAAGTATTTGAAGCGAAGCCGGATTCCCAGCCGGCGCGGATGCTCCTGGCGAAGATTCTGATCCGTCTTAAGCAGTGCGCACGCGCTGCGAATATTCTGCAGCCGCCGGGAGATGCAGCGGCGCTCGATACCGAAGCACTGTTTCTGCTTGGGAATGCGTACGATTGCGAGGGAAAAGCGGATCTAGCCAAAAGCGCGCGAGATGAATTTGCGGCCGCGTCGGAGAACGAGCGGCGGCGAGCCGAAAATGAAGTTCAGTCAAAACATCTGTACGAGAAAGCGAATGAATTGGCCCGGCAAAATAAATTCAACGAGGCGCTCGATCTTGTCCAACAGGCGCTGGAAAAGAATCCGAAGAATGGATTCGCCTATTCGCAGGAAGCAAAAATTTTTTTCTCGATAAATGAAAAGGAGAAAGCGCAGGAGGCGATTGGCAGGGCGCTGGCGATCCAGCCGTACCAGCCGGATTTTTTGTACGTCGCCGGCGTGATTGCCGAAGGCGATGGCAAGGATGAGGAGGCACTTCGGACGTTCGAACAAGTGACGCAGATCAGTCCCAAAGAGGCAGACGCGTATTTTGAGATGGGGCGCATTCTCATGAAGCGCAATGATCGAGTGCGCGCATTGGCTGCGTTCCGGACAGCGTCCGAGCTGGAGCCGGATGATCCGGATTACAAACGCGCTGTTGCTGAAGCTTCCGTAGCAGAAGAGAAAAAGAATTAACGCAAAGAACGCCAGAGATCGCTGGCTTCACAGAGAAAAGAAGGATTGGGGAAATAAAGCGAACGGAACCTTGTCACTGTTTGCCTCCGTCCGAACAAGAAGCATCGTGCGGCCGGCGCTCCTCTGATGAGTTGGAGAAAGCGCCGGCGCCCGTTGAACACGTCGCTCCGCTAGAACTGGAAGCGCACGCCAAACTGCGCGGCAAAGGGCGTACTGCCCGGAGAGATTTCGTCATGGACGCCATATTTGAAGGTGACGTTTTGGCCACCGGGAGTGGGATTGATCAGAGTGAAGGTGTCGCCCTGCTTGGGAATGGCTGTCAGGGCCGGACACGATAAGGAAATGCTGTTCGGTATGGGTGTGCATCCAGCGGTGGGCCCAGTAATAGGGGTGGTGGTCGCACCGGGAAGGCTGATGAATCCCGTGTTGTCCGGATTGGAGTAGAGATTGCCGCGATTTGTGACGTTATATAGATCGGCGGTGAGGCGGAACTGATACCGCTCCCCCAGTTTGATGTCTTTGCTGATGCGCATGTCCCAGGTAAAGAAATCAGGCTGGCGCGCGGGGTAACGCGGCATCAAAAAGGGCTTTCCGCTTCCAATCTGAACCCCAGGCCGGTCGTTATTCGAGAACTGATTCACCACGCCGTCTCCGTTGATATCCCCGGTGATGTAAGCCGGATAGGCCAGGCCGCTGTGAGCGATGAAATTGCTGCTCCAGTTGAAACCGTGCGGTAGATCAACGACGATGCCAGATTTGAACTGGTGAGAGATGTCCAGACCGTTGCGGCCGTAGTCGATGTTGATGTTGAACGGATCTTGGGTGCCGAAAAAGGTATCAGTATCGCGTTCGCTGGAGTCGTTGCTGTAATTGCGAGACCAGGTGTAATTAGCGAACCACTGGTAGCGGTTCGAGAAACGTTTGTTGACGCTGGCAGTAACGGCGTGGTAGGTGCCGTGGCTGAAGCTCGCCAGCGAATTCACACCAAAGACGGAAAGCGTGCAATCCGCGGGGAGGGCTCCGAAAACCGTGGCTCCGTTCGCGGGGCACGTTCCCACACCTCCAGGCTCTGAAGCCAAAATGGAGCGGCCGAGCGAATCAGTGCCCAGGGAAACGAAATTCCTTTGCCAGTTGGAGGTGCTGAAACCGCCCGTCTTCAAGCGCCACGAATACATGAACGCGTAGTTGACGCCGACGGTCCAATTATTGGCAATCTGATGTTCGACCCCAACGGTGAGATTGGAAACCCGCGGGTTCTTGAAGGCCGGGTCCACATAACTGATGGAAGGACAGCCTATGGTGCTTTGCGGACTTGTGCACATCTGATCCACAGTGATGGGAAGGGTCGAAGGGAAGGTGTAGGGCGCTCCACTGGACGGGTTGCAACCGAAGCGAGTCGGACAGAAGAGTGTCTGTGAGTTCTCGCTGCCCGCGGTTGGGAAAAAGATCGTCGGCGACTGTGCATAATAGAAGCCCCAAGCCGCCCGAATCGTTGTGGGGTGGGAGGTCCCGGCCACGTTCCAAGCCACGCCGACCCGAGGACCCCATTGCTCGTAATCATTAGGAACCTTCTGCGGAACTGGAACCAAGTGGCTTCCTGCCCCGACGCCAACGAAAACCTTCTGTCCTGTGATGACCGTTTGAGTCTGAGGATTCCGAGTTCCATCCCAGCGAAGGCCATAGGTTACGGTGAGGCGTGGCCTAGCTTGCCACTTATCTTGCGCGTAGAGGCCAATGCCGGTCTGGTAAGCGGGCTTAATCGTGCCTGCTTTGAAAACGTCGAGACCATGCAGGCCGAAGCCCTGAAAATAGAAGTTAGGGTTGGAATTGTCAAAATCGGTCAGACTCCCGTAGTTGTACCTGCCAGCACTCCAGCCTGCGAAAATATCTTTCCTGTCAACGAAGGCATCGACGTCGCCGCCGAACTTCACGTCGTGCTTGGCGAAGGAGTAAGAAAAGTTGTCTTGGACCTGGAGTTTCCCGTTGTCGTTGTTGCCGGGGAGGTAGAAGCGCTGGCCGAACTCCCCGACTCCACCAATGAAGATTTCCGGCGCGCCAGAGAAAATCGGATGGCGCTTGCGGGTTTCTCCTTCAATCAGCGCGCGGACTTCATTGACTTTCCTGCCGAGAACCGTCGTGAGAGAGAACACCCCGCTGATCCCCTGATTGATAAAGTCCTCGGTATCACCGAACGCATCGAAGGTTTCCGATTGTCCGTGGCCGCCGGTAAAACCTTTCGTGTGATTGCGGGTACCAAAGCCGCGGATGCTGAAGTGGTTGGCAGTGGTGAGCTGATAGTCATAGTGTCCAAGGAGAGTGAAAAAGTTCTGGAACTGAGTGCTGGATCCTTCCAAGGCGTGCAAGTTGGCGACTCCGTAGCAGCCTGGGAGGAGGTGGGTGGTGCCAGGCGTAACGTTCTTGCAAGAAGGACCTAGCTTGTCAGTGTTATTGGCTGCAATCGGAATAACCGGCCCAGCGTCATTCTGACATGCGGTGTCGGTCTTGCCGCAAAGATTGGTGGTGAGCGGACCGTGGCTGCGCTGAATGTCGGTAGAAAGGAAGAGCCATTGGCGGTCTTTGTGGATCGGAAAGCCGGCGGAACCTCCGAACTGATTCTGCTTGTCAATATTGGGAGGGGCGCCCAGGGCGTCGTCTTTGGTCAAGCTCCCGCTGCGGAAGTATTCGTGGGCTTCGCCGTGAAGGTCATTCGTGCCGGACTTGGTGATGACGTTGAGCAGGCCACCAGTGGCGCGGCCGAATTCAGGAGCGAAGCCGTTGGTCACGACCTGGAATTCCTGGACGGCCTCGATGGGAACGGTGAGGTTCTTGGTTTCGAGCGAGCCGAAGTTCTCTCCGAAGAAATTATTGGTCGTATCAGCGCCATCGATGACAAGACCGTTGTAATCGCTTTGCTGGCCGCCGAGCCGGATGGCGCCGCGGAGACCGGGAACAACCTGCGCGGAGGGAGATAACTGCGCCAGGTCACGATAATCGCGGCCCGGAAACGGGAGATTCTCCAAGTCCCTCTGATCCAAGAGCTGCGTAATTCCCGAGGTCGTGGTGTCCACTGCGCCAGCAGCTTCCGCGGTAACAGTGACGCTTTGTTCGGCAGCCTTGACTCTTAGATGGGCATCCAACGCGATAGATGAGCCGATGCTCACAACAATCTGCTTGATCGTGTAAGAAGCGAAGTTCCCGGCTGCGATAGTGAGGGTATACTCGCCCGGAGTGAGGGCTTCAAAATCATAGCCGCCGTCGCTATTGGTAACGAGCTCGCGTGTTAGCCCGGTGGCGGGCGTTGTGAGCGTGACTTTGGCGCCGGGAATCGCTGCCCCCGAAGTGTCGTACACAAAGCCATGTACGGCACCGCGATCCAGAGTCTGCGCGGAAGCGTTAGCAACAGCGAGCAACAGCAAACACACTACTAGGAGTACATACTTCGAACATGCTTGCTTCATTCTTTGTCCTCCACAAACCGAAAGCCAATTCAACCGTTGAAGTTGAACGAAAACCGCTAACTTCCCTGCTTTCTCTTACAGCGCTAGACGGCACGTCCGCGAAATACAGCAGAAGCGTGTCACGTCCGGCCAGCAGACTCTAGCCCTTAAAATGCCGATGTGAAAGAGATCAACCCCTGCCAGAACGCCCCCCAGACGCACCAGTGCGCGTAGCCTAGCGTCGACATTGGAGAAGTGTCAAGACAAAAGTAGAGTCGGGAGGGGGCGATGCGGTTGAAAACTTTCTTGCGCGAAGTTGAACAATCGAAAGGACGGGAGGCTCGCCATGCATGAGCGGTTGCGGGCGCTTCGCGAGAAAGGGATGCTACTATTTTCGAAGATGATGCCAATGAAGACGCGTGGGCAAAAAACGATCGCGAGAATGTTGGCGATTGTTGCGGCCGCGCTCGTGTTCCTTTTACCCGCCAAATACGCAGCGCACGCACAGATCACCGCAAATTTCGCCCAAGCAATGAGGAAGAAAGCGCCGAACACTGGGGGGACACATCCGTTCGAGGTGCAATTCCGTGATGTGACCCGGGCTTCGGGGATTCGCTTTCATCACGAACGTGCGGCCTCGGACCAGAAGCTGTATATCGAAACGATGGGCGCAGGAGTCGCCTGGATTGACTACAACCAGGATGGCTTTCTCGATGCGTTTTTCGTGAACAGCGGATACACGCCGTACTTCCACCCGGAAAAACCGCCGCAGCCGGCGCTCTACCGGAACAATGGCGACGGAACGTTCACCGATGTGACGGAGCAAGCGGGAATTCACACGGATGGGACTTTTTTTTTCGGCGTGGCAGTGGGTGATTTTGATAACGACGGGTATCCCGACATTTACATGACGGGTTACCGGCATTCATTGCTCTATCACAACAATGGAAATGGGACGTTTACGGATGTGACGGCGAAGGCGGGAGTGGGAAATGATGGCGGCTGGGCGACCGCCGCCGGTTGGTTCGACTATGACCGTGACGGAATGCTGGATCTGGTGGTCACGAACTATGTGCGATTCGACGTGGATCATCCGGTGTCCTGCGGGGAGAAAAAGCCGGGTTATCGCGCGTACTGCCACCCGGACAGCTTTCCGGGAAATTCGCCGCGCCTTTTTCACAACAATGGCGACGGAACGTTTACGGATGTGACGCAGAAGGCCGGGCTTCTGAATAACGACGGGAAGAGCCTGGCGGTCGTGCTGGCGGATTTGAACGGGGATGGATGGCCGGACATTTTCATAGCGAATGATACACAGCGGAATTTTTTGTATCTGAACAATGGCGATGGGACCTTTCGCGACGTGAGTTATACCAGCGGAGCAGGCTTCAGCGAGGAGGGCAAACCGGAAGCGGGAATGAGCGCCGACGCGGCCGACGTTCGAAACTCGGGGTTGTTTGACCTTTACGTGAGCCATTTGGATTTCGAATTGAACCGCTATTACCAGAACCATGGCGATGGAACGTTCACTGATGCGACCATTCCTTCCGGTTTGGGCCAGACGAATTACCGCAATAGCAGTTTCGGCGCACGCTTTTTTGATTTCGACAATGACGGCTGGCGCGACTTGCTGGTGACCAACGGCCATATCCTCGACAACATCGCGATGTATCACCCGGCGGTGACCTACGCCGAGGAGAGAAAGCTTTATCGCAATCTGGGCAATGGGAAATTTGCCGACGTGACGGGGACGCAGGATGCGGCCTTTCGCGAGGCTCGCGTGGGGCGCGGGCTGGCGGTCGGGGATTATGACAATGACGGCTGGCTCGATTTTCTGGTCAGCAACAATGGCGAGGACGCGCAGCTTTTCCATAACGATGGTGGCTCATCACCCGTAGGAAAGAACAATCACTGGCTGGGCATGCGTCTGATCGGAACGAAAAGCAATCGAGACGGGATCGGAGCGGTGCTGAAGATCACGGCGGGAAATTTTGTGAGTTACGACCAGGCGCAGGGCGGGATGAGTTTTTGCTCGGCGCAGGATCCGCGCCTCCATTTTGGATTGGGACCGCACGCGCGCGTGGACACCATCGAGATCGCTTGGCCGAGCGGCGCGCGCCAGGTGATTCGTAACGTTCTGGCGAACCAGATTGTGACGATTGAAGAAGGAAAAGGAATTACGCCGTACAAATTTCCAGCGATCCGCAAGCACTGACCGCCAAAAATCTTAGCCTAACAGCGTCGAGTTGGTGGTGAACTCTCTTCGCGAGAACATAACGAGCAGGGATGTCAGCTATAACCCGGCCCGCCCAACGAGAATGCGCTGGCATCAAGTATTGGGTGGGGCTGCGCTTTGCGCCCGCACAATTAGAATTTGCATCGCCCGCTGGAGCAGATTCTCAAATTCGCACGGCTCTATCCTCGCACCTGGTGAATACTCCACCAAACGATCTTTCGTAGGAACAAAGCTTGTCTCTTGGGCTTCGATTTGAATTTGGTTTGGATTCATGGGGACACGATCCTCCGCAACTTCACGTCAATGGAGAATAGTGACCAAGATGGCGGATTCGTTTCAAGAAGGATCCCGACGAGGGTGGCGCGTGTCGAGGCCGGTCACGAAAAACCGGCTCGCTACGACCCCGCGTAGAGCTGGAAGGGCGCCCAGTAGAAGGGCTTCTTGAAGACGGTGTCGGAATTGGAGTGCAGGAGAGACAACTTGGCATCGCGTAGGGCCGTGGCGGGGTCCTTGCCCTGCCTCAATCCGTTATAGAGTGCGTCCATTAACTGCGGTGTGGAGGCGTCGCTGACTTCCCAGAGCGCGCCAATGACGTTGTGTGCGCCCGCGCGCAGGAAGGCCCAGGAAAGGCCGACCAGTCCTTCCCCGGAGTAAGTTCGCTTGCCCAAGCCATCGCACGCGGAGATGGTCACAAGATGCGCGTTGAGGCGGTGCTTGACGATGTCCCGCGCATAGAGTTTGTAAGAATCACCTTCGCTGCTGAGGATCACGGCGGATTCGAGGGGACGCGTGATGCTGGCCGTCCCGTGCGTGACGAAGTGAAGATAGGCAAACTTTTCAGGGCTGCTGTGGAGATACGCTGTAGGCGTGGCGCTCTTCCCTTCCAGCACCTTTCGATTCTGTTCCGGAAAGTAGTGCTCGAGCTTCTCTATTTCCACTGGCGCCTGCGCCAGCGCCGGAAAGTTGGCGTTGGGCTCCGTGTTTCCCACCAGCAAGAGGCTTTTTTCTTCGGGCGCGCGCCGCTGGGCCGAGGAGGCCAGAAGCGTCAAAGAGTTTGCCGTGGTCACCGTGACGTCTTCAATCCAGAAATGCGGCTGCGGATCGGGCGCCACCAGCGTCTCAAAATTCAATCCGTACAAACTCTCCGCCGGCAGCACGATCACTCGCGATCCTTTCGGAATCAGCTTTTTCGCCGGCTCCACCAGCATGGCGTACAGCTTCTTTCCATCGGCAGCGGCGGCATCCTCCGCGTCGCGCATTCCTGGAATTGCCCTACGATAGGATTTCACCACGGACTCAATCTCCGCCGCTTTGGGCAGCGTGAAATAGGTGGTCTTCGTGGGTGTGATCACCCAAAGGTAAGAATGATTTTGGCCAAGCCAATAGAACAGAACTGTGGCATGCATTCGTTGCGCGATCTGCTGAGCGTGAAAATTATGTAGTGGAAACTTCAGCGCGATCGGACTTGCTCCGAGTCCTTCGGCGAGCGTACGTGCCCGGCCCAACTCTGCGACCTCCAGCGCGTTTTCGACCCTCTGGTGTGCGATCAGGAAATCCACATAATCATCGTAGAACGAGATCGCGCCAGTAAGAAAAGACATCCTGAGGTCTTCGGCTTGCACTGATGAGCGAACCGTTTCGATGGTTTCCAAAGAGCGGCGGAACTCTTTCTCTGCTCTCGCGTCTAGCCGTTCTTCAGCATAGAGCTTTGCCAACCGCGCTTCGGCTTCCCACCTTTGCGCCGAATCCACCTTTGGGTCCCGGACAACTCGCCGAAACGATTCTTCTGCACAGGGAAATTCATGCTTACTTTCAGCTATGCGTCCCCGAACGAGCAGTGTTGCAGGCTCCCCAGATTGGTCTAATCCGGCCCGCTCGGCTTCAGTGGCTTCCTTGTAGTACTTCTCCGCAGTGTCTATTTGACCGGTTTCCAAGGCGATTTCTGAAAGATCGTTCAAGTATTCGGCAAGTGTTCTCTTATCCCCTTGACCTCGTGCGAGATCCAGAGCTTGAGTCAAGACCACTTCAGCCGATCCATAATCGTGTTGTTCGTAGTACACAGCGGAGATTCCTGTGAGCCAGTATAGTTGATCCTCAACCAGCGCGTTTCGCGACGACACTTCTTCTGCTTGTTTGTAGAGTGCGAGAGCACTGTCAAGGTCGCCTAACTCTCTGTAACTCCAGGCTGTGTTTCCGAGCACCCGTGCCGAAGAACTGTGTGAGCCCAAAGATTGAGACAAGCTCAGAGCGGCGCGGTTCCAATCTACGGCTTCGTCATAGTGCTCGTTCTTAGTCGCAACCAAGCCCAAACCGTTTAGAGCGGAAGCCTCGAGGAACGAATCCTTCTGCTCCCGTGCGATCCTGAGCGTCTGGCGGTATGCGGTCTCAGCCTCAGCAAGGTTACCCGCCAAAAAACGAGCGGTGCCCTTTCTCAGCTCGACTTGCCCCAACAGATCTGGGTGATTTTCCTTCGCCAGGGTCTCCCCCTCGGCCAAAAATCGCTCGGCATCGGACAACTGCTGCGTAAAGGCACTCGCGGTCCCTTGGGTCAGTTTCCGCCATACGGCCAAATCACTAGTGGCAAACGAAGAGGGTAGTTCATGCCTAGTCAGCGCCAGCGATTCATTGTACAGGCCTTGGCGTACCAGGATTTCAGCTTTCAAGAGTCTAAAGCGCCAGTGCCATTCTGTTTTTTCGGAAGGATACCGCTGCAAGGCCCTATCTGATTCTTCGAGAGCCGGCATGACTTCGCCGCGCTTCAATTTCATCCGCGCGTCTTCGTAGATGACGCTAGGCTGGGCCTCAGGACTGCAGGCCGTTTCGACAAGGGCGAGACTCAGGAGCAGACACGAAGCAATTATCCTGACGGGGGCAGGCCGTTGCTGCTGGCCTCTACAACCGTCGTTCCGCCGCCGTTCGGTGAACCCAATTCCACGCGCAGCATCGTCAGAGTTTTTCGGCCGTGTTGGAAAAGGATTTCGGCCAAGAAGACTTTGCCAAAATCCGGAACCTCCAACACGTGGCCGTGATGTCCGTAGCGCAGCACCCCCGGACACTTGGCTGGCTGGATATCCTTGACGAGGGAGCAATGGACCACCCCGTGAGGTTCTATCTTCTCCGGCAATTTCCCTGGGTGAAAGGGATCTTCCGCCATTTTCCGGAAATCGGCGTTGTTTGCAAACTCATTTCTTATGGCCTCGAAGGTGTCGAGTTTGAAGGCTAGTTCGTGATGGAGCTCCACCTCAATTTTGCAACAGGCGACGCGCAGGTTCTCGAACTTGCTGCCGAGAATGAGAATCCGGGACTCCTGTCCGGACTCATAGCTGGAGGAAAGGCGAGCCACGATGCGGTCTGCGGTCACCATATCCAGGATGTTCAAGCCTTCGATCACAGCCGTCGCCATGGTGGTGTGGATGATCTTGTTATTCTCTACCTTCTCGCTGCCCGAAACATGGGAATAGCCGGCCTTGAACGAGATGTGTTCATTGAATCGAAAATTCTCCACTCGCGCGCTGCCAACGCCGCCCGTCGTTGGAAGCGAGGTCGCGGCCTGGACGGGAATGTCGTGAAGAATAGGCCGCGTGAAATGGGCGCTCAAGACGTGAGCATTGGCGTGGTAATGAAACCTTCTCGTGTGCGGGGCCATGGGAAACACCTCGAATACTTAATTAGGGGCTAAATACTTATTCATTTACCGAAGAAATTCAACAGAAAAACCAAGGCGCAGAACTTCGTCTTTGCTCATCTGCCCCATAGAACCCGCACCGCCAGTGAAGACCAGCTCGTATTTGCCAGGCTGGAGCAACCCCCCAGGAACCGCCAGTTGCGCTTCCTTGTTAGTGAGAGAGCCTGGGATGCTCACCCGGAGCAGCGAACGCCCGGATGCGTCTCGTAGCTCGGCAACGTAGCTCTCAAACGTTCGCGAGGGGGTAAAGTCAAGCTTGAGCGCAAAACTCTCATTCCGCGGGACTTGGAGCTTGAGCTCTTCGCCGCCACGCACGTTGGCCGCCTGCAAAGAAAAAGTGGAAGAGAACAGTTGCCCCGAGCTGTGCGCCGCTTCCTTGGCCTTCGGAATCGTGACGGTATTCTGATAAGCAATGACGAGCAGCAACGCTGCGAACACGGGTATCGCAAACGCCGGCCGGAGCCATCCAAACCACCCACCTCGGACCGGAACCGCTTCCCTTTCCAGAGACTTCTCCGCCTGGTGTCGGAACACATCGCGGCTTGCGTCGACAAAAGTCGCAGCCGCCTTCAGATCGTCAGCACATTCTCCGCAATCGAAGTAGTGCTCCTCGTATTCATCTCGCTGCCCTTGGGAGAGTTCCCCAAGGACATACTTTACGGCTGCCTGAAGCTGTACCGCTTCGTTATGGTCCATTCGTGCCATCCGATAGTTAGTGCCGGGAATGCCGAAATCGTTTCAATGGCCTCCCGTGCCGGTTGCTCGTCTTCCGGACCCGAACTGGCCCTGGTCATAGGTAGACTTGAACTTATCCTTAGCGCGATGCAACAGGACGCGCAGGTAATTCCGATCCACTCTGAACTCCTTGCAAACACTGTCTTTATCTTTATCATCCAAGAAAATGGCGCGCAGCAGGTCGCGGTCCCGGCGCGGCATTCCCTTAAGGATCTTCCGCACGCGTTCCGAAGCCTGTTTTGTGACCATCATCCCCTCCAGATCCAACACTTTATCGGGAATCTCGAGATAGGAGTCTTCCATTGGCTGGGTGCGTCCACTAGAGCGATAATATTCGAGCAAGACGTTGTTGCAAATGGAGTTAACGAAGGCTCCGAAGCGTTCTGGCTGCCGCACACCCCCCTCGCGGCGCACCGCAGCGATCACTCGAATAAATGTCTCCTGCCGTAGATCTTCAACCTTGTCTGAAGGGAGTGCCCGCGCTCTCAGCTTTATGCGCAGAAGCTGCTCAAAATACGCCACAAAGTGTTGCTCCGTCGGCGGGTCCCCTTCCCGCAGACGTTCCACATAGGCCTTGTCGAACGTGAAGAATTCCACGGGTCCCCCGAAATCTTGGTTGAGGAGTATAGCCTTGCCCTTTCATTCGAGCAATGAGTCATAGATTTCACCTTTGTCGTGAAACGCTTTGCCCTTCTTTTGCACAACCCCTTTGTAGGAACCCCGTTCGCTCGGGAGTCTCTTATCCGTGGGGAACCTTCCCCGGTCCCCGTGTGCCCCAGTAGGCGCATTCGAGCCCGCCCTGAACGGGCAAGGATGCGCCTCCCCTCTCCCAAGGGTGGGCCAAATCCATGGAGGAAGTGTGTCACATATCTCAGTTAACCCATCTATTTCCAGAGAGTTAGACTCAGACTCTCACTCTTTTGGCCGACGAAACATTGAGGCAAATTCACCAACCATCAAACAAACTGCCTCTCACGGGCTAATCGCTTTAAGCATGGAGTTTGTGGCTAAGCCCCAGGAAGCATATCGCTTTCAGAAAATTATTCCCTCGTTACTTACAGAAGCATTTAAGGGAGTGACCGGGTTTGCGGGGTGCCTCGTGATGGTCTCCGATCAAGAGGCGCGACTTGTCACCGTCGTAACTTTGTGGGCAGGAGAAAGTGCCCATGAGCGGTCCGCGAAAAATGCGCGCTGGGTTCACACCCTCTTGGCACCATTCATAGACCGTCAATTACGGGCTCAGTTCTTAATCGCCTTTGTACCGGTGCTGCACGCCGACGGCGCAGAAGCTTACTCGACTGGAGAATACTCTATCTTGCAACCATTGCCTCTCCAGCGAGAGGAAGTCTGCGTCGCCTAAGTGATTCTTAACACTAGGGATGTGCAGACCATGCAGGCAGCCGCCAATTTGAATCACGGGACTTGGGGGCAGTGGCTACGATGCTTCGGAAACGAAACTGTACGGAGAATTCTTGTGGTAGCGCCTCGGTTAGCGCCTTGGATCAGCAGGCTCTCTGCCTGAACCACTTCCTGCTTCGCTGTTACGAAAAGCTGGAGCGCTTGGATCCCAGGGGCCGGAGCTATCTTTCCGAGCCCATGAATGTCGCCTCTATGCGCGCTTTCATCGAGGAATGCTCCCGCAAGACGCTGGACATCAGCCTACAATGTGCAAACCTGACCAATCTTCAGCGCGGGCGCCTGCTGGACATACTTCTCTGGGCCAGCGAACTTTTCTTGCTGTTGCGTGCGCCGCGAATCACTTTCACCGAGTCGGCGGATTCCGCTGGCTCACAACTCATGCTCCGCGCGGGAGCAGCGCGAAACTGCTCGGCTTAAGGAGCTCCGCCTAGTCGCGTTTCGGTGCCGACAGGCCGGCGTAGCTAAAGATGAGATTGCGAGACTTCCTATGCCGACTGCGCTCTCTCCAGCAGCCGGTTGCTCAACTGCGCAAATTCCGCCACCAAACCTTGGGTCTCCCGTCCTGCCATCGTCGCGGCATCAATCTCAGTCGTAAGGAGAATCGACGTCGCCACATCCGCGCTGCATTCCAAACAATATTTCTCGCTCCTTCCAGGAAGCTCAAATAACCCCGTTCGGCGCCCACAAACGCTGCACTGCAAAATAGACGGCTCTTCACTACCCTTCGGACCGCATAACATCGACGTTCCTCCCTTGGCCCGCGCTCCGCGGCCCGACTCTCCGCAATTCTGCCGTTGCCCCTGAAGCGCAGGCCTGAGCACATGAATCGCTATAGCGGACTCATCCAGGAGCGGATGTGGCAAATGGGTTGGTAATCGTGCAGCACGTCGTTGAGAAGCTGGGAAGATTCGTAATGGTACGGCACATGTCCGGTAAGCCGACTTCCATGATAGGTCTTTGTCAAGAGGCAAAAAGCCCTCCTGAGGCGCTCGGGAGGAGCGCGGGTGTAAATTCTTTTCTGCTTCAGCGCGTGTGTTGGCCTCTCGGCCGCGGTTCTTCACGATGGAGA
>DASSXG010000118.1:0-3748 GCA_035704085.1 Candidatus Acidiferrum sp. | reverse complement strand
GAATTGAACAGTGAAAACTGGCTCCACTTGGTGGCTCGACTCACCGGCCGAAGCTATGAACAGTTGCGGGTAACCCTCCTTGAGTTTCTGGACACGGATGTCTTTAACTTGTCGTCTGAGAACTGTATTTCCTTCCTGGATCCACTGATTGAGTCCTGGGACGTCGACCTGACGACCTTTAGCATGGAGATTGTGTTAAATCGGAGAATAGCTTCAGGGGATCCTAAGAGATATGAGTTTGTTGAACGGGGATCTGAACAACCAGAGGTAGAGCCGGGGTTCAAAGAATTCCTTGATGATAGTTCCCTCAGCGGGACGGCCACAAAGGAAGAAGTGGAATTTCTAAAAAAGCTGAAGTTCAATGGAAAACGCCCCACTTCTCTCTATTACTACCGGGAATTGCAAAGCCTCAGAGACCCGCTCCATTTTCGAGCGGAAGATCGAGCGTCGGTGCTGAATTCGGGACGAAAATGAGTGATAACGACGCCTAAGTATTCCTCGCCGGCAGATCTTGGATTCAGAGGATTCTAAGCCGGCTGCGAGGACGGTTGAAATGGCGCAAAAAATCGATGATTTTACGATCGTTCTCTCTGAATGGACTGATATGGCCGACTGCGAATTGAAGGTGTACGAAGGACTTGATCGGCTATGGCGGATGCTCGAAAGATACAAGATGACAGCTCCCATCGCAATCAGAGTACTCGATAACAAGGCTAGATGCGTGCGGGCAATTCGCGGCAGTCGCTCTGAAGCAGCCGGTTGGCAATTAGAAGACGAACCAACTGCGGTGACTCCGCCCATCGAAAGTGAAGTCGAGCCCCCGCTGACTTTAAATGCGCAAGATGCCAGGGGAAACGTTTTGAAAATGAGACTACAGCTCGGAGTAGTAAGGCCCGAACCCCTTTCAACGCATTCTTCCGATTGATCAGAATATTTGCTATTCGGCGGTGCCATTTCATGGCGCGATATCGGTGGGCCCCAGCACTTTTTGCAGTTGCGTTTGCGAGCATCTCCTCGCCTCTTCTCGCTCGTCCTCATGCCGAAACCTGGATCGCTTGGGTCAGCGACCAGGCTTGCGGCGCGAAACATACCGAACCGGGCCATGCCGATTGCATTCGCAAGTGTATTCGCGGCGGCGCCGCAATCGGCCACCCGGAATGGAAGCCCCAACCCCTGGTTCTGGTCAAAGAATCAGACCGCAGCGTCTGGATCATAGACAACCCTTCCAGTCTGAGTGGTCTTGAGGGGCAAAGGGTTAGAGCCGATGTCGAGATCGACGCTGCCAGGAAGGCCGTCCACGTCAAGAGAGTGGCAGAAAGCAAGTGAGGGAACCCTTGAAATCACAAGCAGCTTTTCCGGAAGCGAAGACGTGAGATTGTGATCTGCACTTACCGCATCAGGATCAGGCCTCAAGAGGGTTCCGGAAGCACCTCGCACGGCGCTGGCCCATCCTCAAACACGGACAAATCACCAATGCTTTGAGTCAGCCTCCACCTCGCAAAGCCACACGTTTTTTGGCGGTTTTTAGACAGAGAAGCTGGCGACGGCGACTGCTTCCGTGTTGCAGACGCAGAATACCGTCGACAGCCTAGTGATTTGCAGGACTTCCTGCAGCTTGCTGCCCAGGTGGCAGAGCTTGAGAGCAGCGCCCTTGGATTTCGCGTTCAAATGAGCGGCGACTAATGTTCCCAGCCCCGCGCTGTCGATATACTCAATATTGTTCATATTCAGGACGATTTTCTTCTTTCCTTCGGCGACCAGCTTCTGCAATTCCTCACGCAGAGCATCGCCTTCAGCGCCGAGTACGACGCGACCGTCCAGCGCGACCACCGACGCGCCATCCACTTCGCGGTTCGTCATTTTCAATGCCATGTTGAGTTCCTTCCTGCCAGTGCGCCAACGAAACTCTGTCGGATTGGTACCGAACCTTTCCAAATCTGACGAGAAAGGGGCTAGCGATTCTCGCCAGCCCCTCGCTCCTTCGTCTACGCGCTGCGGGGTCTCTTCAGCTGGCCCCGGCCGCGGCCGCCATGGCCTGCGCCTGCGTGCCTACATTCACCTTGATCTGCTTCGGCTTGGCTTCCTCGCGCTTCGGGATGCTTAGCGTCAGTACGCCATTCTGATAATCGGCTTTGATGGCATCCGATTTCACGGAGTTCGCCAGCGAGAAGCTCCTGCTGAACGGGCCATACGCCCGTTCGACGCGTAGATAGTTTTCCTCGTTCCCCTTATTGTTATCGAACTTGCGTTCGCCCCGAATGGTGAGGATGTTGTTCTCGACGCGGATGTCCAGATCCTGCGGATTCACACCTGGCAGGTCCGCCCTCACTACCAGTTCGTGCTCGGTCTCGAAGATGTCGACGGCTGGCGCCCAGGGGGTCAGGTTCGATTCGTCCCCCGCGCGCTCCAGCAAATCTCCAAACACGCGGTTAACCTGCTCTTGCAGCGTCGTATTCCCGCGGGATGCTTCCCCGCGATTTAGTGTTCTCAATTTAACCACCTCGTAAAAACTTTTTTCTGTCTTAAGCCAGGGCAATTTCAGATGACTCACGTCCCTCAGATTGCCGTCTGCCTCTATCGGTACGTAGCCACCGTAGGCCACTTAACTTCTATTGTCAAGTTAAATCGGACATATTCTATGTGCTTAACCGACCTAAGTTAACGCTGGCTGGTGGACTTGTAAAGCAGCGAGAAGGCATCCCCATCCACCTAGACTCTCTGCTTTCCCTTTTCATCGAAGAAGACTAACTGCGGGGAAGCAGGATAACCGAAAACTTCATTCATCGTGTTGGCCGTACGGGGCGACGGGGTGAGCGTGGTGTTGCTTCGACTCTCTTCGTGAGCGAGCAGCGGACAGAGTTGTTCCAATTGGAACGGGCACTTGGGATTCGGGTAGAGAGAATTTCAATGAATGACGAGTCGTTCGAGAAGAGCACGCGCGCCCGTCGACCTGGCGTGGAGCGCATAACAGCGGCATCCGGCCCCAGGATGGTTCGTTTGCCCGAGGAATTCCTGCAAGCACGGATAGAAAGCTAATTTCCGCCGGGAGATCGACCGCAGGTTTTGGAGATGGTCGTACACTGAAACGCATATGTGTGCCATCATGGATGTGCCGCGTTTGTTGCTCTTTCGAAACCTCTCGCTCTATCTAAGAGGCTCCTGAGTTCACACTTGCGACTGTTTCCCTTTCGGAATGGGGGGGCTTTGTGAGTGATGGGGTTGTCCTACAGTACGTTGGGTTTGAAACCAAAGGAGCGATCCGTGAATACACCTTCACCCTTCGCGGAACGGGCGGCGCATCCTCTGAATATTTTGTGACCATTGCAAACGACGCTTTCGTGGCGCATCGCGTGCGCTATCAGGATGCGCCGGACATCTGCTCCCTCCGGCTTCACCGGGAATTCGCCACCCAAACCGACCGTCCTCCCTCCGCTCGCTTCTCTGTCACGGATGCAGAACTGGCCGATTACCAGGATGCCCACGCCCCGAAACCCAAGCCCGGCGCCTATACGCACAGGGAGGACAAAGAGTCTTGAGGTCGCCCGCAGCATCTCATTCCTGCAAGCTTAGGAGAACTCTTGGCGCGACGCATTGAAGATGAGTTTGGCCACGTTCAGCAGCTCATCCTGATAGGTAAGGAGCGCGGCTACCTGCTTTACGATGAGATTAACGACAGTCTGCCCGCAGATGTGCATTCATCGCAGGAAATTGACGATCTCCTGTCCACCTTAGAGCGCCAGGGAATTGA
>DASSXG010000081.1:0-22325 GCA_035704085.1 Candidatus Acidiferrum sp. | reverse complement strand
AGGGACAGACCAAAGGTATCTCCAGCAGCCTCGAATTCCTTAGTCATAGTCGTGTTGCTCATCAACCGGTTGTCGGTGTTTAGGGTGACGCGAAATTTCTCCTGATATAAGACCTTAAAGGGATGCTCGGACAAGTTGCGTGCGGCCCCTGTATGGACGTTGCTGAGCAGGCAAATCTCCAACGGAATCCTTTTGTCGAGCACGTATTGCGCGAGATCGCCCAATTTCACGACCTTTCCCTCTGCGATCGCAATGTCATCGATTAATCGTGTCCCATGCCCGATCCGGTGTGCTCCACAGTATTGAATGGCCTGCCAAATCGACTCTTTTCCAAACCCCTCGCCAGCGTGAATAGTGATGTTGAAATTCTGTCGCTGAATATAATGGAAAGCTTCCACGTGCTTTTTGGGAGGATAACCGCCCTCCTCACCCGCCAGATCGAATCCCACAACTCCACGCTCGCGAAAGTCGACAGCGAGTTCGGCCATTTCGAGCGACACATCCATGTTGCGCATCGCGCAGATGATTAACCCCGAAGAAATTCCAAAGTCCCTTCGGCCCCGCTCCAAGCCTTTCAGTACGGCGGAGACCACCTGCTCGTGGCTTAATCCCTTCCGAGTATGAAAAATCGGAGCAAAGCGACTCTCAAAATAGACCACGCCATCACGGCTAAGATCTTCCGCTTGTTCATAAGCTACGCGTTCGAGCGCCTCTTCGGTTTGCATCACGGCAATTGTGTGTACAAAGCCTTCCAGATACTTGGGCAGACTTCCCTGGTTCGCACCTTGGTGGAACCAGCGTGCTAGCTCATCTGGATCCTCCGTGGGAAGTCGGCCGTATTTTCCGCTTCTCGCCAACTCAACCAGCGTTTTCGCTCGTAGCACTCCGTCCAGGTGTTCGTGCAACAGAACCTTCGGAAGCCTCTTTAATACTCCGCGATCCAACTTCATGGAGGTCCTCCGGTTTCCTCGTTTGATTCGATCACCGCCGCTAGATAAAACACTGTCGACCCCTGGAGGCCGGTCCTGCAGCGGCCTCGCTCCCAAATTCACATTTTGGCGAGAATAGCAGCCTGAGCCCCACTATGCTTTGGAAAAACTAGGACGATTAACGTGCTAACCGAAGAAGTGAAATCAGTCCAAAACCACATGTCCGGTAAGCGGACTCACCAGGACTTAGCCGCGTGGTCCGACGATAAGTTCTGAGTAGCCGACGATACGAGAGCTATCGCTAAGTAGCTGGAATCTAAATGCCGGGTGGGGCCATCTCGATAAGAAGCACGTAATGCGCCCAAGTCCGGCGACCCGCACGACTTACCGATAGTTGTCAGTGACGTGGTTTGACAAAGCACCGCACCCCGCATAAGCTCGCGGCAATCGCAAAGGGCCTGGCAGCCAGACTCCTATGGGTACTCCCATGGCCTATTTCGGTGGAAAGCTTCCATTCGCGGTCTTCCTCCTGGCCCTCTTTCCGGGATGGACGGCCTTCCCGCAGGGGGCGTCCCCCAGTTCCAAATCGGAGGATAGCCCAGCCCAGAGCCGTGCCCCATCTGGCGTTTTCCTGTACACGTACCGCACGCCCGCGCACATGCAACGCAGCTCACAGCAGGTCTTCCAGCAAGCCGTGGACGAGGTCTCGCGGTTCCTTTCGTCGAAGAATGTGCCAGTGCGCAAGGTTGTCCATGCCGCGCCCTCACGCTATCGAGAGCCGGGCGTAAGTGAGGATTATGAAGACTTGAGTGTTGGTCGAGACGATCTGGCGCCATCGCTCAGCCTCCTCGCCAAAGCAAGGGCTTCGGGGGCAAGATATGTTCTGTTGCTGAGGGTGGACCGCCCGGCGACGTCCTGGATCAAGTTGAAAATGCAATGCTTCGATCTCGCGGGCAGTCTGCTTTGGGAAGCGCAAAGCGCCAACGTCAGTGCTCTTACAGGTAAAAGTGGATTCCAGCATACCTTGGAGGGGCTGGAGGGCAGGATTTCTAGTAAGACGGATGAATTGAGCCGTCCGTTAGAGGAGACGACGGTCGCTGCCGCAGGCTCAACTCCTGCCAGCGCGCCTGGACAATCAGAAATTGTGCTCCCGCAACCTTCGCTACCGGAGCCCGAGAAGAAGTCTTCCGATGCCGCGTCCGGTGAGCTGACGATCGAGAAAGGCGAGGCCGTCTCGTTGCTGCTCCTCGACACAATTTCCAGCAAGGACCTGAAAGTTGCGGACCGCATTCGCTTCCGGGTAATCGATCCGGTTGCGATCGATAACCTCGTGGTGGTTCCTGGAAGGGCTGAAGCTTGGGGAACGGTGACTGCGATTCAGCCGGCCCGCCGGAGGCTGAAGTCCGCCGAGGTGATCATCACCATTCAACAACTGGTTCTGTTGAATGGAAAGACGGCGCCTTTGAATGCGGTCTGGCGGATCCACGCCCATCTGAGTCCCGAACACTCCAGTGACGTGATACAGGGAGTTATACAGACCTATATGCTAGCGCTTCCGTTCGTGCCATTCATGCACGGCGATCAGGTGCGCATCCCTAAGGGGACAGAATTCAGTGCTGCATTTGCTGAGCGAATCAGGCTGAACCGCGCGGAGATGGAGCGCCTGCAACCCCCAACTGTCGCGCCGCCGACCGGCGCGGCGACTCTAACCTTTTACAACATCGATGAAAACCGCGCGCACGCCGCCATCTGGTGCGGGAAAGTGAAGCTCGGAGAGCTGCTCGCCGGCACTCGCTATACAATCGAACTTCCCGCGGGCACATATTGGGTTCGAACGGAGAGCAAGAAGAGCGCGTTCCCTGTTGTGGTTGAATCAGGCGGAGAATATTTCATCCGTATTTCATCGGCAATGACTTGGGGAAATCCCGGATACACGCAACATATAGAAGCCGTCAAGCACGACGTCGGAGAGGTCCAGGTCTCGGATACCACGCCGCTGGATTCCAAGCACTATCACGATTTTAGTAAGGCTGATCCGGCGCTGTTGCGTGCAAAACCGACCGAATAGTACCGCGGGTCAAAGCGGACGAGAAGCAGCTGACGGATGTATCGTCGTTATACGTAGAAGTGACTTCCTTCGCAGTCGATTAGCAGCGCCTCTTAAGCTTCACCAATCTTGCAGAACATCATTTCATGATCCCCGAAGCGGAACGAGTTCCCGCCTGCGATACGCCAGGTAAATAAAGATTGCAGCAACGATGCAACCGAGGATAACCGACGGGAGTGCCGCCTCGACTCCGTATTCGCCACCGGTAAACTTCGGCGTTCCCTGCAGCGAACCGGTAAAAACGGCGGGCCGCGCCGCGTGGCCCGACACGCGAACACCAAAGAGATAATCTTCGGTGAAGTTCCAGCCAAAGTGAATCCCGATCGGAAGCCAGAGCGTTCGTGCCGCCACGTACGCAAATGCGAGCATGAGGCCGGACTCGACGACAATCGCCGCCGAGGCAAGAAGCGATGCATTCGGATTGAGCCCATGAACCGCACCGAAGATAAGCGCCGACACCGCCACGCCGACCCACGTTCCGCCCGTACGCTCAATCGAGCGGAAGAGCAGGCCGCGAAAGGTCACTTCTTCCCAAATCGCCGTTCCGAGCGCGAAGACGATCGCACTAAAAAAACGTGGGGGGAGCTGGAAGGACTCGAACCGATAGTGACCCGTCGCGGCGAGCATCCCAATCAACAGCGCAAAGAATCCGCTGCCGATCAACGCGCCAAGCGGAAGAAGCCCCGATCGCCAAGCCGAGAGTTCCTGAGGGTCGCGTTTCTCGATCAGCCGCACGTAAGCTATGAAACCGACCGCCGTGACGGCGCCTTCCAAAAAGAAGACGATGATCCATGACACATGCGCATAGAGCAAGAACTGCGGCGCAAAGCCGAGCACCCAAATGACGACGAAGGCGACCAGTCCGCTGAGGAGCGGGAAGAGCCTTGAACGCATTTACGTTCTCCGAGCGAACCGTCTGAGTCTACCTTAATAGTGACCTCCGGCGAGTCCTGAGCGGCTTCTGCTAGCAATGGCCGCGCCCGATTAACGGGCTCCGTGTGGAAACCATCGGCTGGTTCCAAGACGGTGCTGTCGACCGGCACTAGCTACGTGAGTCCGCTATGCGTCCAGGTCAATCCGTACGGTCAGCAACTCGGTACCCAGCAACCGGACGATGGCCGCGTTCGTCCGGCTTGCAGGCAACTTTTGGGCAAGCCAACGCTGCCGCTCGCGAGGATCATCGTGCGGGAGCACGTTCGCCGTACCGCTGTGCCAGCGGGCCAGGATTCCGTGGCGCAGCTTCAATCGGACTCTTGGGTTTTTGGCGAGATTCCGAACATAGTCAGCTTGCATCCCGTGTTCAGCGACGATCCAGAACTGGTTGTCTACAAGCCCGTCGCCCACCGGTGTGCGTCGCGGCCTGCCCGTCTTGCGACCTATAGTCTCAAGGAGAGCGCGGCCTGGCATTGCCAGGCCGGCGGCAAACAGCAACTTGTCGGGAATGTTGAGGACGTACTTCCCCAAGGCATGGACAACGCGTCGCTTCAACTCGGCATTCATCAAAGATTCCCTTGAGGCGCTTCATCCTTGCAGGTGATGAGTTGACTGTCAATGCCCCCACGGAGCTTGTCCGGTTAGGCGACTTATCGGGACTTGACCGGGAATCGCGCATCAAAGACCTCAGACTCGTCATCGGATATCGAGCTTGTTAGACTACCTTCCACAACTAGCGACGAAGGAGCCAGACATGAAAAAACCACTCGCGCTTTGCCTAGTGGTTTTGTTTGCAGGTATGGCCGCAACGTCGCTGTCCGGCGGCCAGGATCGCGATGGAGATCAGGGAGTCAAAATCCGGTTTGTTGGAGCGTGGCGACTAGTTTCTCTCGAAGCGCCGGGGCCGGACGGGAAAATTCAAAAGGTTAATTCTACCGGGATGTTTGTCTTCACCCGCGACGGCCACGCGTCGGTTCAGGTGATGGAACGCAACCCGCCACCACAGGACGCGGCGGGACCTGGGCAGTACTCCCAAGGCGGTTACGAAGCCACTTTTGGTACGTATGAAGTTGACGAGAGCGCTCACACGTTCACTTTTCATGTTGAGGGCGCGTTAGTGCGCAACCTGATCGGCAAAGACTTGCCGCGCTCCTTCGAGTTCGCGGGCAATCAACTCATCGTTAAGTCGACTCGTCCGGAGGAACACTGGAAGGTTACTTGGGAGCATTACTAGGCCACCTCCCTAAATCATTGCTTAGCTAATCTGTATAAGGGGGGAGAGCACAATGAAAAAACGCAAACTCGGAAAAAGCAATCTTGAAGTTTCAGCCCTCGGGTTCGGCTGCATGGGAATGAGCTGGTCCTATGGGCCTCCTAAAGACAAGCAGGAGATGATTTCTCTGCTGCACGCTACCGTAGAACGAGGTGTGACGTTCTTCGATACTGCCGAGGTCTACGGCCCGCTCCTAAACGAAGAACTCGTAGGTGAAGCACTTGCTCCGTTTCGCGGGAAAGTCGTAATCGCGACGAAGTTCGGATGGGAGGCCAATCCTAACGATGGAGGCAAGTGGAGCGCTCTCAATAGTCGGCCAGAGCACATCAAACAGGTCGCAGAAGGATCGCTTAAACGGCTGAAGGTCGATGCCATCGATCTGTTCTATCAACATCGCGTCGACTTGGACGTTCCGATCGAGGATGTTGCTGGCGCGGTTAAGGAGCTGATTCAGGAAGGTAAGGTGAAGCATTTCGGTCTCTCCGAAGCGAGCGCGCAGACGATCCGCCGTGCCCACGTAGTTCAGCCCGTCGCAGCGCTGCAAAGCGAGTACTCGCTTTTCTGGCGAGAGCCCGAAGAGACGGTGATGCTTACATTGGAAGAGCTCGGGATTGGATTCGTACCGTTTAGCCCGCTTGGCAAAGGCTTCCTGACAGGGAAGATCGACGCTCATACGAAATTCGACAGCACCGACTTCCGCAGCAGCGTGCCACGGTTCAGCGCGGAGAATCGCAAAGCGAACCAGGCTTTGGTAGATGTGATCCGCTCTTTTGCAGAACAAAGAAAAGTAACTCCTGCGCAGATTGCACTCGCCTGGTTGCTTGCGAAGAAGCCGTGGATCGTTCCGATTCCGGGCACCACGAAGCTGGCCCGACTGGAAGAGAACCTTGGAGCGGCGGCGGTTGAACTAACCCCCGACGATGTTCGCGCCCTCGAAGACGCCTCCTCAAAGGTCAAGCTGGAAGGGGCAAGATACCCCGCCTTTCACGCGAAGCTGGTCGGTCGCTGATGGGAGCCAACGCGATAGCCGCATCCGACTCTTCGATTCACACCAGTGCGGCATAACTTTCGGAATCGTTATCAATTCCGAAACCGCTGCCACCCAGGTGCCTGATTAACGCGCTAACCGTCCATGTGGGTACTGGAACGAACCTTTCCGATTTTCCGACTTCACAGGACTTAGGGGAAGTTAGTCCGGTCAATTCGCGTAAACGTCGCGGGTCTTTACGTGCTCGGGACGGAAACCGACGGCGATGAGGCGTGTACGCAAACGGCACGGGAGCGTAGTGAGTTCGAACAACCGCAAAGGCAGAGGTAGCCGGGAAGATTCGGATTTACCCAGGTCCCGGAACAATTGCTTCTGGAGAATACCTTGCACCCGCTGGGTAGCGCGAGTGGGGAATGAACGACGGCGCTGTACGCTTGCTAGATGGTCGAGATTCACTGTGCCTTTGCGTAGTGGTTCCGCGAGAATGTTGGCTGCAGCAACAGCATCCTGGATGGCTAGATTGATCCCCACGCCTCCGATTGGAGACATGGCATGGGCGGCATCGCCGATGCACAGCAAGCCTGGGCGATACCATCGCCGCAGGCGATCAGAGCGAACGGTCAATACCTTCACGTCGTTCCAATCACGCAACTCCTCAACGCGGTCGCGAAAAAAAGGAGCGACTTCGACGATTCCGGCGCGGAAGTCTTCGATGCCCCGAGCCCGCATCGCGTCCGCGGTTCCTTTGGCGACAGGAAAGCCGCAATGCCAGTAGTCTCCTCGGTCCAAGGTAATCATCGTTTTGCCGCGATCCGAGTACTGCATGAACTTCGGATCGTCCGCATGCTTGGACAGTCGCGCCTGAAGCGAATCGATGGAAACGCCAACATCTTCGACCATTAGACCAGCACACTCGCGGACCACAGAGTTTCGGCCGTCAGCTCCTATGACCAGGTCTGCGCGAACCTCCAACACGCCCTCGGGAGTATTGCCTCGAATGCCGACGATCCGCCCATTCTCTTCTACGAGCCCGGTAACCTCCGACTGCATTCTTAGGTGGAACGCGG
This sequence comes from Candidatus Acidiferrum sp., assembly GCA_035704085.1. Taxonomy (GTDB): domain Bacteria; phylum Acidobacteriota; class Terriglobia; order Acidiferrales; family UBA7541; genus Acidiferrum. Next base: position 15,028 of record DASSXG010000081.1, on the reverse strand, counting down.
GATAACGACGCCCTTGTTGCGCGAGAAAGTCTAGAAAGTCCCATTGCGGCATAAGCACGATGAAACGGCACTGCGTTCGAAGGTACGATAACTCACCCAAGAGAAGATCATCACGTCCAATGCGGCCGCGGACTTGGCGAAGCTCTTGATGTGGTAGCTTCAGAAACTGTTCGAGTAAACCCAACTCATGCATCGTTTCTAGAGTTGAGGCATGGACCGTGTCACCGCGGAAGTCGCGCAGGAAGTCAGCGTGCTTCTCCAGAACCAGTACCTCGACTCCTGCCCGCGCAAGCAGAAACCCCAACATCATTCCGGCAGGACCACCACCAGCGATACAACAGCGGCTTTCCACCGTCTCGGGTAACGAAGGGCCTGGATGCATCGTTAGGGTCTCCCCAAGAGGAATAGCGTTTACGGACATGCCCTACGAAGAGATTGGTTAATGTAGCCGAAGCCGACGCTTTCTTCCAGCCAGATCCTGAGAAATGCGGAAACCGTACATGTGAAGTACTGGGACGGACTTGTCCGGTTTGCCGACTTACCAGGACTTTGCCAACAAATGAACAGAACAAGCGTTAGTTCAGCATTGTATTCTCCACAAAGAGGAATCTATGACTCTATGATCGACGCCGGGCAATCCCTCAGCCCATCTATCTTCCATCGTGTGTTCTACGGCCCCTCGGAATTCCGCGTCGGTTGGCGTCTGTTGATCTTCCTCGCCATCGTCCTGACCTTGACCAATGCCAGCAGACTGATGGCTCGCCGGGTGCTTCACGGTGCCGACTTCGCCACCTTGTTTTTTGTCCGCGGAGTGACGGACTTCTTCATCTTCCTCCTCGCCAGTTGGATCATGGGGCGAATCGAGGGCAGGACGCTTGCCGATTACGGCTTGCCGTGGCACAGGATGTTCCGCGCCCAATTCTGGCAAGGCGTTTTTCTCGGCTTCGCGTCCGTCACCGGCCTCCTGGTTGCCATGCGAGCCGTTGGAGTCTTCTATTTTGGAAGCAAGGCATTGCACGGGACCGACATCTGGAAGTGGGCCATGGTCTACACATTGGTTTTCATCCTTGTGGCTTTGCGGGAAGAATTCAGTGCTCGTGGATACGCACTGTTCACGCTCTCGGCGGGCATCGGTTACTGGCCCGCCGCAATTCTCTCGGCAGCCTATTTCGGGTACTCTCACCACGGCAACACCGGAGAGGACTGGGTCGGATTATTCAACGCTGGAGCGTTTGGATTGCTGGCCTGTCTCTTGTTGCGTAGAACCGGCAATCTCTGGATGCCGATCGGACTTCACATGGCCTTTGACTGGGGCGAAACGTTCTTTTATGGAGTGGCGAACAGTGGCCATGCGCTGCCCGGTCATCTTCTGAATTCGAGTTCGTCCGGCCCGGCTTGGCTGTCCGGTGGGACTGTCGGTCCTGAGGGCAGCGTACTCTGCACTTTGCTGATCGTTGTGGTGTGGTTGGTCTGCGCAGGTTGTCTGCGAGAAGCCAAATATCCCAAGTCCGCTCCTGTGCAGAATTCCCCGGGCAGCGTTTAACGACTGCACTCTTGCATCTATCCCACCGCATACAGGGAATCCGCGGGCTGTTCAGTCCGAGCTACGGCGCACTCGGAAATAGTCCACTTGCCTGATAAACGCGGTGCATTCGATAGGTCGATGCAACACCATCTGATGTAAATCTGCTCTGTGAAGGTGGTGTTGGCATGAGGCCAGGGATGCGGTTTGGGCTTTCTGCGAATCGAGAAGTGTGACGTTTGGAGCCGCTGGAAGGCGGGACAGTCGCTGCATGAGATTGGCCGCCGTTTTGACAAGCCACACAGCTGCATTCGTGCTGTGCTGTTGCCTCGCGGCGGCATTCCTCCAGCCGCTCGTCGCCGCTCGCGGTTAGCACTCACGCTAGCGGAGCGGGAGGACATCTCACGAGAGATCGCTTCTGGTTCCTCGATTCGTGAGGTAGCGCGACGTCTCGATCGAGCTGCCTCCACAGTGAGCTGCCATCTCGATCCGCGAACGACCTGCGGAAGCGGAAGACCGAGCGATTCCTGGTCATTGGGAAGGGGATCTGCTGGCCGGTGGAAAGAACAGCTATATTGCGACGCTAGTGGAGCGGCATTCCCGCTTTCTCATGCTGATCAAGGTGCCGAGCAAGGACACGGCGGTGGTGGTGGCGGCATTGAGCAAGCATGTTCGTAAACTTCCGGCAACCCTGCGCCGTTCGTTGACCTGGGATCGCGGACTGGAGATGGCGAAACACAAGGACTTTACCGTAGCCACCGACGTAAAAGTCTATTTCTGCGATCCGCAAAGTCCCTGGCAGCGTGGAACGAACGAAAACACGAATCTGCTGCTTCGGCAATACTTCCCGCGAGGAACCGACTTGTCCCCCATCTCTCAAGCGCAGCTCGACCAGGTCTCGCTGCGCTTGAATCAACGCCCAAGAAAAACCTTAGCGTTCCAGACTCCAGCGAATAGACTACAAGCAAGTGTTGCGTCGACTGTCTGAGCCGGCAGCGGTAACCGGAAAAGTAAAGTGTTACTTCACATCTCCGGTTAGGCGACTTATCGTCCAGTGACATGGGGCCCAGATGTGTTTGGGAAAGCTCTCGTCCAAAACTCAACAACGCAACAGGTCCTCTAGCATCATTCTTCGACTCCGTCCCACAGCTTGCGGTAATAGCGGCGCATTCGATCTTTGACCTGCTCTTCCGTCGCACCCCGATCGTAGGCGGGAGAGATGAGGGGCAGTGCGCGGTCGACACGAATCAAGACCACCGCTCGGATTTCATGGGTGAGTCCCGCGTCCCGATATATCTGGCACCCGCGCTGGAACACGTCATCCGAACGATGGACAACCCCGCGCCCCTTGAATCGATACCCCTTGCGCACGAGCGGATCGACGACATTGACTTCGACGGAGGGGTTGTGCTCGATGTTCTGGACCGATTGCGGTGACCGGATATCGGCGAACATCAGATGATCGTCGTCCCAAACGGCAGTTGTTCCTTTCGGCGACAGATTCGGTGTTCCATCCGGGCATACCGTTGCGATGTAGCCCAGTCGTTGCTCGCGAACGATGCGCTTCATGTCGTCAGTGAGAATGCCCATGCGATTATCTCCAGCCAGCAATGATGCCTGATAAATGCCATTAGCGGAGATGTGGAGTCCTAGAACTGGACTTGTCCGGTTTGGCGACTTACCGGGACTTAGTAGCCGCTGCTAGGAAGTTTATGTGCTGTATTGAACTGCGCGACGCACTGACACTGTGAGAGCATCCCTTCCATCGTGCTTCTTGTCTCCCTGAATCTTCTGGGCGCGCTCTTGTAGCTGACGCCAGGAAGGATTCGCCAGTATCAGATGCACCCCAACCCTAAGAAGCGTGACGAACACCGAATTCGCCACGCTTCCCCGCCTACGAAATGCAACATTATGCTCGCGCCATCCGAGGGAAGTAATGGCATAAAAATGCCGGCTCGGGTCGAGGAGCCGTCATTGTTATGCAATCAAGTGGGTTTTAGTACCTGCATGCCTATGCGTTTTTTCGCTTTTTAGACTGCTTCCGTTGTTGCCACTGCTTTACTTTCTCTTCGATTACTTTTACGGGCACGAGACAGAGAGATGGAACGAGGCGTCCGCCGCAGCGCCGGTCTTATCGAAGGTTTGCACCTGCACGTCGTTAGGAGCACTCGCCGTACCGGCAGTGACAGTGATAAAGCCCGGAGTGGAGGCGGCAGCATTGCCGGGGTCGCCGATTGTGGCGGTATAGGCGCACTTGCTTACGTCCTTCTTAAACACAATGTTGTACGTTCCCGTTGCCGTCTTCGTTCCGGTCACGGTATCGCTTCCGCTATGGCGCATCACAGTGCCTGCGGCGGAGACGACGGCAAAGTTGTTCTGACCTTGCAGATCGGTGACCGCGGTTCCCAGGTTGGCCACGGTATTCGAGAGCGAACTGAGCGAGTTCTGCAACGTTGCGACCGCGCTCTTCAGCGCCGCTACGTCATTCTGAAGCGATGCCACGTTCGAAATCAGCGTGGCAACCTGCGAAATCAAAGTGGCGACCTTGCCTTCCAACACCGCAACGCGAGCCGCGAGAGCTGGAAGACCCCCGCGCTGGGAGTGGGAGTTGCCCCTGTCAGCGAGGGCAAGCGAGCCGAAAGCTGTGATGAGCAGAATCACGCAAATGAGAATGGAAGCTGTCTTCATATTCTTTTCTCCTAAATCCATAGAGGTAGTGTGAGATTCAAGGGCATGAGATTCAGGGGCAAGCAAATGCAGTTAGCTGTGCTCGATGGACACCTTGCGGGCCGCGCTTCCTTCTACCTTGGGGAGTGACGGCAGATGTGGGCCGCAAGGTAACTGTGTTTACTTCGCCCTGACTTCAAGGTCCCTACAATGAGCGGGAGTTTATGCCCGGCATGCTCGCTTTGCAAGTCCTACGGATCACAAAAAGAAGATTGCGAGTACTGGTAGCAGCGCCCCGTCACGTGGGCAATATACAAAAACGCGGGAACCAGCCGTAAATAACGCCGAGAAGCGCGGCGGCCAAAACCGCGAACACAATAGCCCTTAGTATCGCGTCGTCGCAACATGTTTCACCCTTGCCCGGCAAGTGCCTGATTAACGCGCAAACCGTCCATGTGGGTACTGGAACGAACCTTTCCGGTTTGCCGACTAACCGGGAGTTGGCAAGCAGGGTGGGCCGTTTCTGAAAGAAAAGTAGCTGGGCTGCTAAAATCTCTTTAATCATGGCTTGATCCGCGCTCGCTTCAAAAGTGGAAGCTAGTGCCCAAGCAAGGCTATGGAGAACGGCAAGGACACGAGCGGTGAACACCGTTTCACCCGGGTGTCTCGTGAAAGAAAAGGGTAGCTGGGTCTCGGTCGCGGTCCAGACAACGACGATCGCAAAGTAGCGAGCAGGCTCAAGCGCGGGAGGGAGATGTTACAAATGCAGCTTGGGCACCACCGCGCACGGCGTTATTCCTTCCATGCCGGCGTCGAACTGACCGATCTGCAGTCGGAAACTCAGACTAAGGAACAAACCAGCGACCTAAGCCTTTTCGGATGCCATGTGGACACGCTGAAACCTTTACCGCCGGGGACAAAGGTCAGGATAAAGATCTCCCACAGAAGTGAGCACTTCGAAGCTCTGGGTAAGGTGGCTAATGCTCGACAGAACGCGGGGATGGGTGTCTTCTTCACCAGAATTGAGCCGCACGACCAGTTGGTCTTAGATAAGTGGATCGCTGAACTGAGAGACCAGTACAGCCCGCCGTCCGGAGTTGTATGAAATCGATCGTAGTCCAGCACCGATAATCAAAAAAGGCCGCGGGGCGGCCTTCGGGAATTGAGAAGGGAGTGCTGAGTTTAGGATTTGTAGAGCTGCTCGATCTTTGCGGCCAGGATGAAATCGCTCTCCGTCAGGCCGTTGATTTTGTGCGTCCAGCTCGTGATCTCGACTTTTCCCCAAGCAAGGAAGATGTCTGGGTGGTGCCCTTGCTCTTCCGCAAGATTCCCAACTTGATTGACAAATTTGAGAGCTTCGCGAAAGTCGGGAAACTTGAAGGCCTTCCTGATGTGGTGTTCATCGATGACGTTCCAGCCATCCACTTCCTTTTCGAGGGCGGCAAGCTCCTCACCCTTGAGCGGAGGCACTCCTCCTCGGCACGGGACGCACGTTTTCGTCGCTAGCCCTGACATCTGACCGATTCTAGCACTCGGAGGTGCCAGGACCAGGACGAAAGGAAAGGCAGCGAGGCCGGGGCTGCAGACACGGGGTTCGAGCGGGTGTAGAATTTCGAGCCATAGGTAAGGTTTTGTCCCACAGAGACGGGGTCATGGGCCCAGCTGACCTGCGGCGATACCACAGATTGTTGTTGGAGAAACAGCGTGAGCTGTCGTCTGCCCCGGGTGAGGCTCAGTCCCGGGTGCCGGCAGCGGGAGGCTTAGAGGGCGAACTCATTGAGCAAGCGAATGCCGACGAGGAAGCGGAGCTTTAGATCCGCTTGCACCAAACAGATGGTCGTCCCCTAAGAGCGATCGAGGAGGCAGTCGCTCGAATCAGACAGGGTACCTACGGAGTGCGTGACGTCTGCAAGCAGCCTATCTCTAAGGCTCGTTTGGCGGCGGTGCCTTGGACGCACCTCTGCCGTGAGTGCAAGGAACGCGAGCGCGCAGCCGCTTGACACCGGCAATATTGCTTTAAACCACTAACGGGAATCGGCAATAGCACGTGGATTGTTCGCGTTGAGTTTGCGCAAGATGCCTATGCGTATTTCCTGCACCGCAAGTAGCTAGGTCCACGAAAGCTGACGCGATCCTCATCTGTACCGCGGAATGCCATCTTGACAACTCTCAGAAACGGTGCAATATGACCTTCAGGGACCCAAAACTGCCGACAGCTTTTCCACAGGAAACTGAAAACTGACGTCCCGCAGGAGACCAAACCATGAACGCCAAAATTCTGACATTTTCATCCGACGGTGATAAGACGCTTCTTGAATACGAATCCGGCAACCGCTGACATGGAAGAAGTGAACAAGGTGATTGCCGAATATGAAGCCCAGACCGGCGCGCAGCCATTTGACATGGCGACCGGTGAACGCATCGAGAAAGTCACGCGCGAGCAGAACGAAGTATTGATGGTTCATCCTATCGCAGGCGGCTAACCGTGCGTTGGCCGCTGCCGACACCACTCGCCTGACAGTGTGAGGCTTCGTTGGTATTGGGCCGAATCGGACTCTGGGTCCATTTCTCCGCCACGGCGGTATTTCCATGGCGCCCGCAATTCTATCTGTGATCGCGTTCCTCGCCCTGATGGTGTGGAGGTTTGTGTTCGCTGGCCTGCGGCACAGGCAGTTGGCCAGAGAAATTGCCGCTCCGCAACAGCAACACACCAGCGTTTTAGAGCAGGGCCTCCACATCTTAGATCTGGCCCGGGTAGCCGTAATTCCGAATTGCCGCTTTGAGGATGGTTCGGATGGTGTACACCTCATCACCCCAAAAGTTCGCGCGAAAACCTATCTGTGCCGCATCGTTGCCCTCACCGGCGCCACGCAAATTGGTGACGCTTATGTCCTGGACGTCGGCAAGATGCGATTTCATGTGGATTATAGATATGTCAGGCGGCTGCGAGACTCGACCGATCCCGGATGTGTATACGAGGAAACTTGCTTTTATCCTGTGCACAAAGGCATGCCCAAAGCGGAGGAAATTGCTACGGCGCTGCTGCAACTCACGAACAATCCAGCGCTGTTTGACAAGTGGGCCGTTCGGAGCGGCCAGGCGATTAAGGCAGACGGCCAGGTGTTCAACCATGCGCAGTGATCGGCTCGCGAGAGTGCAAACCAAATGCACGCCAGCCCGGCGCGCAGCAAAGTACCTGAAACGCGTCGCTGCCAGAGGCGAGGTACATATTTCCTTTTGTAGCGCGCCGCGCGATAATCTTGTAAATGCACAGGGCGAAAGGAGTACGCCCATGAGCATATCCACACGTCTGAAGAGTTTCCTTGACGACAACCAAATCCCCTACTCGGTAATGACGCACGCCACGACCTACACAGCGCAGGGTGCAGCCGCTACCATGCAGATCTCTGGAAAAGAGCTTGCCAAGAGCGTAGTCTTGTGGACGGGCGAAGAAATGATTCTGGCCGTCCTACCGGCGCCGAATCACGTGAGACTCGACAAGCTGGCTGCCGCGGTGGGAAAGTCTCTGCGACTAGCTACCGAGCAGGAATTCAGCGGTCTCTTCCCCGATTGCGAGCTGGGCGCCATGCCGCCTTTCGGCTCTCTTTACAACCTGCCTGTGTACGTAGATGAGTCGCTGGCTGCCGATGAGGCGATTGTCTTCAACGCCGGGACGCACCACGACGCGATTCGCATCCGGTACGACGACTTTGTTCGTCTGGCGAGGCCCAACGTCTGCTCATTCGCTCAAAAAGGGTGACGCAAACGATTTCACGTGTTTTTCTTTGTGGTTTATGTAGCGACCGACTTGAGCCCCCCGTTCCTCGGTTGGAGGAATAAAGCTGGCCCCAACTGCGTCGCCGGGGTTGGCATCTGGGTCTGCTGAGTGAATCTGGTTATTCACCGGTCGGCGGTACTCACAGCAGGACCCACGCTTTTTGAAGGCTGATACGGTCCATGCATGGAGGTGACCGGTGGCCTACATCATCGCCGAACCCTGCATCGGAACCAAGGATACCGCCTGTGTAGATGTGTGCCCTGTGGATTGTATCCATCCAGCAAAGGGCCGCACCTATGACGATGGCCGCCCGACGTTCGATGAAGTGTCTCAACTATACATCGATCCCACTGAGTGCATTGACTGCGGCGCCTGTGTTCCAGTCTGTCCGGTGACTGCAATTTTCCCGCTGGATGATCTGCCGGAGAAATGGCATGCCTACATCGAGACCAACAAGAATTACGTTGACGGCGGTAAATTTCAGCTCGACAAGTATCAAAAAGCGAGCGATCCACAACAGCCAATCCCACAGCCGGACCCGATACCGCAGCCAGCGCCGGAACCCGCCCCCGAGCCTGCACCGCCTGCGCCCCAATCCGACTCCAACCTAGAAAACCCGCCTCGGCATGACACCTTGCGCGTATGAGTACGCTGCCCGAAATCATTCATGAAAACGTTCGCGAGGGCGAACTGTACGAAAAGCTCGACCGCAACTGGGTGCGGTGTTTTGCCTGCGGGCACTGTTGCAAGATCCCTGACGGCCAGCCTGGGGTTTGCAAGGTTCGCTACAACCGGGGTGGATCCCTGTTTGTCCCCTGGGGCTATGTCGGCGGCATCCAATGCGACCCGATAGAGAAAAAACCCTTCTTCCATGCTCATCCAGGGGCACTGGCTTACAGCTTCGGAATGCTCGGCTGTGATCTGCACTGCTCCTACTGCCAGAATTGGGTAACCTCGCAAGCCCTGCGCGACCCCGCTGCGGTTGTCGGCCCGATGCATGTTACACCCACGGACCTTGTCCTCGATGCCACCCGCCAGGGAGGCAGGGTCATCGTCAGTACGTACAACGAGCCACTGATCACGAGCGAATGGGCCGTGGCCGTCTTCAAAGAAGCACGTGCGGCTGGATTGGTGACCGGCTTTGTTTCCAATGGAAACGGCACCCTGCAGGTCCTCGAATACGTACGACCGTGGGTGGATCTTTACAAGGTTGACCTAAAGAGTTTTGATGACCGCCACTATCGACAGCTCGGCGGGCGCTTACAGCCCATCCTGGATACCATTCGACAGTTGCACGAGATGGGCTTCTGGCTGGAGATCGTTACGCTGGTGATTCCCGGGTTCAACGACTCCAATGACGAGCTGACTCGGTTAGCTGAGTTCCTGGCGGCCGTGTCGCCGGATATTCCTTGGCATGTGACTGCGTTTCACAAAGATTACAAAATGACAGATCCAGACAACACCAGCGTCGAGACGCTGATGCGGGCAGCAGAGATCGGCAAGGGAGCAGGCTTGCGTTACGTCTATGCCGGGAACTTGCCGGGCATGGTCGGCGACTGGGAGAACACGCGTTGCCCGAACTGCCGGGAGCTTCTCATTGAACGCTACGGTTATCTGATCACCGGCTACTTCCTTACGCCTCAGGGTTGTTGCCCTTCTTGCGGCGCCAGCGTTCCCGGGCGGTGGGATCCTGCGTTTCGACGACAGATCACTGCCCGTCCATTTGTGCCGCGCATACGCCCCCGATCAGATTTGCTTGTGCTGAACTCTTAAGAAAGCTACGCCATTTCTTGGCTCTCGTGGCTAGGACACGTATCCCACGGAGGAACCAGGAAGACCGCCACGGGAAGGCGTCTCCAGAAATGCGGACCCCACCCCCTGGTGACAGCCCATACTAATCTAGGGAGACGCCGAGCTTATCGCGGATCACAGCCTTTACGCGCTTGAGGTCCTCCTTGAGAAGCTTGAATTCTTCCTCGAAGTCGGTGATACGCTTCAAGAATTTGTCGAGGGTTGTGGTGAGTTGATTGAATTTCTCAAGCCAGCGCTTCTCGAGCTTTTCCATCGATCGACACATCAGCTTCGACCTCGTACGCGAAAAACTGAAAGATTCCTACAGCGAGACCGGCAGACCTTCGATCGATCCGGAACTCCTCCTGCGCATCCTGCTCATCGGCTACCTGTACGGCATCACGAGTGAATACAAGCTGGTCGAGGAGTTGCGTACGCATCTGGCTTGGCGCTGGTTTACCGGGCTTAGCTTCGATCAGGAAATTCCGCATCACTCCACGTTTTCCAAGAACCGTCATGGTCGGTTTCACGAGCCGAACTTATTTCGACGAACCGTTAAGGTCGCTGAATCTGCTATTTGCCAGTCCACCGCCTGAAAATGAGCGCGGCGTTTGTACCTCCAAACCCAAACGAATTCGATAGAGCGTAGTCCACCGACGCCTTGCGCGCCGCATTCGGAACGTAGTCCAGGTCGCACTCCGGATCGGGCGCTTCTTGATTGATCGTCGGGGGCAAGATCTGATCGCGTAGCGCAAGCACGCTGATGCCTGCTTCGAGTCCACCTGCTCCACCGAGCAAATGCCCGGTCATCGACTTCGTCGAACTCACCGGAACTTGCTTCACACGCTCCCCAAACAACCTCTTGAGCGCCCGCGTTTCGATGACGTCCTCGATCGGCGTCGACGTCCCATGCGCGTTCACATACCCGATATCTTCCGGCGCGAGCTTCGCATCCTTCAAGGCCGCCTGCATCACCCGATACACCCCGTCGCCGTTTTCGGCCGGTTGCGTGATGTGACAGGCATCGCCCGACATGCCGTACCCAACAATCTCCGCCCAAATCGGCGCATTTCGCTTCTGAGCGTGCTCCAGCGATTCCAAAATCAAAATTCCCGCGCCTTCCCCCACGACAAATCCATCACGTTGCGCGTCAAACGGCCGGCTCGCGTGCGGCGGATCATCATTTCGCGTCGAAAGCGCCTTCATCGAAGAAAATCCCCCAATCCCCATCGGCGTGATAGCCGCTTCCGTACCGCCGCAGATCATCATCTCTGCCGCGCCGCGCTCGATAATCTTGAACGAATCGCCGATCGAATGTGCGGAAGCCGAGCACGCCGTCGCCGTCGCCGAATTCGGCCCGCGCGCCCCATATCGAATCGAAATGTGTCCGGAAGCAAGATTGATAATTGCGGAAGGAATGAAAAATGGTGAGATCTTCCCTGGCCCGCCCTGCATCAGCTTGATGTGCTCACGCTCTATGATGTCGAAGCCGCCGATGCCCGAGGAGACGTAAACACCCACTACATCCAGATCAGACTGCTCCGGTTTCCAGTCCGCCATCTTCACCGCAAAATCCGCGCCGGCCAGGGCCAGCTGGATGAACCGGCCCATCTTCTTTAATTCTTTTTTTTCAATCCACTGGAACGGGTCGAAGTTCTTCACTTGGCCCGCAATGCGGCAGTCGAATCGCGCGGTGTCGAAGCTTGTGATTGTGGCAATGCCGCTCTGCCCGGCCAGAAGGTTTTTCCAGCTTTCCTCCGTGCCGACTCCGGCAGCGCAGACGAGTCCAACGCCTGTCACAACTACCCGGCGAGTCAACTGTGGTTGCTCCTTGATGAGGTGGTGCTTGGAATAGCAACTGTAAAACCGCAGACACCGAAACGCGAATCGTAATTCTTTCAAGCATTACTTCGCTGTTGCCTTCAGCTTGATGACGGCGCTGCTCCCAAACGTCAGCGATGCGTGCAGAAAGACCCGGTGTTGGTATTCGGAAGAATGACAGGCTACGGTCCGCTTGGCTACTGAGAGTGGTAGAAGTGTAGGGGCTCGACCTCGCAAATCTCGTGATCGCGCCGCCACTTCCTGCGCGCCCTGGACAAGTTTATTTCTGCGCCTTCGTAGGTTTTTTCAAATCGCGGCACAGGGTTCGTCAACCGTCGCTTCTGACGAGAAGGGGCTACTATGTTCACTTTTCAGGGTTCGCTCGCAATCCGGCGCAAGTTAGATCAGCGTTTAGTACATTCCGCCCATACCCGCGCCATGGCCCGCACCCACCGCGGCCATCTTTTCCTCTCCTTTAGCGTCGGCTATCAGGACTTCGGTGGTTAGCATCAGTGAGACGATGGACGCAGCGTTCTGGAGGGCGAGACGGGTAACCTTCGCTGGATCAATCACACCGGCCTTGACCAGGTCGCCGAACTCACCTGTCTCTGCGTTGAAGCCGAAGCTTTCATCCTTCGATTCGCGCACGCGTCCCACAACCAGCGCGCCTTCGTGCCCGGCGTTTTGGGCGATCTGGCGCGAGGGTTCTTCGAGCGCGCGCTTTACAATGTTCACCCCGATGGCTTCATCGCCGTGGAGCTTGAGCTTTTCCAGTGCGGGCAAGCAGCGCAGAAGAGCAGTGCCGCCGCCGGAGACAATGCCTTCCTCAACCGCTGCACGGGTGGCGTGCATGGCGTCCTCGACGCGAGCCTTTTTCTCTTTTAGCTCCGTCTCGGTTGCCGCGCCCACCTTGATGACCGCGACGCCGCCGACGAGCTTGGCCAGCCGTTCCTGGAGCTTTTCCTTGTCGTAGTCCGAGGTGGTCTCTTCGATCTGCACACGGAGCTGCTTGATTCGGCCTTCGATCTCACTGGCCTTGCCGGCGCCCGCGACGATCGTGGTGTTGTCCTTGTCGATGGTCACTTTCTTGGCGCGCCCCAAGTCCTCAACTTTCACGTTCTCAAGCTTGACGCCGAGGTCTTCGGTGATGGCCTTGCCGCCCGTCAGGATCGCGATGTCTTCCAACATCGCCTTGCGGCGATCGCCAAAGCCAGGAGCTTTCACCGCCGCGCACTGCAGTGTGCCGCGCAGCTTATTCACCACCAGGGTGGCCAAGGCCTCGCCATCGACTTCTTCGGCAATGATGAGCAACGGCTTGCTCATTTTGGCCGTCTGTTCGAGCAAAGGCAGCAGATCCTTCATCGAGCTGATCTTCTTTTCGTGGATCAGGATGTGCACGTCCTCGAGCACGCATTCCATGCGCTCCGGGTCAGTTACAAAGTAGGGCGAGAGGTATCCGCGGTCAAATTGCATGCCTTCTACTACTTCGAGGGTCGTCTCCATCGTCTTGGATTCTTCAACGGTGATGACGCCGTCCTTACCTACCTTCTTCATGGCCTCGGCAATGATGCTGCCGACTTGCTTGTCGGTGTTGGCACTGATGGTCCCTACCTGCGCGATCATGTCGCCCTTCACCTCGCGGGAGAGCCTTTTGATCTCCGCTACAGCGACTTCAACAGCCTTATCGATGCCGCGCTTGAGCGCCATAGGGCTCGCGCCTGCCGCGACCGTTCGTGCACCCTCACGGAAGATTGCTTGTGCCAACACGGTCGCGGTGGTGGTGCCATCGCCAGCCACATCGGAGGTCTTGGACGCAACTTCGCGCACCATCTGTGCACCCATGTTCTCGAGCCGGTCCTGCAGTTCGATCTCCTTTGCCACCGTCACGCCGTCTTTTGTGATGATTGGTGCCCCGAATTTCTTCTCGATCACCGCATTGCGCCCCTTCGGGCCAAGCGTGATCTTTACCGCGTCAGCCAAGATGTTGACGCCGCGCAAAATCGCCTGACGTGAATTCTCACCAGTTACAATTTGTTTTGCCATTAGATCTCACCCTCCTGGGTGATCCAACTTTCCACTCCATTCAAAGCTCTTGGATCGGAGATACTACTTCTTGCCGGATGCCGCCTTGGCCATTCCGCTCAGTTTCGCCAGGATTTCCTCTTCGCGAAGGATCAAATACTCCTGGTCGTCGATATTGATGTCGTTGCCGGTGTATTTGCCGAACAAGATGCGGTCACCCACCTTCACATCGAGCGGGACGCGTTGGCCCTTTTCGATCTTGCCGGCTCCGACGGCCATTACTTCGCCCTCTTGGGGCTTTTCTTTAGCCGTATCGGGGATAATGATCCCGCCCTTCGCGGTTTCTTTCTCTTCCAGTCTGCGTACGAGGACGCGGTCATGCAGGGGAGTGATATTCACAGTCATTTCTTTGACCTCCGTTTAATCCATTCTAAAGATTCGAACAGTAAGCTCGTTCTGACTCTAGACCAACACTACGGGCGAAAAATCTTCCGATTCTTTTGTCGCGCCGCTTCGAGGTCATCGGCATCTTTTTTCTGGCGGTCGATTTCTTTCTGCGGATCCTCTTGACCCTCCAGCTTTATGGATTTGGCAATCGCAGCCTCAGCTTGTGCATCCAGCCCTTTCGAAAACATGACAAGCGCAAAGGAGTTCAGGAATCTAGAACGGACTAGGTTTATCGAGTACTGCGAATCTTCCCAGCGAGCGATGACCTTTTCTGTCGACCTATACAGTTCGTTAGTTGGGAAGCTGATCTCGCCAGCAGGCCTCGTTGCAGTTCCGTACTTTGTCGAGATGGCTTGTACCATGTCCTCGGCAGTTAACCCATGTGTTGCGTCCCGATCATAAGTCACCAAAATCCTGAAGAGCTCGCCATTGTAGAAGCTGAAAAAAATCTGCCAAACCGAGTTTGCTTGGAGCGAATAGTCAGAAGAGCCGCTCGGCCAACACGTCAATTCTTGAATTACCGATGGGCGCTTTTGGATCAGCTTTGTCTGGAGCGGTCTTAGGTCAGCCTGGCTTGATAGTTGTGGCAAACTCATTCCGAGGGAAAAGTTCCGATACTTGGAAAGATCCTGCCCCCGAATTAAAGGAGCTGAAAGCAGGATCATAACGAAGGAAAAGACCACACGGCGCATCATTCTCATTTGAGTACCTCCTTCAAACAATGACAGCCTCAAGATCGTTTGCCGCACCCGGCTGTCTCAACGTTTCTTCCGGCAGTCCCTTTCCCCTTGCGAGTCCTATGCTTTCGTTCGGGCAGCACTCAATTCTGCTCGGTCCCAACTCCTGAAGGTCCTTAACCCGCAAAAGGAACGCGCTCTCCTGGACATGCCGTGAGTGGGCGGAGACAGTTACATAGCGAACTCCCAGGAAACGTTTCGGGGCCACTTGCGTGATTTCCAAACCGTTGAACTTCTCCGATT
>DASSXG010000007.1:0-15669 GCA_035704085.1 Candidatus Acidiferrum sp. | reverse complement strand
GAATTACACTTAAGAACATTTTGTTCGCGACGGACTTTTCAGCGGCATCGAACGCGGCTGCACCGATCGCGATCGAGATCGCGCGCCGCTACGGCGCAAAAGTGTATGGCGTACATGTGAATCGATTCGATGACTACACCGCTGCAGCGCCGAATGCCTAGGCAGCAATGGCTGAGGCGGCGGAAAAGGAGACCAAAGAAGATGCCGGACGCTTGAATGAACAGCTCCGGGGCATCGAACACGAAGTGGTAATCGGCGAGGGCAGCATTTGGGAAGTGATATCCAACCTCATCGAGCAGAAAGAAATTGACCTGATCGTGGTTGGGACCCGCGGGCGCACGGGACTTGGAAAGGTAATACTCGGTTCGGTTGCGGAGGAGATTCTCAGACAATCGCCGTGCCCGGTGCTGACAGTTGGCCCGCACGTGAACCTCTGGTCTGACCAGTACGCAAACATGCGCGAAATCCTGTACGCCACGGACCTGGCAGCTGACAACCCAATTGCGGCTCCCTACGCAATATCTCTAGCGCAGGAGAACCAGGCGCATCTCGTGCTGCTGAACGTGATCGAAGACGCGAAGGCAGGGGACCTGCTGGATAACCCGAAGACGGTGGAGCTCAAGGAGCGCAAGCTGCAGCAATTGGTTACGGAGCAAGCCGGATTGTGGTGCGAACCCACCTACATCGTCGAGCAGGGAGCAGTGGCCGAGAAAATCCTGGACGTTGCAAAACGGCGGCACACTGATCTGATTGTGATGGGGGCCCGGCCGGCAAAGGGACTTGCAACGCACCTGAACATCGGAACAGTCCACGAGGTTGTCTCACAGGCGACTTGCCCAGTCCTCACAGTTCGTGGCTGAAGCTGACCTCGCCATCAGACGGCATCAGAGGTGGTGAAGTACATAGGGTTGAGGCTTCAGCAAGTTCTCGTGAGTTCGCTGGCCTCAACCCCCCGCAGGCGAGAAAATCCTGGCTAAACAGACACCTCTTTTGATTAGATCGCCCTCGCCTGGCCCTGGCTTGCTAAAATCAGGCGCCAACAGTCTCGGGCAATTGCCCAATCTTCCTGAGCGCGGATAGTTAAGACGCGAACGGACGAATCGGAAAGCGAAATATCTTGGTCCGCAGATGGCTGCGCATTCTTTGTCGCGTTGAGTTTCAGGCCAAGAAATCCGAAGTTGGCACAAGCCATGGCGCGCACCTCAGGCGAATTCTCTCCAATCCCAGCCGTGAAGACGAGCGCATCTATTCCACCCAATACGGCAATCATCGCGCCGATACCAGCTTGAAGACGATGCACGAAAATCTCAAAAGCCAGCTTGGCCCGCGGATGGCCGTCTTTCATCGCGGTTACGATTTGCCTCATGTCACCCGAAATTCCAGAGATTCCCAGCAAGCCTGATTTAGTGTTGAGTAAGTCGTCGAGCTGCTGGCCTGTGAGCTGACCTTGTCGCATTAAATAGGTGAGGATTCCGGGATCCAGAGAACCTGACCGCGTGCCCATCATTAGGCCTTCGAGGGGCGTAAAACCCATCGTAGTATCGACGCTTCGGCCGTCGCGAATCGCTGCCAAAGAGCAACCGTTCCCCAAATGGCAGGTTACGAGCTTTAGTGATCGCAAATCCTTTCCGAGAAGCTGGGCGGTTCGCTCGGCGCAATACTGGTGATTGATTCCGTGAAATCCATAACGGCGAATCCCCTGAGTCAGCCATTCATAAGGACCGGGATATACGGCCGCTGCATCCGGCAATCGAGCGTGAAAGCCAGTATCGAAGACCGCGACTTGAGCAACCTTGCCAAAGTGTTTCTCGATAAGCTCGATGCCTTCCAGCTCGGCGCGATTATGGAGTGGCGCAAAGACGGACATGCGCGCGATTGCAGATTTTACTTGCGGCGTGATTAGCGTTGCTTCGTCGAGGTCCTTGCCACCGTGCACGATACGATGGCCTACAACGTCGATTTCTGAAGGCGCGACAACAGCACGCAGATTTCCGCTCCACAATGTATCCAGCAGTTTCTCGAGCGCATTCGACCGCGAAGCGACCCGGAGACGATCCTTTAGTTGCGCTCCCTGTGAATTCCGCACTTGAACGTCAGCTTGACTGCCGCCCCATTCGATTTTGCCTTCCCAGGCTGGTGCTGGCGGATGTTCCGGAAGGGTCTTCCCGATATCGTACAGGCAGCTCTTCTGGCTACTGGAGCCCGAATTGAGTACCAGGATTTTCACCGCCTAGTGGAGCCATTTCCAATCCCGGATTTCCGGCAAATCGTCTCCATGTTCGCAGATGTATTGTTTGTGTTCGACGAGCTTATTGCGAAGGAGCTGCTTGAAATGCGCGCCGACGCGTTGCAAACGAGGGACACGGTCGACCACGTCGCCCGCAAGATGAAATCGATCCAAATCGTTCAGGACGGTCATATCGAAAGGAGTGGTCGTTGTTCCTTCTTCTTTGTATCCGCGAACATGGAAGTTGTCATGATTCGTCCGCCGATACGTCAAGCGGTGAATCAGCCAGGGATAGCCGTGGTAGGCAAAGATAACCGGCTTATCCGTTGTGAAAATCGAGTCAAACTCACGATCGGAGAGTCCATGAGGATGTTCAGTTGACGGCTGGATTGTCATCAAGTCAACCACGTTGACGACGCGGATTTTGATATCCGGGAAATGCTGCCGCAGCAAATCGACCGCCGCAAGAGTTTCCAATGTGGGAATGTCTCCGGCGCAGGCCATGATAGCGTCCGGCTCATGGCCCTGGTCGGTCGAGGCCCACTGCCAAATTCCGACTCCATTCGTGCAATGGACGATGGCGGATTCCATATCGAGCCACTGCAACGCGGGCTGCTTTCCGGCAACGATGACGTTGACATAGTTTCGGCTTCGAAGGCAGTGATCAGCTACCGAAAGGAGGGTGTTGGCATCCGGAGGAAGGTACACGCGCACAATATCTGCCTTCTTGTTCACAACGTGGTCGATGAAGCCAGGGTCCTGGTGGGTGAACCCATTGTGGTCTTGACGCCAGACGTGTGAAGTCAGGAGATAGTTCAACGAGGCTATCGGTCGGCGCCATGGAATGTTTCGGGTGACCTTGAGCCACTTGGCATGCTGATTGAACATGGAATCCACAATGTGAATGAAGGCTTCGTAGCAGGAGAAGAAGCCGTGACGGCCGGTGAGCAGATAACCCTCGAGCCAACCCTGGCACATATGCTCGCTGAGAACCTCCATGACGCGACCGTTGGTGGAAAGATGCTCGTCCGTGGGCAAAATCGGTTCCATCGTGACTTTGTCCGTGACTTCATACAACGCTTCGAGTCGATTGGAGGCGGTCTCGTCAGGGCCAAACACGCGGAAATTTTTGGACTCAGCGTTCAGCTTCATCACGTCGCGCAAGAATTTGCCCAAGACTCGAGTTGCCTCGGCAGTCTTGGTGCCGGGTTTCGCTGACGGAACCGCATACTCGCGGAAGTCGGGCATCACAAGATCTTTCAGAAGCAGCCCCCCATTGGCGTGCGGATTGGCGCCCATCCTGCGATTCCCGCTTGGCGCGAGCTGAGCGAGCTCAGCGATTAATTTGCCGTTGCCATCGAAGAGTTCCTCAGGCCGGTAGCTTTTCATCCACTCTTCCAGGATTTTGAGGTGATCGGGCTTGGACACGTCGGTAACCGGAACTTGGTGCGCGCGCCAAGTGTCTTCGACCGGTTTTCCATCCACGATCTTTGGCCCGGTCCAGCCCTTCGGCGTTCGCAGGATGATCATTGGCCACACTAGAAGTCCGGCTGACCGTCCGGCGCGGACGTCATTCTGGATGGAGTGAATTTCCCCGATAATCGTGTCGAGGGTGTGCGCCATGAGTTGGTGCATGGTCTCCGGCTCTTGACCTTTCACAAAATACGGCTTGTAACCATAGCCGGTGAAAAGTTGAGTCAAGTCCGCGTCGCTCAGACGGCTTAGTATGGTTGGATTTGCAATTTTGTAACCGTTCAGGTGCAGGATGGGAAGAACAGCGCCGTCGCGAACAGGATTCAGAAACTTGTTCGAGTGCCAACTGGCTGCGAGTGGGCCGGTCTCCGCTTCGCCGTCGCCAACTACGCAGCAAACCAGCAGGTCTGGGTTGTCAAAAGCTGCTCCGAATGCGTGAGCAATCGAGTATCCCAGTTCACCGCCTTCATGAATCGAGCCAGGCGTCTCCGGTGCCACATGGCTTGGAATACCTCCTGGGAAAGAGAACTGCTTGAAGAGCTTCTTCAGGCCCTCGGCGGTTTGCGAAATGTTTGGGTAGAATTCGCTGTAGCTGCCTTCCAAGTAGGTGTTGGCAACCAAGCCGGGGCCTCCATGACCTGGACCCGTAACGTAGATGGCGTTCAGGTCGTGCTTCTTGATCAGCCGATTGAAATGAACATAGATGAAATTCAATCCTGGCGTAGTGCCCCAGTGGCCCAGCAAGCGCGGTTTGATGTGCTCGAATTTCAACGGCTCGTTAAGCAACGGATTCGCATACAGATAGATTTGGCCTACGGATAGATAGTTCGCCGCACGCCAGTAGGCGTGCATCTTGCGCAACTCCTCCTCGGATAGAGGCTGCTTGGATTCGTGAGGCTTTGTTGGGCCTGCGGATGCCGGCGAAGCCATATCAGTACCCTCCCTATGTGGGATCGAACTCCCTCATTCCTGGACGGACAAGAGCATGGACCTCTCATCGTCGTACCTGCGGCAATCCAATCTTATCCCCAGGCATTTGAACAAGCCATTACAACTAGCTGGCAGCCCACGCCCTGAACTCTGAGCGAGCGGAATGCGTGGAATTAGGGCAACGAGTAGAGCGTCGTCTTCACGCGAGTTTGCCAAAACCGGATCGGGCCGAACTCGGAGGAACTTGTCGCCACCGTCTAACGCAGTCGGGCACGCCGGCTTTGCAGACTTGGGATGATGCTTCTGGTACAGAGCCGTTCCTCGCTAGGCTGCTGACGCTTCCTTGTGAGTTTCGCCGGTTGGGAGTTCAGGCCAGAGCACCTTGAGCATGACGCCGTTCCCTTCGTCGGACACCAGAGTAAAAACATGTGAGCAACGCTCGCACAGCCAATAATGCCTTACCCCGTGGATTCCGCCCGGCGAATCGGCGGTTGTAGTAATCCCACCAGTTGGAAACGGATCGGGGCGAAATCGGAAGAATTTGCCGCCCCCAGTCCAATGAAAGGCAGTCGGGCATGCCGGGTTTGCGCACTTGGGATGTTGCTTCTGGTACAGAGGCGTTCCTCTCAGGGCTCCTCCGCGGCTGGGTGGCTGTTTGCTATGAGCCTCTCGAGCCGTTGCCCGTTCTTCTGCCAGCCGCTGAATTGTGGCCCGCAGCCAGTTGCCAAACACTTCTTCGATCTCTCCTTGGTCGCCGTAACGGTAGAAGGAATCGAGAGTTTCTCCCGATTTATCGAATGGAATGTGGCGACAGGGGATTTCTGCGGAACGGAATTCAGGTGGCACTAATTGCATCAACACACAATCGCTGCATGGGCCCTGCTCCTGGGAATTGAAATTCATACACGTCGGAGAGTCTTCGAAAATAAGCTGGGACCTCCAACGTGCGCTTGGCGATCTTCCGTATCCTCCGTCTTCGAGGAATTTGAGCTCAAATTTGAGAACCTCCAAGATGTCGCGCTCGTCCTTTTGCATCTTTCACCTCCCACACAGGCAAAAATATGCGCGTAGCCAGAAGGGGCCGCTGTAACGCTCGTCACGTTGCAGCGTGACGGCCATCACAGCCAGCGAACCTTTGATTGCAGTAGAAACATGAGAATTGGTTGTCATCTACCGGACAAACGCGTATGCCAAGCGGGTTTCGTTTTGTGTCGCGTAGGGAGGGAGTTATACTCCGGTGCAGTGACCCTATGCGCGCCCCATATGGCCTAGAAATTATTGAGAATTGCCTGTCTTGCCCGCACCGAGAGGACCGGCTTTTCTGTAATCTACCTCCTCCGGCAGCACAGAAACTGGCGGCCATCACCTCACCTTCTTCTTACCCAAAAGGAGCAACTCTTTTCGTTGAGGGGCAAGTGCCGCGCGGCGTGTTCATCTTGTGCAGCGGTCGAGTAAAACTGTCGACGACTTCGGCCGATGGGAAAACGCTGATCGTGAGAATCGCGGACCCGGGCGAAGTCCTCGGATTACCCGCCACTGTTACTGAAAAACCTTATGAGCTTACGGCAGAAGTGATCGAACCAACTCAAGCGAACTTTATCCCGCGCCAGGAGTTCTTAAGCTTCCTCCGCGAGCACGGCGAAGTGGGGTTGCGCGTGGCACAGCAGTTGGGTGAAACATATCACTCCGCAATCGCAGAAATGCGGACCATTGGGCTCTCCCATTCGGTAGGCGAGAAGTTGGCCCGCTTCCTGCTGGATCTTTCCGCAGGCCATGACAGCGGGAAGGGTGATGTAAAAGTCACGCTCACGCTTACGCATGAAGAGATTGCCCAGATGATCGGAGCATCGCGAGAGACGGTGACTAGACTTTTTGGTGAATTCAAGAAAAAACAACTTTTGCAGGTAAAAGGTTCAACGCTCATCATCAAGAACAAAGCGGGGCTCGAAAGCGTCTTAAACTCTTAGTCCTGCTTCCCCTTCCTGGAACTCCTCCCCTTCAAACTTGGTGTGTGATGTCCGTCACATCAATCGGTGACGTACGTCACTGCAGGCCAACTGAACCATGGCCACACTGCAGACCATTGAAGCTTGGCCAGTCGGTTCGGACAACTTGGCCCGCGTTTCGGTGGGCAAGATTTGGAGGGCAGACGAATGAAAAGGCGTGTAGTTAACGGCAGCATTATGGCGAGTCTGACTGCAGTCATGGTCGTGTTGTGGGCGATGCTTGCCTCGGTACCTAAGTCGTCGGCAATCCCCGCGTTTTCCCGGAAATACCAAACGTCGTGTACCACCTGCCACAATAATTATCCCGAGCTGAATGACTTCGGAGAGGCGTTCAAGAAGAACGGATTTAAGTTTCCGAAGGACGACGAGACGTTTGTCAAGGAGCCTCCAGTGCTGCTGGGTTCGAAGGCGCAGAAGGAGGCGTTCCCCGGTGCCGTCTATCCGGGCGAAATCCCGGGAAGTGTACCGGTTGCCTTCCGCTATTCCGGGAACTTTAACTACAACAGCAAACAGCCCTCGCCGAGCAACTTGGGATTCTTGCCCCGAACGGATCTATTTGTTCCGAACACATTCACGATCATCGGTGCCGGAAGTTTCGGTCCCACGTTGTCATTCTGGGTCGACAATGACATTTCGGCCGGCGGTGCCGACGCAGCAGCGGGCCTAGGTGATGGCTATTTGAAGTTCAACGACCTGGGACACGCCATCGGCTTGCCAAAGGATACATTGAATCTCCGCATGGGCCAATTCGAATTGGACCTGCCGATCACACAAGCTCGCACTATCAATCTCACGCCCTACGATGTTTATAGCCAGGCAAGCATGGCCACTGTCGGTACGGCCTGTCCGGCACCTACGCCAACAGCGAGTCAGCCGCCGTGCACTACGAACAATCCTCTGCAATTCGGAATTCCGCAGCGCGGCATCGAAATCGGCGGGTACCCCAACGATGGGAATTTCACCTGGTCGCTTGCGGTCGTAGACGGTTCGAACAATACCGCCGCGCTGCGAAATTACAAGGACGTCTATGTGCGTGTTTCGCAGCGTTTCAACTTGGAGCGCGATCCCGAGAGCCGCAATGCTGTCCAGGCCGCAGGGCCGACCGGGCCGCGTGACCACACCTCTATTCGATTCGGCGCCTTCTACTACTACGGCCGCAACGCCCTCAACATGGATGGTTCGCTCTTCCCCGGGTTTGGCACCGTTCACGAGCCGTTCTATCGCGCGGGCGGTGACTTCCGCTTCAAGTATCGCCACTTCGAACTCTACGGCGTTGGTATGTATGGACACGACCAGAATCTTCTGCCAAACACCGTGACCGGAACCGGCTTCGTTCGCACCTCCCCGGTAACGTTCACGGGCGGCTTTGCCCAGGCCCAATATTGGATTTACCCGTGGGCTATGGCGCTGATGCGCTACGACTTTGTGGATTCTCCGACGGATTTTTCGAACGGTATTTCTCGCAACAACACGCGCAACCGCTTCAGCCCGGGCTTTCAGTTCCTCGTGCGAGCGAACATTAAAGTCGCCTTCGAATACCAGCACCGCTGGGAGCGGCCGGTCACCCTCAGCAATGGCAACACCATATTCTTCCACCCGAACGGAATTGTCAGCGGAATCGACTATGTTTTCTAAACATGAACTGAGCGCGGAAATCGAAACGTGATTACATCTGAAAACGAGAGGAATGCCATGAGTCTACCGGGAATCGCAGTAAAGGCAGGAGTCGCAGCAAGCATCACGCTGGCCCTGGCAGGAGCGAACTGGGCAAATGAAATCAAGGGCAAAGTTAGCGTGCAAGGGATCAAGTCCGCCGAAAACATCGCTGTTTACGTTGACGTGATTGCCGACAAAAAGTTCGATGCGCCGAAAGACCACGTCGTGGTCGACCAGAAAAAGATGGCGTTCATTCCCCATGTCGTTGCGGTGCAACAGGGAACGACAGTTGAATTCTTGAACAGTGACCCTGTCGGTCACAATGTTTATTGGCCGTCGATCAGCGGGAACAAGAAGCTCTCCCACAATCTTGGTACTTGGCCGAAGGGGGAGAAGAAGCCGTTCCAATTCAACGACATCGGCACCGCCTCCCTCCTCTGCAACGTGCATCCTGAAATGTCCGGCTACGTTGTCGTTGTACCTACGCCTTATTTCGCGGTGACCGACAAAGAGGGCAATTTCGAAATCAAGAACGTCCCGGCGGGCAAGTACACGTTGAAGACGTGGAGCGAAGACGGCAAACCAACGACGCAAGCTGTGGATGTTAGCGCCGCAGCGGCCACAGTGGAGCTGACGGTCAAGAAGTAAGCGAGAAAGGGACTCGGGACGCACCTCGTGGCCAGCCGAACTAAACTCGTCGACCTCGAATGGCTCGAATCGAACTTCCCCTGCATGCAAGCGTGTCCCGTCCATACGCAGGCCGGGCGCTATGTCTCGCTCATTGCACAGGGTCGGTACGAGGAAGCTTATCGCTACGCCAGGGTCCCCAATCCTTTCGCTTCGATATGTGGCCGCGTTTGTGGACATCCTTGCGAGCCCGCCTGCCGGCGAGGGCAGTTTGACTTGCCCATCTCCATCCGCGCCTTGAAGCGCTTTGTCACCGAGCGCCATGGACCCGAATCGCGCGATCCCATTGATGTGTTTCCCGAACGGCCGCGCGCCTTCCGCGCAGAGAAGATCGCCATTATCGGCTCCGGTCCGGCCGGAATGTCGGCCGCGCATGACTTGGCGCTGCTCGGTTATCCCGTGACGGTTTTCGAAGCCGCGCCGGTGCCGGGCGGAATGATGCATCTCGGCATTCCGGAATATCGGTTGTCGCGTGACGTTTTGCAGGCCCAGATTCGAGAAATTCTCGACCTCGGCCCGGAACTTCGCCTGAACATGCGGCTCGGTCGCGACTTTTCACTCGAGGACCTCCGCCGCCAGGGCTACAAGGCTGTGCTGCTCGCGTTTGGCCTGCACCGCAGCCGTGACCTCAATCTTCCCGGGCATGAGCTGGACGGAGTCGTGAAAGGTATCGATTTTCTCTTGAACGTAAATCTCGGTTACCGCTTTTCCATCGGAAAACAAGTTGTCGTCATCGGGGGAGGCAACGTGGCGATCGACGTGGCGCGCTCCGCGATGCGTGAACAGCAGAAGCTTACGGCGGACACGGACGCCACCGGGCTACCCAATGAGCTAACGTCCAGTGAAACAGACGTCGCCATGAAAGAGTTCATGGACGTTTCCCGTCAGGCTCTGCGGATGGGTGCTCGTGAAGTGCATCTTGTATGTCTGGAATCGCGAGAGGAAATGCCTGCTTCGGAAGAAGAGATTGAAGAAGGCTTGGTCGAGGGGATCAGGATTCATCCCTCACTCGGCCCGAAACAATTTGTGGGGCAGAACGGCAAGGTGACTGGCCTCGAAGTAATTAGTTGCACGTCCGTATTCGACGCGCAGCGTCGGTTCAGCCCTACCTTTGCACCCGGCACGGAGACAATCATTCCGTGCGACACCGTGATTCTCGCCATTGGCCAGGCTTCTGACCTGTCTTTCGTCAAGCCCACGGATGGGCTCGAAACGACGCGGCAAGGCACGCTGAAGATCGATCCCGCGACGCTCATGACCACTGCGGATGGAATTTTCGCAGCTGGGGATATCGCCTTTGGTCCGCGACTGATCATCAATGCTGTTGCAGATGGCAAGAAAGCCGCAGAAGAAATCGACAAATTTATTCGGGGATCTGAGTGGAAGCCCAAGCCCCAGTATGTGCAAATTAAAGTTCTCGATCATCACAAAATGGCCGAGCAGTACGACGAATATTCACGCCTGGCTGTCCCCGTCATCCCTCTCGAACGCCGCACGGGTATAGCCGAGGTCGAAACCGGCTTTACAGAAGAGCAGGCGAGGCGAGAAGCGTCGCGTTGTCTTCAGTGTTGGATCAACACCATCTTTGAAGGGACCGAGGCGAACGGCAGTGAGTGCATCCTCTGCGGCGGCTGTGTTGATGTTTGTCCGGAAAATTGCCTTCAGCTCGTGCCGCTCAGCCAATTCGACTTTTCTGATGAGACCCGGGAACAGTTGTCCGCCACATCCGATTCGCGGCTTAACGAACTTCTCCATCTCTCGCCTCAGGAGCTTTCCGCCTCTGAAGGTTCGGTGATGGTGAAAGACGAAACGATCTGCATCCGCTGCGGTCTTTGCGCGGAACGCTGTCCGGTTCATACCATCACCATGGAAGCTTTTGAAGTGTTCGATCACGACCCGAATCTTGTCCAAATTGAGGAAATGGTTCTCCACTCATGAGTGAAACAAAACATCCTCCGCTGCCTGCTGCGCCCTTCCTCCAGGATGCCGCCAATGAGATCACACGGCGCGACTTCTTGAACGAGATCACTCTGGGCGCTCTCGGCATCGCCGGTCTAGGCTCCGTTGCCGTAACATACCAATTTTTTTCGCCGAACGTGCTGTTTGAGCCTGCAACGACTTTTCGCGCTGGCAATCCGGATCTTTACCCCATCCATTCGGTGACGTTTCTTCAAGACCAGCAGGTGTACATCGTGCGCATACCGGAAGGCTTCTATGCAGTGTCCGCCGTGTGCACGCACCTGGGTTGCGTTACGCAATGGAAGCCCGACGCCGACATGATTGCGTGCCCATGTCACGGCAGCAAGTTCAAAGCGGACGGCACAAAAGTCGAGGGTCCCGCGCCGCGGCCGCTCCCACACTTCGCTATCTCGCTGACGCCGGACGGTGAATTGCTCGTCGACAAGTTACAAAGTATTAAGCCCGCTCAAGTCTTGAGAGTTTGAGGGAGAAGATGGCGACATCCTTTCAATCGGCGCTGCAGAATCTTCGCGAAACGAAAGTTTGGAAGTCCATCTTTCGCCGCGGCCCCGCGAATACGAACCGCACCCGCAGCCTCGCCATCTTCGGCAATCTCTTCCTCCACTGGCTGCCAGTCAAGGTTCGCGAGAAGTCTCTCCGCGTGCGGGCCTCGTACTATCTGGGCTCGATCTCCTTCCTCCTGTTCATCGTTCTTTTCGTCACCGGCATTTTGCTGATGTTCTACTACCACCCGGCCGCGCCGCATGCCTACCGCGACATGAAGGATTTGCAATTTGTTGTTTCCAATGGCGTTTTTCTGCGCAATCTCCACCGCCTGGCTGCTCACTTAATGGTCTTCGCTGTCTTCTGGCACATGTTTCACGTGTTTTACCGCGGGGGATACAAACCGCCGCACGAGTTCAACTGGGTGGTCGGTGTCGTGCTTCTTCTGGTCACGCTGTTTCTCAGCTACACCGGTTACCTCTTACCCTGGGACCAGCTTGCATTTTGGGCCGTGACTGTTGGCACCAACATCATTTCCGCGATGCCCGTGGTCGGCAACAAGATTCGTTTTCTCCTGCTGGGTGGAAACATCGTCGGGGAAAACGCGTTGCTGCGTTTCTACGTGCTTCACGTCGTAATCCTGCCGCTCGTCGCGTTCCTGCTCGTCGGAATTCACTTCTGGCGTGTTCAAAAGGACGGCGGTCTGACCGTGAAGCCCAAGGACGGCGATGGAAAAGAATAAAATCGAGACCGGCTTCAGCTCGGACGCGAAGAAAGAGCCGCGCCGCGTCGTTTTCGTCACGAGAAAGACGTCCGCCAAGGTCGTGGGCGATCCCAGCCCGCAGTTGATGACCTATCCGCATCTCTTGATCCGCGAGGCCATTGCGTTCCAGGTCCTGGTAATTGCCATGGTGCTCGTCGCACTCTTCTGGGATGCGCCTCTTGAACAGCTCGCGAATCCACTGCTTACGCCGAATCCCGCCAAGGCCCCTTGGTATTTTCTCGGGCTTCAAGAACTGCTGCACTTCTTCCCGCCATTCGTCGCTGGAATATTGATTCCAACACTGGTGGTGATCGCGCTCGTGGTCATTCCTTATTTCAACGTGAATATTGAAGGCGAGGCGATCTGGGCCCGGCGACCGTCGCAAAATTTGAGGATTATTCTCATCACTGTGCTCGTCCTACTTGTGTTTCTTGCGGTATTCCATGCTTGGACCATTTTCGTACCAACGGCACTCGTTGCGGTTCTTTTGCTTTTTTCTTACACCGTCCGGCAGGGGCATGAGGGCTGGCTGCAGGCGCTGGCCAGTAAGCCGCTCTCCTGGTGGGTCATGACGTGGTTCATTGCTGTCGCTATCTGTTTGACCGTCGTTGGGACGTTTTTCCGGGGCCCAGGCTGGTCGTGGGTGTGGCCGTGGAGAACTCATGCCGGCTGAAGAGATGGGCAAGTTAACGGAACGCACGCGCCGGATCTTTGCGGTTTCGAGTGTTGCGTTCTTGGCCGTGCTCGCGATCTCGCCCTTCAAGGATTTGCGCCGCGAATGGAAACAATACAAGCGGTCTTATCTGCGATTTGCGCAAAGCCGTCCTGATACAAAAAAACTGCTGGCAGACTACCGTCCTGACATCGATCAGATCTGGCTTCCCGGAATGAGCGTGGTCGACCGATGTACGACGTGTCACCAGGGAATCACGCAGACGAGTCTCGGGGATAAAACCGTGCCCCAACCTTTCCGTGCACACCCGTCCATCCCCCACCACGTCCGCGATTGGGGCTGCACCGTCTGCCACCGGGGCCAGGGCCCCGCCACGGAAGTCGCCGAAGCTCACGAATCGACGCTTGCCTGGGAACAACCGATATTGCCGACGCGCTTCATTCAGGCGTCTTGTGGTACTTGTCACTACGCCGACCTGCCCCAGACGCCACAACTGACACGCGGGCGCGAGCTTCTCGCCGAATTGAATTGTCAGGGCTGCCATCGTTTGCCCGGAATCGATCGTCCTGCGATGCTCGGTCCCGATCTCACAAACATCGGCACGAAAGTCAGCCGCGA
The DNA here is from genome assembly GCA_035704085.1 of Candidatus Acidiferrum sp. GTDB lineage: Bacteria > Acidobacteriota > Terriglobia > Acidiferrales > UBA7541 > Acidiferrum. The sequence goes on along the minus strand of DASSXG010000007.1, from coordinate 2,173 downwards.
GTGGATTTATAAGTGGCTGAAAGAACCTCGCACCATCGTCGATAAAGACGGCAATGTCACGGCAAATGGTTACGAGACGGAGGAAGAGCCGCGCATGCCGAAGTTTCGGCTGACCGAGACGGAACTCCGCGGGCTATCAGGTTATCTTAGCGTTCAAAAAGCCAAGCCATTTGTCCCTTACAAGATTGATGCCCGGGTCGTTGCCACCTGGAGCAAGAATCCGGAATTGATTTCTCAAGGCGAAGTGCGCTTCAGACAAATGTTCTGCTCGACGTGCCACTCACTGGCGGTCACTCGCGCTGGCGAAACGAAGCTGATTGGTGGTGACATTGGCCCGGAACTGACCAAAGTCGGCAGCAAGGTGAACCCCGAATGGCTCATCGCGTGGCTTCGCGATCCGGAAGGCTATCTGCCACACACACGGATGCCGCGGTACGGCTGGTCGGACGAAGATCTGTACAAGGTCACGCAGTACATTACCACTAAGCTAACCGATTCCGACCTGCTCACCAGCGTTCCCCAGCTCGGAAAACCAACCGAGGAGGAGATTCAGCTTGGTCATCGCCTCTTTCTGGAAAAGGGTTGCGCGAGTTGTCATTCGATTGACGGTCTGAATCCACAGAAAGATTTTGGACCGGACTTGAGCGCAATTGGCGCAAAGAACGCCTCCGAACTGGAATTCGGCGGCGCCAAGATTCCGCACAATCTTGTGGTTTACATCCAAGCAAAACTCCAGGACTCCACGTCCGTCAATCCTGCGGCGCGCATGCCGCAGTACAACTGCAACCAATCCGACTTGGACGCCATTACAATGGCGCTCCTCAGCATGAAGGGTGCGCCATCGACGAGCGCACTGCAAAATCTGGTTGTTCCGCGCAAGGAAGTTGCTTTCCATCCGACGGGTTCGTTTGGCGACGTCTACGAGCGCTACAAGTGCTATACCTGCCACAAGTTCAACGGTTACGGCGGCGACCTCGCGCCAGATCTGACCTACGAAGGTAGCCGCGCCCAGCGGCAGTGGCTCGTAGACTTCTTGAAGAACCCGCAGACGCTGCGCCCAACGCTCATCTTGCGTATGCCGCAATTCAATATGAGTGACAAGGACGCGGCGACGCTCGTCGACTACATGACCATGGTCTTGCAGCATCCCGCTGCGAACCCCTCGGCCGTTGACGCCAAACAATTCACGCCCGCGATGGCGGCTTTCGGCAAGCAGCTCTACGAAGTGAAATATCAGTGCCAATCGTGCCACACCATCGGCGGAACTGGCGGATACGTTGGTCCCAACCTGAACAACGCAGGCGGCTGGTTGACACCCGCATGGATCGAGGCCTGGTTGAGAAATCCCCAGGCACTCGTTCCCGATACTATCGAGCCGCGTCGCAATTTCACGGAAGACGAGGTCAGAGCCTTGACGGCGTACCTGATGACCTTGCGCCAGAGCATCAAGCCACAAAAAACAGCGAGCGCCGCCGCTTCGCATACTGCGACTCACGGAGCTGGCCGATGAGCCTCCGTAACTGGATGACCGCCTTGTTGATGACCCTTGTCGGTGTCTCCGGTTGCCGCAAGCATGCCGAAATAGCCAAATCGGATCCGCTTCTGGCGGCGTACGATACGGAAGTCGATTGGACTGACGCGCAGCACATCATTCCTCTGAGCTATCAGCAAGCGCAAGGGAAACGCATTTTTTACCAACAGTGTGTATGGTGCCATGCAGACGCTACTCCTGCAGGACCTTCGAATCGCTCGAACCTGACTCCTGTTCCGCCCTTGTTGAATGACGGCGCAACGCTGAATGCGCAAAGCGACGAGTACATGCAGAACATTATTACACTCGGTGGGACTGCGATGGGCAAATCGGCGATGATGCCGCCATACGGGCGTATGCTTTCTGGGGAGGAAATTCGTTCCGTGATTGCGTTCACGCGTGCCATCGCCCAGCCGACCTATCAGCCACCGGCACGAGCCGGATCGCAATACTCCGCTAAATAGGAGGTTTTATCGTGCGACCTATGAATGTCAGGCTTTCTTTCCTCTTCATTCGCCGAACACTTTTCTTGGCAATTGTGCTGGCGATGAGTTTTCTCGCGTCGCTCGCGTCGGCACAGGTAAGCCCTTCTGAAATCCTGAATCCCGATCTCAAGGCACTCGAAGAGACTTATTTCCAGCA
>DASSXG010000098.1:0-5090 GCA_035704085.1 Candidatus Acidiferrum sp. | reverse complement strand
CATGAAATTGCCGGCGGGCGTGGAGATGGTGATGCCGGGCGACAACGTGAGCTGCGAAGTGACGCTGATCACGCCCGTCGCTTTGGAGAAGGGCTTGCGGTTCGCGATTCGCGAAGGCGGCCACACCGTCGGCGCCGGCGCGGTCACGGAGATTCTCGAATAGTCCTGGAATAAAGGTTTAGGTCTTGAAAGGGTCTTGAGTCATGCGCGAAATCATTACGTTGCAGTGCGGGGAGTGCAAAAACCGCAACTACACAACGTCGAAGAACAAGAAGAAGCACACCGAGCGGATGGAAACGAAGAAGTTCTGCAACACGTGCCGCAAACAAACGGCGCACAAGGAAGTGAAGTAAGCATTTCATTTTCAGAAGGGTTGTTTGCGCAATGTTCTTTTTTACAGGGGCGAGGAACAGACCGGGTTTGAATTCAGGGGAGTCGTCCAACGGTTAGGACTCCGGTCTCCAAAACCGGGTATGGGGGTTCGAATCCCTCCTCCCCTGCCAGGGTTAAGGGGACAGGCAGGATGTCTGTTCCGGAGGAATGAACGAGGATCCATGGCCACGCAGGCGGTCAAAGTGAAGAACGACGAATCGCAAGGCGGAATGGGCTCCGAGTTTGGGAGCAAAGTCACCGGGACGATCGAGAACACGCGCGAATTCCTGCACGACGTTCGCGTGGAGATGAAACAGGTAACTTGGCCGAGCCGCGAAGACGTGATCTCAACCACTTGGGTGGTCATCGCTACGGTGGCGTTCTTCGGGGTGTTTTTGGCGGTGATCGACAAGTTTGTGCAAATGGGCGTGACGTATGTCTTCAAGAAGTTTGGTATCTGAAGGGGACCGGAAATCGATGGGAATGCAGTGGTACATCATCCATACGTATTCGGGCTTTGAAAAGAAGGTCAAGGAAAGCCTGGAGAGCCGCGTGGCCGCGTTCAGTCTTCAGGACAAGATTGGCCGCGTGCTGATTCCCGTCGAGGAAGTCGTCGAAGTGCGCGGAGGCAAGAAGGTCGTTTCGAATCGCATGTCCTATCCCGGCTACGTGCTTGTGGAGATGGACCTGGATGAAAACACCTGGCACATCGTGCGTTCGACGCCGCGGGTTACGGGTTTCGTCGGCTCAGCCACATCGCCGTCTCCGCTGACGGAAGCGGAAGTGGACGGCATCATCAATCGCGTGCACACGCCGCAGGACCGCCCGAAGCCCAAAGTGGTGTTCGAGCGCAACGAGCAGGTGCGCATCGTGGATGGGCCGTTTGCGAACTTCAACGGCAACGTCGAAGAAATTGACAACGACCACAGCCGGTTGAAAGTTTCCGTGACGATTTTTGGACGCTCGACGCCGGTGGAGCTGGATTTCGCCAGCGTCGAGAAGCTCGGATAAGCCGCGGCAGCGGTGTGAAGTCGAAAAAGAGATTGAGGCAGGGACATGGCAAAGAAGATTCAAACAACGATCAAGCTGCAGTTGCCCGCGGGCAAAGCCACTCCGGCGCCGCCGGTTGGCACGGCTCTCGGCCCGCACGGCTTGAACATCATGGATTTCTGCAAGCAGTTCAACGCTAAGACGGCTAAGGAAGCGGACGGGATGATCTTCCCGGTGCTGGTGACGGTTTACACCGACCGCACGTTTACCTTCATCCTGAAGACGCCGCCGGCTTCGGTGCTGCTGAAGCGCGCCGCGAACATCGCGAAGGGCTCCGCCGAGCCTAACCGCAACAAAGTCGGGAAGGTTACAAAAAAGCAGGTTATGGAAATTGCGAAGATCAAGCTTGTCGATCTCAACACCACCAATCTCGAGTCCGCGATGCGCACCGTGATGGGTACCGCGCGCAACATGGGCCTGGAAGTCGTGGAAGCCTAGAAATTCAGGCGCTACGGGATCGAACGGAGTCGTTGCAATGGCAAAGAATGCAGGCAAAAACGTGGAGAAGGCGCGGAAACTGGTGGAAGCGCGCCCGTACAAGCTCAGCGAAGCGGCCGAGCTTTTGAAAAAGACGCATCACACCAAGTTCAACGAAACCGTTGAGCTGGCCATCAACCTGGGCGTGGACCCCAAGCATTCCGACCAGGTTGTGCGCGGCACGGTGGGACTGCCGAACGGGCTTGGGAAATCCGTTCGTGTGCTGGTGATTGCCGGCGGCGAAAAAGTTCGCGAAGCGCAGGAAGCCGGCGCGGATTTCGCCGGCGGCGACGAAATCGTGCAGAAAATTATGGAAGGCTGGACGGATTACGATGCAGTGATCGCCACGCCGGACATGATGCGTTCCGCCGGCAAGCTTGGAAAGGTGCTCGGCCCGCGCGGCCTGATGCCTAACCCGAAAACCGGCACGGTCACTTTTGAAGTGGCCAAGGCCATCAAAGAAGTGAAAGCCGGCAAGGTGGAATTTCGCGTGGACAAGGCCGGGATCGTGCACTGCCCGATCGGCAAAATTCAGTTTGACGCCGCGAAGCTGGCGGAAAACGCGCATGCGGTAATTGACGCTGTCGTGAAAGCCAAGCCTGCTGCCGCCAAGGGCAAGTACGTCAAAAAAATCACGCTGACCTCAACCATGGGTCCGGGCATCAACATCGACCTGACCGAAATAGAGGCGCTGGCCACCGCGGCGTAGCGCGGAGAGTCACAAGGAAAAGAGTTTATGAAAAAGCGCAGCGAAAAACAGCAGGACCTCGACAGGCTCAAGCTGGAGCTTGCCAAAGTCTCAACGGTCATTCTCACCACATTCCAGGGAATCACGGTCGAGGACGACACCAAGCTCCGCCGCGCCGTACAGGCTGCCGGTGGCAAGTACAAGGTCGTGAAGAACACGCTTGCAGAGCGCGCCGGAGCCGGCACACCCGCGGAGAACCTGCTCAAGAATCTGAGCGGAACGAATTCGATCGCCTACACCGCAACCGATCCGGTTGCGCTGGCGAAGGCGCTCACCAAAGTCGCTAAAGACGTCCCGGCGTTTCAGTTCAAGTCAGGCGTCGTCGAAGGGCGAGTGATCTCCATCGAGGAGATCAAGCAGCTCGCGAATTTGCCGTCGAAGGACGAGCTCATCAGCAAAATCATGTTCCTGTTGAACGCTCCGGCGCAGCGCATTGCCATTGCCCTGAACGCGTTGCCGCGGAATCTCGCGGTCACCGTCAGCGAAGCCATCAAGGCCAACAAGTTTGGGTCCGGCGGGGCCAGTTCCGAACCCAGTACGGCAGCAAGCCCCGAAGCGGCCCAGCAAGTTTAACTTTTTGAATTGAGAGGAGAAGAAAGAGTCATGTCGAAAGTGGAAACGATCCTGGAAGAAATCAAGGGGCTGACGCTGCTTGAAGCGTCCGATCTTGTGAAGAAAATGGAGGATGCCTTCGGCGTTTCCGCAGCGGCAGCCACGGTAGTGGCGGCGGGCGGCGGAGCGGCGGCGGGCGGCGCGGCACCGGCGGAAGAGAAGACAGAATTCTCCGTCGTGCTCACGGACGTTGGCGGCAACAAGATCAACGTCATTAAAGCGGTCCGCGAAGTCACCAGCCTGGGCTTGAAAGAAGCCAAGGACCTCGTTGACGGCGCTCCGAAGACCGTAAAAGAAGGCGTCAACAAGGACGAAGCCGCGGCGATCAAGAAAAAGTTCGAAGAGGCGGGCGCCAAGGTCGAGATCAAGTAGTTTTTTGCAGTCCCGTTTTTTGGGCAGCGGCGCGGCGGAAGGAAAGAGGCGGGCCGCGCCAAAGGAATTCGCGTACGCAAATCGAGGCCGTTATTTGTTGTAACTTTTCGGGCCCTTTTCGGGCCCCTCGCAGCCGTGTGCGCAGCGATCCCGGGCAGATCGCGACGCCGCACGGTGCTGTGTCATTTCTTCAGTTGTCCGTTTTTTGCCCGAAAGGGATGAGGTAGATCACGCATGTCGAATACCAATCAGCACGTCCGGGAACGTCAGCGGCTGGATTTCGCGAAAATCCAGGGCTCGATCCAGATTCCCAACCTGATTGAAGTCCAGATGAAGTCGTATCAGCGCTTCCTGCAGATGGATTTGCTGCCGAGCGAGCGCGACGACGGCGGGCTTCAGTCCGTGTTTACGTCTGTGTTTCCGATCCGGGACTTCCGCGAGATGTCGCAGCTGGAATTCGTGGATTATTCCATCGGGAACTGGGAATGCAAGTGCGGCAACCTGAAGGGCCTGCACCACCTCCGCGCCACCTGCAGGAATTGCGGCGCGTCGGTCGTGACGAACCCTTATCAGACTGGCGACGTCATTTGCCACAAGTGCGGCACGTTCAACAAAAACACGCCGACGTTCTGCAACAAGTGCGGCGACCCCGTCGCGATGCAGTTGAAATACGACGTGAACGAGTGCCAGGAGCGCGGCATGACCTACTCCGCGCCGCTGAAAGTCACCATCCGTCTGACGATTTACGACAAAGATCCCGATAGCGGCGCGAAGACCATCCGCGACATCAAGGAGCAGGAAGTTTTCTACGGCGACATTCCGCTGATGACGGAGAACGGCACGTTCATCATCAACGGCACCGAGCGCGTCATCGTTTCGCAGTTGCACCGCTCGCCGGGCGTGTTCTTCGAGAGCGCCAATAACCGCAGCTACTTCCTCGGAAAAATCATTCCGTACCGCGGATCGTGGGTGGAATTCGAATACGACACCAAGAACATTCTGTACGTGCGCATCGACCGCAAGCGCAAGTTCCTGGGCTCGATCTTCCTGCGCGCGCTGGGCATGAAGTCCAACGAGGACATTCTGCGCACGTTTTATCAGGTCGAGCGCATCTCGCTGCGCGACAAAGACCTCTTCTGGAACGTTTCGCCGGGAATCGTGGACCGCAAGCTGGCCCACGAAATCCGCAATCCGAAATCGGATGACGTGATTGTCGGCGCGCACAGGCGCATCACGGAAAATCTGTTCAAGGAATTGATCAAGGCGAAGGTTTCACAGATTCGCGCCGCTCTGGCCGACCTCGAGGGCGCCTACAGCGTCGCCGACGTCGTGAATCGCCAAACCGGTGAGGTGCTGCTCGAGGCCAACAAGCCGCTGACTGCCGAGCTGTGGCAGGCGTTTGCCGAAGGCGGCATTACCGAAGTGGACGTGTTCTTTCCGGAGCGCGACGACATCGGCT
>DASSXG010000092.1:0-5054 GCA_035704085.1 Candidatus Acidiferrum sp. | reverse complement strand
AAGCGGGCTCGTTATCCGCCGTCGCGTCAATCTTGCATGACTTGCGCAATCCACTCTCCACGATCCATGGCAGTGCGGAGATGATCGTCGGCTCGAGCCTCTCGAGAGCGCAAATCCACCGGCTCGCCCGCAATGTGTATTCGGCCTCGGTCCGGATGCGCGAATTGCTGGAGGTGTTCTTCGAACGGAGCAGAGGCGCGGAGAAGGAATCGGAACCCTCTGACGTTCGTGAGCTGGTCAGGAGCGCCGTAGATAATGTTTCAGTCAGTGCTGAATCTCAATCGGTACACATCGAGCAGGTCGTGCCCGAAGGCCTGGTAATCACTCTGGATCGGCATCGCTTGCATCGTGTTCTGGTTAATCTGTTCGTGAACGCGTTGGAGGTCATGCCCAACGGAGGAACCATCCACATATCGGCGGTTTCCCACCGCCGCTCCATATTGATCCGGGTTCGCGATACAGGACCGGGGATAGCTCCCGAAATTCGGGGCCGGCTGTTCCAACCGTTCGCAACTGCGGGCAAGGCGACTGGCATCGGCCTGGGCCTTGCTTTTTCACGGCAGGCTGTGATCGATCACGGCGGCGAGATGTGGGTGGAGTCGTCTAGCCGGGGAACCTGTTTCAGCATTCGTCTTCCCAGGAGGATCGCACAACGGCGCGCACCGCATCATGCTGATATTGCTTGACCGAAAATGCGCCGAACCGGAGCAGCGGAGAGAAGCGATTCCCGCAGAGGCTCTCCCTGCTTGAAGGAGTCCGCAATTTTCATGATCAGCTCTCTAGCCCGTGCGCGATGTGCTTCGGCGCTTTCATTCTCCCTTTGGTGGCTGTACAAATCCCAGGCAGTGGCATGGACTCGCCAGGCCGAAACGGGAATCTCGACCTTGTCCAGTATCGCCAGTGCGTTTTCAATACACCTCCGAGCGCCGTCAGAGTCCTTCTCAGCCCAGGCTACTCGTGCCTTCGCCTCCCAGGCGAGGGCTTGGATGTTGGGCTCTTCGGTGGAAAGCGCGGACTCCAGTAAATCATCCACCTCGATGCGCGCGTTCGGAATATCGCCAGCTTGCAGCCGCACTTCACTCGAACCAAGCCGGGCCTGCATTCGCCAGTACCAGTGTAGAAAGAAATTGGGCGTTATCCCAGGGTCGCGTACTTGCGCGAAGCACTGCAATGCCTCGGCGTATCTCCCCCGATAGAGTTCCGCATAGCCGGCCGAGATCATGCCGATGGCTGTCCATGGCACAGCGTGCTGTTTCGCGTCGCTGCGCATCGCAGTTCTGCTCAATCGCAGGACCCCTTCGAAATCGAAGCAGAGTGACCGCAACCAGGCTTCGCGAAAAATGAAGACCCACGGATCTTCGCCATTTTTCTGGGCGAGTTCCCGTCCTGTTCCAACAATTCGAAGCACCTCACCAAAACGACCACACTGCATCAGACTCAGAATCTTGGCGCCGAGCGCAAGAAGATAGGCGGCGGGACTGGTGGTTGCGATCATTGCGGCCTCTGCTTGCTTGAGCGCTTCTTCATAGTCGCCTTGCATTGCCTGCACGTACACGCAGAACATGTTTTCCGGTGTACTCGGGCCGCTGAGACGCCGGATGGTGTGTCGGGCGGAAGCGCAGGTTTCCGCGTCTTGGTTTCGCCAGGTGTCATAGAGCAGGCGGAAACAGGCGGTAGCCAACTGCGTCTGTGCCAGGAGCAGCGGGTCGCCGTGGGCTCTGCTCTCTTCGACAGCCTGCTCGCAAATATCGTTGCCTCGCGGGGGATCGAGATACCAGGCCGGAACGGCCAGACGAGCCAAGGCCTCGATCTGGGTCTTTCTGAGTCCTGCTTCGGCCGCGCGCGCCGCCGCGGTCTCGTATGCCAGGGCGGAGTCCGACATCGCTCCAAGAGCGAAGTGTGCGTCGCCCATGCGCTGAAGCACCTCAATTTCCAATTCAATTCGTGTGCGGGCCGGCAACGATTGCGCCAATTCGAGCGCGAGTTGAAGCGCTCGGATCGAATCGCCATGCGCAAATCGCCTGGCGGCGTTCTCAGCAGTCCATATCAAACAACGCGCGGCTTGCTCGAAATCCCGCCCTACTTCGAAGTGCAGCGCGAGTTCCGAGGCCAGTTCCCGTCTTCCGGCAGTGTAGGCAGCCATAAGCCACTCGCCCAGACTCCGGTGAAGTTTGGACCGGTTCGCGCTCGAAAGCTGGCGATAAAGAGCCTGCCGGTATAACGAGTGCCTGAATTCGTAATGGGCTGAATCCGCACCATTCGCAGCGTTTTGAATACCCACAAATCTGATGAACTGCTGCCGTTGCGCTAGTCTGTCGCATGTTTCTTCGATCGAGGTTGGCAGGGTCTCCAGCATGGCTGCGGCGGCCCAAACGGAGAAGCGTTCGCCGGCAACGCTACAGGTTTCGAGGATGCGCTGCTCCTCCGCGCTCAACTGCTCGAACTGATTTTCCAGCATTTGTTGCAGCGTCTCGGGTATACCAGGGTAAATGTCCTGAAGGGGCGCGGTCAGAGCCCATTTTCCCCCTTCCCGCACAATCGAACCTCTTTCCGCAATGTCCCGCACAATGCCCGTCATGAACAAAGCGTTCCCACCGGAGTTGTGGTGAATCAGCTCCGCAAGACCTGAGGGAAAGTCACTATCGGCAAACGCCACCGCCAGATACTCCGCGACGTCGGCTTCTTCCAGCCGCTCAACGGTGATTTCGTGGCAGAGATGGTGGACCAGCAAATCCTGTTTCAGAGTCTTTAGCTGACCCTGGAAAAGTAAAACATCGGCGGGCCGATAGGTAGCGATCAGGAGCAACTTTGCCGGCACGCGGCGGCGGGCGAGTACCGAGATCACGTCCAAGGTCGAATTGTCGACCCAGTGGAGATCTTCCAAGACCATAATCAACGGGCCCTGCGCCGTCATAGCCTCGAGTGCTTCGCAAATCTCCCGCACCATCCGTCCTGGCGTGCTTCCCAGGATCTCCTTTTGGAGCCAGTCTCTCTGTTCGGGTTTTACCAGGGATGGGAACTGAGCCAGCCAGGTGGGCGCATGTTTCGCCAGCATCTGGACCAAAGAACCGTCTTCCGCGCTGAGAACCAGCGAGCCCAGCGCTTCGAGGATCGGGTAGTACGCTTCCTTTCCCCCGAAGCCCTCGATACACTGACCCCTTGCTAGTCGAAGATTCGGACGACGAGTGGCCTGCTGCTGGAATACGTCAACGAGCGCAGTCTTGCCGATGCCTGCCTCACCCGTTACGAAGATCACCTGCCGTTGGCCCCTTAATGCCTTTTCAAAATAGCCGTTGAGCTGTGCGAGTACTGCGTCGCGGCCCACCAGGTTCCCGGCTTCGATCTCAGCGCCGGGCGGCGGTAGTGCGCGATCGTCGGTCACCTGAGCTATAAATTGATAGCCCCGCTTCGGTAACGTTTCGATGAATAGCGGCTGGTTACGCCGGTCGCCCAACACCTTCCGGATTTCCAGGACGTACTTCCTGATGCCTTCCGGGTTGATGTAGGTTTCGGGCCATAGCGCCTCCAGGACTTCATCCGGCGTGACCAGTCGCCCTGCATGTTCGACGAGGTACCGCAGTACGTCGAACGCCTTCGGAGTAAGGGGCATGCGCGATTCCGCGCGCCACAGGCACTGGTTCACCGTGTCGAGCCGGAAAGGTTTGAATACCTTCATCTGATGCGCCGCTGTCGTAACGGAATTTGCGAGCATTCGCTCCGACAAAAATCGGACCAAATCGCCTTCACAACGTCACGACTACGTTTCTTCACGGCTGTACTCTAATGCTGTAGCCGGTTGCGTCGCTGGATCACGTAACCGGACTTCAAATCAACAGACAAAAGGAAAGAGACTCTCGTGAACAAACTCAGTTTAACACTATCACTGGTAGTGATTGCCGGCTCGGCATTTGCCCAGAACAATAACAATACAGTAGTCGTACGTTGGCGTCAGATCATCGGAAATATCACCGCTCCTGGCATCGACAACCCTGTGGCCGGCGTCACCGACGCCAATGGTAACATTACGAATCCGATTCACAGCGGCACCCTGCCTTGGACGACCAAGGGGGGCAGCGCGCGCGTCAACCTTTCAACCGGCGAGGGCTCGTTCGACGTCGAAGGGCTGGTGTTGAATGGTGGAAATGCAACGGGCACAACCGGACCCATCAATAGTGTGGTGGGCACGCTGGTGTGCGACCCGGGCGCACCCAATCAGGCGATTCTCGACACGCAGGCCGTGGACCTGAGCCCCGAGGGCAACGCCGAGGTCTCGTTCAAACTCAACGTACCTTCGAACTGTGGCAGCCCCCTGTTTCTGGTTCGAATCCCCCAGGGCGGCCTTCGTTGGATCGCTACCGGCGCGGTCCCCGTGACCAACTCCTGGTCTTTGTGAGTTGCCGGTTATCGCTGATGAAGCGAGGCCCACACCGGGCCTCGCTTTTCACGCCCGCCATGCGCATGCCCACGCGATCTGAAGCCCGAGTCATTCAATCAAGAACGAACTCTCTAAAGGGTGCGGTTATGTTCCAAGTGCCGTCGCGGAGCGGGCGCGAGAAATTCGAAACGTCGAACGATCTCCGCGATTTCAGCCTGGTTGTCACAGACTTGCGTATACCCGGACGCGGCATCAATGCACCAGAAACCGGATGAGTTCCCAATCCAAGAAGCCGAAAGCACCGGGCAATTGTTTTTGACTCCCCGGAATAAAATCGATTCTGAACTGTTTTTAGAAGACAGAGGACTCAACGGCTGGAGCGACAGAATTAGAAGGGACCGGGCGGTCTCCTCTGATTGAAAAATGGGCAAGGTTATGACCAAAGGCGAACAAACACGGCGGAAGATTGTCGAAGCCGCCGCGCCGATCTTCAACAAACGCGGATACGAAGGCAGCTCGCTTAGCGATCTTATGGACGCGACCGGCCTGAAGAAGGGGGGCATCTACCGCCACTTCTCCAATAAAGAGGAACTCGCCGCGGAAGCCTTCGACTATACTTGGGAGACCGCCCGGAACGCCAGGTTGCTGCATGTGGATGAAAAGGCGAATGGTATAGAAA
>DASSXG010000099.1:0-13328 GCA_035704085.1 Candidatus Acidiferrum sp. | reverse complement strand
CGGGTTCCTGACATCAGATGACGGGCGTGGGATTTATTTCCACAAGAACAGTGTTCTCAACGGGGCATTCTCGCATTTGAAGGTCGGAACGAGGGTGAGTTTCGTCGAAGAGCTGGGAGAAAAAGGGCCGCAGGCAAGCACGGTTCGGACTATCGGCAAGGAGAGAATTTCGGTTTCGGCCAAACAGGCGGCAGCCTCTGGGGATTGAGAGGGACCCAGGACTCGAGATGCGAAGGTCGGGGGCGAAAGTCCCTTGGGATTGTCGTCATAGAACTCGGTGACCTGCATCACCGCATTCCTTCGTTCGTTTTGGCAGCGTTTAGAGACAGCGCCAGCTTTGGGTTCTTGATTCAGGCCGATAATGTCCCCGGGTCGGCGCTGACATGATTTTGAAAAGGAGAAGAACCATGGCGGAAAATGCAGCAGTGAAGCGTGCTGAAGAGCCAGCGAAGCCCATCAAGTACGCATCTGTATTTGACCAGATCCAAGATACATTCAACGCCATCTCACGCCGAGCCTATGAAATCTTCGACGGTAATGGTCGCGCATTCGGGCGTGACCTTGACGACTGGTTCCAGGCGGAAAGGGAACTACTTCATCCCGTACACGTGAGCATCGACGAAGTCGATGATTCTTTCGCTGTGAAGGCCGAGGTGCCCGGTTTCAACGAGAAGGAACTCGAAATCAACCTTGAACCACGCCGGCTGACGATCACCGCCAAGCGTGAAGCCAAGAAAGAAGAAAAAAAGGGCAAGACCGTCTACGCAGAGAGGTGCTGCGACCAAATCTTGCGGATCGTGGACCTACCTTCCGATGTCGAGACCGGTAAGGTGACTGCAACCTTGAAGAACGGCATTCTGGAGTTCACCCTGCCGAAGGTTGCCAAAGCCCCCACAATCCGCATTCATCCAAAAGCTGCTTGAAGTCCGAATACGTTCCAGTTGGACGGGCGATCGTCCCGTCCGACTGGGGCAGCGGAATGCAGGGTGTCGCATGATCGACCGAGATGTGCTGGCGCAGCACAGGAAAGAGCAACGGCAGCCAGTGTCTGCCGCCGGGCGCGAAAGGACACGTGAGGCAGGATCCGTACCCGTTGAAAGGAGGTCAACCATGATTTCGGGCCGAAAGCTACAGTGGGACGGCGAAAGGCGCGACCTGCTTATCGATCTGGAAGGAGTAACCCTCGAGGGCACGCTGGCTCTACCCAAAGAGGCGCAGGGCTTGGTCCTTTTTGCGCATGGAAGCGGAAGCAGCCGCCATAGCCCACGAAATCGTTACGTGGCGCAGATACTCCAGTCACAGCGCGTCGGAACTCTGTTGTTTGATCTCTTGACTCGCCAAGAAGAGTCGGTCGATCAATTCAGCGGCGCGCTTCGTTTCGACATCCCGTTCCTTGCGAGACGCCTGGCTGGAGCGACTCGCTGGGTTATGAGCAGTGCAGGCACACAGGACTTGAAAGTGGGTTACTTCGGAGCCAGTACTGGGGCGGGCGCGGCGCTCGTGGCGGCCGCCGAGCTTCCGCGCGTTGTATCTGCGGTCGTGTCCCGCAGCGGCAGACCCGATCTCGCGGGAAGCGCCCTTGGTCTCGTTCGTGCGCCAACACTGCTGATCGTAGGAGGAGAGGACGAACCGGTCATCACGATGAATCGTGAAGCCTTGGCACTGCTGCAATGTCCGGATAAGAGACTGGTCATCATTCCCGGTGCCACTCATCTGTTCGAAGAACCGGGAACACTCGAAGAAGTGGCGCGAGTTGCCGCGGAGTGGTTCATACGGCATTTTACTCCCGCGGAGAGAGTTCAGTTCCAGGGTGCGACCGCGGACGATTAGTGAAGTGTGCCATGTTGCAAGAAGATTGCAGTTCCAATTAATTCGAGGAGGTTTCGTTATGCTTATGCCAAAACGTTTGGAATCGCACCTCGACAAAAATCAAATTCCTTATTCGCTAATTCTGCATAGACCGACGTTCAGCGCCCAGGTCACTGCCTCGCTCATGCACGTTCCCGGGAAGGAGGTGGCTAAGGCGGTCGCGCTTCGTGCCGGAGAGAAAGTTCTACTGGCAATCCTCCCCGCTTCGTATCACGTCAACTTCGACAAACTGTCCGCCATAGTGGGTGACAGGGTGCAGCTGTTAGAGCCGGAGAGATGCAACGAGACGTTCCCCGATTGCGAGGCCGGAGCGATCCCGCCCTTTGGGGAGCTCTATGGAGTGTCGGTGTACTTGGATGAGGCGCTCGCAGAAGATGCGGAGATTGTTCTCGGTACAGGGACACTCTCCGAAAGCCTACGCATGGGCAATGGTGATTTTATACGGCTTGTGAAGCCAAAGATCTGTTCGTTCGCGGAGAAGGCTTGGAGTGCTTCTAGGTTACGCGAAACACGGGCTCGAGGAGCGCGGAGATGAGCTTCGAGGAAACCTTGATTTCTGTTTGGCGGCAGGCTCTTGTCGACGGAGTTGAGAGAATAAATCTCAACGGACGGCTATTTCCGGTTCGACGCACGCCTAAGAAGCGCCTGCGTCAAGTGGACTTCGATCTCGACGGAGAAGCAGTGAGCGGTCTTGAACAGAATCCGGAGAGGTCCTCTCGCTGGACGCAACTGGCGAGACAAGGGCACAGGATCATGCAGTTTCTTTCCGAAGGTCGGTACATTGCCAACGTCGTGGACGGTAAGGTGACGTTCTACGGACGAAGGGCGCCGGTATTAGGTCTTGTTAGGTGAATCCTCTACAAAGGAGAACGGAAATGGCAAAGAAGAAGGCGATTAAGAAAACCAAGAAGAACGCAAAGAAAGCCCTAAAGGAAGCGAAAGGGAAGTGATCCCCAGACTCCTTTGGAGTCGTGCAACTTGGTCGGAGGGGAGAGGGTCGCATGAAGATCTTGCTGGCGGTTGACGACTCCAAGTACTCGGAAGCCGCCGCGCGGGCTATTGTGCGGCAGATGCGGCCAGAAGGCGCGGAAGTGTGCGTATTCCACGTGGTCGTTCCTCTCCTCATCATTCCTTACGGCTATATGGGGCAGGTGGAAACGCTTGAGGCGGCGCAACAGGAGAGGCTGAAAGAAGGGAAAGAATTGGCGGAACGGACGGCGCAACAACTGCGATCGGCAGGTTTCCGGGCGCATGCGGTCATTGAAGAAGGTGAACCGAAAACCGCCATCCTCGAGAAGGCCGCGCAGTGGACGGCTGATGTGATCTTCATGGGCTCCCATGGCCGGAAGGGTATTGATCGATTTTTGATTGGAAGCGCATCAGAAGCCGTTCTCCGCCACGCGCATTGCTCCGTCGAAATTGTCCGAATCCCAGCCGTCGAAGCAGCTTGACGTCCACTGAGAGGGCAGGCCGGGCAACGCGGGCGACTTGAAGGGTATTGCCTCAGGAGGCGCGCCGGAGGAGGGACCGCAGTCGATGCGTGTCCGGGCCGCGCGCAGTTTGCGAACGACCTCTGCTTCGATTAGATGCGTACGCTCGCGAGTGACGCCGATCGCTTGGCCCACTTCCTCGAGCGTGTGAGGCTCGCCATCTTCGAGCCCGAAACGCATCTGTTTCCGCGTACCAAAGACTAAAGACAGACTTGAACCCGCGTTCCGAATGGATGCTGGTTGAGGTAGTCAGCCTGTAATGTTCCTCACTGCGAGCCGTGACGCAGGTCACAGCATTTTGCATGCAGATTAGCTAGAAATGGAGCATCGGAGGATGGAGAATGCGATGGGAGAGAGTTTCCGAGACCCAACGGATTGAAAAAATCCGAGTGTACAGAAATTCCCCTTGGTCGACTTCTACAGCGAAGCGACAACCAGGGTTTGACCAATCGCGAGTCTTCCATCCTTCGACCTAAGGCAGCGTCAGGCACGAAGCGTATGCGAGGCGCCCGGGAGTTTCGACGCACCGGCCCGACCGGGTCGGAGACACTTCGCAGCCTGCCGCTGCCTTCAAGTTTTTGCTAATCGTTTGCGGAGGCATCTTGGGCAGCGATCGGCATGAAAGTTCGAAGAAGGTACCGTATGGCAACTTATGTGATCCTCAGCCGATTTTCACCCGACCCTTTCAGAGAGCCCAAAGATTTTAAGAAATTGGCCGAAGCGGTATCAAACAAGATCAAGGCCGATTGCCATGGGCTGGAATGGAAGTACAGTTTTGCGACTCTCGGCCGTTTCGATGTCCTGGATATCGTGGAGACGGATGACCCCAAACAAATCGAGAAGGCGGTCATGATTATTCGCGCTTATGGCCATTCGAACACAGAGACACTCGCGGCGACGCCATGGAAGGAATTCCTTGCGAAGCTGTGATTCGGATCGAACCGAGAGCAAGCTCGGTCATAGCGCGAAAACCGCAATGGCACGATGCTAGATTGCTTCCGAATCAACTGCCAGTATCACGTGCGGCGCGGAGGTCCATATGTTGAAGCCCGGCATCATTCAATCCCTTCCTGCACTTGCGGCGCCGGTTCTGACTGTTTACTTGGATACCGACCAGGCAAAGCAGATTAACCGAGGGCTGAAGCCAGGTTATCTAATCCACCTGGAATCTGACGCTAAGTCGATCGCCCAAACAGTCTCGCCCAACGAGCAAACACTTTTCCGAAAACAACTGCAACGAACCGTCGCCTATCTGGAGAGGCAGTCATCGCGTTGCCTAGGCGTCGTGATCTTTGCCGGAAAGGATAGCTGGGAGTTTGTTCCGCTCCAGGTGGAGGTAGAGGACGAGATCCACTGGGGCACTCCGTCTCTTGCGCAGTTGTTGTGGCTGCTCGATGAGCACAAACGGTACGGGGTCGTGGTCCCCGGGCGGAAGCGCGCGCGATTTTTCCTTTACTGGCTGGGCGAAGTTCGCGAGCTAGAGGAGAAGGAATTTCGGCTGGAACCCTCGAAAAAGAAGGAGATGGGTCCCGTTGCACGGCTTGGAGTGCGAGTATCTCGCGGAACAAATCGCGCTGCGTTCGAGCATCACGTGGCCGCTGAATACGCCCACTACGATCAGCAAATTGCCGAGCGCATTGAGCGTTGGTTTGCAGGGGAACGGTTGGACTCAGTTTTCTTGGTCGGCCTGGCGCAAATGGCGAAGGCCATTCGTAAGGAGGTCACGCCAGCTCTTGTCGAAAAGATAGTCTTGGTCGAGGAGGATCTCGGCTGGGTCTCGCGAACCGAGCTGCTTGACCGCATCGAACCAGCTATTGTCAGCCACAAGCAGAAGCGCGAAATGGCCTCGGTTGAGGCCATGCTGGGCGACTCCCGGAATGTTGTGATGGGTATCGATGAAGTCTTGGTTCAACTCCAGCAGGGAAAGATTCGCAGTCTTCTGGTCAAGAAAGGACTAAATGGAAGCCTGCAGCAGTGCGTGAATTGTTCCTGGGTGGACCGCACGTCGGACCCCGTTTGCCCGGCATGCGGAGGCGGACGACGGAACGTCGCGCTTCGCGACGTGTTACCGGAACTGGTGCGACGCTACGACGCCTCGCTGGAAATCGTGTCCGGCCAGAGTGCGCGCAAGCTGCAAGAACGAGGCGAAATGGGCGCTTGGCTGCGGGAGTTCGAAAAAAAGGAGTACTCAGCGTCTGCATAGATTTACCCATCCCTGATGCGATTGGGGGAGATGAATGGGCGCCAGGAGCATCAAATGTCATCCGTCAGGAATACGGCGGGTTGGGAGCACTTCTCGCATGGCTCTGATATAGGCGTACGTGGGTTTGGGTGCTCGGTCGAAGAGGCTTTTGAGCAAGCAGCCCTTGGCCTCACCGCGATTGTGGCCGACATTTCGAGGATTGAGGAGAGTGAGACGGTTGAGGTCCGCTGCGATGCGGCGGACCTCGAGCTGCTTCTTGTGAGCTGGCTCAACGCAATTATCTATGAAATGGCGGTGCGCATGATGTTGTTCAAGAAGTTTCGGGTCGTGACGTCTGGGTGCTCTCTGACCGGAACCCTTGTCGGCGAGAAGGTTGATCCTGAACGCCACCAGGTTGGTGTAGAAACGAAAGGGGCCACCGTCACCGCGCTTCGAGTCCATCATGAACACGACGGTCAATGGCTGGCGCAGTGCGTAATTGACGTCTGAGCCACCGCTGGGGCACGTATGGACCTGCAATCGCTCACGCGTCGTTCTGACTTCGAATGGTGCATCGAACCGACAGGTCAGATGCGCGTGCCGGGAATTATCTATGCGGATGAGCAATTGGTCCGCGACATGGATGACAAAGTTCGCGAGCAGCTCTCCAATGTAGCTACATTGCCGGGGATTCAACGGGCAGCGTACGCAATGCCGGATGCTCACTGGGGCTACGGTTTTCCAATTGGCGGCGTTGCCGCGTTTGATCCCGACGAAGGTGGCGTGATCTCGGCGGGAGGCGTCGGCTTCGACATTTCCTGTGGCGTACGCGCGTTGCAAACAGGACTGACAGCTGACCAACTGGAGCCGCACAGGACTGAAGTTGCGGATGCACTGTTCAGAAGAATTCCTGCCGGCGTCGGCAGTACCGGGGCGATCCAGCTCAGCGAAGACGAGATGGACGAGATGCTGCGCGGCGGCGCGCAGTGGGCAGTGGCTCGCGGCTACGGAGTCCCGGAAGATCTCGAGCGCATTGAAGAAGGTGGAGGTGCATCCGACGCGATGTCCGAGTGCGTTTCGCATCAAGCGAAGAAACGCCAGGCTCACGAGATGGGAACGCTAGGATCAGGTAACCACTATCTGGAAGTTCAGCGAGTGGCTGAGATCTTTGATTCCTGGACCGCCTCGGTGCTGGGGCTGCAGAAAAACGACATTGTCATTAGCATTCACTGCGGATCAAGGGGTCTTGGCCACCAGGTGGGAACGGACTATCTGAAATCGATGGTGACCGGGGGCTACCGCCCAATTCCGGACCGTGAACTTGCCTGTGCCCCGATCCGCTCGGAACTGGGCCAACACTATCTCGGCGCAATGCGCGCCGCCACGAATTGCGCCTTGGCGAACCGGCAGATCATTACGCATCTGGTTCGCGGCGCCTTCGCTGAAGTCATCCCGAAAGTCGAACTCGCGCTGCTGTACGATGTATCCCACAACACCTGCAAGATTGAGCGGCACATCGTCGACGGCGACAGTCGAGAGCTGTTCGTTCACCGCAAGGGTGCAACTCGCAGCTTCGGTCCAGGTCATCCAGAATTGCCGGCTTCCCTGCGGGGAGCGGGGCAGCCGGTGCTGATTGGCGGAACGATGGGAACGGAGTCCTACATTTTGATCGGCACGGGCCATAGTGAAGACCTCGCGTTCTCGTCAGCCTGCCACGGCGCGGGCCGGTCCATGAGCCGGACACAGGCCACGAAGCTCTGGCAGGGGCGCAAGCTGATCGATGAATTGGGCGAAAAGGGGGTGCTGATACGCACCCGTTCCTACCGAGGTGTTGCCGAAGAGGCGCCCGGTGCGTACAAAGATGTCAATGCCGTCGCTCAAGCCGCCGAGCAGGCAGGCTTGGCGCGGCGAGTTGCCCGGCTCGTACCGTTGATTTGCGTCAAAGGCTGACACGCTCCATATCGTTTTAGACGGGATATCTAGCGCAGCAGGAGAAGGGACGTGCCGGACAACTCTTGGGTAAACATAAATGAGACCACTACCGATCGTATGGCAGAGGCTGGTGAACTCGCGAGGGAAGACGTGTAATCGCTGTAGCGTCACATATGAGGCGCTGCAACGGGCCATCGCAAAGCTGAAGCATGTCCTTCCGCCATTAGGTCTGGAACCAGCCCTCGAAACCAAAGCGATACAGGAAGAATCCTTCAAGGCCGACCCCTATGCGTCAAACAGAATCTGGATTGCGGGAAGGCCCTTGGAGGAATGGCTCAGCGCAGGAGTGGGGAGCAGCCATTGCTGTTCCGTCTGTGGGGAGTCCGAGTGCCGCACGGTGGAAGTAGGAGGAACTGTGTTCGAGGCCATTCCAGAGAATCTGATTCTAAGGGCGGCCCTTATTGCAGCCGCTCAGGCACTCGGTGCTGTGAGCGAGCCGGCCTCGAGCTAAAAGGGAGCATGGTCCCGCTTGCAACATGACGACGATTTTAATGTGTGGAGTCAGCGGTGATGCGGAGTTGGCATGTTACCTGCAAATACGAACGTCTCCGGTCCGCGCTCTTCCTTTCATTACCAATCTGGCTAGAGGGCGAGGACGGCTTCTTCAACTTGCTTTGCCAGCGCAATGTAATCTTGACCAGTAAGGTATAGTGGCGACCCGAAGGTTATCTCCACACGACCAGGCTTCGGCCATCGGGCGTGTCGATGAAGGATCTTGTCGACGCCTCGCAATCGAACGGGAACAACCGGCACCCGAAGCCGCCCAGCGATCAGGCCGATGCCCGGCTGAAAGGGTTTGACCTCTCCTGTCTCCGTTCGTTCACCTTCCGGGAAGAACAATACGGACCAACTGTCTCCGACCAAGTCTCCAACGTACCGCAGCGACTGGCGCGCGCCAGCTTCGCTCTGCGGAATGGGAAACGCATTGAAGAACAGCGCCACCAGCCAATAGCCGAGGCTATCCCGAAACCACTCGTAGCGTGTGTATCGACTCGGAGCAAAGTGGGCATCGAAGTATTCCTTCCACATTGCAGGGGCGACGCAGTAACGGTAGCGTGCGGGCAAGGCAGACAGGATCAAAGGCGTGTCCAGGTGGCTCTGGTGGTTCGGCGCAAAGATGACGGGTCCTTGCAACGACGTCAAATGCTCGCGGCCTGAAATACGAGCATGCGCAAACATTCGAATGAATGGCATAAAGAGCGCGGAAAGCGCCACGTGGCGAATGACCCTGGCGAACCACAGGCGGTTCCAGGCAGGAAATTCGGGAGCTGCGGGAGGTGTGTTCATTTCATCCAGCGCGGAAATCGTGCGGGTACCTGTCAATGACGCTTCGTCGATGCCGATATCAAATTGCTCTTCCAGATCCAGCATGAGTTCGACTCGATCGAGGGAACTCAGTCCCAATTGGTCGAGCGTTGTTTCCGGTGTGATGGTACGGTCTGGCGCATATCTCCCGAGGAGATCGATCATTTCCCCTCCACTTGACACCGCCACGGGTACAGAGCGCCCCGCTTCCAGCCAAGCTTGGATCTCGCCATGCTTCAGCTTTTGTGTGCCTTCGGTACGCGGCAGGCGATCGCCAGACCATATCGAGACACCTCGGATTCGCTGGTGGTCTTCGAGTTGTAAGTTGGCCCTCCGGACAATTTCGTCCGGGTCTACGCTGTTGTGCAGCACGAGAACAGCGTGGACGCGATCTCTGCCAACTACTGCCGATTCGCGTACACCTGGCACTCGATTCAGTACGTCCTCTACATCCCCTGGGAATACCTTGAGCCCTTCCGGTGTGACGATCATCTCTTTCTTGCGGCCGCGAATCGTGAGGTTGCCAGCGTTGTCCAATATTCCGATATCACCAGTGTGGAACCATCCATCTTCGAATGCCGACGCGGTTTGCGAGGGAGCCTCGTAGTAACCCGATGTTACACTCTCGCCGCGGACAAGAATCTCACCATCCGGCGCGATCTTCACTTCAACGCCGGCGACTGGCTTGCCGACGGTACCTTCCTTGATATCGAAAGGGTTGTTGAAGGCCACCACGGGTGCCGTCTCCGTGAGTCCATAACCTTGAATGACTGCGAATCCTAGACGAGACCAGAACTCCTCCAGCTCTCTGGCAAGCGGCGCCGCTCCCACGATAAACGCCCAGAACTTCCATCTCAGTAATTGATGTACGCGGCGGTACCGCCACCAGCGGAATATCCAGTGAGACGCGGCTGGAGGCGGATTCGCAGTTTCCGGAAATTGGAGCTGGACGTGTTTTCGCAAAAGTTCAAGGATCTTGGGTACAGCGACAAGTATTGACACGTTCCGGGTGCGGATCTGGCGCATGATTTCGTGCGGGCTGTATCCATGCATGAAGACCGCCGTTCCTGGAATACCTGGCAGAATGAACATCGTCAGCACCTGTCCGAACATGTGACTCAACGGGACTAGGTTTAGAAAGCGCAGCGGCAGGAGCGCTCGGAACCATTTCCGATACTTAGAGACAATCTGCGCCGGCGACACGATATTGGCCAGAATATTGCGATGCGTGATTAACACGCCTTTGGGCTCGCCGGTAGCGCCCGAGGTAAATACGATCTCGACGACCTCATTCTTGTCGATCGGGACCGACTCGACTTTGCAATCCGTAGTGGTCCATTCGAGGTCGCCGAGTCGCCAGACCGGTGGCTGCCCGCTTCAGGAAGTCAACACAACTTCCTCTCCCACTAAAAGCAGATGGGCATCAACGATCTCCTGAACGTGAGGCAAAAAACGCTGTGAGGAACGATAGTCGATGGGTACAACGATTACGCCCGCAAGGACGCAGCCCCAGAAGGCGGCGACCCACTCAGGGCGGTTTTCAGACCAGAAGACGACTTTGTCACCCTTCCGAATATTGTTTTCAGACAGCCGCGCCGCAAAACGGCGCGCCGCCAAACCTACCTGTGCATACGTGTATTTCCAACTGCGATACCCGCTATCGTATTGGAGAAACTCCGTTGGCAAGCGCGAGAATTCGCAGAACAAGTCCACGAGGTTCTGCCGAGGTGGCACGAAAGGGATTCGGTTCTTGATAACCATGATCATTCTGAATGTCCAGTTGGCAAGGGGTGATTGCAATCGGGTCAAAGATCGCCAGCTCACGAGCCTTATACCTCAAGGCACGAATCCGACGCTGTGAAGCTCGTCACATTCAAGTTGAAAAGTGAGTCTTCGGTCCCTAGCCGAGCGAACTTGCTCGAAAGACGCTAAGGCGACCGCCGACGAGAGTCAAAGCCTCTGAGGTGGTGATGAGTCGCACACCTAGCGAATGTAGAGTTTCAAGGGTCTGTTGCGCTTTCTCTTGGTCGATTGCACGTATCGCGTCGGTGACTACGGAAACGAGATACCCGCGACGGAGCAGGCCGTTGGCTGTACGACGGACGCAGTATTCCGTTGCCACACCGAAGACAACGAATCGGAGGCTTGATTCGAAAGCGGATGAAGCCGCGGGGTTGAGTCGCGCCAGGAGCGTGTCCGTATTTGGATTGTCGAACACGTCGAGCGTGTTTTTCTCGAGTGTGACCTGCCGATAGGCTCCGAGGTCTTTCGGCAGCGTAAATCCTCCTTGGTTTGGGATTACCAAGCGGGGCGAAGCGCATGCTTCAGGCAGGAGATCAGCGGCGGGAGTGCCCTTGAGGCAGTGCGGCGGCCAATCGCTGAGTTCGGAGTCGTTCGGGTTATGTGCGTCGGCTGAAGAAATCAGGAAGGCACGACCTTGCCGTGCGGCATCAACAAGGAGATTGATGTTTGCAATGATCTTTTCGGCGCCAGGGACGTAGAGGCTTCCGCCTGGTAGCATGAAGTCCGCCTGGACATCCACTTCCCAGAAGATCGTCTCCGCCGAGACCAAAGACCACCTCCGCGAATTCAGGTGCGCGCCGTTTTAGTGAAGGATTGGCGTGCCAGCTGGCAAAGCTCTTCGAGACGACCGCTGTAAGAGACGGGATACGCCGGGTCCACCGTGCCGTTGCCGAGAAGGCGGCCCGGCAAGTGTGTTCTGCCTGCAAGGAAGCGTGCTTGAGCAGTCTGGACCGCAGCCTTGGGATCTTGCGTAATTCCTTCGAGCCGCCGGCCGTGACGCATTACAGGAATCAGCAGCCGTTCGGCCAGTGGAAACGTCTCATCCTCCAAGCCGATGATATCGCCGGAGTACGATTCCCCTCCGTCAGCAAAGCGGAAAACCTGCTTGCGCCCCGGATAGGTCTTCTTGTCTTCGCTGAACTTCGCCGTGCCCCGAACGCGGTGATCGAGTTCCACTTCGACCAACTTGTAGATGACTCCGACGTACGGCGCATCAGCAGAGGTTGAAAGCGCCGTGCCGACGCCAAAGGCATCGATAGGTGCTCCACTATGAAGCAGGGCCTCGATTCGGTTCTCATCCAGGTCACCGGAGACAAAAATCTGCACATCCTTCCAGTCCGCGTTGTCGAGTCGCTCGCGAGTCCACAGGCTGTCGCCAAGAACATCGCCGCTATCGAGGCGGACACCAGCCGGCTTGCGGCCGAGCGCAATGACCTTGTCGATGGCCCGGCGAACGTCGTAGGTGTCCACGAGGAGCGTTGCGTGCTCCGGAAAAACGTCGAGAAAGTTGCGAAAGGCTTCGGCTTCATCGTCATGCGCCATAACCCACGAGTGGGCCTGCGTTCCATAAACGGGGATGCCAAAGCAGTTGCCCGCATAGGCGTTCGACGTTCCTGTGCAGCCGCCGATGAATGCGGCGCGTGCGGCGAGGACACTGGCTTCAATGCCATGAGCCCGGCGGGAGCCGAATTCGACAACGGGCCGACCGGCGGCAGAAGTGGTTACGCGAGCCGCTTTGCTGGCGATGAGACTTTGGAAGTGAACAATGGAAAGGAGGCTGGTTTCGACGAGCTGCGCTTCGGCGATCGGAGCAGTAACGCGGAGCAGAGGTTCACCGGGAAAGAAGATCGTGCCCTCCGGAAGGGCCCAAACATCACCTTTGAAGCGGAACCAAGCGAGATAGTCGAAGAAGCCGGAGTCGACATGACGAAAAACGGGTAGTGCGCGGATGAACGAAATTTCTTGGGTTGAGAATTGAACGTTTTCAAGGAAGTCGAGACCTTGTTCGAGACCCGCGGCGACCAGATAGTTGCGATTGCGGGGCAGATGACGCACGAAGAGCTCAAAGGTAGCGCAGGCGTCAAATTGATTTTGGACGTAGCCCGCCGCCATCGTTAATTCATAAAGATCCGTGAGGAGGCCGGAGAAGAGTTTGCTCGGGAACATGTTGCGCCACAGTTTATGCCGGTTTCCGATCACGCATTGCTGTGACCCTCATCACTGATTTGCTTCCACGATTCTGTCAGTTTTTGCGTGCAGCGCTAACTTGGAGTTCTTCGTTCACGCCGATGATCTACCGCAGTCGGCGCTGACATGATTTGGATGAGGAGAAGATACCATGGGGGAAGCAACCGCAATGAAACGCGTCGAAGAACCAACCAGGCCAATCAAGTACGTTCCACTGTTCGACCAAATGGAGGATACCTTCAACGCCCTCGCGCGGCGGGCCTACGATATTTTCGAAGGCAATGGCCGCGCCTTCGGACGTGATCTTGAGAACTGGTTCCAGGCGGAGAAAGAATTGCTCCATCCTGTTCCAGTGAACATCACAGAATCGGACGAATCGTTCGAGGTGAAAGCTGAAGTACCCGGTTTCAACGAAAAGGAGATCGAGATTGGAGTAGAGCCGCGCCGGGTTACGATCACCGGTAAACGGGAAACCAAGAAAGAAGAGAAAAAGGGCAAGA
>DASSXG010000032.1:0-117643 GCA_035704085.1 Candidatus Acidiferrum sp. | reverse complement strand
CTCTTCGGCAATTGGCGTGAATCTGTCTGCTGTATTAGAATGAAAACAAATGCATTGCGCGGTTCCCCGGTAGCTCAACGGTAGAGCATTCGGCTGTTAACCGAAGGGTTGCTAGTTCGAATCTAGCCCGGGGAGCCAAATTCTGAATTATCGATAGATTGGAGTACGACCAAGCACTCGGTTTCGATAAGTCCGATGGTACGTCGCCAAGTCCCGAGAGTGCTTTCAATTCCTCTATCAATAACCTTCAAAAATGAAGAATTCCAGAGACTTCATTGACGCCTCGAATCTGCTTCGAGATCAGGAAGTCGATATTTTGGATGCACTCGCCTCGACCACTTTTATTTCTAAGAAATGGAGAAATCTTCCGCTGACTTCGTGTTCAAGCTCGCTGTGGTAGGCTCTACGCTATGCGGGCATTGCTGATTTTTATTTGTTGCTACTTGGCTGTTTCCCCTGTCATCGGCCGCGAACGTGCGGGCGACAGGGCGTCTCGCCCAGACGTTTTTCTGATCACCATCGACACTTTGCGCGCCGACCACCTTCACTGTTATGGCTACGATCAAATACAAACTCCCGCGTTGGATCAACTGACGAAGCAAGGCATTCGCTTCACGCAGGCATTCACGCCCAGTCCCATTACAAATACTTCCCACACGAGCATATTGACCGGCCTGTTGCCGAGCTCCCATGGAGTAAGCGACTTTGGAATACCCTTGGCGGCCAGCCATCCTACTCTGGCCGAATTACTGGAAAACCGGGGCTACCAAACAGCGGCATTTATCGGCGCTGTAATTTTGGACAGCAAGACCCTCGCCCCCGGCCTCGATCGCGGCTTCAATTTCTACGACAATTTTCCCGAGCACTCTGAGGCCAAATCGCACTGGGGACGAATTGAGCGCAGGGGTATGGATGTGGTGCAGCGAACAGAGGCCTGGTTAACCGCACATCCTACGGGTTCTCATTTTGTTTGGGTGCACTTGTACGATCCGCACGACCCCTATGAGCCGCCGCCGCCTTATTCCGAGATTTATAAGGACCGGCTCTATGACGGAGAGATTGCTTACGCGGATTCGGCGTTGGGTCACTTCCTGGCTCACCTGAAGAAGCAGAATCGCTTTGATGGGGCGTTGATCATCGTCGTCGGAGATCACGGGGAGGGGCTTGGCGAACATCATGAAGATACCCACGGCATTTTTCTCTACGATTCGACCACCCATGTTCCCTTGATTGTGAAGCTGCCGAATGGCCGTGCGACTGGCAGAGAAGTTGTTGAGCAGGTGCGCACGATGGATATCATGCCCACGATCTTGGACCTGCTTGATATCCCATTGCCAACGGAACTGGATGGCGCATCTCTGAGGCCCCTCCTCCTCGGCACGGGGGGTTTACCTCTAACTGTTATCGGCGAGACCGATTACCCCTTGCGGTTTGGATGGGCTCCCCTGCGGTCCATTCGGCAGGAAGGATCTAAATTCGTCGAAGCCCCCCGGCCAGAATTTTACGATTTGCATTCCGACGCTGGAGAGCTTCACAACCACTATGCCCCGTGGGACGCAACGGTCCAAAAGTTGCGCAAGACGCTCGCGGAATCGAATGCCAAATCTCGGGTGATCAAGAAGAATTCTCCCACTGCGGTATCCCCTAGCACCATCGATGAACTGCACGCGCTTGGGTACCTCGGCGCGGCCGACGCCGGAAGTTCAACGAATGTTCCCGAACCTTCCTTGCTGCCCGATCCGAAGGACAAGATCGAAGAGCAGAATCTGCTGCACACCGCGATGCTTGCCTCAGAAGATGGCCATACAGACAAAGCTCGCGCAGCCCTCGAAAAACTGCTGCAAATAGACGAGATGTCTTTCGTGGGTCTATCGCACCTGGGCCACGTGGAATTGATCTCGGGCAATTACTCAAAAGCTGCAAGCTATCTGCAACGGGCTCGAGAGCTGCGTCCGGATGACGCGATTGCTGCTTTCGATTTTGGACAAGCCCTGGAGCATGGTGGCGATCTTTCCGGTGCGCGGGACGCTTTAAACGCAAGCCTGAAGTTGGATCCAAATCAATACGCCGCACGACTCCTGCTAGGACATGTGTATTTCCTAATGAACGATCCAACAGCGGCGCAGGATCAATTGGAAGCTGCGGCGATTCTTAAGCCGCAGAGCGTCGAAGTCTGGGTCGAAATTGGAAAGGTCTTGATCGCCCAGAAAAAATTTGCTGAGGCGGTGGAGCAGCTTGAACAGACGGTTGAAACTGACGATAACAATCCAGAGCTATTTGAAGTGCTGGCGCAGGCCTACACGGGCCTCGGGAAACCGCAGGAGGCCCAGCGCGCCCGTAACCGCGCCGCGAGGGCTAAGGCTAGGTCGGCTCAAAAATCGAAAAGACCGCAGTGAGCGGTCTCTCGATTGTTTCAGGAAGTGGTGCGATTTCTTGAAATAATTAGACGAGCTGGTTGCAAATTACTTCTGCGCCGCTACTTTGGCGCCGGAGCTTTCGAAAATCTCCGTCAGCACACGTCCCCTCATTTGCTTCGGCTCGTCGATGCCGTAGATGTGCAGGAGTGTGGGCGCTATGTCGTACACGCTGACTTCAAATCCCATGAGCCGGAAATCATTCTTGATCCCCGGACCCATGGCAAAAAACGAGCCAGGGACATCGTCGCCATCTCCAAAATCGTGCTTGGCGATGACCGGGGTTGTTTTCTCGTGGTCCATATGCGCGTGAGGATCTTTGTCTTCAAACTCGCGCAGTGGCTTGATGCCGTGGTCAGAGAGAATCACCACGTACGTGTTCTTATCGACGTGCTTCAGGACTGTGCCGAGCACCTTGTCGAAAGCAATGTACTGGTTCGGAAAGGCATCCTGCCGGACATTGTTGATGCTCGGGTTGTAGCCCACATTGAACGGCGTAATCGGGTAGAGCCAATGCCCGGTGCGGTCTTCGCAGGACTGTCCCAGGAACGTGAAATCCGTGGGATGGCTGGTCAGCAGATAATCAAAAAGCTTTGTCTGCTGGTCGCGAATGGTTTGTACCTTGGCTAGCCACTTGTCGATGACTTCCGTTTCGTGGCCCTTCAGATCACCGGCGGCCGGCATGCGCTCGCAGTCTATGTAGAAGTCCCCCACGTTTTTCAGCAACTCCGGCTGCATGGTCTTGGGATAGACCGCGTCGCCCCCCATGACCTCGCTAAGTTTGGGAGCGCAGAGCACGCCGTCCTCGCAGTTCTTCCCGCGGGTCAGCATGCCGCTGATCATGTAGCCGTTCACCGGCAAGACGGGAAAGGTCGCCGGCACGTTCGCCATGCCAACAGTAATTCCGCTCTTCGACAGGAACGACCATAGCGGCTCTTCCTTCAGCATGTTGGTATTGGCGGTGATCCCGCCAACAATGAACCCGGTGACTCCATGCTCTTCCGGGTTCGTGCTGGTGAAAATCGTACTGTAAACCCGCGGGCAATTTGGCGCGGACACCGTGCGCAGTTTTCCGTACGAGCCGCGCTTGATCACGCTCGCCAGGTTGGGCATGTCGCCCTTCAGGAGCAGCGGCCGGATGATGTCCAGCTCCATGCCGTTGACGCCGACGACTACGACGTGCGGTTTCGTCGCCTTGGGAGTGGCTTGCTCCTGCGCGAGAAGACAAAGAGGTAAGCAAAGAACGGACGACAGAATGATGGCAATCCTTCTTATGGTCATACAACACCCCTGGGTTGAAAAATCGGCTCTATTATCGCGCATTTTACCCAATTAGCGAACATCATCTTCACAAGACTCTATTAGGGGCTTGACGCCTTCAACCGCTCGGCCGCACCTCGCTCCCGCGCGGCGTCCTCATCCCGCCCCAGCTGCGAATACGCTTCCCCGAGGAACAAGTGGGCCTCGACGGACTTAGGCTCGAGCTTCACGGCTTTTTCCAGATTCGGAAGAGCATCCGCCTGATCTCCCTTGAGCGAAAGGATGCGGCCGCGAAGCAGGTTCGCCCGGTAATGCTCAGGGTCGAGCTCCAGTGTCATGTCCAGAAGCCCCAAGGCCTCGGGGAGGCGATCGATCCGCGCATACACGGCGGCCAGCGAAAAACGCGCATCTGTCCAGTCCGGGCTGTGTTCGACGACAATCTCAAAATATGTGGCCGAAGTTTTGAGTTCACCCTTTTCATACAAGGCGAGCGCCATTTCGTACTGCGCCATCATGGAATCCGGCACCAGCTCGATTGCTCTTTTCAGGTGCGGAATCGCCTTGTCGTACTGTCGTATCTCTTTGTAGGCGACCCCGAGGAAATATTGCGCATGAGGGATTTGCGGGTCGCTGGCTACCACGCGCTCGAGCAAGGGAATCGCCGTCGTTTCTTTTCCTTCCTCAATCCTAAGGTTGGCGTCGTGGAGATCGTTGGACACTTGAATGTGGGTTTTGGGATCCACACTGCTCGTGGCCTTCTCCGCCCCGATGGAAGCCACGTAACCCAGCGCCCTCAGCTTTTCAACGCTTGCTGCATCGAGCGTCGCGTGCGCTTCTTCCGGTGCGCCGGTCCCCGCGTGTTTTAGAAAGTCCTCAAGCTGCGCGGAGATTCGCGCAGCCGCAAGCTTATTCCTTTCGTAAAGATTGCTCGTGTCGCCGGAATCCGTGGTCTGGTCATAAAGTTCCGGCTGAGGCGCCCGGACGAACAGGAATTTCCCCGTTCGCAGAGCTTCCAGCGCACTCCAGCCGTAACCGCGGTGCGTATACTCGTTTTCGGCAAGAGCAGGACGGTCGTGCTCAGCCGTCTTTCCAATGAACGGCACAAGCGACTGCCCTTGCATCGCAGGGGGTATAGACGCCTGCATGGCTTCGAGAAGTGTCGGCGCCACATCCACCAGGCTTGCGCGCGTGGCTACTCTTTGTCCGGCATACTTTGCCTTCGGAAACTTGATCAGCAGCGGCACGCGGATCGTCGAGTCATAGAGAAAAACGCCGTGCGTATTCTCCCCGTGTTCGCCAAGCGATTCGCCGTGGTCGCTCATGACGGCAACGAGCGCGTCATCGTAGATCCCCACGCCGCGCAATCCGGTCAACAGCTTACCTACAGTGGCATCAACGTACGCCAGACAGCCGTCGTACGGCGCCTTGGGATACGTAGTCCTAAACGGCTCAGGAGGATCGTACGGATCGTGCGCATCCCATAAATGAATCCACAAGAACACCGGCCCTTGCCGGTTCTTCTCCAGCCAAGCCAGCGCGCGCGTTACCGTTTCCTCTCCGCGCCGCTGCATGGAACCGAGCCGGTTCTCGCCCCGCTTCCCGCGGTGGAATCCTGCATCGTAAACATCAAATCCTCGTTCGAACCCTGGCGCAAACCCGTTTTTGGGGTCCAGGATAATCGAGCTGACAAACGCCGCCGTGTGATAGCCGCGTGTGCGGAGCAGCTCAGGCAGGTAAGGCGTAGAAACTGGCAAGCGGACGCCAAAATCCCGCACTCCATGGAAACGCGGGTAGGTGCCGGAAAGAATCGTGGCGTGGGAGACCGGCGTGAGCGGCGCTTGCGAATACGCCCGTTCGAATACGACACTCTGATGCGCCAGTCCGTCCAGTTGCGGCGTCAGCCCGCGTTTCGAACCGAGAAATCCCATCCGGTCCGCCCGAACCGTGTCCAGCGTAATCAGGATGACGCTCGGTTGGTCGGTCGCCGCCGAGAGCGGAGACAGCAAGGCAAGCAGACACAGGATAGAGGCAAGCCGCATAAAAGAAAAAGGAGTCTGATTCTATCAGACTCCTTTTTCTCTCAGTTAGTTGGCCCGGCGTTCGTCAGAACAGCAACTTTAAGCCGAACTGCATGACGCGGGGTGAACCTTGGGCCACGCCAGGATTTAGGGCGTCTGGAGTGATGTTGACGGTCGCAAAGCCACCGGATCCGACCACGGTGCTCGATGGAGTGGGGTTGAAGTTGGGGTGGTTAATCATATTAAACACTTCCCAGCGAAACTGCACTTTCACTCGTTCCGTGATTCTGGTGATCTTAGTAAGGTTCGCGTCCCACTGCTTGAAGCCGGGTCCGCGTAAGCTGTTCCGGCCGCAGTCTCCGAGCGTACCACCGGCCGGCGCTGCGAAGGCCGTCGCTGCATTTGTTATGAAAGTGTTCTGGGAATAGTCGTAAATGGGCTTTTGCAGACAATCGGCGCGTGAAACCGCTTGGTCCTGTCCGGAGTGGTCCGAAGAACGTCCAGTCGGGGTCCATGGACGTCCGGTAAGAGCCGTGAAGACCGAGCCGAGTTCCCAGCCTTCGCCGAAGCGGCCGAGAGCCGAGACCTTCGGAATCGTATAGGTCCCACCCAAATTGAAATTCACGCGAACATCGGTGTCGCACGGACCACGCGAATCATTTGGGTTGTAAGGATTTTCGGCCTGGAGCGGCAGGCTGGTGGCGCCACCTCGGTTGGTCGAGTTGTTGTCAATACAATTCGACCACGTAAAGCTGTATTGCGTGTTGATATTGTGCCAATTACGCTGCCGGAACGTGGCCTGAAGCGCATTGTAGCGCTGGTAGCCGTCGTTATTGAGCTGCATGATGTACTTGAACGACGGCTTCAACACGCCACCGACGTTCGTCTGGAAGATCGAATCGAACGGACGATTGCAATTCAGGCCACTGGTGTTCGTGGCGCTATTGGGCGGTCCGGTTAGCTGATGTGAACCGGTGTCCGGATTGGTAAAATTCTGGTCCCAGCAACCGAGGGGACGATTATTTAGGCTCCGTTCAAAGAGTAAGTTGTCGCCTCTCGATCCTACATACGAGAGCGTGACCACGCTGTTCCTAAACAATTCACGTTGAATGGTAGCCTGGTAGTAATGAATCCTCGGCGTGAGAAGATTTGGAATTGTCCCAAAGATGTTGAACGGCGGTGCCCCGGTGGGATTCGCACCGTAAGTTGGGATGGGAGTCGTGCTCCCGCTCCCCGGCACCGGGCCAATACACACAAAGTCTGGGCTAGGATTCGTCACCGGGTCGTAACAGGTCGTCGGGCCCTGCGCCTCGAACAGACCGCCGGGGCTTGAGGGTGAAGTGGCGCCCGTCGGGCAGAAGTTGCCGTTGCCGTCGCTGGCGTTGATGCAAGGAGTGCCGGCCCCATCCGCCGTGACCGAGAACACGCCCAGGTCAGCGTTTGTGAAAGCTCCTGCGCGTGCGCCGTGGAAGCTGTAGGGCGCGCTGATAGCCGAGAAGTTGGCCACGTCATAGGTCATCGAATACCCGATACGTAGCGAGGTCTTGCCATTGCCAAAGATGTCCCAGGAGAGGCCGGCCCGCGGCCCAAAGTCCTTCTTGTCCAGGTTGTAGAGCCTGGATAGGCCTGCCCCTAGCTTCACCAGACCTCGGGTGGGGAAGAAATTGGAGCCAATGTTGTGACTCTCCCCGAGCGCTCCATTGAGATCCCACCGTAGACCATAGCTGATCGTCAGCCGCGGCCGGACTTTCCATTCGTCTTGCCAGTAGAGGCCGAGGGACGGTTGGTATAGGTTGCGCGCAGTGTTACCAAAGGAACGCGCTCCTTCGTCGATCCGGCCCAGCATCAGTTGCGTGAGCACCGTTGTCCAGTCGGTCTCAAAAACGCTGAGGGAGGAACGGGCACGGTTGCGGAGGCTGAATGTAGAGCCGCGCTGGTAGTTTCCTCCCATCTTCATGGTATGCGTGCCTTTCACCCACGTGAAGTGCTCGGAGGCGTCGTACGTCTGCGTCGGACGTGTGCTAAGCGGGTAACCAAAGATGCCGCCGATGTTTCCAGCCGTTGCAGAGCTATATACCGGAGGCACGCCATAGTCCAGCGGGTCGAGCGGGCCGGTATCAATGCCCAAACTCAAGGGGTTAATCTTGTTGTTCACGTCCAGGATTTGGGAATACCGAGTCCAGTTGAAACGCGTATCCCAGATCCTATTTGCGTCCATGCTGTAGGTCCACGTACCGCCAGCCATTTGTACTCGCGTGGGTGCAATCGTATTGAATAGAGCAGCCGGCCCCACTGAGCTTGGGGGTGGGATATCGTATCCGGATGCAGGTGCGGACTGAAGACTGTCGGCAAACACATATCTGCCGGAAAGCTGATTCTTGCTGTTCAACTTGTGGTCGATTTTGACCAGAAAGCTGTTCATCGAGGACGTATTCGGTACTGACACAACTTGGTTGACGCCACCCGCAGTCGTCGAAGGGTTCACAGGAAAGTATTTGAGCAATGCTAGGCCGGCAGTATTTAAAGGAAGATTGTTGGTGTTGGCGAAGCAGTTCACCGTAAGGGTTGTCGCGGGGTTGGGCGTTACGATGCAAGGAGGCATCGTGGGGTCAAAGTAGGCGTTGGCTTGACTGACGTCCCCCATGGTAGGTACGCTGACGGTATATGGCACGTTGGAAATATTCTTTTGTGCTTCGTAGTTGAGGAAGAAAAAGGTGCGGTCCTTCACAATCGGCCCGCCGATAATCCCGCCATATTGATGGTTGTGGAGAGGAGTCACCGTCTGAGAAATCGGGTTGGCCGCGTCTGTGTAACTCCAGTGGCCGAAATAATAGGCCGCTCCATGAAAATCATTCGTGCCGCTCTTCAATGTCACGTTGACTGAGGCGCCGCCCTTGACGCCATACTCCGCGGAGGGGAGCTCCGACACCGTGAACTCGGCAATGGCGTCATTGGAGAGCAGAGAGGCAGAAACGCCCAGAACCCCCGGTTGGCCGATGACCTCGCTGCCGTAGAACCGGTCATTGTTGTACATACCATCCACAAGGTAATTATTCGCGGTCGTGCGCTGCCCGCTGATGCTGACGTCGAGGAAACCCCCGCCCGGGATCCGCTGCACGCCGGGAGTCAGGGCCAGGATGGACTTGAAGTCTCTCCCGTTAAGCGGCAGGTCTACGATGCGCTCGGTGTCTACATCATTGTTAATCCCGGGAGAAGTGTCCATCAGCAGCGTGGCTGCTTCTACCTCGACAACATCGGCCTGCGCGCCCAACTGGAGAGGGAAATCCGCCTTGGTTATCTGTGCTACGGTAGCCGGGACGTCGCGCACCTCCGTCTTGAACCCTTGCGCTGTGACGGTGATTTTATAAACGCAGCTAGGCATGTTGGCCAGCCGGTATTCCCCCGCGCTCCCGGACTTGACGTTGCGTGTAAATTTCGTGTCCGGACACACCGCGGAGACGTTGGCGCCTGCCACAGTGGCGCCAGTCTGATCCGTCACTGTCCCGGTGATTTCACCGGTGATGATCTGTGCCGACAAGGAAATACCGCTGAGGAGAATCAATACGAGTGCAAATGAAATACGCCTGCAATAAGAAAATGAATTAACCATGGGAGCCCCACCCCTTTTTTGCGAATTACAACACCCCGAACGAAGACCACTTTGCCAGAGATTCTATCCCTCTTCTTTTCCTTGTCAACCCCAATCCAGCAATTCCCTAAATCCGCTGAGGTGCCCCGGTCAAAATTCGCATCCAATTTGGCCTCCTCGTAAAGGGTCGCGCAGGCGCGATCACGGAAGCGTCGAATTCGCCTTTGAACGGATCGCGTTTTCCGCCCAGCGCTGTCGCGCTGCCGCCACAAACTTCTCCTTGTCCTTTTGTATTTCCCGCACCAGGGCCGGATTGCGGGTCTCTTCGTGCGCCGCTGCCCAAAGGACCATTTCCGTCAGAACCGGAGCAAGATCGATTCCTTTTGCGGTAAGCGAGTAAATCAGCTTTCGCCCATCCGAGGGATCACGTTTCGTGGCGATGATTCCATAATCTTCCAGTTTTCTTAGCCGGTCGGCCAGTATGTTCGTCGCGATTCCTTCGTAGGATTCCAGGAATTCCTTGTAGTACCGGAATCCCCGCAGCATCATGTCGCGCAAGATCAATAGCGACCAGCGATCGCCCAGCATCTCCACAGAAGCATTCAAAGGACACCCCGACCGCCGCTTGGGACTCGGCTTCTTCTTCGGCATATTTCGACGCTAGCACATTTCACTTGCATTTCACAAGTAAGTTCTGCAGACTAGCGCCCAGCCCAGAAATCAGACAAGGCGGGGGAACACAATGAGCCGGACCGGAACGACTGCATCTCGCGTCGCACCCCTGAAACTTCTGCCTTCTTCGAGCGTTATACAGAAGAATTCGACCCGCGAACCGACAGGGGTGGCGTCGAGGTGTGGATCACGATTAAGTCATAACGGGCAGGGTGGTGAAGGCCGGATCTTGAATTCTCCAAGAGATATGCAAGAATCGCTCTGAAATAGATGAAAAGGGGGAACTTGTGAGCAAGGTTCGAGTGCTGGTTGGAACACGAAAGGGAGCGTTTGTTCTGACGTCGGACGGCAAGCGCCAAAACTGGGAGGTAAGTGGCCCCCATTTCGCAGGCTGGGAGATTTATCACGTCAAGGGCTCAACGGTGGACCCTGACCGCATCTTCGCATCGCAGACCAGCGGGTGGTTCGGGCAAATTATTCAGCGGTCCGATGACGGAGGCAAGACGTGGATACAGCCAGGCACGCCGCCGGGCGAACAGACCGCGCCACAGGGACCGCCAAAAGGCGAGAGCAACAAGTTTGTGTACGACTCCAGCCCCAAGACCGGCAAACCTCTGACGACGCATCAGTGGTACGACGGCACACAGCACCCTTGGGAGTTCAAACGCGTCTGGCATCTCGAGCCGTCGCTGACCGACCCGAATACCGTGTACGCTGGAGTGGAGGATGCCGCGTTGTTCCGATCCACGGACGGCGGAAAGTCGTGGCACGAACTTTCGGGGCTGCGCGGACACGGCACAGGGCCGAAATGGCAGCCCGGCGCCGGTGGGATGTGCCTGCACACCATCATTCTGGATCCGAAGGATCCCAAAAAGATCTACATCGCCATCTCGGCCGCAGGCGCATTCCGCACCGACGATGGTGGCGATACCTGGAAGCCCATCAACAAGGGCCTGTATTCGCAGTACATCCCCGACCCGCGGGCCGAGGTTGGCCATTGCGTTCACCACGTCGCGATGAACAACTCACGCCCCGGCGTGCTCTTCATGCAGAAGCACTGGGACGTCATGCGCAGCGACAACGGCGGTGATTCCTGGCAAGAGGTCAGCGGAAATCTGCCGACCGACTTCGGATTCGTGATTGACGTTCACGCGCACGATCCCGAGACCATCTACGTCGTGCCGATTAAGAGCGACGGGGAACATTTTCCGCCCGATGGAAAGCTCCGCGTGTATCGCAGCAGCACCGGCGGGAACGAGTGGGAACCCCTCACCAAGGGTCTGCCGCAAAGCAACTGCTACGTTAACGTGCTGCGCGACGCGATGGCCGTGGACTCGCTCGATAAGTGTGGCGTGTATTTTGGCACCACCGGCGGGCAAGTGTACGGGTCGGCAGACGCCGGGGACAGTTGGACTCCCATCGTCCGGGATCTTCCGGCTGTGCTTTCCGTGGAGGTTCAGACGTTGCCATGATTCGCGTGGTGCTCCCGTCCCATCTGCGAGCGCTGGCGCACGTCGGCTTCGAGGTGGAACTTGAGGTCGAAGGGCGGCCCACGCAACGCTCTGTGCTCGACGCGCTTGAGGCCCGCTATCCAATGTTGCGGGGCACGATTCGTGACCACGTGACGCAGCAGCGTAGGCCGTTCCTACGGTTTTTTGCGAGCGAGGAGGACTTGACGCACCTGCCCCCGGATGCGCCGCTGCCCGAAGTGATAGCGTCGGGAGCGGAGCCGTTCTACATTATTGGGGCCATCGCGGGCGGGTAACGCGGTGACGCGAAAGGCCGAATTTGGTCGTCACAAGCCCCCGAGGAAATCCTGTTCGTTTGCAGGACGCGGGAATCCCACAAACGGACACAGTGGCAAGGATCGTGAGCCGCTTGGCGTATAAGAGTTTGTTTTTCAATGATTTATGAAGCTTGGTCTGCGGCATAAGCCGTGCGAAGGTAGCCAGACAACGAACGAACTAGGAGGTGGGGTCGTGATTAAACCGCAATTGCTACTCCAGGATCTGCGAATCGCCGTACGCTCGCTTGGACGCTCCAAAGGCTTAGCTTTCACCGTTATCGCTACACTTGCCCTCGGTATCGGCGCCAACGCCGCGATCTTCAGCCTGGTGCGCGGTGTTCTCCTTCGTCCCCTGGTCAATTCTGACGAAAACCGCCTCATTTACGTTCAGCAAAGCGCTCGTGGAATAGGGATGAATGAAGTTGATTTCTCCGTCCCCGAAATTCAGGACTTTAAAGCCAGCGTCCACTCCGTGAGCGAATTCGGAGATTTCTCGGCCATCGGCATGACCATGGTGGGCCTGGGTGAGCCTCGTGAAATTCAAGCCGCCGTCGTCGACGGCAGCTATTTTGAAGTTGTCGGCCTTCACCCCGTCCTTGGCCGCCTCATCGGACCTCAAGATGATGGTCCGAAAGCCGCTGGCGTCGTTGTTCTCACCTACCCTTTCTGGTCGACCGTTCTGGGGAAAGATCCCAACGTGCTAGGCAAACAGGTCCGTCTTGAAAGCTTTGACGCGCGCACAGCCACGGTTATCGGCGTCCTTGAACCTTCCATTCCTTATCCGTCGGACACAGCAATCATCGCCAATGTCGTCATGAGCGCGCATCACCTCGACGCCACCATGGTTACCGGCCGCGTCCACCGCATGACCGAACTCTTCGGCCGGCTCGCTCCCGGCACCACACTCGAACAAGCTCGCGCCGAGCTGCAGTCCGTCTACTCAACGATGAAGAAAGACCACCACGAAGCTTACCCCACGAACGGGGACTTCCAGATTGACGCGAGGCTGCTGCGCGACCAGATCACCTCGGGTGCTCGCACTGTGCTTATCGTTCTTCTCGCCGCCTCGGGGCTCGTCTTCATCATCGCCTGCTCCAACGCGGCCAACCTCATTCTCGCCCGCACCGTGCGCCGCGAAGGCGAGTTGACCATTCGCGCGGCTCTCGGCGCCGGAACCGGTGCCCTTCGTCGAACTTTGCTCTCGGAAAGCCTCGTCCTTTGCGTCACCGGGGCCACCCTTGGCGTAATGATCGCGCGGCCCTTGCTCGAAATCCTCGCTCGCTATGCCTCCCGCTTTTCCGTCCGCGCCCTGGATCTCACGGTGGACTCGAGCATGCTCTGGGTTGGCGCGGCCCTCGCGGTGATCGCCGCAGTCCTCCTCGCCTATATTCCTCGCCTCCCCAGCGCCAACGTTTCGCAAGCCCCCGGTCTTGCAACGAGCGGCGGCCTTCGCGTCACAGGAAGCACCAATCGTCGCCTGCGCGCTTTTGCGGTCGTCCAGATTGCGGCCTCCTTCATGCTCCTCGCCGGCGCCAGCATGCTCCTCAAAACGCTTATTGCCATGCAGACCGCCCAGACCGGTATGGACACGCGCCACGTCCTCGCCATCAACGTTCCCGTGATGTCCTATCACAAGACGCCGCAGCAAGTTGTGGATTTCTACAAGGAAACGATCCGCCGCGTTGACGCCCTCCCGGGTGTGACCAGAACCGCTTACGGCATGTCTGCACCCTGGCGCGATGCCAAGGCTGACCCCAGACTGCAATTCTCCGGCGATGGTCACGTCTCCAGCGTTGAGAACGATCCCCGCGCGCATTTTCGCGTGATCTCTCCGGGATTCTTTGCAGCGCTCGGCGTTCCCATCCTCGCCGGACGCGATTTCAACGACCTGGACACCGAATCGAAGGAGCCAACCGTCGTCGTCAGCGAGAGTCTAGCCAAACGCATGTTCCCCGGCCAGGACGCTATCAACCGACATGTATATTGGACAGATCCCGTGCTGAAATTCCTCCCTGGGTTCAAAAGCGAGCAGCAACGCATCATCGGCGTTACCGCCGATATTGACGATGAACATGTCGTTCCACAGCCCACTCTCACGGTTTACAGCACCTTTAACCATGGTCCTATGTTTAACGGCCGCCTCTTTGTTCACAGTAGCGCAAACCCTTATTCGCTGGTGACGCCGGTCACGCAAATCATCCGCAACATGTCTGCGGAGCAGCCCGTCGAGAAGGCCGCTACTCTGGAAGACATTCGCGCGGAAGTTTTGACGCCGGACCGCCTGAACACCGTGGTTTTCGGCATCTTCGCGGGAGTTGCGCTTACAATTGCCCTGGTTGGCGTTGCCGGCGTCTTGGCATTTTCCGTCAGCGCTCGTACCCGCGAGTTCGGTATTCGCCTTGCTCTCGGTTCCCCACCGCAGCGCCTTCTGGCTGCAGTCATTGCTGAAGGCGCCGTAATGGCAGCCTTCGGTGTGGTTGCGGGCTCTATTGGTGGGTACTGGCTCGCCCGCCTTGCGGAACGCTACATACCCGACCTGAGGATGCCCAGCACGTTCCCCGTCGTCGCTTCGGCTCTTGTGCTCCTTGCCGCGGCGGTCATCGCCTCCGCCATGCCGGCAGCTCGCGCCGCGCGCGTCGACGTCATGCGGGCCCTCCACTCCGACTGATTTCCGGATCTCCGCTTGCGATGTCTCCGCGCGAAGCTGCGAAGCGGTCGTAGAGGGTTTGCCCTGCCTCGCCCCTGTTCTTGACACCGCCGAATCCTCAGTGTTAACTCCCGCGCCGCGGAGGTCCCTGCGCATGAAGCGGCATTTATCTTCCGTTTAGGTTCATCGCTATATAAATTGTGACACTCCGCGGTCTGATGGGAAGACTGCAGAGCCAAAGAGAGAACACAAATATGCGTAAGAGTTTGATCTTTCTCGCCCTCGTCGGCTCCATCTCCCTTGGGATTATTTTTTGTGCGGCTTCATTCTCACCCGCCGCTTCCCCTGCGCCCGGCGCTTCCGGATATCACGTCATCAAAACCGTTTCCGTCCCGGGTGATGAGGGTTGGGACTACCTGATCGTCGATTCCGACGCACGCCGCGTTTACATTTCCCACGCCACCCACGTCGTGGTCATGAACGCCGACACCTATGCCATCGAGGGAGATATCCCCGATACGCAAGGCGTCCACGGCATCGCTCTGGCGCCCGATCTGGGGCGTGGCTTCATCAGCAACGGCCGTGCTAATACCGCCACCATCTTTGACCTAAAGACTTTGAAAACCATCGGCACCGTAAAGACCGACGCAAATCCCGACGCCATCCTCTACGACCCGGTCGCCAAACACGTCTTCACCTTCAACGGCCGCGGCAAGAATGCCACCGTATTCAACGGACCCGACGGCGCGGTCATCGGCACCATTCCTCTCGGTGGCAAGCCCGAGTTTGCCGTCGCCGATGGCAAGGGCACCGTCTATGTGAATGATGAAGATTCCTCCGAGCTTCACCATCTCGATGCCAACGGCATGAAGGAACTTCACAAGTGGCCGCTTGCCCCCTGCAAGTCGCCCTCAGGACTGGCCATGGATGTCAAGAGCCGCCGCCTGTTTGCGGTTTGCGATGACAAAGTCTCGGTGGTTGTGGACGCCGACACCGGAAAAGTCGTGGCCACACCAACCA
The DNA here is from genome assembly GCA_035704085.1 of Candidatus Acidiferrum sp. GTDB lineage: Bacteria > Acidobacteriota > Terriglobia > Acidiferrales > UBA7541 > Acidiferrum. The sequence continues at coordinate 102,237 of DASSXG010000032.1, read as the reverse complement.
TCGGAGATGGTCCCGACGCGGCCGCCTTCGATCCCTCAACGAACTACTTTTTCGCTTCCTGCGGCGACGGCCATCTCACCGTCATTCAAGAGGATTCTCCCGACAAATACAGCGTGGTGGAAAATGTCCTCACCAAGAAGACCGCCCGCACCATGGGCCTCGACCTGAAAACCCATAATATTTTTCTTCCTACCGCCGAATTTGATCCTCCGGCACCAGGCGAGCGACGCGGCAAGATGAAGCCTGGCACCTTCGCCATCCTGGTGGTTGGCAAGTAGCCTTAATTTAGCGTAGCGCGGCTGCGGTCTGTGCCTGGCCAAAAACGAAAGCGTCCCGGTGAGGAGGCTTCACCGGGACGCTTTCAGTTTGGGGGTTGAGGGAACTCTTAGTGCACGACGCCGACGTTATGCGCTCCCGCCGTAAACGAGAAACTTGCTCCTGCCACTTGCGGTACCCACCACAACTTCCGCATCCACTTGTTCTCGCTCACCATCATCCGCTTGCCTATGAAATCCATCACTGCCGGGCTGACCTGCGTCGCCGCGTAGATCGCATTGGAACCCGCGAAGGGCCGCAGAAAGGGGTTCCCCTCTTGGCCATATCCGCCTGTCACCGCCCGCTTCGTGGACCAGGCGTCAAACGCCGCCCCGCTGTGCCCGGCGACCACCAGACCGTACCAAATCACCCTCTGTCGTTGTGTCTCTCGCGGGCGCGCAATCATCGGCTTCGCCGGTTCGAATGGCATCACGGCCGGATTCGGCGCGATCGGTTGCGGGTCGGCTTTTACCTTCGGAGTCGGCGCCGCTGGCAAGGACATTGGAAGAGCTGACTCTTTTGCTGTGCTATCGGAAACTGCCGCAGGCGAATCGTTCACCACTTTTGCCGTGTCGTCCATCTGCGGGATGGAACAGATCAGGAGAAGCGTTGCAAAAACCATGAGACCACCTCAGTCTTGCGCGTGGATGTTGCAAGTCCATCCCCAATCGCAATACTGTCAATCTACTGCCCAAAAGTTCAGGTGGCACTGGCCTATTGGTCTCATTCTGATTAGTACGCCCTTCTAGCTCGTCCGTTTGCCACCTTTAGTGCCGTCGTACTAGGCCCTCCGCGGAAAGGCTTTTCACTTTTCCGGTAATGAAATACCGCGTTCTCGTTTTGCCCACGCCGCCAACTCGGATGCCACTAATCCCCTAATCTAAAATCCCTAGTCCCTCAGTCACTTCCAGTCGCCAATCACCAGTCACCAAAAAGACTCTGCTATAATCCCGCTGATGCCGGCCAACGAATCTTCCGCCGCCAAGCGCGCTCGCGTTCCCCAGAGCGGTCCCCAGCCTCCCCGCTTCATCGTCATCGAAGGTCCCCTCCGCGTCGGCAAATCCACGCTCGCCAGAATTCTTGCGGAACGCCTCCACGCCCGCCGCATTTTCGATTGCGAAGACAATCCCTTTCTCGCCGACTTCTACAAGGAAAAGCCCGGCTCCGCCTTCCGCGCCCAGATGTATTTCCTCGTCGAGCGCCAGAAGCGTCTTCGCGAAGCCCTGGCCGTCGAGGCCCCCGGCCCCGTTCTTTCCGACTATCTGATGGAAAAGGACCGCATCTTCGCCAATCTCAATCTCGACGACGAAGAGCTAAAACTCTACGAGCGCTACTACGAATCCCTCACCGCGGACATTCCCGCGCCGGACCTCGTCATTTATCTCCAGGCCAAGCCCGAAGTCCTTCGTGCCCGCATCGCCAAGAAAGCTTCCCGTGACGAAATTTCGATCTCCCCCGTCTATATCGAAGAAGTTGCCCGCGCCTACGAACACTTTTTCTTCCGCTACGCCGCTTCCGATCTTCTCGTCATCAACACTTCGGACATCGATTTCGTCGAGCGCAGCGAAGACCTCCAACAACTCCTCCGCCGCCTCCAGGATCCCGTCAAAGGCACCCAATACTTCCTTCCCCTCGGCGCGGAATAATCGCTGTAGCCCAGGTCTTTAGACCTGAGGCCTTGTTCGTCTGACCACGGGGAAACTTCAGGCTTCGCAACTACGTTTGGTATGAATCTCCGGCGAGAGCCGGCAGCACCGTAGGTGCGATATAGGTGCGATAGAGGTAGCCCAGCGCGTAAGAGCTGGGACCGTTGGGTACCAGGCGTATGCCGTTCCGTAGCGCCGTCCCTTTTCTTATCTTTCACTTGCGCGCAATCCATTCGAACGAAGCCGCAACTCATTCATTCTAAATACATTATATTGTAATTGACATAACAATAATACTATGCTATCGTGATTCGTGAATTCTCGATTGGACCAACGCTGTCCCCTCGTCTCCTATGCCCTCTTTCTCCCTTTTCTGATCTCCCTGCCTCATCCTCGCCTTGCCCCGAATTCGATAACTCCTTTGCCGGCAACACTTCCAGGAATCCTGCCCAACTCCTGCAGAATCAACACTTACAAAAGCGTATGAAAACAAACGGTTTTATCCACCTTTAGAATCAACACTTACGAAAAAACTAGGGGGGAGGGGCCGGTCATGGTTAACTACGCGCCACATTCCTCAGCGGCTGCGGTTTCTACGGATTGCGTTGCCGCTTCATTCCAGTCAGCACGCGAAGCTCGGCCAGAATCAGCATATCGACGTTCACCACCTGTTCGTTCCGCACCAGGTGAACGTCGCGGTCATTCCGGTTGGGTCCGGTATGGTAGCCTTCCATCTTCAGGATCACGTCCTTTTCATGTTCCAGCCGCCCGGCGTTCTTCACCGTGATCAAAAGCTTTCTGGAATCGAAATGCACGGTCATCTGTTTCGCTCTTGCCGCGCACCAAATCCGGAGATCTCCAATCGGGGTTTCCTTGCAGATCAGCGTCTGTTCTTGCGTCACCGCGTTCCACTCGTTGCACTGCCCGAGGACGGAATCTCTAAAGCGCTTCCACATCACTAGAGAGCGCGTGATCGCCGTAGCGAGATTCTGCTCGTCTTCGTATTTCTGCTCGTCCTCCGTCAGCTTTGCCGCCAGGTATTCCTGCGCCGCCTGCTTGGTGCTTTCGTCCCTCATCGACCCGTCCCCCGTAATTCATCTTGCAGGGACTCAAATAACAAACGGTTCGTGATTTGGCAAGCGCGACAAGAGCAGGATGTCCCAACCTCGGCATTGCTTTTTAGGAGCACGATAAATCGTGCCCTTGCACTTTCTTCCGCCAGGCCCCAAGCAACTCTTGCGTTGCCCGGCGGGCAGGCCCGCGAATCGGTCAGCATGTCATTGACTTGTGGCCCTAAGCGTCATACCGTTCGCCAGCCATGCGCTTCCGGATCGGGTTTTCATGAAAGACAGGCTGCTCCTTGCGGCTATCGTCTCGGCCACGATTGCCATTGCCGCATCGCTCGTCGCCGGTGGCCAAATCTCACCGCTGCCAGCGCTCGTGCCCATGCTCTTGCGCTGGCTTGCAGTTCTCTTGATCGCCCTCTTAGCCGCGTCTCGCCGCTCGCTCACCGCATGGATACTCGTTGGGCTTCTCGCGGGAGCGGAGCTGGGCCACGACGCGCCTTCCTTCGCGATCAGGCTTCAATTCCTCGGCGCCATCTTTCTCCGCCTCATCAAGGTCATCATTGCGCCTCTTCTCTTCGGCACGCTCGTCGTCGGTATCGCCGGTCATGCGGACCTCAAGAAAGTCGGTCGCCTCGGCGTCAAATCACTGATTTACTTCGAGATTGTCTCCACCATTGCTCTTCTGATTGGCTTCGCAGCGATCAATATCAGCCGCGCCGGTGAAGGCGTCCGCCTTGCTCCTGCCGCTACGGAATCGCTCAACGCCACCCCTCATACCGCCGCTCAGCTCATCACCGACATCTTCCCGGAAAACATTGCCAAGTCCGTCGCCGAAGGCCAGGTTCTGCAGGTCGTCGTCTTCAGCATCCTCTTTGCGATGGCCCTCGCCCTCGTCCCCGAACCCAAGCGCCGGCCCGTGCTGGCTTTCGCCGAAAGCCTCTCCGAGACGATGTTTAAGTTCACGAACCTGGTGATGTACGCCGCGCCCGTCGGCGTGTTCGGCGCCGTCGCCTATACGGTCGGACACCTCGGCTTGGGCGTGCTCCTGCCGCTGTTGAAGCTGCTTGCCACGATGTACGTGGCCCTCGCTTTTTTCATCAGCTGCGTCTTGTTTCCAATCGCGCTGCTTGCGCGCGTCCCTATCAAACGATTCCTTCAGGCCGTCGTCGAGCCCGTCACCGTCGCCTTCGCCACCGCCAGCTCCGAAGCTGCCCTTCCTCGCGCTATGGAACAGATGGAATCCTTCGGCGTTCCCCGCGAAACCGTCGCCTTCGTTCTTCCCACGGGCTACAGTTTCAATCTCGACGGCTCCAGCCTCTATCAATCTCTCGCTTTGCTTTTCATTGCCCAGGCCGCCGGAGTCCACCTGACCATCGCCCAGCAAGCCGTCATGCTTCTCACGCTCCTCATCAGCAGCAAAGGCACTGCGGGAGTGGCGCGTGCTTCACTCGTCATCGTTTTCGCTGCCGCAAGCTCATTTCATCTGCCCACCGAGCCTCTCTTCCTTCTTTTCGGAATTGATCAGCTCATGGACATGGGCCGCACCGCCGTCAACGTTCTCGGCAACTGCCTGGCCTGCGTCGTCATTTCCCGCTGGGAAGGCGAACTGCCCGGTGAATCCTCCTCCTCACTCAGCTGAACCCGCTCCTGAAACACTTTCTCCCCTCGCGCGTCTGATCCTGTATCCTTTCCAATCTGAAGTGCAGGAGGCAGCTATGCTTGAGAACTTCCGGCAGGACCTCCGCGGCGGAGTCCGCAACCTGCTCAAGCGTCCCGGCTTCACCTCCATCGCCGTCCTCTCGCTCGCCCTTGGCATCGGCGCCAACACCGCCATCTTCACTATCATCAACGCCGTTTTCCTTCATCCCCTCCCCGTTGATAAACCGTCCGAACTCGCCCAGATGTACACCCGCGACACCCTCACGGTCGACACCAATGCCAACTTCCAGCTCACACCGACTTCTCTTCCCAATTACGAAGACTATCGTGACCAGAATTCCGTATTTTCCGGCCTGGCCGCGGACACTTTTCCCATCCCTCTGAATTGGGGCGGTCAATCCGAGCCCATTCAGCTCCTTGGCAATCTCGTCAGTCCAAATTTCTTCGAAGTACTGGGCGTGAAAGCCTATCGCGGCCGCACCTTCTCACCTGACGAAGGCAAGAAGGTTGGCGCAGATCCCGTCGTGGTTCTGAGCTATGCACTTTGGGCTCACCGTTTTGGCTCTGACGACAAAGTGGTCGGCCAGACCATCTCTCTCAACAAAACCTCCTACACCGTGATCGGGGTCGCCCCGCAGAATTTCAAGGGTATCGTCTCGCTCGGCCCTCCCGAAGTGCTCTGGATTCCTCTCAGCATGCGCGATTATGTTCTCACCGGCCAGCTCCAGGCCCTCGAGAACCACCGCCGTATGCGTTGGATCACCATCGTCGGCCGCCTGAAACCCGGCGTCTCCGTCGACCATGCGCGCGCAGCTCTCAAGACCATGGCCGCGGGTCTCGAAAAGGAATATCCCCGCGACAACAAGGGCCGCACTTGCGAACTCTACTCGCTCAATGAATCCGCGCTCGGCATCAATCAACGTAAACAGTTCTCTCGCGCCGGCGGGGTTTTAATGTCCGTCGTTGGCATGGTCCTCCTCATCGCTTGTGTCAACCTTGCAAATCTGCTCCTCGCGCAGTCCGCGCAACGCGAAAAGGAAATGACCATTCGCGCCGCCATCGGCGCAAACCGCTGGCGGCTGGTTTCCCAACTCTTGACTGAAAGCACCCTCCTCTCTCTCCTGGGCGGTGTAGCCGGTCTGGTGATTGCTTTCTGGGGCCGTAAAATTCTGTGGTCTTTCCGGCCGCCGTTCTTGCCGGATGGCTCGATGGACCTCTCCTTCGATTCTCGCGTCCTCTTCTTTACTCTCGTTGTCTCTGTTCTCACCGGCTTGATTTTCGGCACCATCCCTGCCATCAAAGCTTCCAATATCGACTTGAACGAGATTCTGAAAGTCGGCGGTCGTGGCGGAACATTCGGCTGGGCTCACAATCGTATGCGCAGCTTGCTGGTGGTTTTCGAGATTGGTCTCGCTTTGGTCGCGCTGGTCGGGGCGGGTTTGTTCCTGCGCAGCATGCAGAGGGCCCAGGAAATCAATCCTGGCTTCGAATCCAAGGATCTTTTTCAATACGGATTCGATCTCGGCGCTCTTCGCTATGACCCCGCTCACGGCCAGCAATTCTTCCGCGACGCCGTCGAGCGCGCCAAGTCCCTTCCCGGCGTCGCCGATGCCGCCATTTCCTCCAACGGGCTCATCGGCTTTGGCGGCGGACTCGCCGGCACCATCTTCCGCGAAGGGGAACAAACCGATCCCAACAATCGCGGCACTCTCGTTGTCTTAAATAACGTCACTCCGGCTTTCTTCTCCACAGCGCACATCCCCGTCTTGGGTGGCCGCGATTTCAATGACTTCGATCGCGAAAAAACCACTCCCGTGGCTGTCGTCAATAAAGCAATGGCGAATCTCCTCTGGCCCGGCCAGGAACCCGTTGGGAAACATTTCTTCATCGTCGTGGATCCCACCAAGTACGAAGTCGTGGGCGTCGTCGGAACTACTGTCGTCGGCCAAATCGGTGAAGATCCCCAGCCCGTCGCTTACTTTCCGTTGCGCCAGCAATACTCGCCTCTCGCCACTCTCGTCGTTCGGACTACCGGAGATCCGGAAGCGCTCATGGGCGCAGTTCGCGTTCAGGTCAACCAGCTCGACCACAACCTCGCGCTCACCAACGGCCAAACCATCGGCCAGACTCTCGCTCAGGCTCTCTGGCCTTCACGCATGGGCGCGGCCCTGCTCGGCCTCTTCGGCTTACTTGCGCTTATCCTCGCATCCATCGGAATCTATGGCGTCCTTTCCTATTCCGTCTCGCAGCGCACCAGCGAAATTGGTATCCGCATGGCACTGGGAGCTCAGTCCAAGCAGGTGCTCGCGCTTGTGCTCAGACAAGGCATGCTCTTGGCGGTGGTCGGCGCCGTATTGGGTGTGGTGGTCGCCCTACCGGTCACCCGTCTCGCCTCCACGCTGCTCTACGGCGTCAGTCCTACCGACCCGCTCACTTACATCTCCATCACTCTCTTGCTGATGGCCGTTGCCCTGCTGGCCTGCTACATCCCCGCCCATCGCGCGACACGAGTCGATCCCCTGGTCGCTCTGCGGTACGAATAGCGCCGCGGGCGGGTCGACCAGACTTCTATTTCTACATCGGCTTGGCGCGAGTGGGCAGACCTTCGCGGTAGATTTTAAGATTATTCTTATCCACGACCACCGTGCCGGTATCCACGAACGTGGGCATTGGCGGCGCCAGGGCCGTACGCCAATCTTTGAATTGGTGGACTGCGTTGTGGTGCAAGTCGTCGAGTAATTTCAGACCGTAATAGCTCATGACGTAGGGCTTCTGAGCGATCGTGGCGGCAATCGCGCCGCGCTCGATCCAATCCAGTGTCTCCGGGTCATCGTCGAACGCCACAATCGGCAGCTTCCCGTCCATATTCAAGCGATGCAGCGCTTCGGCGGCCCCGGAGCCGCCCGTGGCCTCCAGGCAAATGATTCCGTCTATTTTTTCTTTCTTCTCTATCAATGCGGCCACTTGGTCGTTGGCGCTTCGCGGATCGCCCTTGTCATCCAAGATCTTTGTCAGCTTCAGGGCCGGGAAATTCTTCAGCGCATCCGCAACTCCCGCAACTCGATCGTCCAGGTTAACCTGTCCCGGAATCGTGAGAACCACGATGCTCCCTTTACCTGGAAGGAGCTTCGCCATCTGCTTGAGGCTCTCTCTTCCGGCCTTGACGTTATCCGTTCCGATGTATAGCACCCGCTTCGAACCCGGCACATCCGCATCCACGCAGATGACTGGGATGCCTTGTGCAATCGCCTTGTCGATCTCCGCCTGGAAAAGTTCTGGTCTCCCCGCAGACAGGCAGATTCCCGCGGGGCTCTGTTCCACCGCCTGGCGGAACGTTCCTAGCTCGGCGTTTGGCTGGTACCCCGGCGGACCCATGAGTTCAGCCTTTACGCCCATGGCTTTAGCCGCCTCTAGAAACCCTGCTTCCGCGTTCTGCCAGTACGGCAAGTTGATATTCGTAGCTACCAGAACATAGCGTTCGTTTTCCTGGTGGTAGGGCTTCGCGCACGAACCGATCAGCCCTGCCCCAACGAGAAAAAGAACGGCCACGAACTTCGCCCCATGTTTCCTCATTGGAATTCTCCTTTCGCATTCTGCCTAGCCTGCGTCGGCCGCGGCGCTATAGGAAAATCCGGCCCTGATACATCCTTGCTTGGAAAACTCTCAAACGCTCACGCGGGATACCGCCGCGTCCGCGGCTTCGGCTCTTGCTGTCCCCTGCTCCGGAATCCTCTAATTCAGCCTTTTCTCTATGCGAAACCATAGGTCTCAACTCGTCTCCTGTCAATCTCTCGTCGCATGGGTAGCCAGCCACTCCTGATCTCTCCTCGTTCTTGCCCTCGGCCGATGGCAGCGTTTACACAGTCTGGCACTTGTCCCTGGGTCGAGCATCGTTACCCCTCGGCCCTTCCCACTGTTCGCGAGCGAAAGATATAATCGCGGCGATGGCTAGCCCAAGCCTTGCCACGAAACTGTGAAAAGCCTTCGAAGGAGATGTTGACTGCGGTGGTCGAGGAAGTACGGAAGTTCAGCGGGTGCCACGTCCACCATCACGAAAGCAGCGTTCCAGGGTCTCAACTCTGTCTTCTAGAACAGCACGACGACATTACGCTTATCGTTGCCAAATGCACCAGACCTTAGTCAAGCGTTAGGTTCGCGGGAAGGAGGAAAGAATGACGCTGGAGGAGGCAATGGTGGCAGTGTGGCGAGGAGCGTTGGTGGAAGGGAAAACGGAGGTAGAGCTGGAAGGGCAGAAGTTTGCGGTGCGGGAGACGCCGCGAAAGAAATTGCGGGAAGTGGATTTTGTGTTCGAGGGGCAGGTGTTGCGGGGCTTGGAGCAGAATCCGGAGACGGGATCCCGCTGGGCGCAATTGGCGCGTGAGGGACACAAGGTGATGCAGTTTCTTTCGGCGGGACGGTACTTGGGCAACGTGGTGGACGGGAAGGTGACGTGGTACGGAGGGAAAGAAAAAAGGTAGAAACTGAAAAGGTAAAACTAGAGATTGAAAAATAGAAATAGGAACGAAACAGGAGGTATGGGGGCACCTTTCCACCGGTCGGAATCTCCGGCTCCGACAAGTCGGCAGTCTACGGCCACCCTGCGTCAGTGCTCACCTAAGTCACCGTGCTGGACGTCAATTGCCGGCTTTCTGGTCGCGACGGAAGCGGGGACCTCCGCGGTCGGATCCGGCGAGGCGAACGCCCCCCGGCACGGACGAGGGGAGCCACCGGGCCCTTCCTTGGGTACCCTAGGAAGGGGGTATCGAGCTGAAAACACCCCTTGACGGGCTATTGCACTTCTCCACTAAAGTGTTTCAAACTATAGGCTTAGTAGCTTGTAAGGGGGAATTTGAACGGAGAGAATGGGCCCGAACGGCAGTCCGGCCTGGGCTCAACGCGCGCTCTTCCGAAAGGAGCGACGGCGATGTTCCGTTCACGCGTCTTCAGGGATGCGGCCCTTCTGGCGGCATTGACGGCAGCCTATTTCGTCGCCGGAAAGCTTGGGCTGAAACTTGCCTCCGTAAACGCCAGCGCGTCCGCGGTATGGCCCTGCACCGGAATTGCGCTTGCGGCCCTCCTGATTTTCGGTTATCGCGTATGGCCGGCGATCCTGGCCGGCGCATTCCTGGTAAATCTAACCACTGCTGGATCATTTGCGACATCCATAGGAATTGCCACCGGAAATACGCTGGAAGGTGTGGCGGGCTGCTATTTGGTAAGCCGGTTTGCAGATGGCCAGCGTGCCTTTGAGAAAGCGCAAAATGTATTCAAATTTGCGCTCCTCGGAGGAATGTTCAGCACCGCTTTGAGCGCCACGCTGGGAGTAACAACCCTTGCCCTGAGCGGCTTCGCGGACTGGTCGAAGTATGCGGCCATTTGGCGGACGTGGTGGCTGGGAGACGCGGTGGGCGCGGTGGTAGTTACACCGTTGTTGGTATTGTGGTGGCAGAATCCGCGCCTGGATTGGAACCGCCGACAGATCATCGAGCTGGGAATCCTGTTCTTGGGACTTTTTTCAACCGGTTGGATTGTTTTCGGCGGATTTTTTCAACCAGCGCTGAAGAACTATCCGTTCGAATATCTTTGCATTCCATTTCTAGGCTGGGCAGCGTTCCGGTTTGGGCGAAGAAAAGCGGCGACCGCAACTTTTTTGTTGGCGGCGATTGCTACCTTGGGCACGCTGCACGGATTTGGCCCGTTCGCCAGAGAATCTCAAAACACATCGCTGCTGCTAGTGCAAACATTCATGGGCATCATGGCAGTTACCAGCTTGGTACTGGCAGCTGAAGTTACAGAGCACAGGCGCGCGGAGGAGCACGTACGGGAGCTGGTAGTTACAGACCCCCTCACAGGGCTGGCCAACTACCGGAGGCTTCTTGAGGCATTGGAGGCAGAGATCAAGAGGTACGGAAGGACCAGGAGACCTTTTGCGATCATACTGCTGGACCTCGACGGCTTAAAGAAAATCAATGACGCGTATGGCCATCTGGTAGGAAGCCGGGCGCTCTGTCGGGTAGCGGACGTCTTGCGGCTGCATTCTCGCGCGATTGATACCGCCGCACGATACGGGGGAGACGAATTCGTGCTGGTGCTGGCAGAAACGGAGTTGAAAGAAGCACAGCAGGTAGCACAACGAATTTCCGACCGGCTCCGGGAAGACGGCGAGACGCCAGCGCTCTCCGTGAGTAGCGGCACGGCGATCTATCCGCAAAATGGATCTACCGTCGAGGAACTTCTGGGAGCGGCTGACCGAGCGCTCTACAAACAGAAAGGCTCGCAGAAGAAGAAATTGCAATCCCAAAGCTGAACTGAAGGCCCCTGACGATCAAGAAATCCAGGAGTAGCCGACAAGCATGAAGAGATGTCAATACTCAATCGTCGGCCTTGCGATACGGAGGTTTCGGCACGGTGGCGTTTGGCGCGGGAGACGGGTTGGGCGGGACGGGCGATACGCAGTTGTCGGCGTTGGATCCCACAGTTGAACAAGCGGTAGAAGACTGAGACTTGCCAGGGTTTGGCGTCATTGCGGCGGGGTCATCGAGAACGGAAGCGTGCTCGAGGATACGCCGGGCGTAATCGGCCACCGTCTTCACACCGGAGGCGTAGGCGGGGTTGGGCGTTTTGATGCCGCCATTGTAAGCTCCGGTGGCTTTATCGACGTCGCCGCCGAAATGATCGAGCAAGTCCCGAAGCAGCAATCCGGCATAGGTGGTTAAAACAGCGTCATCGACAGAATTCACATCCAATTCGCGCGGAGGGCGAAGACGCGCGGGAAGCTGACTGTAGTCACGTTTGTCCCGCAAATAAAGCAGATGCGCGGCGCGAAGGGTTTCGCGAGTAATTTGCCAGGTGCCGATGGCGTAGTCGCTGACCATGACGCGTTTGCGGGCACGCCGAAGAACGACGTCACCACGTTGAACGCGCTTTTTCCAAACCGCGTGTGTAAGATCGCCGTTCACGTCCATGTAATCATTTTCCATGGCGCCGACGCCGAGGAAATAATCAAGCGGAAGATTGTAGAAATGCGCGACGTCGAGGATATCGGTGGCGAGCTGTGTGGCCTGTTCGCGCGTGAGCGGGCGAAGCGTGGGATCGTCGCCGCCGAGGATGCGATTGTCGGTTTGCGATTTGAAAATGAGGAATTGAGCCAGCGCCGGAAGCAGCTTGAAGGAGTTGAGATTTTCAAGCTTCTGTTCGGTGGGCAAGCCGTAAGCCACGTCGAACATGTGACTTTGCTGCTGGTAATAGAAAAAATCCTTCTGGGACCAAGTGTCGAGCTCGAAGTGAGGGATCAAGTTGCGGCCTTTGAGCCCGGCGAGTTGAGGGACGGCAGTAAGCAGATCGTTGTCGGTAACGATGAAGATTTTGTACGAGGGCCCCTTCGCGGTGTTAAGGGCGGTCAAGAGAATGCGCGATGTATCGCGGCCATCGCGCGCTTCACGCCCGCGCAAATATTCAAAGCGCAGAAAGGCCTCGAGCTGGTCGTTGAAAGTGGCGACTTCCGCAGCGGGGACGCCGGGGGTGAAGGGCACGATAACGTGATTGCGCTGGAATGAAGCCATTGGTACGCGGGGGCGGGCCGAGGCGGGCAGGTCCAAGGGCCAGAGACGGTAGTCGGTATAAGCGCAGGCAGCGAAGGCCAGAAGTCCTGCCGCAAGGCAGAGAAGGTTTCTAAGAAGCCGCTTGAAGAACTTCTTGGCCGACATGGCGGCTCCCTCCCTTCTGACGAGACGGCCTTTCGGTCTTGCAAAAGAGCGTCTGCGAATGGACTTCTTCTTCATGGGATGCACTTTGGCTGCCGGCAGATATGCAGTCTGTAACTATAATAAAGGCAACAGGTTACCCGAAGCTGGGTTACGCACATATGGGCTGGAAACTGTGGCGGAGTGTGTCCAGCCTAACACAGCTCGAACAGAGTTCCAAATTGCCGGCTGGGTGAGCCGGTACGGAGACGTCGAGCTAAGCCGATGCGCCGGCAGCAGCGACCTTTGTAGCGGCTTCGGCAGTGTAGACCACGACGGCTTTCTTGCCGCCTTTGGAGGCGGTGGCGTGGATGGAGCTCAGGTTCACGCCCTTCTTCGCGAGTTGATCCAGGCAGCTTGCGAGTGCGCCGGGTTTGTTGGGTAGGTCGTAGAGTTCCGCAGGAGTTTCCTGATACGAGATGCGGGCCGAGTCGAGGGCCTTCTTGGCGCGGCGAGCATCTTCAACGATGAGTTGCAGCGTGCCGCCTGCGCCCTGGGCGGTACCCAAGAGGGACAGAATGTTTACCTTGGCGTCGCCGAGAGTTTTCGCGATGTGCGCGACGGCGCCGGGATGATTATCAATGGAAATTGTGAATTGCTTGGTTTTGGCCATGACGGCACCTCCTGCCGAGTGGCAAAGATTATACGCCGCAACCCAGCAAGAGGTAAGGAGGCAAGGGTGGAACTCCCTGGCTAGCAGCCGGCGAACCGTGGAAGAGCACGCCCTTCGGCTGAGTTCAGCGTATGAAAAAAATGCTGAGCGAAGGCGAAGAGAGAAGCCGCCCGTTCAACTGTATAAAGTAACGTCCGAGTCAACGCGCGAATCGTTTTCAGAATCGCGCCGTTCTATTTTCGACCTCAACTCGCCAATTCTCGACACCAACTGACACTGCGGGCAGCCGTGTATGTGATTCTGCAATACGGTGTAGGCCTTGGCGTACTTCGCCTGCAATCGCAGGAGTTCGTCGCCACTCTTCTTTCCGTTTGAGGGAGATTCGCAAACCTCGGCACGCCGCTGGTTCCAAATGTCCAGGGCGGTGTTGCATTCTTCGATAAGCCGTTGGTGTTCGAAACAGGCCACCGCGTTGAGGAAGAATTCTCTACTCATTTTTTTCTCCCTTCCCTTTTATATGTGCACTCGGTCTGCCATTGAAATAAGTTTTGAGTTTTGGCGAGTTTGCATGAATAAGTAATCTCGCTGAGTGTTGGTTCTAGTACGCAAACAAGTGCGGTTTTTTCTTTCTCCCTGTACGTTTTACACGGGAGAGCCGATTCGATGCCGACACCACTATTCTGCGAACGGTTATTCCATGCCGTTGATTTCAAAGGCGCTTATCAAATTGAATTCAAGTCTGGCGCGAGGGTTGCCCTTTTAGAGGGCGGCACCTAGAACTCCGGGGGAGTCAGCCCGCTCGGAGGGACTGCAATTGCACATCGGTATGAATCGGGCCTATTAGGAGGGGCTGCGAATGAAATACACAAAGTGCTGGATCGTAATAGCGGCAGGGCTGCTTGCTAGCGGAGCTTTCCTGTCCGCAAAAAATCCGAGCAATGCAAAAGACGAGCAGGAACGCCTTCAGAATGCGGGAAAAGTGATGCAGGAGATTCTCAACGTCCCTGACGATATTCCGCAAGACCTGATCGATAAGGCGCGCTGCGTGGTGGTGATGCCGTCGGTGCTGAAGGCGGCGTTCGTTGTTGGAGGAAGCTATGGCCGTGGGGCCATGGTCTGCCGCACCGGCAAAGATTACACCGGTCCGTGGGGCGCGCCGGCCATGTATGCGCTTGAAGGAGGCAGCGTTGGTCTTCAGATCGGCGGAGAGGCGACGGACTTCGTCTTTCTCGTGATCAATGACCGCGGCGCAGGCAGCTTGCTGCGAACCAAGGTGAAGCTAGGAGCGGATGCGTCCGCGGCGGCCGGACCAAAAGGACGTTCTGCCTCAGCGGATACGGATGCCTATATGCGCGCGGAGATTCTGAGCTACTCGCGGGCGAGAGGAGTGTTTGCAGGAATCTCGCTCGATGGTTCGACGCTCCGTCCGGATCATGGCGCCAATCAAAAACTCTACGGAAGCTCTGCTACTGCGGCGACAATCGTCGGCGAGCCGGATGCAGATGCCCCTCCCGCGGCGCAGGACTTGATCGCGGCGCTGCGAAAATCATCTCCCCAACTCAAACGCTAGTTCCCGTTGCCTTGCGGAGGCCGGTGCGGGACCGGCCTCCGTAACAACAGCAGAAAAAACTGAGCACAACCAAGATAGAGAGTTCCATTGGTCAGATTTGCTGGCCTTTCCAGCGGCCCCGCCGGAAGAGGATGATGCCAGCGGCTGCGATGGCAGCTTCGGCGATGACGATGGACCAGAAGACACCGTTCGACTGCAAGCGCAGGGTGATGGCGAGAAACCAGGCCAGAGGAATTTCCAGCAGCCAAAAACCGAAAAAATTCACCACGGTGGGTGTCACGGTGTCGCCCGCGCCGTTGAAAGCTTGAAGCATGACCATGCCGTAAGCGTAGCCGATGTTGCCGTAGCTGAGAATGCGCAGACAGCTCACGGCGAGCGGAACAACGGCGGGATCGCTGGTGAAAAGGCGAATGACGGGCTCGGCAAAGAAAATGAAGAAGACGCCGATGACTCCAAGGAAGAGCATGTTGTAAAAGCCGGTGCGCCAGACGGAAACCTGGGCCCGCTCGGGCTGCCTGGCGCCGAGGTTCTGGCCGACGAGAGTGGCGGCGGCGTTGCTGAGACCCCAGCTCGGCATGAGCACGAAGATGAGGATGCGGATGGCGATGGTGTACCCAGCGAGGGCTGCCGAGCCGAAAATGCTAACGATGCGGACGAGGCCTATCCAACTGGTGTGGGCGATGGCGAATTGCAAGATGCCCGTGACCGAAACGCGCAACAGCCGAAACAGGACACGGATGTTGACATGCAGCTGCCTGCGTAGAATGCGGATGCGCTCCGTGCCGCGGAGAAGGCGATAGAATTGATAGAGCACACCGATGCTGCGGCCGGTGAACGTGGCGAGGGCAGCGCCGGTGACGCCGAGCTTTGGGAATGGTCCCCAACCGAAAATGAGGCAAGGGTCGAGAACGAGATTGATGATGTTGGAGACCCAGAGCAGGCGCATGGCGATGGCGGCGTCGCCCGCACCCCGAAAGATGGCATTGTTGAGAAAGGGCATCATAATCACACCGCCGCCCCCCAGGGCGATGCGCGTGTAGCCGGAACCGACGGCGACAATCTGCGGCGATCCGCCCATCAAGCGAAGGAGCTGCGGCGCGTAAAAGAGGCACGGCAGGCCGATGATCACCGAAAACGCCAGACCGATCACGATAGCCTGAACACCCGCGACAGCTGCCCCCGCGGGGTCTTTCTCGCCAATACGCCGTGCGACCATGGCGGTGGTGGAGAGACTGAGTCCGAAGCCGATGGCCATCACCAGACTCAGCATGGATTCCGTAAGGCCGACGGTGGCGATGGCATCCGCGCCTAGACGGCCAACCCAAAATACGTCGACCACGGCGAAGAGGGACTCCAGCACCATCTCCAACACCATGGGAATGGCGAGCAGAAGAATGGCGCGATTGAGGCTGCCGGTGGTGAAGTCCTGGTGCGACCCGCGGATGGCTTCGCGGATAGAGCTCCACAATGTAGGGGGCGGGGTGACAACGGCTTGTTCCAGCGACATGTAAACCTTTACGTTCTGCGTGGGCGCGGCATGGAAGATCAGGCGCGCTGACGCGGCTGCGGCAGTTGAATGGCAGAAACGAGGGAGAAATTCAGATCCGCGCTAGCAGCGGATTAGTTGAGTACAGCGACTTGAGGGACGAACATAGGCGTTGTCCTTGGCGCTGCCTTTCGCAGATGACTGCGCCTGAAGTCCAAATCAAAAAGACAATTCTGACCAAGAAAAGTATACCGCGCGTGTCGCTTCCGTGGCTAGAAAAAATTCACGGGTGTCAGAATCCAGCGAGTTACGCAGCGGCGACGCGGCGGATAAGGTCTTCTTGCTCGGAGACGGATTCGGCGCCGATGGTGAAAGCGTCGAGCAAGTTCAGGCCAAGAGCGAAGCGCAGGGCTTCGTCCTGGCGATTGCGAAGCTCGCCTTGGCCGAGGATTTTCATGCCGATGATGCCTTTGCCGGCGGCGCGCATCTCGCGCATGACGCTGAGGACGGTATTGGGATCGGAGTCCATGTACGCGCCGATGGGGTTGATTCGAACGAGATGAACCTCGACCCATGGAGATTTTGTGGCGGCGCGGAGCGCCTCGATGCTGTGGCAAGAGCAGCCGTGCGCGCGAATGATGCCTTTCTCTTTCGCTTCGGAAAGAACATCCATGACGCCTTTGTAGCGCTCGGTCCAGTCGCCTTCGGTGAGACAGTGCATGAGGCAGACGTCGATCCGCTCGACGCCGAGTTCGCGGCGGAAACGGTCCAGATCGGCGCGGGCGGATGCAGCGTCGCGCGCCCAGGTCTTGGTGAGCACGGTGACTTTATCGCGCGGGACATGCTTGAGGGCTTCCGCGACGTGCGGGTGGCTGCCATAAGAATCGGCGGAGTCGAAGAAGCGCAGGCCGCGATCATAGCCGTTGAGTAACAGATCGGAGAGACCTTTGATGCCGAGCGCAGTTTGATGGGAATGATGGCCGCTGCCCACGGTGCCCGTGCCCATGGCGAGGCGGCTGGTTTGGATGCCGGTCTTTCCCAGGGTAACGGTGTCCGAAGCGTTGAACTTCTGCGAGAGAGCGGGAATCGCCAAAAAGGGGCGCGTGACTCCCGCCGAGCAGAGCCATGCCGCTCCTGTGGCGCAAGCGGTGCGATGAATGAACTCGCGACGTTTCATGTGGCCTCCCGTTGCGGAATTCCTGGAGGGCAGCTTACCTAATGATTGACGCGCGGAAAAGACATCTGGTTATCGCCTGCGCCAAAGAATCGCGAAAGTAACAAGGGCTGTACCGGAGGGCGCGCTCCTCTAAATTATGGCCGGCGGAGCTTCGTAATGGATGAACTGCAGGCGGGCACTAGACTCTCGATTTATGGGTCCCATCAATCAGCTTTTCAGCCAAAGCTAAGATTGACGTTCACGATGAGCAGAGGCAAGCCTGGATCAAGCAGTCAGCAGGCCTTTAGGGAGATGATGATGGGGTTTTTCGGGGTGGTCGTGATGGGCCCACCAGGCACGCCAGGCGTTGGGGTCTTTGCCGAGAGAGGCGCCGGTAACGGATTGCAACACGGAATAAACCATATCCTGTGTCGAAGAATCGAGCGAATCATCATCCAGGAGATTGAGAAGTTGGGGAACCGCCGCCAGTCGCTGCTGGCCGGTCAGCAAACCAGTCCGCGCAAGTCCGCATGCCGCGCCTTCCCGAACTTTTGCGGAGGGGTCATGGGCCAGGACGGATAGGAGCGGATCAATGGATTCTTCCGTGCCCAACATAGCCAAACCTTCGACGGCCCAGAAGCGCGTCTGTTGATTGGCGTCACGTGAGTACAGGAGGAGAGTGGAAAGAACCGCGGCTGGCTCGACACCGCGATTGCCGAGAGCTCCGAGTCTCCAGAGGGCCAAGAATCGGCTATCCGTGCCGCTGTGAATTTGATGGATGAGTCGCGCAAGGCTTTGGGGCGACTTCTCGAGATGATTGGCCGCCAGGTCTATTTCCACCGCGGCGGTGCGGACGCGCGGATCGTCTGCTTTTAGGGCCGCCAGCACTAGATGAAAGAGGCGGTCCGTATTTTCCAGATGGCCCCGCCAGGAGTCGAGATTCTTGTGGATCAGATCGAGAGACGGCTCGGGGAGATTGACAGCTAGTTCGAGAAGATGTTCGGCCTGTTGCTGCGGCGCGAGGTGCCCGATTTCTTCCATGTCAGCGTTTTTAGGCTGGGGATCAGAGGTGGATAAAAAAGCGGGCGCGGTGGGCAATGAGGAAGTCGCGTGTGCCGAAGAGTAGTTCGGCCAGTGAGTCCAGGAAATGTTGAGGCGTCCAACCGCAAACCCGGCCAGGATGGAAGCCGCCGCGAGAAATAGGAAGAACGGGATGGAACGGAGCAATCGAAACGAACTTTTCGATCGGCGACGGGAAGCCACAGCGGCCGCCGAGACCGGCCCGGAAGCCCTGCAGAGGTATACCAATGAATTGCCCATAGATCACGTCCCGCGCGCAGTCTTTCACTCACGCTGAGTGCAACGTAGGGTTCGGGACGGATCGCAACAATGGTACGGCGGGGTAGGAGAGACCGTACTTTACAGGCAACCTCTCTATTTTCAATAAGTTTCAGGGAGTAACTGGTACGCAGCGCAGTGGCCTGAACCGTACGAGAGAACAGGGAGGGCCGCACGGACAGATCCAGGTGAACTACGCTCGTTGTGGAAGCTGGCGACAGTGGTTCAGTTTCCGGTTAGCGTTAACCAGGCATGTCACCAGCTATAGGATTTTGAGTGTTAGAGGATATTTTTGCCAGTTGGTGAAGGCGCTTTTGCAAACACTGTGTCCAATGAGTGTTCGTGACGGTCATGGACAGCCAACTTGAAGAGATATTTGCACGATTGCACGGAACAGCGGACTTTGCCGACACTGATTTTTCTGATGTGAATGCAACCAGCAGTGTTGGCGATAATGCACTTCATTTCGTTGCAAGATGGGGCGACCTCGCTGCTGGAAAGGCTCTGATTGACGCTGGCATCGATGTCAACAAAGCTGGCGACCTTGGCTACACTCCCCTACACGTAGCGTGCGTGCAAGGGAACGCCGAAATGGTCAAGCTTCTGATCGATAGCGGCGCAGACGTGTTTGCGCTGAGCGAAGGCGATGCGCCGTTTACGACCGCCCGGCTTGGTGGCCACGATGACATCTGCGAACTGCTGGCCCCTTTGATGGAAGAGGCCCAGAAGCGTGACCCAAACGTTTGGGTCCGGGCCAGAATCGAGCAACTTCGACGTGAGATAGCGTCGCTCGAAAAGAAACTCTGATTGATTGCACTTGTAACCGCCCCGCGTAGGTCTGGTAAGTCGCATAATCGGAAACTGAGGCGGCGCAGGCTCTCCGAGCTACTTTGCCGGAGGTTGGGGGTCTGATAGAATGAGGAGCTTGGTTTTGGGACATCCAGGTCAGAGAATCCAGGCACAATCAAAGAAGAAGCGGGAAGAACAATGGCACTGAAGTGTGAATTCTGCGGCAAGGCGCCGCATTACGGAAACGTAATCAGCCACGCGAACAACACCAGGCGGCGGCGTTGGAATCCCAATCTGAAGCGCGTGCGCGCGGTCGTGGCGGGCGTGAAAAAACAAGTGCGTGTTTGCACGGCGTGCATCCGCGCCGGCAAAGTCAAGAAAGCGGCTTGAGCCTCCAGCCTTTGGTTTTCCTTTTGCGAACCAGCGTTCCGTGGGGCATTTGATGAAGAACTCAAGAGGACTGAAGCGCGCGGCGGCGTGGCTGCCGATGGCGGCGCTGGCGTTTGCCGCGGCGGCGGGCTGTAACAGGCAGGCGCAGCACGCGCCTGACGTGTGGGGCGTGGTGAACGGGAAGGAGATCAAGCGCGAAGAAGTGGACAAATACTATCGCACGCGGGTGAACCCCGAAGGGCAAGAACCTTCGCAGGAAGAGGCGCTGTCGCTGAAGCTGAATGTCCTGGACGAGCTCATCAACAACGAGATTCTGCTCGAAAAGGCCAAGAAGCTGAACCTGGAGGCTAGCGACGGCGAAGTTGAAGACAAGTTCACGGAAATTAAAAGCCCCTACACGGAGGACGAGTTCCAGCGGCAATTGAAAGAGCGCGCCGTCACGGTGAACGATTTGAAGAGCGACCTGCGGCGGCAGCTTTCCATCCAGAAACTGCTGAACCGCGAAGTGGTGGCAAAAATTTCCATCACCGACCAGGACGTCGCGGAGTTTTACGCCGCTAACAAGGCGCAGTTCAACGTGGCGGAGCCGCAATACCGCATCGCGCAGATCGTGGTGACGCCGAGGAAAGAGCAGCAGATCCGCAACCGCAAGAATGACGATGCGACCAACGAAGCTGAGGCGCAGCGCAAAGTAAAAATGCTGATGGACCGGCTCAACAGCGGCGCGGATTTCGGTCAGCTGGCCATGGATTATTCCGAGGACATGAACACGGCGGGAACGGGGGGCGACCTCGGATATGTGCCGGAGTCCGCGCTGAATCAGTCTGACCCGGCGCTGAAGAAAATGGTTCTGGGAATGAAGCCAGGCCAGGTGAGCCAGCCGATTCAATTGAAGGAAGGCTACCGGATTCTGAAACTCATCACGCGCGAATCACCGGGATTGCGAGACATCAACGATCCCCAGGTGCAGCAGACGATTCGCGATACGCTCCGAAATCGCAAGGAACAACTGCTACGCTCCGCGTATCTCGCGACAGTTCGGGACGAAGCGCGCACGACAAATTATCTGGCGCAGCAGGTGATCGAAGCCGCGGGCAAATTGCCCGACGCGGCGAAGACCGCCATGCCGCCGCGCTCCATCGGCCACTAGGGTTTCGCGAACAGCTCCACCATCCAAAATCATGTTTGAAAGAAATTAGTCCACCCAGGCGAGGATGTCGCCAGCGTTGACGGGCTGGCCTTCCTGGGCGAGAATGCGCTCGACGGTGCCGCTCTTGGGCGAGCGGATTTCATTTTGCATTTTCATGGCTTCGACAACAAGCAGGCCCTGGCCCGCTTCGACATGGTCGCCGGGCTTCGCAAGCAGACACACGACTTTGCCGGGCATGGGCGCGACGATCTGCTGGCGGCCTTCGGCTTCGACGCTGCCGTGACGACGGCCGCTCCAAGCGCGGGGATCGGTGACTTCTGCGGTGAACTCCTGCTCCCCTATCTGAAGTTTCAGAGTGCCGTCCGCGGAAGGCGTCAAGTGGATTTCGTGGGATTGGCCGTCCAGCAAAATCGAGAGCACGTGCGGCGCAATCTCGGTGGCATCGGCAGAGATTGGCTTCCTATCGAGCGTGACGCGCCAGCCGCTCCCATCGCGCTCAAGTTCGACATTTCGGGTTTGTTTGGCGGACGCGCCAGAGAGTCGAATCTCGTATTTCATGGCATGCGGTCCAGTTGCTCGCGGCGCCCCTCGAGCTTCCAGCGAGAGAACGCACTGTCGGCGGGCGATGCAGCAACAGCATGCGCGGAGTTCTGAGTGGCGTGCCAGATCGCGGCCGCAATCGCCGCGGCGTCGGCAGCTCCGATTACCTTCGCATCGGCTTCCGGGCTCGCAGCGGGACTTGGCCGGTGGAGCAATTCGTCGAGCCATCTGGTATGGATTTCACCCCGAAGAAAATCGGGTTCGGAAAGAATGCGTCGAAAGAGCGCGGCGTTCGTCTTGATGCCGGTGATGGTGTATTCCTCGAGGGCGCGGCGAAGGCGTGCGATCGTTTCTTCGCGACTATTGCCCCACCCGATGAGCTTGCTGAGGAGCGGGTCGTAATCGGTCGGAACGGTCCAGCCTTCATAGACGCCCTCGTCGAGACGAATGCCGGGGCCGGTGGGAGCGTGGCGCGAGAGAATCTTTCCCGGTGAAGGAAAGAAATTGTTTTCGGGATCCTCGGCGTACAAGCGAACTTCCATGGCGTGCCCGCGTGGGGTAATGGATTCCCAGGCAAAAGGCAAGCGGTGGCCGGCGGCGATGGCGATTTGGAGTTTGACGAGATCTAGGCCGGTGACCTGTTCGGTGACGGGGTGCTCCACCTGAAGGCGCGTGTTCACTTCCAGAAAATAAAAATTAAGATTCTGGTCGACTAGGAATTCGACCGTGCCGGCATTGACGTAGCCGCCGGCACGCGCAAGACGCACGGCGGCGTCACCCATTTTTTTCCGCAGGTCCGGCGTAACAATGGGAGAAGGCGCTTCCTCGATGACTTTTTGGTGGCGGCGCTGGACGGAACATTCCCGTTCGCCGAGCGAGACAACGCGGCCATGGGCGTCGGCGAAAATCTGGATTTCTACGTGATGCGGGCGATCGAGATATTTTTCAAAGTAGAGGCGGTCATCGCCGAACGCATTCATCGCTTCGGAAGCAGCGTCGCGGAAGCCGGATTCGAACTCAGCTTCGCTATAAACGAGGCGCATGCCCTTGCCACCGCCGCCTGCGACGGCTTTGAGCAATACGGGATAGCCCATGCTGTGCGCCAGGGCTTGGGCATCGCGGATATTTTCGATGGGGGCGTTGGTGCCCGGAACGATGGGCACGTCCGAGCGGCGCGCGAGCTGGCGGCCGGAAGTCTTGGAGCCCAGGGATTCCATGGCGTCGGCGGGCGGTCCGATGAAAATGAGACCTGCCTCTGTGCAGGCGCGAGGCAGCGCGGCATTTTCCGCAAGAAAGCCGTAGCCGGGATGCACAGCGTCGCAACCGGTACGGCGGGCGACGTCCATCAATTTGTCGATGCGGAGGTAACTCTCGCGGGAAGGCGCGGGACCGATGGGATAGGCTTCGTCGGCGAGGCGGACGTGAAGCGATTTGCGGTCCACGTCGCTGAAGACGGCCACGGAACGAATGCCGAGTTCGCGGCAGGCGCGCAGGATGCGTACGGCGATTTCGCCACGATTGGCAATCAGGATTTTCTTGAACATAAATCTAACGAGATGCAGCGAAATTCTAGCATGCGAGATACGCAGAGGTGGATTGCAGTATAGCTTGCGTGTCCAATCGTCCGCGATGTAGTAGAGTTCCGGTAAGTTCACGAGGCGGGGGAAGACCAATGCGGGTCAAACTGATCCTGATTTTGGTGGCGCTATCCTTGGCTGCAGCGACGCCGTTGCGTGCCCAGGAGGGCTACGTCACGGCGGGGGAAAATCTCGTGGTCGAGGGCGTGCCGAAGATTCCAGCGTTCCTCGCGGAAATGGCTGGACAATACGGATCGTATCGAAGCGCGAATCTCTCGGACTGGCATCCAACGAAGCGCGAGATGCTGATCTCCACGCGATTTGCGGAGACGCCACAGCTTCATCTCGTAAAAATACCAGCAGGGGCGCGGCAGCAATTGACGTTCTATCCGGATGCGGTGACGAATGGAAAGTTTCATCCCAACGGCGGGGACTACATCGTTTTCTCGAAAGATGTGGGGGGAGGAGAGTGGTATCAGCTATACCGCTACGACATGAAGACGGGCGAGGTGGCGCTGCTGACGGATGGCAAGGCGCGGAACCTGATAGGACCGTGGTCGTCGAGCGGAAATCAGATCGCGTACATGTCCACGCGGCGTACGGGGAAAGACACGGATTTGTGGGTGATGAATCCTGCCGAACCTAAGACGGATCACTTGGTGACGAAACTGACAGGCGGAGGGTGGCAGCCCGAAGATTGGTCGCCGGACGATAAGAAGATTTTGCTGCTGGAAGAGCTCTCGATCAATGAGTCCTACTTGTGGCTGGTGGACACGGCAACCGGCGAGAAGACGCCTCTGACGCCGCGAAATGCGGCCGAGAAAGTGTCCTATGGGGAAGCGCGGTTCAGCAAAGACGGCAAGGGAATTTATGTCACGACGGACAAGGATTCCGAGTTTCACCGCTTGGCGCACATCGATCTGGAGACCAAACAACCGACGTATCTGACTACATCGATTCACTGGGACGTGCAGACGTTTGACCTTGCAAACGATGGAAAATTTCTCGCCTTTGTGACCAACGAAGAGGGCTTGAGCGTCTTGCACGTGAGGGATACGACCAACGGAAAAGAAATGCCGCTGCCGCGGCTGCCTGCGGGAGTACTGAACGGATTGCGCTGGCACAAAAATGGCTTTGAGCTTGGCTTCTCCCTGAACAATTCGCGAGGGCCTGGGGACTGTTACTCACTAGACGTGCAGACTGGAAAAGCCGAGCGCTGGACGACCAGCGAGACGGCGGTGAAGACTGAGTCGTTTCCGCAGGCTGAACTGATTCATTGGAAGAGTTTCGACGGAAAAATGATTTCAGGTTTCCTGTACAAGCCGCCAGCGAAGTTTATCGGGAAGCGGCCAATACTGGTCGTAATCCATGGCGGGCCGGAGGGGCAATCGCAGCCGAACTTCCTGGGACGGAACAACTATTATCTAAATGAGCTGGGCATCGCGCTGTTTTATCCGAACGTGCGCGGGTCGACGGGCTACGGAAAAACGTTTTCGCTGTTGGACAACGGGTTCAAGCGCGACGACACTTACAAAGATATCAACGCTCTATTCGACTGGGTCGCGACGCAGCCGGGGCTCGGCGCCGATCGTATCGCGGTGACAGGCGGCAGTTACGGCGGGCACATGATGCTGGCGGTCTCGACATTTTACAGCGACCGGATTCGCTGCTCAGTGGATATCGTGGGCATGTCGAACCTGGTGACGTTCCTCGAACACACGGAAGCTTACCGGCGGGATTTGCGGCGGGTGGAATACGGCGACGAGCGCGACCCGAAGATGCGCGAGTATATGGAAAAGATCGCGCCGATGAACAACATCGAGAAAATCAAGAAGCCGATGTTCGTAATCGCCGGGAAAAACGATCCGCGTGTTCCGGTGAGCGAGTCACAGCAAATCGCCGACGCGTTGAAGAAGCAGGGAACGCCAGTATGGCTGCTGATCGCCAACGACGAAGGCCACGGCTACCGCAAGAAGCCAAATCAGGATTTTCAGTTCTACGCAACAGTGAAGTTCTTGCAGGATTATCTCCTAAAGTGAAACCGGCTTTCCATCTGTCAGACAAACATAGTATGCTGTCTGACAGTGTAACGGGAGGCAGAAATGACGTCAGCAAGAATATCGGTACGCGTGTCAGGAAGGATTGTCCAGCGACTAAAAGAGCGCTCTCGGAAAACTGGTGTGAAGGAATCGGAGGTCGTGCGCGACGCGATCGAGGAGTACCTTTCCAAGAGCGACAGTGAAAAAACGGCATACGAGCGTGCCGTAGAAACCGGATTGATTGGCTGCGCGAAGGGATTGCCAAGAGACCTAAGCACCAACAAGAAGTACTTCAAAGGTTTTGGCAGATCGCGATGAGGTATGTGCTCGCGGATACCGGCCCGTTGGTGGCCATTTTGTCTCCAAGCGACCGCAATCACGAACTGTGCGTTTCTGTGTGGAAGGAGTTGACAAGCCCCTTGCTTACTTGCTGGCCAGTCATCACAGAGGCTGCTTGGCTGATGCGTGATGCTCCCCGAGCATTCAAGCAACTCTTGGATAGCATCCAGGAAGGCATTCTGGAAATGCCCTCGTTTTCCGGGGCAGAGGCAGGAAAAGTCTCCGAAATCCTGGAACAGTATGCGAGTTTAAGGCCGCAGTTCGCCGACGCAACTCTGGTCTATCTAGCCCACCGGGAGAATATCGAAACAATTTTCACTCTGGCCCGGCGGGATTTTTTGGTCTACCGAACCGCGCGCAAGAAACCCTTCCGTCTCCTCCCCGAATAACTGAACGCCGATCGGCTCACTATAGCGGGATGTTGCCGTGTTTTTTCTTGGGGTTGGTGTCACGCTTGTTTTCAAGGGCGCGGAGAGCGGTGATGATGTGGGCGCGGGTGTCGGCAGGCTCGATGACGGCATCGATGTAGCCGCGCTCGGCGGCGACGAAGGGATTTGCAAAACGCTCGCGGAATTCTGCGATTTTTTCCTGGCGGAGTTTATCGCGCTCGGATTCGGGAGCCTTCGCCAATTCTCGTTTGTAAACAATGTCGACAGCGCCTTCGGGGCCCATGACCGCGATTTCCGCGGTGGGCCAGGCGAAGTTGGCGTCGGTTCGGATGTGCTTGGAGGCCATGACGCAGTACGCGCCGCCGTACGCTTTGCGGGTGATGACGGTGATTTTCGGGACGATGGCTTCGGCAAACGCGAAGAGAAGTTTCGCGCCGTGCTTGATGATGCCGCCAAATTCCTGCTGCGTACCGGGGAGGAAGCCGGGAACGTCCTCGAACGTGATCAGCGGAATATTGAAGGCGTCGCAGAAGCGGACGAAGCGCGCGCCTTTGACGGAAGCGTTGATATCGAGGACGCCGGCGAGAAAGGCGGGCTGATTACCGACGATGCCGACGGGACGGCCGTCCAGTCGCGCGAAGCCGACGACGAGGTTTTTCGCGTAGTGCTCGTGGACTTCGAAGAAGTAGCCGTCGTCCATGATGAGGTGAATGGCGTCCTTGATGTCATAGGGTTTCTGGGGATCGGGAGGGACCAGGGTGTTGAGCGATTCATCACGCCGCCAGGGCGTGTCGGATGTCGCGCGGCGCGGAGGATCTTCGAAATTGTTCGAGGGCAGAAAACTCATCAGTTCGCGGATCATGGCCAGGCAATCGACATCGTCGCGCGAAACGAAATGGGCAACGCCGCTTTTTTCGTTGTGCGTCATGGCGCCGCCAAGCTCCTGCTTGGTGACTTCTTCGTGCGTAACAGTTTTGATGACGTCGGGGCCGGTGACGAACATGTAGGAAGTTTCGCGGGTCATGAAAATAAAATCGGTGATGGCAGGCGAGTAGACGGCACCACCGGCACAAGGACCCATGATGGCGCTGATCTGGGGAATGACGCCGCTGGCCAGGGTGTTGCGCAAGAAAATATCCGCGTAACCGGCAAGCGAGGCGACGCCTTCCTGAATCCGTGCTCCGCCGGAATCGTTCAGGCCGATGACAGGCGCACCGCCACGCATGGCGAGGTCCATGATCTTGCAGATTTTCTGGGCGTTGGCTTCCGAGAGCGAGCCGCCAAAAACGGTGAAGTCCTGAGCAAAAACGTAAACCAGGCGGCCTTCGATACGGCCAAAGCCAGTGACGAAGCCGTCGCCCGCGGGGCGTTGGTCCTGCATGCCGAAATCGACGCAGCGGTGGCGCACAAACTTGTCGAGTTCCTCGAAGGTGCCTTCATCCAACAAGAGATGAATGCGCTCGCGCGCGGTGAGCTTGCCGGTTTGGTGTTCGCGCTCGCGGCGTTCGGGGCCGCCGCCGGCTTCCGCTTCCGCGGAGATGCGGTGGAGCTCGTCCATGCGATCGCGGTGTTTTGCTTCGGAAGACAAGATGCGTTTTGGCTCAGACAACGGGGCCTCCCTCGGAAGGGGTTTCGGTCTTAGAGAAGATGCGCACGGCGAGATGCGTGGCGAGCCAGACCGTGCCGAGAAGAAGGACGACACCGAGGACGATCTCCGCACCCATGGCGGCGGCCCGATCAAGGGGAGCATCGAGCGAGGTCACGTATTCAGTCGCCTGCACGAGAATGAACATAGCGGCGAGAGTCATCGCCACGATGAGGACAGTAGTCAGGATGGAAGCGATGAACATTTTCATAGGAGCAGGTTGTGACCGCGCGGGCGCGGCAAGGAGAAGCATAGCGCAATCGGAAGGAAATCAGAACGTGGGGGATCTGCTCCTTTTGACAGCGGATTCAAGATGAGACCTTGGCGGCTCAGCTTAAACCGTTTGTCGCTTAGCGTAAACCCGACCAGTCGTCGGCGACCAGGATCGAATCGAGGGGATTGGCGGGATCGTACTTGATGCTGGCAGGCTGGCCGGGAACCACGCGTTCCAGGCGAATCTGGCTTTCGAGGCCGGTGATGTCCTGGGCGGTGCTGTAGGTGACCCCGGAGATCCCGTAAGTATAGGAAACTAAATACCGCGGGCGCAGATCCGCCAGCGGGCGCGCAGCCGCGCCAAACAAACCTTTGCGAGCCTCCTTCGCCTCCGGAGGATGTTCAACGAGGTCGAGGACCTGGCCTTCGGCGATGCGGCCAATCTGATTTAGATGAAGGCGGCGCTTGCGCTCTTCTTCTTCGGAATCCACGGGAGGACGAAAGAAGGCATAGGCGATCATGGCCAGAGCAGCGATTACCGCGCCCACCATGGCCACGGCAAGCTTCCAATCAGCGAATAATTCTTTCAACAAGCGGACTCCCTAAGCTCAATTGTGGGAGCTATCGAAACAGTGCGTCAGAGAACGAGTTCAGGCCGGGGCGAACGGAATTCCTTCACCTGCTGGCTCCCCACTGCTGGGTATTCTACCGAATCGCGGAGTTTCGCGTGAACCTAGCCTTGCGGGGCAATCACCGGGTTGCGCAACACGCCAACACCAGCCACGGAGACCTCAACCGTGTCGCCGGCAACGAGTGGACCGACGCCCGCGGGAGTTCCCGTAGCGATAACATCGCCTGGGACCAGCGTCATCATCCGGGAGATCCAGCGAATGAGGAATGCCGGCGGATAGACCATCAAAGAGGTGTTGCCAGTTTGGCGGCGCGCGCCGTTGACATAAGTCTCTACTAGAACGTTGGACGCATGGAGATCGGTTTCCAGGTGCGGGCCGACGGCGCAAAACGTATCGAATCCCTTGGCGCGGGTAAACTGCACGTCGCTGAGCTGGAGATCGCGCGCGGTGACGTCATTGAGGCAGGTGTAGGCGGCGACGAAGGGAAACGGGTCGTCCGTGTCCCGCAAATGCGAGCAGCGGCGTCCGATGATGATGGCCAGTTCGCCTTCGTGTTCCACGCGCTGGGAATACTTTGGCAGGATGATCGGCTCATCCGGGCCGATGATGGAAGAAGGAGGCTTGAGAAACAGGAGCGGCTCTTTCGGCACCTCGTTGCCGAGTTCTGCAGCGTGAGCGGCGTAATTGCGGCCGATGCAGACGATTTTGGAAGGCTCAACCGGAGCGAGAAGCCGGATTTCAGCGAATGGCAGAGAGCGTGAGCCGCGAGACCATGGGCCCCAGGGCGGACCGGAGATCTCGATGACCTTGTCATGTTCGATAAGCCCATAGTGCGGTGAAGCAGATGTGGAGGAAGAGGCATCGCGGGTCACGCAGCGGCAAATCTTCATAGACGGTCAGCTCGATGGATGGTGCGGATGAGAAGCATGAGATTCGCGGGCTCTCCAAATAACCGAACCAAGCCAGCAAATCGTAGTGATGATCATATACACGACGGCACCGAGCATGAAAACATGGAAAGTACTGAGCTTATCACTCAGCCCGGAGAAGATCAGGCAGAGCATTCCGTAGCTCGCGGTGAAAATGAGCCAAGCGACGAGGCCGGACGCCAGTAGATGGCCAGGCCAGCGCACGAATCGAAGAATGGGAACGGCTGCGAAGAGGCAGAGTGCCGCAGCGGCGGCGATGTTCCTTTCCAACGCGAAGTGCTCCAGCGTTGGAACACGATTGGCAAGAACGAGCCAGACCGTAAAGATCAAACTCAGGAACACACCGGCATAAACACCAGTGCGGACGGCCGCGTTGCGGAACACGTGGAACCAACGGAATCCTGGCAGATGGACGTTGATCGCCATCCTATGCTGGGCTCCCAAGAAGCGAACGATCCTTTAACCCAGATCAGCAGCGATAGTTGCGCAACCGGCACCGTCACAACGGCTTTGTCCTAAACCCTGCCAAGAACAAAAGCTCGCCCACTTATTGCTGGCACTGCTCGGCTTGCACAAACACAAGAACAGGCGCACTCGCGGAACTCTCATTGCCGGCCCGATCCAGCGCCGTCACGGTATACCAGTAACGGTGCTCGGACGCCACAGCATTATCACGATATGACGGCCCAATCCAAAAGGATTGGAGAAGCTGACCCTGTTTGCCTTCCTCATCATTCCTATAGACGCGATAGGCTGCCAAATCAGTTTCAAGATTCATGGACCACGAAAGCTCTACGTACAACTTGGCCGCGTCCGCAACACAATGGGGTGACACAGCAACAAGATTTTGGGGCGCAGCAGGAGGAAAAGTGTCCCGCGGAGCGACTCTGAGCGGTTGAGAGTCTGAAGATTCCAGCAAAGTCCCGTCAGCCTGAATCACGCTTCGAACAACGTAAATGTACGCGTGGTCAAACAGGAAGGACGTATCGCTGTAGCTGTTGGTCTGCGAAGAACCGAGCGGCACCGGATTCGTTTCCGCCTCGCCGGCGAGATTTACGCCAGGTGAAGAAGAGGCAGCGGCGGCGTTAATTTCATTGCGATAGATATGGTAGCCGCCCACGGAAGAAAGAGGGTCGCCGGAGGAAGTGTGCGTTGGGGCGGGCCAGTTCAGCTCGATCGCGGATTCGGTGACGCGGGCTTCGAGGGAGGAGATCGGCTCGGGAACGGGAAAGACGCGGACCGATACAACATTCGAATCGGCGGAAGCGCGTTTCCGGGATGCGCGCGTTCGAATCAGGTACGTGACGCTTGCGCCGGGATGCGCTTTGGTCTCCGCCGGCGCAATAGGATCCGTGAACACGATGTGGCTCCCGAATCGGTAGTTGTCCACGAGAACGCCAGGAATGGTGTAGACAACGCGAAAGGATTTCGTGTCGGGAGAACCGCCGGTTTTGAGATTGCCGCGCAGAATTTCGACAGCAGGAGGAGCGGCAAGTTTGTCGCCGGTAACGGAAATCGACGGAAGCGTGAAAACAAGTTGCGCGCCGTCACCGGCCTGGTGGGCAGCCAAATCTGAAACCGGAGCGGGCACTGGAGGAGTGGGAGGCGTGGGCTCTCCGGGAGCGCCGCAACCGACCGCCAGGAAAAGCACGAAAAGTGAAACTCGAAATCCGAAATTGAATAAACTCCGCGGGCGGCCATCGTGCTTTCTGAGCTTACACGAATTTCGAGTTTCCATTTTCGAGTTTCGAATTCTAGAGGATGTAGCGGCTGAGGTCCTGATTCTTTACGATGTCCGCGAGCTGCTTGGTAACGTAGGCAGCGTCAACTTTCACATTCTTCTTCTTGAGGTCGGGCGCCTCGAACGAAATCTCGTCGAGGACCTTTTCAAGGATGGTGTGAAGGCGTCGGGCGCCGATGTTTTCCGTCTGCTCGTTGACGCTGGTGGCAAAGCGCGCGACCGCCGCGACGGCGTCTTCGGTGATGTTGAGTTTCACGCCTTCGGTTTCGAGAAGCGCGACATACTGCTTGATCAACGCATTTTTCGGCTCGGTGAGAATGCGGATGAAATCCTCTTCCTTTAGCGATTGCAGCTCGACGCGAATCGGCAAACGCCCTTGAAGCTCCGGAATCAAGTCCGAGGGCTTGGTCACGTGAAACGCTCCGGCGGCGATGAACAGGATGTGATCGGTTCGAATCATGCCGTAGCGGGTGTTGACGGTGGTACCTTCAATGATGGGCAGGATGTCGCGCTGCACGCCTTCGCGCGAGACGTCCGGACCGTGGCCGGATTCGCGCCCGGCCACTTTGTCAATTTCATCGATAAAGATGATACCCATCTGCTCGGCGCGCTCGACGGCCACGCGCGTGACCTGGTCCATGTCGAGCAGCTTGTTTTCTTCTTCCTGAATTAAATATTCGAATGCGTCGGCCACACTCATTTTGCGCTTTTTCTTCTGCTGGCCGAACATGCCGGAGAGCATGTCCTTGATGTTGACGTCCATCTCCTCGACGCCTTGATTGGAGATGATTTCGAACGCGGGCATGGCGCGCTCGCGAACCTCGAGGTCCACCATGCGCTGGTCCAGTTTTCCCTCGCGAAGCTGCGCGCGGAGTTTTTCGCGGGTGCGCTGATTCTGTTCGCGCTGCGCGGTAGCATCCGCTTCCGGGGTGCCGGGCGCGGGCGGAGGCGGCGGGGGAAGCAGGAGATCAAGGACGCGCTCTTCGGCGGCTTGTTCGGCGCGGTCCGCCACTTCATCCAGTTTTTCTTCGCGGATCATGTCAATAGAAGTTTCGACGAGATCGCGGACCATGGATTCCACGTCGCGGCCGACGTAGCCAACTTCGGTATATTTGGAAGCCTCCACCTTAATGAACGGGCAGCCCGCAAGGCGCGCAAGCCGCCGGGCGATTTCTGTTTTCCCAACGCCTGTGGGGCCAATCATCAGAATATTCTTCGGTAAAACATCTTCGGCAATTTCCGGCGGAAGCTTTTGGCGGCGAACGCGATTGCGCAGCGCTACGGCGACCGCGCGCTTCGCGGCGGCCTGCCCCACGATGTACTTGTCGAGCTCGAGGACGATTTCGCGCGGAGTCATGTCATCGAGAGCGGGGAGGAGATCCGCTTCCGTTCCCGGCGCGGCGCCGTTCCCACCGGGAGCTATGATTATTTCCTTTTCAGACTTGCTGGTGGTCATAAAAGCTCTCAGGAATCAGTTTTTAGTCTTCAGCCGCCAATCACCAAGGGCCGGCGATTTACAACTTCCGATAGCTCACAGCTCCTCGACTGTAAAATTAGCGTTGGTGAAAATGCAAATCTCGCTGGCAATCCTCATGGCCTCCATCGCCAGGTCTTTGGCGGTGAGCTTGGAGTGCTTCAGAAGGGCGCGGGCGGCGGAAAGCGCGTAAGTTCCGCCGGAACCGATAGCCACCAGGCCGTCGTCCGGTTCGATGACGTCGCCGTTACCGGAAAGGATAAACGTGGCCTTGTTATCGGCAACGATGAGGAGCGCTTCCAGGTGGCGCAACGCGCGATCCTTGCGCCAATCTTTGGCGAGCTCGACCGCGGACTTCTGAAGATTACCGGAAAATTCCTGCAGCTTGACTTCGAATCGTTCGAACAGCGTGATGGCATCGGCAGTGGAACCGGCGAAGCCGGCAACGACTTTGTCATTGAAAAGACGGCGCGTCTTGCGCGCGGTGTGCTTCATGACATGGTCGCCCATGGTCACCTGGCCATCGGCGACCAGCACGACTTTATTGTCCCTGCGCACGCACAGAACCGTCGTGCCGTGCATCGGCGCGGTTTCCCGGCTGTTTGGCATTCGACCATTATAGCGCCCGAAGAGTCGGAGAGCCAAAAAGCGGCACCGGCCACCGGGGCTATTGCGGCTGCTCGTAGAGCGAATGGAGGAATTGTCGAAATTCTTTTTCCAGCAGGAGTTTCTGGAAGGAATCATCCACGCGGGCGTCAGGAAAAGTTTCTCCGGGAATGAGATTCTCGCGGCGTTCGAATGCCAGTTTTAGGTAGCTCTTCGTGTCCGGGAGGTCGCCCTTCTCCGCGGTAACGCAAGCGAGGTTGTAGTAGAAAAGCGGATAGTCAGGATCTTTGGACACGCCGTAGGTCAGAACCTCGCGAGAGCTAGTCAAATCGCCGGCAATTCCATAAGAAATGCTGAGGTTGTCCAGAAGCACGCGCCAAAGATTTTTCTCGAGCGTAGGCGTGCTCTTTTCGATGTCGAACGCTTTCCGATAGGGCGCGATGGCTTGGCGATATTGATGCGCGATGAAGTAGCGGCTGCCTTCCTGAAAGAGCTGCAAGCTGTTTCCAGCGACCGCAGGCTCGGCCGTAGACTCCTTCGGTACAAAATGAATGGACTGCAAGAGCGAGTCAAAGAGGGGCTGGTCCGCGGCCCTGGCAAAAACTTTCGAAATATGGATGTCCACGAAGACGTCGTCTTTGATGAGGCAGCCGAAAATATTCTTTTGATTGGTGGGCAGGCCGTCGAGCTCGGCCAAGGTGAACTCGAGAATCTGCATCTCGCCGTTTTCGCGATAAGCCACGCCTTTCAGACCATCGGCGGCCAGGGAGGAATTGCGCTTGGCTTTTTCTTCAAGGGCGCGCTTGCATTCGCCGGGCTGCGCGGGTGCTTTGGCGGCTTCGAGAAACACGGAAACAGCCATGCGGGTCTGCGCGTTTTCCGCAAGGAAGTAGCGGCGGCCGTCGGGTTTGATTTCATTGGCTTTGGTGATGAAGCCCGCGCCGTCCAACTCTAGCGCCCAGGGTTTGCCGGGCAGCCAGACATCGAACTTCGCGCTGGGTGAGGTCTCCTGCGCACGAGCCGCTTCATTCGAAAGAAAGCCGAGGCACACAGCAATAAGGAGATATGTTTTCATGTGAAACTCCGTGGCGGTTTCCCCTCTATCCACTCTACCCGGCTAGATGGAATCGTTGCGGAATCATAAGATTGTATTTATCGAACTGAGAAACATCCTGAGGTGGGGTAAAGCCTCTGGCGAAGAATCTCTTACTGGGCGATTTCGTGGAAGGAGAGAACTCTGAATCCGGCGATGGGCTGGGCCTTCTGGATCCAACAAGAGCTGTAACGAATGCCTTTGCCTTGCATATTGTCATTGAAAGATACGGATGCTCCTCCTATTCTTCCCGTCAGCAGAACTCCACTTGTGTCCCGGGTTTTCGCCACAAGCACCGCGCCATTGATTTGTTTGTACTGCATGTGGCTTCCCTGAACTATGCCCTGCCCAATCACGAGAACGATTCCATTCCAAGTCGTATCCGGGTCGTAGGTAAACGTACCTGTCACCAGGAGGAGCCCGTATCCATCGTGGCTCCAGTTGCTGATATCCAGATTTCCGTTGACGACGACTGTAAGTGGATTGGTGGGGGACATTCCCAATGATGTCAGCGCGGATCCGGTGACGGTAGGGAGAGGATAGTTCACGGGCCCTGACGGGAGAACGACATCAGCATTTTGGACAATGGTTTGTGCGATGGCATCAAGTTGACTCGGCGTTTGGAGGTTTGCGGGAAACGCGGTTAGGTATTCGACGTCCGGCGGATTAGGGCTGGGTGGCGCGGGTCCCAACCCCGTATAGTTCAGCTGGGCATTGGTTCCGCTAACGTTAGTTGGAATTCCTCCTTTAATACCAATAAGATCCGATGCGTAACTGCCACCGGTATAATCGCCAAAAAGACCGATGGCCGCATATAGCGATCCTGTCGGGTTGCCATTACAATCTTGGTCATTCCCTTTTGCTGCATAGACGGCATTAAAGCCTGGCGCGTGGAAGGTTGGCGGGGTACCACTACCATTCGTGCTGCCCGACAACGTCAGGGCCGCAAGAAAAGGAGGCAGCTGAACGGGGCTGGGAGTCACGAGGTATTGGAGCAGCTTTCGGCTGCGGTCGGGAAGGACAGCGAGAGAAGTGATTTCGAACACCTGCGGACCAGCACTTAAACTATTGCTGAAACTCGTGCCGTTGTAATAGATCGGAGTGGGCGAGTCCGGCCGACCGTCGGCGTCGACATCCAGGTTTAGCGAAATCTCTGAGACAGGGTTGATGCGCACCCACTTGAAGAACGGTCCACCCATCGTCCCGTTCACCGCGTTCAGCGGGCCCGTGCTCCAAACGGAGGGAGTTGTCTGGACCGTGCCGGCGGCGTTCGCGGCGGCGAGCGCCCCGGGACCGAACTCGTTGTCGTATTCGACGTCCGGGTAGAGTGCCAGCAAGTTTCCTAGAGTTTCGCCGAACGCGGGGTTGGGAGACGGATTCAAGACATAAGCGACGGAGCCTACGGCCATCGTGACCCCGGGCGAGGGAATGAAGCCCGGTTGAGTATTATTGAACGAGCTGGGGTTCCTCGCAAAGAGCCGGCTGCGTGCTTCCTCCAAGCCGGAGAGAGATGCGTAGTAGACGGTGGTTGAAGAACGATAATTCCCGGCCAAAGCGGACTCCGTCCCCGAAGAAACGATTAGGGCAATCGCCACAACGCTGATCAGCAGCAGAATAAAAATGGAAATCAGCAGGGCTATTCCCGCTTCCCTTTCGCTCGCTCGATCTGGCCTGCACTTTTTCACGTGAACTCAACAAATCTCACTGGTTTGGGTTAATGCGGCGTCCGCGTCCGGTCAATTGTACAAGCCTGGGCTGGCCAGTTCTTGCATCCGGGAGCGGAGAGGCAACGATCAGGGTAATAATGACATCCCGGATGTTCGCGGGCGAATTATCTGCTCCAGCTATGGGACAAGGAACCGTCGGAGGAGGCGGGGACTGGGGGACTGCCGGGCTATCACAGATATAAGAAAAGATCGGCACTGGCGCTCCCCCCGGAAACATGTTTGGGTATGACAGTTGATACTGGGCGATCTGAGCGGGTGCGGAATTGTTTACAACATTTTGGACGAAGGGCACCAGGTTTGGAAAAGTTTGCACGGCAGGATCGAGGGCAGTCCCTTTGTTAGCCGAGCCGCGCAAGAGCGTAGTCCCTTGCAAAGAGTACCGTATCCATTGGACCGGCGGGCCTGCCAGCGGAGTCGGATTGGCCTCGATGATAAGGTCCCAGTCCGTCGGCGTGATGCATGTTCCGCCTCCACCCGTGCCGATCTGGCAGGGAGTAGGAACAGTGTAACCGGGACTCCAGCCGAAGGGAGAGCTAGCGGAGTCAGCCGGGATTCCATCCGTGTAGGTCGGCGGAGGATAGCCCGCGTCATTGACGTCACGAACGATCTGGTCGAGCCCCAGTCGCGCCTCCTGAAAGGATGTGAGCACCTGCGTATCTGTCCGCGACCGTTGTTGAGAAGTAGCAAGAAGAGTGAACGCCGCGCCGCAAATCAAAAGAAAGATGCCGAGAGAGATCATCAATTCGAGAAGGGTGAAGCCCCTATGCGCGTATTGACTGAGGACGCGTCTCATTTTCCTACCATCATGTCCAGTGTGACCGGCGGAAGAAAGCCGTTGCCGCCTGACTGCTGAACGCCGAGGATGAAGCGCTTAGAAGAAGCTGTTGAACCGTTCCCGGTGACGATCACCGCCCAGCGAACGTTGTAAGCCGTGCCGCTTGGATCATTTGGGTCGGTGTAGTTGAAGCTGTAGTTGGCGACGGGTGCGGCGTTGAAGTTAATGAGCACCAGGTTGTTCACCAGCGTGCTCCCCTGAACCACATTAGGAGTCGCGGCATTACCGAGCTGGCAAAAATTTCCCAGTGCATCCGTGAACGAAGGTGAGGAGAGCGGCTGGTCGAGGAACTGATCCATCTCGCGTTGCGCGAAAACCAAAGAGGAAGAATCGGTGCGATTGCGGGAATTCAGAAGAATCGAAGCGGGTACGAGCTGAGCAATCGCCACCAGCCCCACCAGCAAGATGATTGTGGCGAGCATCATTTCGAGGAGGCTGAAGCCGGAATCGCGGCGGCGTTTTGTGAATAGAAATTGCATCTCCACTTCTTTTCGGTTCGACTCAGCTGACCCTGACCCAGGTTCCGCCCTGGGGTGCAGACCAAACTTGCGTAGCGCCAGAGGGGAGCAAGACCACCGCACGAAAGCCGTACTGGATATTGGTCGAACTGCCCACATATAAGATAAAAGCGTTCAACAACGGTGTCAGCGCGCCCCGGGCATCGAATCGGATGAATCCGTTGGCGCCGGACCTGGAGGGGTCCAGCGCGGGAGGAGCGACGCCTAGAGAGGCTGAAATCGAGTTTGGACCCGGCAGTCCGGTGCTACCGGCTGGCAGCAGAGTCACGAATCCAGCAATCACCGACTGTTTTTCGGTCGGATCCATGACCCCATCTTTATCCCAATCTGTCCAAATGTTCCAAGCCGTGCCATTCTGCTTGACGCGGAAATCCACCGTCGTATTTCTACGAACCGCTTCATACCGCGTGAATTTTAGGATATCCGAGAGGCGAGTGGCCGCATCGTTAAGCTGGTAGGCGCGGAGGGATTGCGTGAGAGCAGGAATGGCCATCCCGGTGAGAATTATAAGAATCGCCAGGGAAACCGCCAATTCGACCATGCTGAAGCCGTGGGAACGGCTAAAGCGGGTGCCCGAGCGTTTGGCACGCACATCCATGGGGATTCCTTCGCCTAGGCTAGATCCGGTGATCCATGCCAGTCACAGGGACAATGTCCCACTTCGGTGCATTTCTGGGGCCGAGGCCGAAGCTGGAGAATCACCGCAATACATAGTACTTTTTCCGAGTTGTCCGTTACATTTTATATCAAACGTCAAGCGATGGGTAAAAATGTAACAAAGTGATACGGCCTTTAATTTCCTCTGCGACCGCAAGCCATCTATCTTTGAAGTAATTATTTTCCACAGGACATGGCGACAAAATCCGTCACCTGAAGCTTCCCATGTTAAGCCAGACGCGCGCTAAGGGCCGAGGCGTTACGATGGGCGATGGCTTCGATGGAGATCATGGGATTGACCCCGGAGGCAGAGGGGAAGGACGAGCTGTCCATCACGTAAAGGTCGTGCACTTCCCAAGTTTCGCCGTCGGGATTAGTGACGGAAGACTGTGCGGAGCCGCCGAGGCGGGCAGTGCCCTGAATGTGGAAAGAAAAGAGCGCCAGGCGCCCGGAGTCCCATCCGGCGGAGTCCATGGCCTGCGTGAAAGAATCGAGCGAGCCGGCGCGGCCCGGTTCATAGGCGCACCACTTCGCGTGCGGAGAGAAGATCAGGCGCGCGCCGGCCGCTTCCAGGATGCGCGCTGCGCCGATGAATCCGCGTCGAAGATGGCCGAGATCGAATTCCGAGAGCGCATAGTGAGAAACCGGATGGCCTTCACGATCAATAGTGACACGGCCTGCGTCACGGTCGCGAAGAAGAACGCCAATGGCAGAAGTGTGGGAGAGCTTCGAGAGCAACCCGCGGTATTGCTGCGGCTCGCGCCATGGCAGCACGGCCACGGCGATGACCGGCTGTAGAGCCGTGGTTTCATACTTTACGCCGTAGTTTCCGGTGAGGTAGCGATGTTCGTCGGAATAGATGGCCTGCATCGTTCCTTCCCAGGGACGAATCTCTTCATCGAACACGCCGCAGACATTCGATACAGGATGCAAGTGCAAATGCCGGCCGATATTTTCGTTGCGCAGGCCGGAGCGAAGAAGGAGCGCGGGCGTGTGGACGGATCCGCAGGCGGCTACGACGGCTTTGCAGCGAATGTTGACGTGGTGGCCGCGTTTCGAACGCGCATCCACGCCGGATGCGGAACCGGCTTCCATTCGAACGCGCAAGGCGCGAGTTTCCACCACGAAGCGCGCGCCGTTTTGTTGCGCATCCGCGAGCCAAGTCTTGATGGCGGATTGTTTCGCTCCGATGGCGCAGCCGTAGCCGCAATACCCGCAAACTTTTCCCTGGTCACATCGGACCACGTTGCGCGGCATCGCGTCCACGTGCCAGCCGAGGGCGCGCAGGCCGCGATCGAGAACTTGCTCGCGCGCGGAGACGCGATTGTGATCGAGATTGACGTGCAATCTTTCGCAGACTGCGTCGAGGCTGCGCGTATATTCCGGGGACCTAAACCACGGAACGCCAGCGGCCGCCCACTCAGTTCGAATATCATCGGGCGTTCGAAACGACGTGCAGTAATTGATGACCGTTGTCCCGCCGAGGCATTCGCCGGCGAGCAAACCAACACTGTGGTCGGCGGTGGCGGCGAAACCTGCTTCCGTGTAGAGATTTTGAAAACCGCCAAGCTCAGCGCCGTCAAAATCAGCATCGTCGTAATAGGCGCCGGCTTCGAGCACGATTACATCCTTTCCCGCGTTCGAAAGAACAGCGGCGGCAGTGCCTCCGCCCGCCCCGGAACCGATCACGCAAACATCGCAGGAGAGATTCATGTCGCGATCGGGGACGATCACGGGTAGCGAGGGAGGCGCGGAAATTTTTTGCACGAGGAGCGGGCCGGGATAGTTGAGATTGTCCCAGACCGGGCTGCGCGAGCCGTTTGATTGGGGAAGCATGACGTGGAGAAAACCGACGGCTTTGCGAAGCGCTTGGAATGCGGCACGACGCTTGCCGATGCTGCTATCCGCCCAGGAAAGCAGGACGCGAATACGGTCTTCCTTTGAGAGGGAAGAGAACGGTTTTAAGCGGCCCAGCGTGAACAGGCTGTGCAGACGGGAATCCCAGAAATCCAGAAGTTGAAGGAGCCGCGCGCGGTCATTCGAACGAGGATTGAAATCCATCGCGCCCGCGA
This sequence comes from Candidatus Acidiferrum sp., assembly GCA_035704085.1. Classification (GTDB taxonomy): domain Bacteria; phylum Acidobacteriota; class Terriglobia; order Acidiferrales; family UBA7541; genus Acidiferrum. The sequence continues at coordinate 62,290 of DASSXG010000032.1, read as the reverse complement.
TGGCCTGGGGGATTCCCAAATCGAGTGCGGAAGGCCAGCTTTCGGCGCGCGGGAGAAACGTTTCGCAGATAGATTCCAGCGCGCGCTGCTGGCGAAGAGATAGCTTCATGGGGAAAAGAATTGTACATCGGCTACGCTTACTTCCTCTTGAGAACGGTTTCGGAACCGCCTTTTTTGAGTGAATCCTTGGTGAAGAGAGCGTCGGGAAGGCCGGAATTGAATCTGCAAGTTTCGTAAAAAATCTGAGCCGTGCGGCGGCCGTTGTGTTCCCGGCTGACCTGCAATGGGACCCAGACGCTGTCTTTCAATTGGTAGTTGGAAAAGATGGTGACGTCTTCGTCAATCTGTTGAGTCTCCTCATTCTTGGTGCTGACTACGCTGCGAACCAGGAAATGGCTCAAATGATCAACGGCCAGACGGAATTTCCGTTCGGCGCTGTCGGTAATTTCCACCCACTCGATTTGCTTGAGATCCACGGTGTCCTGGCCACCGAAGCGAATATCCAGGCCGGGCTCGTTGAGGCGGAGGCGAAGCAAATTATCTGCGTTCCGCTTGACTTGCTCCTGAAAATCACTGACGGCGGTAGCGGGAAGTTCATTGACGCCGCTGCGGTCGTAGCTCCAGCCCTGGTCGCCATTGAAAAGCGTAATGACGATGCCGCCATGGGCAAAATCCAATCCGTCAATGCCAAGCAGGGATTGGAGGATGGTGTTCCGGCCCTTGCCAATGTATTCGGTGCGGTCCTTGTCCGGGTAACGGCGGAAATTTACAAAATCGATGAAGCCTGTCGTCTCGCCATTGTGGCCGAAGAGAGCGCGGCGGCCATTACACTGGCTTTCGCGAACTTCGGAATAGCCGGGACCGCCGAGGGCATTGACGAGATCGCTGAGAATCTGTTTGGCTTTCGCCGTGCTGGCCTCCGGCATCATCGTGTCGGCGCGCTGCGCCAGGGCGTGGGGAACGGCCAGAAAAATGGCGATGAAAAGGATGAGTGTGAGCTGGGCGAATTTTAACCGCACAAGACCGCGCCTCCATTTACATTGATGACCTCGCCGGTCATGAAGTTGGCTAGTTCAGAAGCGGCAAAGAGAATAGGTCCGGCAACTTCTTCGGCAGTGGCGGCGCGGCCAAGGGGAATCACCGTGGAAGCCATTTTCTGGCCCGCTTTGGTCTCAAGCACGGGTTTGGACATGTCCGTGGCGACCCAACCCGGCGCGACGCAGTTGACGAGGATATTGTGGCGAGCGAGTTCGGCGGCGAGGCCCTTGGTGAAGCTGATGATGCCGCCTTTCGATGCACCGTAGTGCGTGTGGAAAGATTCGCCGCGCTGGCCGGCGGTGGAGCTGATAGGAATGATTTTGCCGGACTTCTGCTTGATCATGTGCGGAACGGAGAAATGGATGACGGAGTAGACGCTCCTGAGGTTGATGCGAATCATGTCGTCCCACTGCTTTTCAGACATTTTTTCGATGGGAAGATCTTCGAGATTCCAGACGCCGGCGTTGGCGACAAGAATATCGAGGCGGCCGAGGCGCGCGACGGTATGGTCGACGAGTTTTTTATTGTCCTCATGCCTGCTGACGTCGGCTTTGAAGGCTTCCACGCGAGTGCCATGCTTGCCGGCTTCCTGCTGGACTTGGAGTGCGGCGTCCTTGGCTTTGACGTAGTTGAAGATTACGTCGGCGCCAGCTTGAGCGAAGAGTTTGACGGCAGCCGCGCCGATGCCGCGCGAGCCGCCAGTGATGAGTGCCGCCTTGCCTGCGAGAGAAATCATGAAGCCCCCGAAAACGTTCAAAGTCGAAAGTTAAAAAGTCTAAATATAATTCAATGACGCGCGGCGGCGGCGCGCGTCGCTTGCACCAGCGCGCGAAAGAGCGCCGCGGAAAGCGCGTCGGCTTGCATGCGCTCCGGATGCCACTGGACGCCGACGACCCAGTGTTTGTGAGGTTCATGTTCGACGGCTTCGATCACGCCATCGGGAGCGACCGCCGCGACGCGCAGACCATTGCCAAGATCGCGGATGGACTGATGATGTGAAGTGTTGACCTGGACGTTGAACGCGCCGCTGGTCTTCTCCAAGCCACAGGCGGCTGCGAGTTGCGCAAGCTCGCTACCCGATTCGATGCGCGCGGGGTGTTGCGGATCAGGCGCATCCGTTGGAAGGCCTTCTTTGCTGTGCCCGATTTTCGTGAGCAGCTCGCTGGCAATGTCCTGATAGAGCGAACCGCCGAGGGAAACGTTCAGGCTCTGGCAGCCGTAGCAGATGGCCAGCACCGGTTTGCCGGAAAAGAAGGCATGCTCCAGAATCGCGAAGTCGGTTTTCTCGCGGTTGGAGTCGGCATCATGAGTTTTTTCGTGGCGGGGGGCGCCATAGAGAAAAGGATTCACGTCTGCCGGGCCGCCGGGGAGAACGAAAGCATCCAGCTCTTTAAGCTGGGAGTCAAGAAGCTCTGCAGAGCTTTTCAGGGAGATGTGGACAGGTTCGGCACCGGATTCCTGCACAGAATCAAAATAATACCGGAGCTTATTCGTTATCCCCTTCTCTTCCTCATGGGAAGTGCGCCAGGGAATGCCCACACGGGGCCGGGGGGCGGTGGTCAAATGGGTCTGAGTGGGGGTCATGGAACACCAAATCGTAGCATCCGGGCGACGGGGCGGCAACCCGCGGAAAAGTTGGGCTGTGGATTCCCCACGACCAATGGGTGCACCGCTTACCTGGATCAGCAAAAGTTTAAAGGAAACTTGATAGATTCTGACGACGGAAGATGGTAACTTGCCGCCACTCTACAGAGCCCTAGGCTTTCCAAAATGATCGGGACGGAATTTTCTAGTCTAGGCCCGCGACACCCGTAATAACTCAAAGGAGGAACCCAAATGAGCGATAGGAATATTGACGCCAGCGGGTTAATGGAGTCGCAAGGTATCCTCAAGCGAGGAGAGTCTAAGGGCACAAGCCGGCGGACCTTCCTTGGACAAGTCGGGGCTGCCGCGGGCGTCGCGGCGACGGCGCTTGCGAATCCCTCAGTGGCTTCCGCGCAGTCCGCCAGCGCTTCCGCGGGTTTCGGTACTGCCTTGCCGGCAGGCGTTACCAACCGGAGGGTGAGGGAAGCCTTCGAACTCCGGGTCGGCATGGCAATTCAAGATGCCCATACCGGGCCTTCGGTGAACGTCAACAACGGCGATGCGGAACGCTATCCCGACAAAGGTGGCACATTCACCAAGACGCTTCCGCACGACAGCTTCGGGCGAGTGGATCCGAACGCTCTCGCAACTTTCACAAGAGCTTTGAATAGCGGGAAATTTTTGGATTTCGAGAAAATTATCATGGGCGGCACGCGCACGCTCAACGGTCCGCAAGGCGGGCTGGCCTTCTGCCTGGAGGCCCTCGACAACGTGCAGTTCGGCCAGCCCCAAGTGCCTCCCGCCCCCCAAACGGCCAGCGACCAGAGCGCCACAGAGTTGCTCGAACACTACTGGCCGTCGCTGCTTCGTGACCTGGCCTCTACCGATTATGAATCGAGTGCGCTCGCCGCTCAAGCGGCAGCGGAACTGGGCGCACAGCCTACCTATTTGGGACCGAGGAACAGCGGCGGCAAAGTTACTCCGAATCTTCTTTTCCGAGGGGCGTTTCCGGGCGAAACTCTGGGGCCCTATGTCTCCCAGTTCTTCCTTCAGCCGACCTCTTTCGGCTCACAGCCCATCAGCCAGCAGCAGGTTACTTTCCTTCCGAACATCGACTATGGAACAAACTTCAGCGAGTGGCTAAACATTCAGGACGGTGTTGACACCGGCCAACGCAACCAAATCGATCCACAACTTCGCTACCGGCGTAATGGCCGAGACTTCGCGGCCTTCACGCATGTGGACGTCCTCTATCAGGCGTATTTCACGGCGTTCCTGGTGCTCGCGGGCTTTAACCCACAACCTCAAGGCAGTATTGCCCCCGGCGGCGCACCGCTGAACCCCGGCAATCCCTACAGCAACTCGAAGTCAGAAAATGGATTTGGCTCGTTCGGTGGACCTGATTTTGCCGGTACGCTTGGGGAAGTGGCCACCAAGGCCCTAAATGCCGTGTGGTATCAGAAGTGGTTTGTGCATCTCCGTCCTCGCCCAGAGGCCATCGGAGGAATCGTCCACCTAATCAAGACCGGGCAGGGGAACCACACCGACGTCACATTGAGCTCGGTGATTCTGAACTCTCAGGGACTCCAACAGAGCTTCAACAAGTATGGGACCTGGCTGCTCTCACAGGCGTTTCCCGAGGGCTCGCCGGCGCACCCAGCCTATCCGACTGGACACGGGACGGTAGGCGGCGCTTGCATTACCGTTCTAAAGTTCTTCTTCGATGGCAATTTCGTGATTCCAAATCCGGTGATGCCAACCAGCGACGGCCTGTCTCTGGTTCCTTACACGGGTTCCGATGCCGGACAGCTCACTGTGAATGGCGAGCTCAACAAGCTCGGACACAATGTCAGCTTTGGTCATGGAATTCACTCCGGTATCCACTGGCGCAGCGATACCGATACTTCGTTGCTGCTGGGCGAGGCGGTAGCGCTCAGTTTCCTCAAGGACAAGGCCAAAACCTGCAACGAACCGTTCACAGTCCATCTGACTAAGTTCGACGGGACGATGGCAACAATCTCCAACGAGGGAAATCCGTAGGCAGTAATTCTCCTAGCAGTGTTTGCAGCAGGTGGCAGCTGCGAATCTTGCCTAGAGGTGCTGTGCGCCTTGAGAAGCGGGATGGGAAAGGACGGAGTCGAGGCAGAAGGCGGGACGGTGGAAGAAGGCGGGGAGTTCGGAGAGACGGAGGGCGAGGCGTTCGGGGGAGGCGGCGCGGAGGGTGACGTGGCCGAGTTTGCGGCGAGGGCGAGGGGATTTGCCGTAAAGGTGAAGGTGGGCGTCGGGGACGGCGAGGACTTCGGCTGGTTCGGGGAGATCGCCGATGAGATTGACTAAGGCGGAATAGCCGGTTGCAGCCGTTGAGCCGAGGGGAAGGCCGAGGACGGCGCGAAGATGATTTTCAAATTGGCTGGTGATGGCACCTTCAATCGTCCAATGGCCGGAGTTGTGAACGCGGGGCGCCATTTCATTGGCGAGAAGGCGGCCCTGGTGTTCGAAGAACTCGATGGCAAGCACCCCGACGTATTTTAGGGATTCGAGGAGACGGCGGGCAGCATCCTCCGCGGCGCGTTGAATAGGCGCGTCCAGTTGCGGGGCGGGAGCGACGGAAAGTCGTAGGATTCCCTCGCGATGATGGTTTTCGACCAGCGGATAAAAGGCAATTTCGCCGGAGCGCGAACGCACGGCCAGGGCGGAGAGCTCGCGAGTGAAGGGCACGAAGCGCTCGAGAATGAGCGAAACCTTGGGCAGCTCGGATTTTGCTCTCGAAACATCTTCCGAAGTGCGGAGGATCCACTGGCCCTTGCCGTCGTAGCCCATACGACAGGTTTTCAGGATGGCGGGGAGGCCGAGCTGCTTTATAGCGGCGTCGAGTTCGCTGGGTTTGGAAATAGGGACAAATTCCGTCGTGGAAATGCCAAGTTTCCGGAAGAGCTGTTTTTCGCAGTGGCGATCCTGAGCCGCTTCGAGTGCGGCGGGCGGAGGGTAGACGGGAACGCGTTCGGCGAGGAATTTGGCGGCTTCTACGGGAACGTTTTCGAATTCATAGGTGACCAGCTCGAGGCCGCTTGCGAATCGTTCGAGCGCGGCTTCATCGGTGTAATCGGCGGTAACACGCTGGGCGATACGGCCAACGGGAGCTTCTGGGGAAGGATCGAGAAAACGGAAATGCAGGCCCAGGGGATAGCCCGCGAGCGCTAGCATGTAGCCGAGTTGACCGCCGCCGAGAATGCCGATGGTCACTTGCGCTTCCTTTTCTTGACCGAGGGCGCGGGTTGCGAGGGATCGGGCTGGGCGAGAACGCGGCCGGTTTGTTCCGCGCGGAAGTTTCGAAGAGCTTCGCGGATTCGGCGATGTTTCACGCCGAGGATGGCAACGGCAAGGAGCGCGGCATTGATCGCGCCGGATTTGCCGATGGAGAGCGTGCCGACGGGAACGCCTCCAGGCATTTGCGCGATAGAGAGGAGCGAATCGAGACCTTTGAGGGCTTTTGATTCGACCGGAACACCGAGAACAGGGAGGACGGTCTTTGCAGCAGTCATGCCGGGAAGGTGGGCGGCGCCGCCGGCCCCAGCGATGATTACCTCGATGCCGCGACGTTCGGCAGACGAAGCGTAATCAAATAGGCGGTCGGGGGTGCGGTGAGCGGAAACGACGCGAGTTTCATGTGGAACACCGAGGCCAGTGAGCGTCTTGGAGGCGTATTTCATGGTGTCCCAGTCGGAGCCGGAACCCATGATGATGCCGACGAGGGGATAGGCACCCTTTCGATCTTGACGTTTCAAGCGGCCTCTCACCAAATAAAGCAGTCGCGCCTTCTGCTCTAGTTTTTCTTCCGAAACAGTCCCGCTAACAGGAGCAACAAAGCCGTAAGTGCAAACGGCGCAAAAACAACTCCCCCCCACCAGTTCTGATAATGGGTCCTGCCTGTGATTATTTTCAGCAGTGCAGTACCAAGAAAAGCAATCATAAGCAAAACGAGCAGACCGATTTGCCAAGGTTTCGGTTCAGGTTGCTTTAGGTCCCGCTTCGGCATTTTCGAAACCTTATTGCAGGCATTTATTTTGCGAAGTCGCTATTCTACGGTTTTTTTCAGTGTGTGGCGACTTGCGTGCGCTGCTTCCAGTATTGGCGGAGCTGGCCGACGAGATAAAGGGAGCCGGTGATGAAAATGGCATCGTCCGGAGCGGCTTCCGAAAGAACCTGGTCGAGCGCCTGCTCCGCAGAAGAAACGACCCTGAAATTGGAGGCGTGGTGGGCGGCGATTTCCGCGAGGCGCACGGCGGAGATGGCGCGGGAAGTGCGCGGCTCGGTAAAGATGACCTCGGAGGCGTGAGGGAAAAGCTGGCCGGCGACTTCGTCGACGGCTTTGTCGCGAAGTGCTCCATAGAGAAGCCAGATTTTGCGGCCGGCGAAGTTCTGTTGTAGGAAAAAAGCAATTTCGCGAGCGGCGCTGGGATTGTGCGCGCCATCAAGATAGACGTCGGGATGCGATTGAAGCTGTTCGAGACGACCGGGCCAAACAGCGCCAGCGATGCCTTGGGTGATGGCGTCATCGGAGACTTGGAAGCCGCGATCGTGAAGCAGACGGGCGGCGGCAGCGGCGATGAGAGCATTCTCCAATTGAAAGCGGCCAGGGAGACTCGGCGCGATTTCAAAGGCAGTACCGGAAGCGATTTCGGTGACGGGAGCGCGAACGATCCCGTTTTGTATCGTTTGGCGATCGATTCGGAAAGCGTTCCAGGGCTCGATAACGGGGCAGCCGAGTTCTTTGGCGCGAGCGAGAACGACTTCCCGGGCTTCAGCGTGCTGGCTGGCGAAAACAACGGGGACACCCGGCTTGAGAATTCCTGCTTTTTCTCCGGCGATTTCCTTCAGTGAGTGGCCTAGAAAATTTTCGTGGTCGAAATCTACGCGCGTGATGATAGTGACGGTCGGAGAGAGAATGTTGGTGGCGTCGAGGCGGCCTCCAAGGCCGACTTCGAAGACGCCGAACTCGACGCGTTCGCGCGCAAAGCATTCGAACGCCATGGCGGTGACGCATTCAAAGTAGGTGGGATGGGCGCGGAGTTTTCCCGCGGCCAGGAGCTCTTCAATCAGGCTCTGGATGCGAGTGAAAGTTTCGGCGAAGGTTTCGTCGCTGATCTCCTCGCCATTGACGCGGATGCGCTCGTTAATTTTTTCAAGGTGCGGCGACGTGTTGAGGCCGGTTCGAAAACCGGCGTGGCGAAGGATCGATTCAAGAAAAGCGGCGGTGGAGCCTTTGCCGTTGGTTCCAGCGATGTGCGCGCTGGGATAGGCGCGGCCGGGCCGGCCGAGGCGTTCGGCAAGGACAGTAATATTTTCGAGATCGAACTTCGCGGCGGCAGCCTGTGTAGGCGCGGCCAACTCCCTGCCCAAAGTCAATAGATAGCGAACAGCGGCGTCGTAATTCATTTCAGCCGAGGAGCAGATCGAGTGACCCGCTGATGAAGGACTTGAGCTCCTTACGGTGGACGACGGCGTCGAGAAAACCGTGTTCGAGGAGGAACTCGGAGCGCTGGAAGCCATCGGGAAGCTTCTGGCGGATGGTTTGCTCGATGACGCGAGGGCCGGCGAAGCCGATGAGCGCGCCGGGTTCGCCGATGTTGAGGTCGCCAAGCATGGCAAAGCTGGCAGTGACGCCGCCAGTGGTGGGATCGGTGAGCACCGAGATATAAGGCAGCTTTTCGTCGTCGAGCTTGGCGAGCGCTGCGGAAACCTTGGCGAGCTGCATGAGGCTGATGGTGCCTTCCATCATGCGGGCGCCGCCGGAGCAGGAGACAGCGATAAAGGGCTGGCGGGTTTCGATGGCCAGTTCGATGCCGCGGGTCACTTTTTCGCCGACGACCGCGCCCATGGAGCCGCCAATGAAGCCGAATTCCATAGCGCAGAGAACGATGGGGCGGCCGTTGAGCTGGCCTTCGGCGGTGATGATGGCGTCGTTCATGCCGAGCTTTTTCTTGGCTTCTCGTAGTCGCGCGGCATAGGGCTTGGTGTCCACGAATTTCAGCGGGTCGGTGGAAGTCATGCCGGCGTCGTGCTCGGTCCAGCGGCCGTCGAGGAGCATTTCCAGGCGTTGCCTGGCGTTCATCTTGAAGTGATACTGACATTTAGGGCAGACGTAGAGATTCGCCTCGAGGTCCTTGCGAAAGACGATGGTGCGGCAGGATTCGCACTTGACCCACAGGCCTTCCGTGCGGACACGGCGCTCTTCGGGTGGAGTCGTTTGCTCGATCGATTTTTTGTCGCGCTTGAACCAGGCCATAGAAGAAAGCTGACAGTTAACAGTCTACAGTCGAAAGTCCTAGAACTCTGAATTGGCTGCCAAGTCGCCACGGTTGAGATCCTTCGGCGAATCTTGCCGGTTCGCCTCAGGACGACAGCGTGGAAGGCTACATCTATAGACCCGCGGGCTTAATAGTCGATCCCTCGTTGAGCCAGTATACCCTTGGTGTAGGGGTGTTTCACCTCGCGCATCTCGGTGACGAGGTCGGCAAGCTCGACGAGTTGGGGATGACCGTTGCGGCCGGTGCAAATAACATGGACACGCTCGGGACGGTTTTTCAGCGCTTGGACGACTTCGGTCGGGTCGAGCATTTTGTAGCTGATGGTGTAGTTGATTTCGTCGAGAACCACGAGATCGTACTTGCCGCTGTAGATGGCGTCGCGGCCGGCCTGCCAACATTCTTGAGCCAGCTTGATGTCTTCGGGATCGGTTTCGGCACCGCCGACTTTTACGAAGCCGCGGCCCATGGGGCGGATTTCGAACTTGTCATCACCGAGCATTTTGGCGGCGTCGAGTTCGCCGTAGTGCCAGGAGCCCTTGATGAACTGAACCATCAGGACTTTGAGGCCTTGGCCGACCGCGCGGAACGCGGTGCCAAGAGCGCAGGTGGTTTTGCCCTTGCCCGGGCCGGTGTAAACGATGAGGAGTCCTTTTTCTTCCGGCATGTGGCTTCGCTTCAGTTAACTTTTTCAAAGCACCGCGAAAAGACTAGAGTTTGAGGAGTCGGATGCGAAACGTCAAGTTGTTGTACTTGTCCAGTAGAGTAGTGACACTATGCCTTTTGCCGATTGTTTTTCCAACGGGTGACGAATTCCAGTGGAGTGAGATAAGCGAGCGACTGGTGCGGACGCACGCAGTTGTAGGTGTGTTCCCAGCGGCGCAGCTGGTGATTGAGCCGGGGTGGGCGGTCGGAGTCCGCCTATAGAACTCTTCGTGACGGGTGCGGTGGGAGCGCTCGACGTGGCGTTCAGCTTTGGTGACTTGGGCGGGAGCACGAACAGCGGCCAGTGTTTTTGCTGACCAGCGAGTTCGAATTCGGCAGCGAACTCGCTGCCGCCGTCGACCTGCAAGGCTCTCCCCGGGAAAGGAAAACGCTCCCGCAGCGTATCGAGGAAGCGGGCGGCGGCCAGCGAAGTGGCACGGCGATGCACTTCGACGACATCCCAGCGCGAGACCACGTCTCGCGCGCTGAAGTGCATTAGGACGGCGCCGCGGCGCATGCGCATTTCATTGGTATCGATCGTGGCGGTCGAAGCGGCGCAGCCAGCGATAGAAGTTCTGCCGGCTGATGCCGCAGTGTCGGCCGGTGCGTGCGGCATTCCGTGCGTAAAAGAGATAAAAAAACATCCCTTGAAGTCGGGTTCGCGCACCGCGGCTTAAATTCTTTCCAAGGCGCGCCAGCTGGCGCGCCTCGGAAAGCTCATCCCATCTGATTCCGCTCATCCAGACACTCTACCGAGTGTCACCAATCATTCTGAACGAGCACAGCCTGTACCTGCGCAGAGGGCGGAGGCGCTATAATCTGCACCGGCTTTCCATCAAGAAGGAAAGAAATTGGGCCGGAGTTGAGAAGGGCCAATAACATAACCAATGATATCTAGCAAACACGTGCTGTTCGCGGTGTTACTTATGCCTGTTCTTGCATTCGCGTGGGAGGTGTGCGAGGTTTCCTCGCCGACAGCCTCTTTTTCCGTCCCCCACGTTGCGGAGCCGCAGGAGCTGACCACGGATCCGCACTCGGCGACCTGGTCGCACGCGTCGTCCACCTGGATCGAGAAGGACTGCACGCAGCAGATGGACTATCCAAAACTGAAGACCGAGGTGCGCGGATTTTGGACCGACACCGATCTCTACCTGCTGTTCATCTCGCCCTACAACGAGCTGAATCTCTGGCTCCCCGCGGATAACAGCAAAGACCGGCTCAAACTGTGGGACCGCGACGTAGTCGAATTCTTTCTGGGCGACGATTGGGCAGACATCAAGCACTATCGCGAGTTCGAGATTGCGCCAACGGGCGACTGGGTGGATCTGGCCATCGACCTCAACCGAGACAGCTACGACGCGACCTGGAATTCCGGGTGGCAGCGGCAGGGACGAATCGATGAAAAGAACCACGTTTGGTATGCCGCGGCGCGCGTGCCGTTGAAGGCCGTGAGCGAAAAACCGGTAAGCGGGGGCACAAAATGGCGGGTCAACCTCTACCGCATAGATGGGCTGGGGGCCGATCCGCAGCGTCACTTCATGTGCTGGCAGCCGACGTGCGTCGTCAACCGCGACCCCAACCACGTGCCCGAACATTTTGGAACGTTAGCATTCACGCACTGAAGCCCCGCGTGTAACCGCGCCACGAACGGCACCTGGGTGCCAAGTCTACTTTGACGAGAGCCGAGGCCGTCATCTAATGAGCAGGACTCTCTATTTCGATTTCGCAGAGCTTGCTGGAAAAACAGTAACCGGCCCAAACCCTGGCCGGTGCCCTGCAGGACCAATGATCCAATAGCGAGGCGGCTCGTAATGATTCTCGGCGGTGAATGGCTCGGCAAAGTGGCTGCCGCAAAGATCACGTCGCACAAAATAGGCATTCGAGCCTGAGAAACAACATCCCACCAGATTGTAACCCTTTTTCGCGCCGAGCTCCGTGAGCGCGGAGAGGCTGGCGCCGAAATAGTTGGTCTCGTCCCACTTGAAATCTTGATTGTACTCGATGGTTATGCTGAGGGGCGGATGCCAACTGGCGTTGTACTCAATGACCACGACGCGAGGCTGAATGGAAGTTATGGCGTTCCACACCCAATAGTCATTGCCGTCGATGTCGATGCTGAGCAAGTCAAGCTCACCGCCGGGGCAAAGCGGAGCGAGAAACTTGTCGATATTCTCGGCGTTCACGAAGTGGAGGTGGCTTCCCAGGGTGATGCCAAGAAACATACCGAAGCGCACGCGGATCCGGGCGAAGCCCTTCTTATCGGTGTCAATCCAATGGCCCGACCATCCCTGCAGAAGCAAATTGAGGGTGTTGCATTCGAGACCATCGCCTACTCCTATTTCGATAAAGCGCCGGCGCTCCGCGCCGATGCGGCGGAAGATTTCCGCGATGGCGCCATCTTCATCGTCCTGGGAAAAAACTTTGTACGAATATCGGAAAAGACGTTTGGGGTCGGAGTAACGAGGGTCATCCCTGAGCAGGGCTTCGCGGTAATGCGCTCTCTCCAGTTGTTCGATCATGGACAGATTCTAGCCCAAGTGGGATGGCGGCAAAAGATAACGGGAGCTATGAGCCCAATTGATTCCGAAACACATGAATGCCGGTTGAAGCGCGGCGCCACACGTGTAAGTACAAGATAAGGGAAAGCGCTCAGCTTTGCTTAACGCGGAAACGCATGTGCCTGACGGCGCGCTCGGCGTCCTCGCGGAATTGAGCGGCATCGAGGCGGAAAGATTCCAGCCAGCCGAGGAGCAAGCCTCGGAACGGATAGAGCAAGACCTGCTGGGCGCCGGACACGGCATCGGCTGTTTTTGTGACCGTTGGAGCGAGACATAAGACGAAGATACGAAGCAACGGCATGGCGTTGCGCCCTTGGTTAGTCACATGGAGCGCAAGATAAACGACTGCGCGCGCATAGAGGAACCAGAGGCCAAGGGCAAGCCCCACCAGCAGCACGAGGATCAAATACGCGACTGCAAAGAAAAGGAAAGCGAAAAACAGCTCTTGGAAATAGAAAACGCGAGAAGCGAGGACGGTGACCAGGAGACCGCACGCCGCAATCAGCGCACGCCACTTAGTCTGTGCGGGCATCGGTCATTGATCCTCCCCCCTGTTGCTTAGATGCAAGAAAAAGGCGTTTCGCAATAGATGAAAACAGGACCGCGAAGCGTTCCATCGAACGATCTGACCAAACGGTCAAATCGCACAATTAGACGTTCAGATCTCGCGGTGCTGGCCAGTGTTCTCACTCATCTTTCTTTCTGCGAGGGCCAGGGCTTCCTCGAGGACTTTGACAACGCGGCGGTTACGCGATTCAGGGTTGCGATAATAGAAGATGGCGAGGAGTTGGCCGCGGCGGCGCGTCGGGGACATGAGTTGCCAGCCCTTGAGGGCGCGGGGATCGCGGGCGAAGGCGGCTTTGAGGATGGGAGGGAGTTCGCGTTCGGCTTCCATGGTGGAGAGCAATTGCTCGGCGACTTGCTCGGCGCGGCGTTCGCGGCATGCTGCGCTCTTGGGTTGCCCGACCCAGTCGGAGATCCATTTGCGGATGGAGTAGCTGAGTTTGTCGAACCAGCGAAGGAGCGAGCGGTCTTCGGAAAGGGCGCGCTTGAGTTCCGCGGGGACGGCGGCTTGGCGTTTTTCGAGATCCGGTTCGATTTGGAACCGGGCCGTGTCGCCGGCACGGGCATGGGCGCCGGCTTGCATGCGTTTGTTGACGAGGAGGTAGTGATAGCCCTTGCCGGTGGGGAAGAGGGAGGTGCGAAAGGCGAAGCCGTTGATTTCGCCCTTGACCTTGAGCATGCCGCGGACGCCCCAAACTTTGGGGACGTTCAGAGGAATGCGAATGATCACCCAGCCGAGGTTTGAGGCCATGCGCTCGAGCGTGGCTTGGAAGGATTTCTGAACCGGCTTGGGCAGCGGTTTCATGCGGCGTGGAAGCTCGTACAATAAATCTGGAAAATAAAGAGAGGGCACGCGAGAACGTGCCCTTTGCGTTTACGAGATGATGGTTACGGATGCAAGCGCTACTTGGAGAAGCTGGCGACGGCTTCGGCTTCGGTGTTGAAGACATCGAAGACGGTCAGCAGCTTGGTGATTTGCAAGACTTCCTGGAACTTGCTGCCCAGGTGGCAGAGGCGCAGAGAAGCACCCTGCGTCTTCACGCTGTGATGCGCAGCGACGAGCGTGCCGAGCCCGGCGCTGTCAATGAAAGTGACATTGTCCATGTTGAGGACGATTTTCTTTTTTCCTTCAGCAATCAGGGACTTCACTTTTTCGCGCAGAGCGTTGCTTTCCTCGCCGAGTACAATGCGGCCGTCCAGCGCCACCACGGCCACGCCATCCACTTCGCGGTTCGTCATCTTCAAAGCCACGTTATTTTCCTCCTCGTCGGAAAGCGGTTCCGGCGGCAACCCGGGCCGGAGCCGCCAAGCTTATCAAACTATGGATGATCCCAAGGCGGTGAATCGTACCCGATGGCCGAGCAGCGGTCAAATTACAGATAACCGCGAGGCGGCCCGTTCCTCGATATCAGCCATGCAGCTAGTAATAGTCCGAGCACGACATATAGTAACCGCAAACGGAACAAATCAACTTGCAGCGCCGCGACTCCAACGGCTGCGAACACACGGGGCAGTACCACGAAGCATCTTCAGCCGGAGCTCCCTGGCGTTGGCCTCCCCGCGAAGGCGCAGCCGAAAGAGCTGCAGCCTGTCCCGGTTCTGCCAGAACGTGAAAATACTCCCGCTTCGCGGCGCGTTCCACGGCCCGACGGTTATAACACATTGGCCTGCGGGGGAAAAGCATGGCAAGAGCGGGGAGGGACATGTTGCGCGTGAGGAGCAAGCAGGGGGCGTAAAGCAGGCGGTGATATGGGAGTGAGCATGGAATTGATTTGAAACCAAAGCGCGAGCAGGTGCATCTTTCCTATTGGAGGCCCGGAAGCACGGGACTTCAGGTGATCCCCATGGTTCGACCGATTGTTGTGGCTGGTTTCGCGGTTTTACTCCCCGGCATTTTGCAAGCGCAAGGACGAGGTGGGATGGCACTAGGTTCTCACGCCATGCCCGTAGCTCCGCACATGATGGCTGCTGCGCCGAACGGGATGATGCACGCGGGCAGGCCGATGGGTGGGCAGCCAGTTGTTGGAGCACGCGTTGGAGCGAGACCGAGCGGCCTACGTTCTGGGTCAAGAAATTTGTCCACGTCCAGGAACACGGTGAGGTCGAGCGGCACGCGGCGGCGTTTCGATAGCGATAGAGTCGGTAACGATAGGAACCGGCGGCCAGAATGCAGCTCGGGGGCACCGGGACTCGGATTTGATGAGGTACACCTGGCGGCGGTATGCGGGCCGGGATCCATTGAAGGCGGGCTAGGGTCTTCCTTCTTCTTCCCGTTCTCTGACGGCGGGTTTTCCGTGCCAGGTGCTCCTGCCGTTGACGACGCTGCGGCGACCACCGAAGCGCAGGACTCTGAAGATTCTGAAGTGAAGGTTCGCGACAGAGGGCGAAGAACAAGAGTAACTCGAGAAGAACCGGCGCCCGTGTCGCACCCCGACGTCGCGGCGGCACGTGAAACCGGCGAATACGTATTTGTTCGGAAGGATGGAACGGTATTTTTTGCGGTGGCGTATACGTGGGAAAACGGGACGCTTCGATACGTCACCAACGAAGGATTGCGCCGGAGCGTGGCGCGCGATTTGCTGGACTTGAATGCAACGCAGCAATTCAACGAGCAACTCGGTTCGAACTTTCGATTGCCTGCCTAAGAACTACTTTTTCGCCGGCTCCGGCATGACATAGCCGGATTTTGCGGGGAGTCCAGCCCGCTCCAACTGTACCGTAGTGTGATCAATCCCAAAATCTTGAGAGGCTTTCCGCTGGATTGAAGCGAGCAGCCGCTCGCATTCGTCGAGATGCATGTCCGGAATTCGGGCGTGAAGGCTAAGCGCGTTGTGGCCGCCGCCGAGAGACCAAAGGTGAACGTCGTGGACCTCCTCCACGCCTTCGAGGGTAAGTATCGCCCGAGCGACGTCTTCCACGTGCAATTCGCGCGGGCGTCCTTCAAGAAGTAAATGGGAGGACTCACGCAGGATGCCGACGCTGGACCAGAGTACTAGCAGGCCAATGGCGAGGCCGAGAAGAGGATCGATCCAGTTCGCGCCGGTGGAGTGAATAATCACAGCGCCGACGATGATCGCGATATTCGATAGGGCGTCCCCAAAATTGTGCACGAGGATGCTGCGCAGATTGAGGTCACCGCGGCCGCGGACTAAAGCGAGCGTAATGCCGCCATTCACCGCAAGCGCGCCGACGGAAGTCCAGATCATCCAGCTTTCGACGATTGCCACCGGGGAGCGGAAGCGCTCGACAGCGGCGTAGCCAAGCCACAGCGAAAGCAAAACGAGAACAAAAGCATTGGTGAATGCGGCGAGTGTGCCCGCGCGGTGATAGCCGTAGGTCTTTTCCGTGTCGGCCGGGCGCTCCGCCCAGCGCATGGCGAGATAGGAAATGCCCAGGGCCGGGACGTCGGACAAATTGTGGACCGCGTCGTTCAAGAGGGCGACGCTGCGGCCGAAGATGCCGCCGAAAATCTCCGCGAGGACAAGACCGAGCGTCGCGGCCATGGCCCAGCCGAGCACCGCGGGGCGCAAAGTCACGTGAGTATGGCCGGCGTGACCGTGCTCGTGAGAATGAGCATGATCCCCATGAATAGGATCGTGGCCATGCGAGTGCGCGCCCATCGCACTCATTCTACCTGCTCGCAAGACACTTCGCAGCCTTCTCCGTTGCTTATTGGGCAGTATGACACGCCCCTTCCGGGAATGAATTGACGCTCTTCCCGGCGGCTGCGAGGATGAATCCAGCTTCCCGTTCCGCGCCCGTTGGCGCCGAGACAGGAATCACACGGGAGACTTGCGCTCAGGGACAATGACTGTTCCGATTGCCAAATTGAACTTCTGGGGCGTGCGCGGATCGACGCCGACGGTGGACCCGGCAACGTGGCGCTATGGCGGAAACACGCCTTGCGTGGAATTGATGGCGCCGGACGGCACACAGTTTATTCTGGATTGCGGGACAGGGCTGCGCATGCTGGGAAGCCGCTGGGCCGCGCCAAACGGAGCAGGAATCCCGGGGACGCATATCTTTGTGACGCATTACCACTGGGATCACATCCAAGGAATACCGTTTTTCGCGCCGCTGTACGTGGAAAACAATGAATTTCATTTCTACAGCTTCCGGTCAAAATTCCTGGGGCGCGACAGCTTGAAACAAGTGTTTGAAGCGCAAATGGCGCTGCCCTATTTTCCCGTGGACATGTCCGCGATGAATGCGAAGAGGAAATTCAAAGAAGTAGACGACGGCGATTCGTTCCTGGTAGGAGAAAATAAAATAACCGCGCGCTGGCTGAACCACCCACAGGGCTGCCTGGGCTTTCGCATCGAGACGCCTGCCGGGACCGTCGCCTACGCCACCGATAACGAGCCGGGAGACGCGAAGCTTGATGAAGGCCTGCGCGAGCTGGCCGCCGGAGCGGACCTTCTCATTAACGATGCGCAGTTCACGCCCGATCAGTTGGAGACGACGAGGAAGGGCTGGGGACATTCGTCGTGGCTGGAGGGAGTGAAACTGGCGCGACACGCCGGGGCAAAGACCCTGGTGCTATTTCATCATGATCCGGACTCGACCGACCGCATGGTTGATTCGATCCTGAAGCAGGCGCGCGAGGATTTCGATTCGGTGTTTGCCGCGAGCGAAGGCATGGTGATCACACTGGGCGGGCCGGGCGACACGGTGCAAGCGCACATGCCGGGCACGCGCACGGCACTGCGCCGCGAAGCGCAATTCCACGCGAAAGTTTGCGGCGTGACGGAGGGCGGAAAGGATTTTGAGGAAGAGACCATCGTGCGCGATGTATCGCTGCAAGGCGCGATGATTTCGTTGAAGCACCTGCCGCGGCTGCAATCGGAGCTGCAAGTCACCATGGAAGCGCCGGGAGAGGATGGGGTGCAATTGATGAAGCTGCGCGGATACGTGGTGCGAATTGATGCCGATGTGGAAAAAGGGCATAGCGCGGTGGGAGTGGTTTTTACGGACTGACCATGAAGTTTGTTACTGCCGAAAAGCGCATGGGTTGAGATCCTTCGCTCAGGATGACACTTGCAGCTTGATAGCGATTAGAAGCAGAGTGAGCTGGCAGGAGAAAACGGCTAGCTGAGTTCGGAGATTTTTTTGTCGAGGTGGGCGAGGGCGGCTTCAAGGGACTTGCGATGATTCGGGTGAGTGGCGGCGGCGAGATCGTTCACAACGCGGGTGCGCGAAAGCTGCAAATCTTTGCGCTGCTGCTCGCGCATGAGCTGTTCGGGAGTTTTCGCCCCTGAACCCGATTTTTCCTTGGGAGTCTGCGTCTCTTCGACCTGTGATTCGACGCCCTTGCTTTCCCAGCCACGAGCCATTCCTATATTCTGACACAGTTTGCCAGGATCGCGCGGATTATGCGGGGAAAAGTTCCGCGAAGAAAATCAGGCGCTGGCGGCGCGGGTTTGCGGGATGACGGGCAGGGAGTGGCGCATCACACTGCGTATGGCGCTTTCGGCGACGCGCGTGAGGTGCTCTGCGAAGATGCCGCGATAGGAGAATTCCACCGCGTTATTAGCCCAAGATACTCGAAGGAGCCAGCCTCTTTCGGTTTGCACCGCGCGGACGGAGGTGATTTCGCCGCCGGGAATCTCGAGGAGCGGCTGGAGGTCTGCATCGAGGACGGAGACACGTTCCGCACTGACAAAGAAGTGAACCGCGACGGAAGACGAGGCGTCCATGGGCCGAAATCTGCCGCCATTCACGACGAGAATAGCACCAAGTTCATGGGCTTTTTCATTGACGCTCGTCTGGGGCTTGGCCGGCGGGAGAAGAATAGCCGAAGCGAACATGGCCAGACCAGCGACCGAGAAAATATAGCCATTTGAAAGGCCCAGCGGCGCAATAACCAGCGCGGCGCCGGCGATCCCCAGGAATATGCGGAAGAGCAACCAGGAGCGGGCGCTGCGGCGCAGATGGAGCAGATTTGGAACAAGCGAAACCCGGATGAGGAGAACTTCTATGAGAGAGCCGCGAAATGTTGATCTGCCCTTGGATTCGCCGGACGCCGGTTGTGAGTGCGCGGTGCTGGGTGTCGTGCTCATACTCGATGTATCTTTCAGGGCTGCAATCCGTTGATTTCGCGCATGCGCGCAAAAGCCCGGCGCACGTGCGGGATGGTGATGGAACCGCCGACGATCAGCGCGACGTTCAAAGCGTCAATCACTTCGTCGCGCTTCCAGCCTTCTTCGCCGCAGCGGACCAGATGATACGTGATGCAGTCGTCGCAACGGAGCACGGCAGAGGCCACCAGCCCGAGCAATTCTTTTGCCTTGGTGCCGAGCGGGCCGGGTTCGTATGCTTGATGGTCAAGAGCGAAGAAGCGCTTGACTCCGAGGTGGCCGCAACCAAGGATTTCCTCATTCAAGTCAGCACGAAATTTCTGAAAATCTTTCAGGCTTTCCGTCATTGCTCCTCCGGGAGAGATGACACGAGATAGGACGCACCGGCCGCGGCAATATTATGAACACATTTCTGGCGAGATGGGAATGTGGCGTCACAGACTCAGGGGACGTACCCTGGGCCCCGGAGGACTTTGCCGGGGAGCACGCCGGTCATTTTACCGTGGTCGATAACGGGCAAACCGTTGACCAATACATAGTCCATTCCTTGAGACAGCTGGTTCGGGTTGTCGAAGGTGGCGAGGTCGCGAATGGTGGCGGGATCGAAGATCACGACATCAGCCCACATGCCCGCTCGGAGCACGCCGCGGCCTTCGAGGCGGAGGCGCTGCGCCGGGAGAGCGGAAAATTTGCGGATGGCATCTTCGAGCGTAAGTTTGTGTTCTTCGCGGACGTATTTGCGGAGGATGCGCGGGAAAGTGCCGTAACCGCGGGGATGCCCGTGTTCGCGGCCGAGAATGCCTTCGGGGGAGGCGCCGGAAGAATCATTGTCGACCGAAACCCAAGGCTGCTGAAGAGCGAGCGAAACGTCGGGTTCGGACATGCCAAACACCGCCACAGAGGGAAAAGCGTTGTCCGCGATGAGCAGATCAAAGAGAGCGTCCATTGGATCTTTGTTCCAGAGTTTTGCAATCTCCGCGAGCGTCTTGCCTTGCAAAGGAAGCAGTTTCCGATCTTTCACGGTGCAAATGAGGACCTGATCGGGGCCGGTAATTTCCTGCCATTCGTTGTCCCATTCTTTTGAGGGTGTGAGAAGATCCTTTCGAATGCGCGCGCGAGTTGCGGGATCCTTGAGACGCTGAATCAGCTTGGCGGTGCCTCCGTCGTGCGCCCAGGGCGGGATAAAAGCAGACATGCCGTTGGACCACGCGGTGTAGGCATAAGTGTCCGCGGTGACGTCGATGCCTTCGGCGCGAGCGGAGTTGATTTTCGCAACGGCCTCCGGCATGCGGCCCCAGTTTTCCTTGCCTGCAACTTTCAAGTGCCAGATTTCGACCGGGATGTGCGCTTCGCGTCCAATGCGAAGCGCTTCGTCAATGGCGGGCAAGATGGCGTCGCTTTCGTTGCGCATGTGCGTGGCATAGATGCCGCCGAAGTGAGATGCTTCGGCGGAGAGGGCGATGAGCTCTTCGGTCTTGGCGTAAGGAGCAGGAGGGTATTCGAGAGAAGTGGAGACGCCCACAGCACCGTCGCGCATAGCTTGGCGGACGAGCTCCTTCATTTGTTCGAGCTGCGGTGGAGTGGGCTGAATGTCGTCGGGTCCAAGGATCATGGAGCGCACCTGCGTGGCGCCCACGTAGGAGGCGATGTTGATGCCGATATGCTGTTTTTCAAGGCGCGCGAAGTACTCGCGGAAAGTGCGCCAGTCGGGAGTGATGCCGTAATAGTCGACCATTTCGCGGTTGTTGCGGATCAGTGCGTCGTTCAGAGGCGCCACGGAACCGCCTTCGCCGGTCATTTCAGTGGTGATGCCCTGGTAGATCTTCGATGGCAGACGTGGGTCGACAAGGATGGTGAGCTCCGATTGCCCGAGCATGTCGATAAAGCCCGGAGCAACCACCTGGCCGCGCGCATCGATGGTGCGCGTGCGAGCCGCTGCGGCAAGGTTGCCGATAGCCGCAATTCTTCCCCCGCGAATGCCAATGTCGCCCGAATACCAGGGCGAGCCCGTGCCGTCAATGATGTGACCATTGGTGATAACGACGTCGAAGGGGGCAGACTGCGCGACTGCGCGCGGGAGTGTCAGCAGCGAGAGAAAGAGCACGAGAATTGCAGACGCTCTCAGCTTCGATGTGGATTGGATCATAGGGACTCTCCAGGTTTCTCGAGGAACTCCTGCGATTCGGCTCCCAGGCTGTGAGTGCGCACGCGATACCAAACGACGATCAGGCAAACCGAGACGGCAAAGATCAGCGTGGAGACGGCATTGATCTCTGGCGTAATGCCGCGGCGCAGCCGGCCCCAGATTTCGAGCGGTAAAGTATTGTCGCGGCCAATCAGGAAAAAGGTGACGGCGATTTCGTCCATCGAGAGGGTGAAGATCAGAAGCCCGGCGGCAATCAGGGAAAGTTTGAGATGGGGCAACGTGACGCGCCAGAAAGTTTGCCAGGGCGTCGCGCCGAGGTCGAGTGAGGCTTCCTCCTGGGCGCGATCCATTTTTTGCAGGCCAGCGAAAAGCTCAGTGGTCGCGACGGAAATGAGTGCTGTGCCGTGGCCTAGAAAAACGGTGAACAGATTGAGCTGCGCGCCGGCGAAGACGGCGAACATCAGCAGGGAGAGGCCGGTGATGATGCCTGGCAAAATCAACGGCAAAAGAACGAGGCGGCGGAAGAGAGCTTTACCGGGGAAATTGGCGCGGTTGAGCGCGAGCGCGGCGAGCAGACCGAGCGTCAAAGAGAGAGCCACGCTGCAGGCAGCAACGATCAGGCTATTCAGAAACGCATCCCAGATGGGACCGTCGGCCAAAAGCTGGCGGTACCATT
Source organism: Candidatus Acidiferrum sp. (assembly GCA_035704085.1). GTDB lineage: Bacteria > Acidobacteriota > Terriglobia > Acidiferrales > UBA7541 > Acidiferrum. The sequence goes on along the minus strand of DASSXG010000032.1, from coordinate 40,637 downwards.
CGATTGTGAGATGACGAGGCGGAAAGCCGCCGACACCATCGCGATTGAACGAGTAAAGAATGAGGATCACGACCGGCAAGTAAATGAACGCAAAAACGAGAGCAGAATAAATCGTAAGCAGCGGAACGCGGCGGGTTGAAATGCCGGCACTCATTTGAAGGACCACCGCTTTTCCAGCCGCTCGGTTAGGAAGAGCAGGGAGATGGTAATGATGAGGATGCAGACGGAAATCGCTGCGCCGAGCGGCCAATCGTAGGCCGCGCCGAAGAGGCTCTGCACGACGTTGGCGATCATCGTGCCGGAAGCGCCGCCGACCAGGAGCGGCGCGAGGAAATCCCCAAGCGAAAGAACAAACGCAAAGGTCGCTCCTGCGAGCAGGCCGGGGATCGAGAGCGGCAGGATGACCCGAAAAAACGTCTGCGCCGATCCGGCGCCGAGGTCTTGCGAGGCCTCGACGAGCGGGCGCGGGATGTGCTCAAGGGCCGCGTAGATCGGGAGAAAGACAAAAGGCGTGTAAATATGCGTGAGCATCAGTACGACGGCGAATGGGCTATAGAGGAGAAATGCGACGGGTTCGTGAGTGACATGCAGGTATTGCAGGAATCCGTTGAGCACGCCGTCGCTGCCGAGAATGGTCTTCCAGGCGTAGCCGCGGACAAGATAGCTGACCCACAAGGGCACGATAAGGAGCTGATAGAGCAGTTCTTTGCGAACCCCCGCATGAAAAGACAGGTAGTAGGCTAGTGGATAGCCCAAGAGCAGCGAGCAAAGCGTTACCGCCCCGGCAATACGCATGGTGCGGAAAAGAACTTGAACGTAAACCGGATTCGAAAAAAGCATTTTGTAATTGTCCAGGTTCCACTCGTGAACGAGCGCTCCTTGCCGGACAGCCCAGAAGCTGTGCGCAAACATCAGGGCATAGGGAAGCAAGAGAAATATACCGACCCAGAGGAGCGGCGGCAGCGAGACAATCATCTTATAAGCGCGCGAGTACATGGTAGATCAGAAGACCGTCACTCCCGAACGGGGATAGCATCCGCAGTGAAAAAAACAAAATCATGTTCGCCGGAAAGCGGGCCGCGGGCCGGTATGCGCACGCGCACAGATTGGCCGCTCCCACAATTCACTTCGAGCAGTTCGCTGGCGCCGCCATAGATTTGCTGGTGAACGGCACCGCGAAACTTCACTTCACTGGTCTGGCGTTTGCCGTCGGCGCAGAGGCGGATCGCTTCCGGCCTGAGCGAGAAAAGCGCAGGACCGTCCGCCTCTTCCACGGGCCAGCGCAGGACGCCGCACGTTGCAATACTGCCGCGAACTTCCCCGCGCAATAGATTCGTCTGGCCGATGAACTGCGCGGTATAGGCCGTGGCGGGATGCGCGTAGATTTCGCGGGGAGAGGCAACTTGCTCGAGGGCGCCATTGCGCAACAACGCGATGCGATCGGAGAGCGCCATGGCTTCTTCCTGATCATGAGTGACAAAAAGAAAAGCAATGCCGATTTCGCGTTGAAGTGCTTTCAATTCGCTTTGCATCTGCTTGCGCAGGTTGGCGTCGAGGGCGGAGAGAGGCTCATCGAGCAAGAGCAGTTGCGGGCGATTGACGAGGGCTCGAGCCAGGGCGACGCGCTGCTGTTGGCCGCCGCTTAGATTGGAGGGCCGGGATGCTGCGAATTCCTGCATCTTCACCATGCGAAGAGCTTCGTCCACGCGGCCAGCGATTTCGTTCGCGGGCGTGTTCTTGACGCGCAAGCCGTAGGCCACGTTGTCCCGCACGCCCAAATGCGGAAACAGAGCATATTGCTGGAAAACGGTGTTGACGCTGCGTTTGTAGGGCGGAAGCGTATCGAGACGCTCATCGCTCATCCAGATTTCGCCTGCGGTCGGCTGTTCGAATCCGGCGACCAGGCGGAGAAGGGTGGTTTTGCCAGAGCCGCTCTCGCCCAGCAGAGTCAGAAATTCTCCGCCCGCGATGTTCAGTGAAATATTTTTCAGGACCTCGCAGGCGCCAAAACGCTTGGCAACGCCACGAACTTCGAGTAGCGCTCCTGGCGCCGCAGAGTTGGCCTCTGCCGGATTGGCCGTGGCGGAACTCACTGCGCCGCTTTCACCTCGTTCCAGATTTCGTTGTACTTCGCGCGCCGCGGCACGTCTTGCCAGAAATAGATGCGCTGCATGTAGGCAGACGGATTATCGAGGTGCAACCCTTTTATTTCTTCGGCGGTCAGAAATTGGGAGGCACCAGGGTTCGCAGGGGTGTAATGCGTCCGGTCGGTAACGAGTTTCTGTGTTTTTGCTTCAATCATGTATTCAAGGAAGGCGTGAGCCAGATCCTTGTTGCGGCTCGCGGCGGTAATCATCAAGTGGTCAATCCATCCGGTGGTGTTTTCTTTCGGGATGGTTTCACCAATGGGAAAATTCAGCTTTCGGAGATCGTTGGTATTCAGCGGCCAACCCATGGCGAGAACTACTTCATGGTTTTGAAAAAGATTGCTCAGTTCGCCGCCCGTGGACCAGATTTTTCGAATGTTGGGCTTCAGCTCAATCAGTTTTTCCTTCGCCGCGGCAAGCTGATCGTCCGTCAGATTGTAGAGTTGTGAGGGATCCGGTTTGTCGTAGCCGAGAATCTGCGCGGCCATGTAAACGGTTGAAAGATCATCCCAAACCGAGATTTTTCCCTTGTATTTCGAATCCCAGAAGACCGCCCAGGAGTCCGGCGCCTGGGCAAACACGGTGGTGTCATAGAGAAGCGGATTGGGTCCCCACATAAAGGGGACGCCATAGATCAGGCCATTGGCTTTCACCAGGGGGAGATCGCGGAGGTTCGAAGAGAGCTGAGAATAGGACGGCAATTTTGAAAGATCGAGAGGCGCGGCCAAACCGGTGTGCGCAATGGAAGCGGCGACGTCACTCGATGGTGAGATTACGTCGTAATTTGAAGCGCTACCGCCGCGCAACTTGGCCACAAGCTCGTCGCTCGAGCCCATGTAAGATGCGCTTACTTTGCAGTGGTGACTTTCTTCGAAAGCATGAACGAATGATGAGTCGGCGTACCCTTCCCAGACCAACAGGCTCAGCGTTTCCTCGTTTTTCCTGCACGCGCCACAAACGAGCGCCGCCGCCAGGAATCCGAGAAGGATGGCGCGAAGTCTCATCGTTTTCTCCCAATTACTTGGAATCTGCCTGATAGACCACTTTCCCGCCCACAATCGTCATCAAAACCTGCGTTTCTGCAATTTTGCGTGGAGCGATCTCCAAGACATTCTGCGAGACGATAATCAGGTCGGCGAGTTTGCCGGCTTCGAGCGATCCTTCCGTCTTTTCGCGGCGGCCGGCAAACGCCGCCCCCAGCGTATAACCCTCTATCGTTTGGGCCACAGTCAAGCGTTGTTCGGGAACGAATCCGCCCTCGGGTAATCCTTCAGCGGTTTGGCGAGTCACGGCGGTCTGCACGCCTTCCCATGGGTTGAGCGTAACGACAGGCCAGTCGCTTCCGAAAGCCAGGTGTCCCCCTGCGTCAGAGATGCTCTTCCACGACCACGCGCGCGAAGCGCGATCGGGGCCTACGTTGCGTGCCCAGACGTCTAGCGCGTTCGAATCCGGATAGGAATGCAGCGGCTGCATACTGGCGATCACACCAAGTTTGCCGAAGCGCGGAATGTCCGGAACGGAAATAGTCTCGATGTGCTCGATACGCGAGCGCTGGTCGCGAGCGTGATTGAGCTTCGCGGCGTTCTCGTACGCGTCGAGCGCCGTGCGCACGCCATAGTCTCCGATAGCGTGGGTGAAGAGCTGCAAGCCGCGGTTGTCCAATTGCGCAACCGCCGCGCTGTAATTTGACGGCTCCCAGAAAAGTTTGCCTTTGAGCGAAGGATTGTCACTGTAGGGCTCGAGCATCGCCGCGGTGTGAGACTCAATGACTCCATCCACCATGAACTTGACGGCGCCAGCGTCAATCCAATCGTCGTGAAACTTCTTGTGAGCTGATTCGATGGAGTCGAGGTCCTGCGGCCGAAGCTGCGGAGGATTGAGGAAGTAAGCGACGTAGAAGCGCACCGTGAGGTCGCCGCGATGGCGCATCTCATCGAGGAGATCGAGAACTTCAAAGTCACCTCCTGCGCTGTGGACGCGAGTGACGCCATGCTGGTTCGCCCATTTCATGCCCGCGCGCAGCGCGAGAAGCTTGTCAGCGCGGGAGGGACGCGGCACGACTTTGGCAACCAGATCCTGGGCCGATTCTTTCAGCGCCCCAGTCGCTTCGCCCGTTTGTGGGTCGCGAACAATCGCGCCGTTCGGCGGATCAAGCGTATCCCGGCTGATCCCTGCCAGGCTCAGGGCTTTGGAATTTGCCCAGTAGGTATGCCCGTCATAGCCTTCGAGAAACACGGGCCGGTTGGGAAAGAGTTCGTCGATGTATTTCCTGTGGGGCAGCGCTTCAGGCCCGAACATGGCGTAGTCCCAGCCGCGTCCGAGAATCCAGTCATCCCCGGGATTTTCGGAAGCATATTGAAGCAATCTTTTTTGGATGTCGGCAGAATCTTTTGCTCCTGCGAGATTCACGCGGCCCAGGCTCAGGGAGCCATCCATGAAATGGATGTGGCAATCCACGAAACCGGCCAGGACGAGTTTTCCGCCCGCGTTGATGACCTTGGTCCCCATGCCGCGCATTTTTTCGATCTCGGCGTCGTCGCCCACGGCCACGAGTTTGTCCTTGCGAATTGCGACGGCCTGCGCCCAGGGCTGTTTGGGATTCTCCGTATAGACGCGGCCATGAACGACGACGATGTCCGCTGGTTCAACAACGCGGCCTTGCGCGGCCGATTCTGAAACGGAGCAAAAAAGCAGCAGAAGAGTCTGCAGAGAGAAACAGAACGAGAATATTTTCATTGGTTTGATATTCCAACCTTCAGAATGTCGGCGGCGTATTGATCCACAGCAGCCAGGTCTCCGTCCGTCCCGGATTTTTCCAGCGGTGCGGAGTCGAGCTTTCAAAATAAAGGCTGTCGCCGGGCCTCAGATTGTAATGCTCCTTGCCGTCCAGCCAGATCTCAAATTTGCCTCGAAGGACGTGCAAAAATTCCTCGCCTTCGTGAGAATAGGATTCGCCGCTGCCGCCGCCGGGTTTCACGCGGAAGAGGTGCGGCTCCATCGCCGTCTGGCCCCACGCCAGCAGTTCCATGCGCACGTCCGGCGTGGTTTCCAGGATCTTACGCTGGCTCGGGCGAACCAAACGCGGATTGTCTCCGGCGGTCTCGAAAAGAGAGAGAATGTTGGTGCCGTAAAAGCGGGCGATGCGCCGGAGCGTGGCGATGGAGGAGCGCATCTGGCCGCGCTCCAGCGCGCTGAGAAATCCCACGGAAACGCCGGTGGCCCGCGCCACTTGGGCGAGAGAAAGGCCGCGGCGCGTGCGCAAGCGGCGAAAACGGTGTCCTGGGTGCACCGGAGTTTCCACGGTCGAGGAGACAACGCCCTGGCGTTTCAGAACGTGCACGATGGCGGCAGGGTTCAATCCGCGCGCGCGTCGAAGAAATATCGCGCGCTGCAGCAGGCGCACATCCCTCTCCGTGTAGAGCCGGTAGCGGCTCTGGGTGCGCTGCGGCGTAACCAGTCCCAGCGCCTCCCACGCGCGCAAGGCAGACGAAGAAATGCCGAGGCGGCGCGAGACCTCGCTGATGCGCAAGGGCCGGCGGCCCGCGCGTTTCTCCAATTGGCCGGACAAATTCTTTCTGCTTGACACGGGTTCAGGCTTTCTCTAAGTTTACTGGATTATAGTAAGGTTCCCGGGGCACAGCAACCACGAAGAATGAATCCTCGAAAAATTCTTCGCGGCAAGGGGTGAAGTCATGAAAGTTGATGCACGTTTTCTGCAGCTGCCTTCATTCTGCTTTCGGAGCATTTTGTCCGCGGACGTTCTTGCGCTCGTGATCCTTCTCGCGGCGCCATTTGCCGGCGCGCAGAGCACCGGCGGCCGCATCCGCGGCACGGTAATGGACGCCAGCGGAGGGGCCATTGCATCCGCCAAAGTTACCTTGATCAACGAGGCGACTCACGCCACGCGCGACGCGCAAACCGGCGCGAACGGCGAATACATTTTCATCGAAGTGCCCGTGGGCAGCTACGAAATCGACGCCAGCAGCCAGGGCTTCAAGAAGTATGTGCACAAGGGCTTGATCCTAAATCTAAATGAAGTCGTCACCGTGGATCTTACGCTACAGGTCGGCGGCGCCACAGATGTGGTGGAAGTGACGGGAGCGCCACCTGTCGTGGACACGACATCAACCCAACTCGGCGCCGTTGTGAACGCCAGGGCCGTCACCGAGCTGCCACTGAATACGCGCAATACGTATCAGTTGCTTTCGTTACAGCCGGGAGTCCAGTCCACCGTGGGCGCAAACCTGTTCTACGGCAGCGACCAAGCCGGCGTTGTATCCGTGAACGGAGGGCGGGGCCGCTCGAACGACTTCACGGTCAACGGCGGTAATGCGAACGATGTCTTTGTGAACCTGCCCGCCATTCAACCTTCGCCGGACGCGATCGAAGAATTCCGTGTGATTACCAATACCTTTGACGCCGAGTTCGGGCGGAACTCGGGCGCGGTGGTCAACGTGGTCACCAAATCCGGCACTAACGTCATTCACGGAGATGTTTACGATTTTTTCCGCAACACCGTCCTGGACTCCCGCAACTTTTTCGATTCTACCCGCGGAAACTTCAAGCAGAATCAGTTTGGAGGCACCCTGGGCGGACCGCTCAAGAAAGACAGCACCTTCCTTTTTGGTTCCTACGAGGGACGCCGTACCCGCAAGGGAATTTCCTCTGGTTTGGTGGCCTTACCCACCACCGCAGAGCTCGGCAACGTATCGACAGTGGCGGGGGTACAGGTTGGTGATTTCTCGGGAATCGGGGCACAAAACAACCAGTCCGAGTTCTACGGAACGCTTGCGGACTCGTTCTTTGCCTCCGTTTTGGCGGGCCGCTCCGGTGGACAGTGCAATACAGATGTTATGGCCCTGCAGACAGCCGCCGGCCTGCCCCAGAACGGGCTGACGGGTGGGGATCCGTCCGGGAATAACGGTGCTTCGTTTTATTCGAATATCTTTCCCCACGAAAGGATTCCCACGTCCTGTTTTGACCCCACGGCGCTTTCTCTATTAAATTACCTGCCGGCACCCGGGGTCGGGAACGTGGTTACGAATCCCGATTCAAATGAGCGAGACGATCAATTTACGTTTCGCCTTGACCGCAAACTCACGGCGAGCCAGCAACTTGCCGTCTACTACTACTTTGACGATTCCTTCCGGTTCCAGCCATTCTCCTTCTTCCAGGCTGCCGGGGCCAACGTGCCCGGTTTCGGAGACAACAACAAGACCCGCTTCCAGCAGTGGAACGTGAGTCACACGTGGACCATTGGGGCCTCGGCCGTCAACGAAGCGCGTTTCACCTATTTCCGTGAAGGACAAAAAACATTCGACCATCCTGTCAATGTGAGTAGTGACGGCACCGTCCACACCCTGTGTCCCGGGATTGCCCCAGCGAACTGTTTCCAGGGTAACGGCTTTGATCCGAGCTCGGGTATTACTACAACTCTTCCCGGGCACGCGGGCCTGCCGGATATTTCTGTCGCCGGCGGATTCACGATAGGAAATAACTTTGAAGGGGAGCTTCCGCAGATTGGAAATGTCTTCGAGTGGTCGGATAACTACAGTCGAATCATCGGCAAGCACAGCCTGAAGTTCGGAGGGATCGTCAGCCGGGACCGATTTGACCAGACTCTGTTTTTCGAAACAACCGGCCTTGAGACGATCCTCAGCGTTCAAGACTTGTGCCACCCACTCAATCCCGATTCGACGTTTTGCACGCCATCCATTATTGGAGTTGATGACGTTGGTTTTGCCGACTCTTACGCCGACTATTTGCTGGGCTACGTGAATACTTATAATCAAGGCGGCAACCAAGCTGAGAACCTGCGCAATACGATGCTTGGTCTTTTCGCGCAGGATAGCTGGAAGATTCGTCCGACTTTAACCCTCAATTACGGCCTGCGCTGGGAACTGAATACCCCCTACGGGGACCTCGGCCATAGGCTTCAGACGTTTCGACCTGGCGTAGCGGATACTAATTTTCATTGCCTGCTCAAGCCCAATTTCCCCTCGGGCCTTACTAATCCGAACTTTACGTCTTTGAGTATGAGTTTGGGCGGCACGGATTGCAGCCCGAAGGGTCCGGCCAATGCAGTGTTCCCCTTGGGACTCGTGTATCCGGGAGACGGAGGGCTTCCCGAAGGCGTCACTAACACCTATTACAAGTCGTTCGCCCCGAGGGTTGGCTTGGCCTGGAGCCCGGGCGCAAGGGAAGGCCTGCTTGCAGGGTTGACCGGCGGCCCGGGCAAAACCAGTATCCGGATGGGTTGGGGGATTTTCTATAATCCGATCGAGCAACTTGTACTCGAACAGATGAGCGCCGAGCCGCCCTTCGGCGGCAGCAACACGCTTTTCGGTACGCTTCTGAACAATCCGTTTCAATTCGGGGGCGGAACATTGGCGCCCAATCCGTTCGGGAGCAGATTGAGTCCCGCGCGAGGCTCGGATGTCGATTGGTCTATTTTCCGGCCGATCGTGATGTTTGGCCAATTCCAGCCTAACCAGCGGACGCAGTATTCCGAGCAATACAACTTTACAATTCAGCGCCAGTTGCCGGGCGATATTCTTTTCCAAGTGGGTTACGTGGGCTCACAAGGACACAGGCTGCTCCTCTCACACGATCTGAACGCCGGGAATCCTCAGACCTGTCTCGATTTGATTAAGTTATTGGGGACTTTCTTCGGCTGCGGCGCTTTCGGATCGGATTTCGGATACACTATCCCTGCAAACACGACTACAGATGCTGCAGGCAATCCCTTGCCCCCAGGTTTTGTTTTCCACCTGCCATATAGGACTGGGACGGTAGGGGGTGCGAATGTGCCCTGCCCGTACTTTAACGCTCCTCCACAGTGCCTGGTGTCATTTCCAAATAACCCTGCGATTGGCTTGGTGGGGACTCGTCCTTTCTCTTCTCCATTTTGCGAGCCCACCAATGTACCCACCGGGACGACCACCGGCCTCGGGGTTGGCTGTCCGCCGGACTTCGTTCCCGTCTTCACCAGCATCTTTGCGCAAGATACGGTAGGCAATTCGGACTATCATTCGTTGCAAGTCTCGGTGGAAAAACGCTTTTCGCATGGCTTGCAGTTCCAGGCAGGTTATACGTTCAGCAAATCCATTGACGATGCTTCTACCTTCGAGAACATCGTGAATCCATTTAATTTCCGGCAGAGCCGTGCTCTGTCACTGTTCGACGCCCGTCACCGGTTCGTTTTCAGCCCGTACTGGGAGCTTCCGATTCCCAAGCACGCGGGCTTCGCCGGGAAGGCGCTGAACGGATGGGCGGTTTCCGGAATCGTCACGTTTCAGACCGGATTCCCGATACGCATCAAGGACGGGAATGACTCGGAGCTAACGACCAGTGATGCCGATTTTGAGGCGGTCGGTGAGCCGAACATCGTTTCGCGCGTTAAGTTCCTGGACCCGCACAAGGTGAGCGCGAGCGGGCTGAATTTGTTCTTTGACCCTGCTGCGTTCCAGCCCTCAACCCTTGGAACGTTTGGAAATTCGCCCCGCGATATTTGCTGCGGGCCAAGAATCAGCCAGTCCGACATCTCGATCTTGAAGAAGACGGTCCTGAGTGAGAAGGCCAATCTGGAATTTCGCGCGGAGTTCTACAATGCCTTCAACCACACGCAGTTCCTGGCGCCCGACGGGAACTTTTCTAATACGCATACTTTTGGCTCAGTCTCACAGGCTCGGGATCCGCGGCTGATTCAATTTGCGCTGAAGTTGCTTTTCTGACGCCGAAGCTGAATTCAATAATCGTTTCAGACGGCGCGGCTCGCGAGGGCCGCGCCTTCCTCCTTTCGAAAGAAGTACCATAGAGAAGCGAGCTTTTAAGCAGTTCCGCGCTGATACTGACCGCAGGGAATAGACCTGCCAGGGTAACCGCAACACGGCCACCCGCCATGGAGCAAGAAATGCACGACGCATTGCAAAAAGAAATCGCCAAGTACGAGAAGCGCACACCGAAATCCGCCGCGGCACACAAGCGGGCGCTGGAACGCATCCCCCTCGGCGTCGCCAGCAACTACCGCCACTACGAGCCCTACCCGCTCTTCGTCAAGGATGGCAAGGCCGGCCGGATTCACGACGAGGACGGCAACGAATACGTGGACCACAACCTGTGCTTCGGCGCTCTGATGGCCGGGCACTGTCACCCCGCCGTCGTGAAAGCCGTCGAAGAAAAGCTGCGTGAGGGTACCACTTTCGGGATGCCGCACGATCAGGAATGGGAGCTCGCGGACGAAATCTGCAAGCGCTACCCGATTGAGATGGTGCGTTTTGGCTCCAGCGGCACCGAAGTCACCATGCACGCGTGCCGCATCGCGCGCGCCGCGACTGGCCGCGATAAAATTCTGAAATTCGAAGGCGCCTATCACGGCCTGCATGACGCTGCGCTTGTCAGCGTCAAGCCCAAGGCCGAAGACTGGGGCGATCCCGACGCGCCCAATTCCGTCCCTGGGGGCGGGGGCATTCCGAAAGCTTCCCTCGCCAACGTGGTAGTCGCCGCCTTCAACAATCTTTCGAGCGTCGAGCGGCGCTTCAAAGAAAATCCGGGACAGATTGCCGCGATCATTCTCGAACCCATCCTAATGAATGTGGGCCTGTGCTTGCCTCAGCCCGGTTTCCTCGAAGGCTTGCGAAAAATCTGCGACGCCAACGGCGCGCTCCTGATCTTCGACGAGGTGAAAACTGGAGCAAAGCTTGCCTGGGGCGGCGCCAGCGAATTCTTCGGTGTGAAGCCCGACATGATCTGCCTGGCCAAATCCATCGGCGGCGGAATGCCCTTGGGTGCATTCGGCGCCAGCCGCGCGGTGATGGATCTCATCGCGCAGCACAAGGTTTTCCACGGTGGCACCTACAACACCAACCGCGCCTCGATGGCCGCGGGCCTCGCCACCTTCCGAGAAGTGCTCACCCGCGAGAACTACGCGCACGTCGGCAAACTCAGCAAGAAGCTGACCGAGGGGTATCGGGGCATCGTCAAGAAGACCGGCCTGCAGGCCTACGTCGCCAGAGCTGGCGTCAACGGCGCCCTGATGCTTTATCCGCAGGAAATCCGTAACTACCGCGACTGGACCAAGATCGATGTGGACCTCTGGCGCCTCTACTGGTTCAGCATGGTCAACCGCGGCGTCCTCGCGCAGCCGTACTGGTGGGACGAGCAGTGGACGATTTGTGTTCAGCACACCGATGCGGACATCGACAAACACCTTGCGACATTCGAAGAAGTCGCTCCCATGCTCGCCAAAGCTCAGCAAGAACGCGGCGCGGCGTTCGTTGGCGCGGCGGGCCATTAATCTGAATCAGCAAGAACACTAGGAGAGATGAAACGTGTCGAACGAGGTCATCGCGCTGCCCGCCATCGAGGCGCAGGAAACACCGCATCTGCGCCGGGTTTTGGGCAAGTGGGACCTCGTTCTGCTTTTCGTTGTTGCTATCGTCAATCTCAACGTCGCTCCAACCATCGCCGCCAACGGCGGCGTCACCGTTTGGCTTTGGCTCCTCGCTCTGGTGCTCTTTTTCTGGCCACAAGGCATTGCGGTCATTGAGCTGGGGCATCGCTTCCCGGGCGAAGGTGGTGTGTACCTCTGGGCCAAACGGGTCTTTGGCGACTTCAACGGATTTTTCTCGGGTTGGTGCTACTGGACCAACAACATCTTTTACGTTCCTACCGTTCTTCTCTATTTCGTGGGCATTTCCGTTTACGTCGCAGGACCGCGTGCCCGTGGGCTGGCCGACAATCCGTGGTTTGCTCTGGGAGCCTCAATCGTTCTGCTCGTCTTGCTCGTCTCCTTGAACGTAGTCGGTCTGGGCGTGGGTAAATGGGTGAACAATCTCGGCGGCATCGGCACTGCAATCACCGCAACGATTCTCATCGGCTTGGGTTCGGTCGTTCTGTTTCGTTTTGGCACTACGATGAGCGCTTCTGATTTTCGAATCACCGGTGACATCCGGCTGGTCGGCTCCTTCGGCGTCATCTGCTTCGGTCTGGTTGGCCTCGAACTAGCCTCCATCATGGGCGATGAAATTCAGGATCCACGGCGCACGCTCCCCGGCGCCGTTCTTTGGGGCGGCCTGATCTCCGGCCTCTTGTACATTGGCGCGACTTTAACTCTGCTTCTGGCCGTGGCCAAACAGGACATCGGCGTTTTGCAAGGCGTCGTGCAGGCCGTTAGTCACATGGCCGAACAAGTCAGAATGTCCTGGATCATCTCGCCCTTTGCGCTGGTGTTGAGCGTTTCCATCGCGGGGATTGCTTCGGCCTGGCTTTCGGGTTCCGCGCGCATCCCTTTTGTCGCTGGCCTTGATTCCTATTTGCCCCAGGGTCTGGGAAAATTGCATCCGAAGTACGCCACGCCCTACGTCGCGTTGGTCGTGCATGCCAGTTTTTCAGCGATTTTCCTGGCCATGAGTTTCGTCGGCGCCGGCGTGAAGGAAGCCTTTGTCACGATGTTGGATCTGGCCGTCGTGCTCCAGTTGGTTCCCTTCTTATATATGCATGGAGCGATGCTGAAGTTGGCTAAGCACGCGGCTCCAGAAGAAGGCGAAGGATATTACAGTAAGACTACCCTCTTGATCGCGGGAAGTTGTGGACTAGCCACCACCGTCCTGGGAATCGGTGTGGCTTTTATTCCTTCGCATCAAATCCAATCGATCTGGCTGTTCGAAGCGAAGATGATTACCGGAACATTGGTTCTCTCCGGTCTCGCTGCATTTTTCTTTTTTGTCTATGGCCGGCGCAAGGCCGCGCGCAAATTGGCTACTGCCGCACCGACCCATTGAAAGGAATTGGAGGAGGCCATGTCTAGTATTGTCAAGACTAGCGCTCGAACCTACCAAAATTACGTCAACGGCCAATGGGTCAAGAGCTCTTCCGGCGAAATGTTTCCCGTCTACGATCCTTCCACCGAGCAAGTGATTGCTCAGGTCGCTTCGGCTAGCGCGGCCGATGTGGATCAAGCCGTCAAGGCCGCGCGCGCCGCCTTTGATTCCGGTCCGTGGCCGCAGACCAGCGCTGCCGAGCGCGGTCGGCTCCTCTACAAGCTTGCGGAAAAAATTCGCGCCAACGCCGCATCGCTCGCCGAATTGGAATGCCGCAATTCCGGCAAGCCCATTGTCGAATCCGAGTACGACATCGCCGACGCAGCCACCTGCTTCGAATATTACGCCGGGCTCGCGAACAAGGTCCTAGGCCATGTGAATCCCGTTCCGGCAAACGCGTTGAGTTTCACTCTTCGTGAGCCGGTCGGTGTTGCCGGGCAAATTATCCCCTGGAACTATCCGCTCGTCATGGCCGCGTGGAAGCTTGCGCCTGCGCTGGCCGCGGGTTGCACTTGCGTCCTCAAGCCCGCCGAACAGACACCTCTCTCCGTGATGGAAGTCGCCGCTTGGTTCGAAGAGCTCGGCTTTCCGCCGGGCGTCGTCAATATCGTCAACGGCTTCGGCGAAACCACGGGCGCCGCTCTTGTCGCTCATGCCGGCGTGGACAAGATTGCTTTTACCGGCAGCGCCGCTGTCGGACAAATCATCGTCAAAAGCGCCGCCGACACGCTAAAGCGCGTCACGCTCGAGCTTGGCGGCAAATCCCCCAACATTTTCTTCGAAGGCGCGGATTGGGAAGCCGCGGTGGATGGCGCGCTCTTCGGCGTCTTCATCAACCAGGGCGAAGTCTGCTCCGCGGGCAGCCGCATCCTCGTCGAAAAGAAAATCTATTCGAAGTTCGTCGAAGCCATGACGGAAAAGGCCAAGCGCATCAAGCTCGGTCCGCCGCTCGAACGCGAAACGAAGATGGGTCCGCTCGTCAGCAAAGAGCAATACGACCGCGTCAGCTCCTATCTCGAGCTTGGCAAAAAGGAAGCCAAGGTTGCCACCGGCGGCGGCCGCCCGAAACAGTTCGGCAAAGGCTTTTACGTTGAGCCGACGATTTTCTTTGACGTGGACAACAACGCGCGCATTTCACGCGAAGAAATTTTTGGCCCCGTCGCCTCGGTGATTCCTTTCGACGATGAAGCCGACGCGATCCGAATCGCCAACGACACGCCTTATGGCCTTGCCGCCGCGGTCTGGACGCGCGACATCTACAAAGCCTTTCGCGTCGTCAAATCGCTCCGCGCCGGCATCGTCTGGGTCAATCACATGCAGCCCACTTACGTTGAAGCGCCCTGGGGCGGCTACAAGCAGTCAGGCTTTGGCCGCGAGCTCGGTCCCTGGGGCCTCGAAGAATATCTCGAAACCAAGCAGGTGTTCGTCAATCTCGACGAGGCGCCTATCGGCTGGTATTAGATTTCAAGGTAAGGAAAACACCATGTCCACCATTCAAATTCGCACCGAAATTCCCGGGCCCAAGTCGCGCGCGTTGATGGCGCGCCGAGAAGCTGCGATCCCCCGCGGCCCTTCGAACGCCACGCCGATTTTCGCCTCCAGCGCCCAGGGCGCGGCCATCGAAGACGTCGACGGCAATCGCTATCTCGATTTTGCCGGCGGCATCGGCTGCCTCAATATCGGCCACCGCTCGCCGCGCGTGCTATCCGCGATCCGCGAACAGCTCGACAAATTTCTTCATCTCTGCTTCGCCGTCACTCCCTACGAAGGCTACGTTGCCGTAGCGGAAAAACTCAACGCGCTGGCTCCCGGCAATTTTCCCAAGAAAACCATCCTGGTCAATTCCGGCGCCGAAGCCATCGAAAACTCCATCAAGATCGCGCGCGCTTATACAAAACGCCCTGCAGTCATCTGCTTCGAAGACGCGTTTCACGGCCGCACGCTTCTCACTATGTCGCTGACCAGCAAGACGCATCCTTATAAAGCGGGTTTCGAGCCGTTCGCCAGCGACATTTACCGAATTCCCTTCGCCTACCCGTATCGCGGCGAAAAAGGCGCCACTGCCGAAACGTTTGCTCATTATCTCGAAGACGCCTTCAAGCGTTCCGTCGCACCGGAATCCGTCGCCGCCGTGATCGCCGAACCGGTTCTTGGCGAAGGCGGCTTCATCATTCCGCCTCGCGATTATTTCATGCTGCTCCAGAATATCTGCCGCAAGCGCGGCATTCTCTTCATCGCCGACGAAGTGCAATCCGGCTTCGCCCGCACTGGCAAATGGTTTGCTTCGGAGCATTTCGGCATCGAACCGGACTTGATCACCATGGCCAAGTCTCTTGGCGGCGGCATGCCCATCGCCGCTGTGACCGGCCGCGCGGAAATTATGGACGCGCCAGGCGTGGGCTCTCTCGGTGGCACTTACTGCGGCCATCCTCTCTCCTGCGCCGCGGCGATCGCCGCGATCGAAACCATCGAGAAGGACGGGTTGCTCGCGCGCTCCACCGCCATCGGCAAGCATTTTGAAGAACGCGCCCGCGGCTGGCAGAAAAAATGGCCTCTCATAGGTGAAGTGCGCGGCCTCGGCGGCATGTGCGCCATCGAATTGGTTCGCGATGCGGCCACGCGCGAGCCTGCGGATTCCGAGACCAAGGAAATCGCTAAATATTGCTACCAGCACGGCCTCATCACCATCACCGCCGGCACGTTCAACAACGTGATTCGCATCCTCGTTCCGCTGGTGATCAGTGACGAACAATTCGACGAAGGATTGAACGTGATTGAAGCCGCGCTAGCCCCCGTCGCCGAACGCAAGCACGCCGCTCTCTCCCACGCATGAATTTTCCCAAGTCGATCCTTACCGGCACTATCATTTTTCTGCCTTTGTTTCCGTTCTAATCGTTTGCTTAGTAATGCAGTTGCCGCAGACTCAGGCGCAAAATCTTGGCCGTCTCAAACCAGTTAATCTGCTTGCTGATCGCCCGCAAAATAACCTCCTGAACTTTTATCGGCAGCTCCATCGCGGCCTTCGTATAGACCATTCTCTGCCCCCCGGCTGGTGCTCCTACCTCAAAGCCGTCTCTGCAATGCGGACATTTCAAGTGCTGATCAAGCGGACATATCACGTGCCAACAACAGTCGCCAGACGTGCTCCTTGACAAGGACAAAAACTGATGCTATCGATTCTTAAGCATGCCGCGAGGATTGATCGTCGCATTGGCTGTGATTGCGATCTGCTCGATTACGTGCGTTCTACTCACGCCGGATCCTAATGACGATGTCGACGGCGTCCTGCCACCGAATCACCCGGTTAAGGCCCAAAGATTAGTCGCTGTCTCTAATCTGCAATATCAGGTTCTCGCAATTATTGCATTCTGCTTGTTTGCGTCTCCCAGTTTTATTGAGCGTGCGACCGCGTCGGAGCCGCTCGATCTCTCCTGCGTTTGTCGCTGCTAGGTCTTCCTTCCACTGCCTCAGAAATTCGACGCCCTCCTTCCGATCTTCTCGTGGCGCGAGTAGGTGTCTCGAATGAAGACGAACACTTTGACCGAAGACCGCTGAAATTTGAGATCCGATAAATGAAATTGAAACCTTCGCTTACCGTAGCGGGTAGCGACTGGCAGGCAGCGGCCTTTCGCACTTAATGTGGATCCCGACTGGCTGTCAATTGAATCTCAAGAAGCTTGTGCTTGAGCAGATGTTATTTGGAGCGGACCGTGCCATGAACGATGAAACTGACCCCCTCCCGACACCACCAGGCGGCCTCTCCGTGCCGTCGAAGAAAGAGTATTTGCAGGGATCGATCCAGGCCGGCAAGTCGGCGGGAGAGTGCGGAGAAGCGCGCCATGCGGGTCTTCTCATCATAAACGCCGACGATTGGGGAAGCGAACCAGGGACCACCAGGATGATCCTTGATTGCGTTCTGCGGGGAGCTGTCTCGTCCGTCAGTGCCATGGTCTTCATGGAGGATTCGGAGCGAGCAGCAGCGGTAGCCAGGGAACGGGGGATCGAGGCCGGCCTTCACCTTAATTTTACATCGGCGTTTTCCGTTCCTCAGTGTCCAATGCGGCTAAGAGAACACCAGCAGAAGCTGGCCCAATACCTACTGCGGTCTCGCCTGGCTCAGGTCATGTTTCACCCGGCGCTCACCCGTTCGTTTGAATATCTCGTTGCCGCGCAGCTCGACGAGTTCCGCCGTCTGTACGGGTCGGAGCCAGAGCTCCTTGATGGACACCGTCACATGCACCTTTGCGCGAACGTGCTCCTCCAAGACTTGCTACCGCACGGAACTCTTGTGCGGAGAAATTTCTCCTTCCAGCGGGGGGAGAAGGGCATTGCGAACCGCCTCTATCGCCGGTTCGTGGACGGAATGCTGCTGAGGCGCCATCGCCTCGTCGACTTCTTCTTCTCGCTTGTACCGCTCGAATCTCCTGGCCGCCTGCATCGAATCTTCGCCTTGGCTCGCCAGTTCGCTGTTGAAGTGATGGCCCATCCAGCTAACCCGAAAGAATATCGGTTCCTCGAGGGAGGGGAGATATTCCGTCATGTCGAAGGTCTCGAGATGGCACCCCGTTCAGTCGTGCTCCGCCGTGATCAAAAGAGGAAAGTCGATGAAGCATGAAAATGTTTCGTCCTGTCCTTCTGCTTCCGCTCGAACCTCTATCCCCGGAAACTAAGAAGCCGTTCAAAAACTATAGACGTCTAAGGGTTCGGAGGAATCCACCGATGCGGAAGCGAATACCGGTTTTTCTGCTCTTGCTCTTGGCTGCTCCCGTTCCGGCGCCTGTTCAAGCGCAAGAAAAGAAACCCACTACTCTGCGCGAGGTACTGCTGGCCGAACTGCGCTCCACGCACACCACGCCGGAATGGTTTGTGCCCGCGAATACCGCCGTGAAAGGCTTGACCGCCGAGCAGGCCAATTGGACCGACGGCAAAGGCACTCACTCGGTCGGCCAGCTCGCCTACCACCTGGTGTTCTGGAACCGGCGCAATCTCGCGGTGCTTAAGGGAGAGAAAGTCGAAAAATTCACCGGTAACAACGGCGAAACCTTCGACAAATTTGACAGCAAGACTTGGGCGGAAACCGTCAAACAGCTCGACGACGTCATGAACGAACTCGAAAAATGGGTGGAAACCGCCGACGAAGCCAAGTTGAAAGAATCAGCTCAGGGTCTTCACGCACATCAGCACCCACAATGCCTACCACGTCGGCCAGATCATCTACGTCCGCAAAAAGCAAGGCTCCTGGGACCCGAAGAACGGCGTGAACTAAACCTTTACAAACATCCGGCCTCCCAACCCCAAACCGCGTGTGGCGCATGGCGGTTCACACCGCAACTTCCCTATTGAATTTGCAGCCACTTGAAATTAGGATGGGCGTACACGGGAAAGGAGGTCGATCCATATAAAATGAAAAATTCTGATTGTAGTGACAAACGTGAGGTGGCTGAGGCTTAAGGCGTGAGCTATTAAGTCCTGGCGAAGTTCGGATTCGCAAAAGGCCTTCGCGCCTTCAGCCAATCCCAGACAGACTACCGGCGGCCCCGCAGAGCTACTGTGGGGCCGTTAATTTTTTTGGCCGGGGCGTGACTCGCGCTATGCCAATTAATGCATATCACTGAATCTTGTTGTTAGAGGATTCGTTTGCAGTATCATGCGCGAGCTTCAAAGAATACCAGTGGTCCCGCTCCAAGTGCCGTTCGAGCGCCTCGACCGCCGAGTTTCCTGGAAGGGGCACAAGAACGCCTTTGCACACTGGGCAGGACACCCGCACCCTATTGAGTTTCGGTTCCGGTACGTGCGACTCGTCAGGCATCATCAACTTGCTAACTAGGAGCAACTTTTCCGGTCTCCGACTTATCGGAACTTGGCTCGCCCAAAAGCGGATTGGGGGGAGTGGCGCGGACTACCCGGACTATAGACCTATTGAAATTTTCCTCATGACTTCAGGGTCGTGAGGGTGAGGCGTTCTGCCAGGTAGCCCGCACTCGAAGGAGGTGCATCTCTCATGCCAAGCTTGGAGATAAACCTCGAAACTCCAGGGTAGAGCTAACTCCAATGTGCGGAAGCACATCCCGCTCGAATAGCGGAAGCAGCAAGCTCGTCGACAAGGACGCCTAGGGCCACCAGCTGGAAAGAATCTTTCAAGATTGTGCAAGGAATTTTCGCGAAAGGGCGAGGTCTATGGCCCAGAAACCGGTCCGTGCCCCATTAACGCGTTTGCCGGAGAAGTGGGCACTGAGGCCAAGATGTCCAGTAATCCTAGCCAGGCACCCCTGCGGATGCCGGCTCGCCTGGCGGTTTTGCCGGAGCTGGCACGATCAGAGCTACTTGTTGATGTCGTCCTTGGCTTCCAGACGCTTCAGAAGCGGCTGGAGAAAAGCCTTGTTCGCGTCGGGCGCGCCGTTGATGGCCAGCGTCATTTCTTTAGCCGCCGTCGTGAAATCACCGGTGTTGGAAGAAATGCGGGAAAGTGCCAGGTGGCTGATCCAGTGATTGGGGTCCTTCTTCGGAACTTGTGGAAACAACTCGAAAGCGCGCTTGGCGTTTCCTTGCCGCTGGATGCCGCGCGCATAAACATAGAGTTGAACCGCGTTGGCTTTGTTGAGGGCCGTCGCCAGCGCCTTTGCTGCATCGTCCTTCCGCGCCATGGCATCCAGAACGCGCGACTTAGTTTCCCAATTCTCAAAGCGCTCCTCATTCTGAATCGAGGTGTCTTCCCACTTCAGCGCTTCTTCCAAATTATAATTGTTGTCCAGACACCAGTTCGCCGCTTCGTCGTATCCCGCCCACGTGAAGCCACCAACGCTGCGCAGCTCATTCTTGATGCTCCGAAGCACGACGGCCTTATTGTCCACCGAGACGTGGAAAGGAACTGCGAGCTTCTCCCATCGCAGGGTCGCTGCCGCTGAGTCCGGCTTGACCTCTTCGAACACATAGGTCACTAATTCCGTCGATTCTGCCGGGTGCGGTTTCACGGTTACGCGGAGAGCGTCTTCTTTCTCGTCGTAGCTGAAGCTGCCCCACGACGTCGAATTCTTCGAGAAGATGATCGTCCACTGATCTTTGTCAGGGATGGTGTGCAGCCCATACGTTCCCGCGGGGAGCGGCTTCCCTTCCACCGAGACATCATCCGTAAACGTAATGGTCGTATTCTCTTTCGCGCCTGAGCGCCAGACCTTCCCATAGGGCACGGTCTTGCCCCAGATCTCCCGCCCGCCAACGGCGGGCCGGTGATAGGTGATGGTGATGTCTGTCAGTCCGATCCGTTGCGTCACGCTCCCACGCTGGCTGACTCGCGGAATGTTCAATTCCGTCGGCTGGCTCCCATTCTTGAATTGTGCGTTTGCAGTCCCTGCAAACGTTCCGAGCCCCACCAAGAAACTCACAAGACACTTGCAAGCAACACGCATCGAAACACCATCCCTTCTCCAAAGAACAGATCTATAAACGTAGAGTTCTCCCCGGGACGACCACCCCAATCGCCATAGACGCGACCTATTTGCAACCGTAAGCAAGGTTCCAGCGGCCTCACGCTCCCCTCGATACGTTTCAGAATAATTTGACGTGTCGCTTACAGTTGCCGGAGCTTTTCTGGTGCCGCCACATCCGCTGGCGTGAACCGCAACGGATCCCCGAAATGAGTCAGACGTGGAATGCACCGTAACCGTTCGACGTTTTCAGTCTGGGTGGAACTCAAAGCAGGGGAGTTCACCACTCGAAGCCGTTTTTCCGTTGGGATAAGGGGCGGGGGGAGGTTACAATCCGCCTCGGCGCGGGGTGGGTTAAATTGGTCCAACCAGTAAACCTTTCCAAGCCGGCCTTTTCCCCTATCGGAATCTTGCATTAACAAAATAAAGGAAACGCTTGACACTCCACATCATACGGTGGTACAGCGACTATACCTATTTCGTGGGGGGGAGGTCCTCATGCAGTTTGATTCTCATAGTTCCAAGGCGCTGGGCTGTGTCAGCCTGGCCAAGGCTGCTCGGACTTTGGCGGTCATCTGCGCCGTCCTGCTCCTTTGTCTTCCGGCATACCCGCAAGGCAATACGGGACGCATCCTGGGGGTCGTCACAGACCAATCGGGCGGCAATGTCGCTAGCGCGACCATTACGATTACGGACGTGGCGAGAGGGGTGTCGCAGACTCTAACCACGGATTCCGACGGGGCCTACGTTGCGATCAATCTCTTGCCTGGCACCTACACCGTCCGCGCGGAATACAAGGGATTTAAGGCGTTTGAACGGAAGAATGTTTTGCTGGAGGTTGGCAAGGATGTCCGAATTGACGCCATTCTCCAGCCTGGCTCAACGAACGAGACTATTACAATCACGGAAGAAGTGCCCATGGTGGATACCACCTCCACGACCCTGGGTGGCACCATCAGCAACGAAATCATCAACGACCTCCCGTTGAATGGCCGGAATTACCAGAACCTGTTGACGCTTCGCCCTGGCACGGCGATCTACCCGGGCGGCGGTCCATGGACCCAAAGCACCAATGGCATTCGTCCAGAAGATACCAGCTACGTCGTCGATGGCATAACCAACGATGAAGCCTTTATGGGTTTCAGTGTTACTAACGCTGCCGCAGTTCTCGGAGATGCGGCCACGGTCATACCCATTGATGCCATCCAGGAATTCAATACCCAGGTGAATCCCAAGGCCGAATTTGGCTGGAAGCCCGGTGCCATCACCAGCGTCGGCTTGAAATCGGGCACCAATGAAATTCACGGTTCGGCCTATGCCTTTGGCCGCGGCGACCAGTTTGACGCACGCAACTACTTCGACCCAGTGGGCACGCCAAAAACTCCTCTCGAACTCGAGCAATTCGGGGGCACCGCCGGTGGCCACATCGTCAGCGACAAGCTCTTTTATTTTGGGGCTGGTGAATTCCGGCGTTATACCGTCGGCAACGCCCTTCCTGGTCATGTTCCAACGACCGTCACAGTGACCAGCGGCCCGAACCCACCCGGCAATGGTTGCGTTGTGCTCACCACCGTGGGCGATTGCACCTTTAGCATTGTAGATGCAACGAACGACCTTAAGGCCCAAGCCGCTGCTTTAGGACATACCTTCACTGTGAATCCTCTCAGCGCCTATTTGCTCAGTTTCTATACCCCTGCAAACTCACCAAACAACTCGCAGGGAACGTTCGTACCGCTTAATTTTCCCGACGTAGACAGCTCAAAGAACGCCTTGGGCAAGGTGGATTACCATATCAACGAACACAATGCGCTGAGCGGTTCCTATTTCTTTGGCAACGACACCATCGTAGGTATGGACTTCTTCGAGCTGCTATCGCAATTCCGCACCAATGTTCATTCCCGCGCTCACGCTGTCTCGGGTCATTGGGCATGGACGCCGAGTTCTTCTTGGGCCAATGAGTTCCGCGGAGGCTTCACTCATTACGTTATCGATATCATCCCCGCCGATGTGGGCTTCCCATACCAGATCAACACGGGCCTTACTAATCCGCTCTTAAAAGGAATTCCCGACATCAGAGTGAGCCCCTTTTCACAACTGGGTGCCTTCCATAACTTCCCTAAAATTGTCGGGCCTGACAAGGTTTACGATTTCATTGACCAGGTTTCCTACCTGCGCGGCAAACACGCTTTCAAATTTGGTGGAGAACTTCGGAGAGACCTAGTCCATCAGGGCACCTTCCGTGCCGGAAGGGGACGCATCCGCTTCGCAGGCGGCGGGTTCTCCCCCAACTCCACGCCGCTCGAAGACCTTCTCGCTGGAGATCCGGCGTTTGCTACGTTTCTGGCAGGAGACCCCACACGTAACCTGTCCCAGTGGCTTTACGCTGGCTACGCCCAAGATGACTGGCGCATTACCAAGAGAGTGACCCTTAACCTTGGGCTGCGTTACGAGTACCAGGGTGTTCCCACCGAAGACCATAATCTGCTCGGGAATTTCGAACCAGGGGTTGGATTGGAGCAGGTCGGTAAGAACATTGGCTCCGTCTACAACGGCGACCACCGGAACTTCTCTCCGCGTCTCGGTGTGGCTTGGGATGTGACAGGAAACGGGACTACCGTCGTCCGCGCCGGGGGCAGCATCATTTATCAACTCTTGTCTATGAGTACATTCCTCTCCCAGCAAAACACTCAAAACACCGTCACCCTGGGCATTGGAACGGTTCCCGCTGGGGCTACGCTCTTCTACGGGACGAAATGCCCGGGTCCCACCGGATGCGCTGGTATCGGAAACATCGTGGCTACTGGAGTCACTATTCCTGGTTCGCAGCTAGTGTGGAAGGACCAGTCCACGGCAATCTATCCGGCCAGCGTAGTCGGAAGCACTCCCGAGTGCGGCGACGGCGCCACGCCTGACGCCACGGGTGCCACTCCAGGTCCCTGTGACACATTCGCCATGCAGCGCAATTTCCGCACCCCTTACGTCGAGAACTGGACTTTGGGCGTCCAGCATGCCTTCACAAGCAAGCTCTCTATGGACTTATCCTACGTGGGTAATCACGGCACCAAGCTGACGGGCGTCAGAGATCTGAACCAGGCTGCTCTTGGTGGCGGACCCCGGCCTTTTGCCTCCCAATTCCCTTACCTCGGATTTATCAATAATCTTTCCAATCTCTACGGATCGACCTATAACGGCTTGCAAGCCACCATAACGGCTCGCAATTTCCATGGGTTGGATTTCCTGGCTGGCTATACTTTTTCCCACGCCTTGGATTTTGACTCCTCGAACTGGGTGGCTTTTCTTCCCCAAGACAGCACTCATCCGGGCTTGGAGCATGGAAGCAGCGACTTTGACATCCGCCATCGCTTTACTCTCTCGGTGACCTATACTCTTCCGGAGAAGAAAATGCGAGGCCAGTTCCTCGAGGGCTGGCAGGTCAACACCATCGTCACCCTGCAAAGTGGACAGCCCTGGCAGGTGAATGACCAGACGAACAGTTTCAGCGGAACCGGCGACGCTTCGGATCGCTGGGATTTCTTCGGCAACCCCGCCGACTTCCATTCAATTGGGGACAAAGGCCTTCCTTTCTGTGCCAGTCCTCCTAACGGCCCGAACAGTACGCCAGACCCCATGACCAATCCTCTGGTGTGTAACCAGATCGATGCGTTCGGCAACGCCGTAACTTTTTCTGCTGCTCAGGCCAGTGCCATGTGGGCTAAATGCTTAGCCCATGCTCCCGATACAACCTTCAAAGGCACGCTGCAAACCGGAGGCTGCTATGTTGTGGGCAATTCTGTCATGGTTCCTCCAGCGTTCGGCACTTTTGGAAACATGGGTCGCAACATCTTCCGCGATACTGGCTTCCACAACGTTGATTTGTCCGTCAGCAAGAGCTTTAAGTTCGGCGAACGGCTCAAGGCGCAGTTCCGCGCAGAGATGTTCAATGTCTTCAACCATCCCAATTTCGCCAATCCCTGGGGTGGCGCCAGTACCTACGGCCCAGGGGGAGTGTCTGATCCATCGACAGGCAGTGGTAGCTTCGGCTGCGGCTGTGCTACCCCAGACAACGCCGCCGTCAACCCAGTGCTGGGATCGGGGAGCAACCGCGCTATCCAGCTTGGACTGAAGTTCATCTTCTAGCCAAACTGTTCCGTTTGGAAACAGAGGAAAGGCCGGACTCACCTCCGGCCCTTTTTTCAGGTATAACCGACTTAAAGAGTACGGGGAGGATCCATAAACGATGGGACGCTTCGCGACAGGTGTGTTTGCCATCGGTGTCTTGTTTAGCGCCGCCTTGATTACGGTACCAGGGCATCGAGTTGCCGCTGCCCCCGAGGAGCTGTCGGCTCTTCAGATCGATCAGGAATTCGTCCAGGCTGCCGCGAAAAGCGACAAATCCACCGTCGGCAAGTTTCTAGATGCCGATTTTACGTGGACGGATGCGGACGGGAAAACGCAAACCAGGGCAGAGGTCCTCAAGTCCCTTCCAGCGCCCGCGCTTGGCAATGAAAGGGGAGCGCGTTTGAATCCTCGCACCTACGGTCAAGTCACCGCGGTGATGGCCGAGCGCGACCAAATTCATGTGTTGCGCATCTGGGGCAAGCGCCCCGCGGGCTGGCGGTTGCTCGTATATCACGAGGTCGCTCTTGGCCGCCAAGCACCAGCTTCGACCGGACCCGACGTCAAGGACTGCGAGAACCCTTGCAAGACCCTGCCATATAAGCCGAAGAATGAGGCCGAGCAAGCCATCATCGCTTCCTGGCAAGCGCTGGAAACGGGCGTCACGAACCATGACTCCGCGGCGTGGTCTCCCCACATCGCCGAGGAGTTCGTGATGCTCGGCTCGAGCAACGATCATCCTCTCAGCAAGGCGGACCGGATCTCCACGCTCAACTTGCAGAAGCAAACCGGCCACGGTACCGCGCCGGCGCCGCTAGTTTCGGCGCAGATGTTTGATTTCGGGGACGCCATCGTCATGACGTGCTTGCACCAACCCTATAGTGGCAAGCCGGTGCGCGTCAGCCGACTGTGGATCAAGCGAAACGGAAACTGGGTCATGTCCATCAGCTATCAAACGACGATTCAAGCGGCTGCAGCAAAGTCTTAACAATGATGCTGATCGCAAGCGAGCAGCGCCCCAAGAACGATTCAAGAGAGTATTGTTTGAATTCCCGCTACTTGGCCGCTTCCACGCCAAGCGTGCGCACCAGGTAGGGAATAATCACCTGTCGGAAAATTACCGGGTCCGGCCAGATTTTTATCTGACGGCCCAGATGCCCGCCCTGCGGATTAATCCACGCTTCTTTGGGAACATCGCCGCTGTTGAGGATCAGGTACGCATCCGAGATGGGCACCTGCGTATCCAGCGCGCCGGCGATGATCAGCATCGGCGCGGTCGGCTTGCCCAGCAGCCCCTGCGAAACCAGCGACATCCTGGGGAAAATGGTTGCCAGATCGTCCACCGTTTTCGCGCCTTCAAAGATAGACATGAGGGCGGGACCAAGCCCGAAGAGATATTCTCGATTTCCCAGCGTTTTGTTGATGACGAAATCCCTTTGAAACGTCGCGTCGGCCGGCGGCGATTGCGCCACCACCGCTTTCAGCCGTGCGTGCTCGATGATCGCCAGCTTCGTCGCCCAATACGCGCCGAAGCTCTGCCCATCCACGCCGATGCGCGTCTTGTCCACTTCCGGCCGCGTTTGCAGATAATCGAGCACGCGAGAGAACATGCGCTCCGCGTTGTCGCTGGCTTTGATAGGTGCTTGTCCCGTTCCCGGCGAATCGATACCGATGAATCCGATGCCTTGCGGCACGACGGCGCCAAAGTTTTCCGAAAGGTCTTCCTTGCGGCTGTCCAAACCGCTGATGGCGATGACCACCGGAACCGGGCCGTTGGCGTTTTTTGGAAGCCGCAGGTAGCCGACGATTTCCGAGCCTTCGAACGGGATGCGTACCACTTCGAGCGGCGGGTCCATGAACTTGGCGTGAGCGAGAAATGCTTCGAGGGCCTTGGCGTAGGCGCGTTGTTTGCCGGGAGAAGCAGGCACGGGCCAGCGACCAAACGAATACGTACGCCACGCGCGAATGTAATTCGCATTTGCTTTCGCGGGATCGGTTTTTTCCAGCGCTTTTGCTTGCGACATGTAGCGGTCGGCAACCGCGCTGAACGCGGCGGCCCACTCGTCATTTTCGGACGTCTTGATCGAAGCAAACGCTTCCTTGACGTCCGCAGGATCGATGCCGATGAGAGGATACATGCCATTTTCCGCGCGCTTGATCGCTTCGGTTTTGATTTCATCGAGCGTGCGCTCTTGCGCGAAAGCAGTACCGATAAGGAAAAATGCGGAAAGCATGGAACACAACAAACAAATATTTCTCGAGCAAAGAATCGTGAAATTCATTTCGCGTCCTTTAGTGTTGCGAGTGCGGCGTTGTAATAAGCCGGATCGTAATATTTGTCAGGAGAAGGAGGATGCCCGCCCCAGGAACCCTCCACTTCGGCGCGCAGCTTCAAAACATTTTTGAATCCTTCAAGATCGAAGGCCGCGTCTTTCGCGAATCCGCCGGGCCGCGTCATCAGAGACTCGTAAGACTCCGCGGCCACCTCGGGAGCGAGATGCGATTCCTTGATCATCACGTCGATGACTTGCTGTTTGTTGGCGGGCGCCAGCAGCCAGCGCTGCGCGTCGATGACGGCCACAAGAAAGGGAGCCAGCGCGTCGCGGTGCTCTTTCGCTTGCTGGCGCATGGCGAAAAATCCAGCAGCTTGGTATGGGCCGATGAGTTCCTGCACGCTACCGAGACTTACGAAGCCGGCGCGCTTGGCGATGATGGAGGATGGTGGGCCGAGCATCGAGGCAGCATAATTTTTGTTTTCGCGCATGGCGATCAGGCGCTGCGGCGTCGCGCCGTAGGCTTTCATTTCGTAATCTTTGCCGGCCTGCATTCCGCTCAAGAGCAGAATTTTTTTCATTTGCAATGCGTAAGCAGTGTTCGGCGCATCGACGATCAGTGTTTTGCCGCTCAAATCTTTGACGGATTTGATTTCCGGCTGGGCGATGAGTTCATTCTGCGAACCTTCGCCGCCCATCACGATAATCACATCCTGGTGGGCCAGCTCGACCATGGCGACGGCATTGTCCACTGCGAGATAAGCGAGATCGCCTTTTCCCGCGGCCAGTTTTGTGCGCAGCTCATCGGAGTTCGCCGAATTTTCGGTTTCCACTTCGACGGCGTATTTGGCGAAGAGGCCGAGTTTTTCCGCAGCGGTCAATTGTAGCGGCCGCCCCAGCAGCGTGAGCAATTTTATTTTGTGCGCCGGCGGCGTTTGCCCTTGCGCCGACGCGTGCGCGTTTGAACAAATCACAAGGACGCAAGCCGTAGCTGAAAGACAGATGGAGCGTTTCCACTTCATGTAAATTCTCCTGGGGTAAAAAATCACTGGAACAAAAATCGATCAGGGCGCGCCTACGTTGAGTTTGTCGACAGACCATTCGGTGATTGACATCGGGTCGAGAATCGGCTTGCCAAGATTGGGGCAGCTGAGCGCGTAGAGGCCCGTGTCTGTAGCGGTCCAAATGACGTTGCGATCCCACTCGATGAAGACATTGTCCACGGTGCGATCGTAGCTGCCGAATGTCTTCAGGTCGCCACCTTGCGGTGGAATGAAGTAAGCGACCTCCTCGGGCTTGTAGAGATCGCCGATATCGTAGCAGCGCAAGCCGGCGATGAAATAAGAGTAGGCGATAAATTCCTGGCGCGGTTTGCCAGGCGCCTTGAGATGAGGCGGATTGTGCGCGCCGAACCGGCCGCGCTTGAAACAGAAATCGCGGTACGGCGCTTCCGGCGGAGGAACAGGGCGGGGAAGCTGAGCGACGGGGACGGGATGTTCTTCATCGCGAATATCAATAACCCAGTTCGGCAAATAGATTTGATTGCAATCGGAATTGGTGGTTTCGCCGTTGGTTAGAACGAAGCCACGGTCGAGGATGCCGCAATAAATCGTATGGAATGCGATGCCCATGCCGGAGTATTGCGCGGGCGGTTCGAACCGGCCGATTTCTTTCTGATGTATAGGATCGGAGAGGTCGAGAATGATGAAACCATTGCAGCCAAACGCGCCATAACCGCGGTTACCACCATCCTCCAGTCTCTTGGGAACGTAAACAGGGCCGTGGAGCCCGGTGAAAGGCGTTTGATCGGCCACCACTTTTGGAGGAACGAGTTTTGACCAGATCCATTTGTTGTACTCGGCTTCTTCACCCTTACGCGAACCGGGAACCCACCACATGGAGACTTGCTTCGCGCTGGCGGGGTCGGATGCATCGATGATCATGTTCCCGTTGACCAGTTGCCGGAAGTAGCTGGGCTGATGGACGAAGGTTTCGTCCGGGGCGGTGTCGAGGTAGGCGTACTTGCCGCCGTCATAGTAATTTCGGTGCGTGCCCTGGCCAGTTGCGCCGGTGCTGAACTCGGAGAGTTTGACGATTTTCGAGGGATCGGTTACGTCGTAAAAACGCACGCCGCGGAGGCCCTTATAGTTCTTACGTTTGTCATCGAGTTGGGGATCATCGTACTTGCCCATGGGCGCTTCGGGAGTGGAGTCGGTAATAGGAGTTTGTGCGCCGGTCATGAGAATCCACTTCTTCAAATCCTTGTTGTAGGCAACCTGAACCTGGGCGCCTTGGAAACCGCCTTTGTTGTACATTTGGGGTTTGCGAACGTCGCTAACGTCAATGACGTCGCCTTGCTGGAACATATATCGCCGGTTGCCAACGGACATGAGCTGCATCTTGCCGTTTCGAACTTGGCCGGGCATGAAATGGGCGAGAAGTTCCATGTTGCGCACGTACATCCTGCGGTCGAGGTAACTGATGCTGTTGGGCGTGGGATGGCCGTGATGGTCGGCCCAAGCGATTGCGGAAGAACCGGCAAGGGCCAGACCCGCGCCCGTCGCGGCTTGAATGAACTGCCTCCTGGTGCGAATAGAAGAACTTGCGTCTGGATTTCGGGAATCGAGAGCCTCCGAAGAGGGAAGATTGGGGTCGTTTTTGCCTTTCTTATCCATAGCCCTAATCATGGGTTCCTCGAATCGGCAAAAGGTATGACCGCTGTACCACTTGCAGTGAAAAACTGTCAAGACTATTCTTCTATGGAACGGAGGCGGTTGCAGTTAAGATCCTTGCAAAAAGCCAGCGGGGTACAGTGGCTAGACCAAAGGAAACGGATTCTGGCCGGGGATAGAGCATCACTTGGACCTGGTAATTCCGAAACGAGGGCCCAGTCTTCGATGGACTGGCCTATTATGGAATGCCAGGTAAGAGTTCGAAAGGAAAAAAGAGCTATGGCAATTGCGACGATCAACCCGGCAACCGGGCAGGTGCTGAAGACATTCGAACCGCTTTCCGACGCCCAGCTTGAAGTGAAACTACAGAGGGCGGCGGATACGTTTGCGACCTACCGCAAGGTTTCGTTTGCCGAGAGGGCGCGGATGATGTTGAAGGCTGCGGCCATTTTGGAAGCTGAGAAGGAAACTTTCGGCCACATGATGACGACAGAAATGGGCAAAACGCTCAAGTCCGCGGTCGATGAGGCCGCCAAATGCGCCTGGGTCTGCCGATACTATGCGGAAAATGCCGAACGATTTCTGGCGGATGAGGTGGTGGAGACGAGCGCGAAACGCAGCTACATCCGGTACCAACCGCTCGGACCTGTACTGGCAGTAATGCCGTGGAATTTTCCTTTCTGGCAGGTACTGCGATTCGCCGCCCCAGCGCTGATGGCCGGAAATGTGGGACTCTTGAAGCACGCTTCCATCGTCCCCCAATGCGCGCTAATGATCGAGGATGTCTTTCACCGAGCGGGGTTTCCTGATGGGGCGTTCCAAACCCTCCTGGTGGGATCGCAAAAAGTGGAAAGAATCCTTAGCGATCCGCGAATTATGGCGGCCACACTGACGGGAAGCGAGGGGGCAGGAATTGAAGTGGGAGTCGGAGCGGCAAAAAGAATCAAGAAGGTGGTCCTCGAGCTCGGAGGCAGCGATCCTTTCATTGTGATGCCAAGCGCGAACCTGGAAACCGCCCTGGCCACAGCGGTAAAAGCAAGAATCTTCAACAACGGACAATCGTGCATTGCGGCGAAGCGCTTCATTGTTGCGGAAGCCATCGCGGACAGATTCGAGCGTGAATTCGCTAAGAGCATGGCCTCGCTGAAGGTCGGCGATCCTTTTGATGAGAAAACCGAGCTGGGGCCACTATCGACGGCCGATGGCGTGGCGGATCTTGACCGCGACGTGCAGACAACCGTACGAGCAGGTGCAAAGGTCTTGACGGGGGGCAAACCGCTGGATCGCCCGGGAAATTTCTATGCGCCCACGGTCTTGACAAATATCCCGAAGGATTCTCCCGCGCACAAGGAGGAGTTGTTCGGTCCGGTGGCGAGCGTGTTTCGCGCGAAAGACTTAGAGGATGCCATTCGAATCGCGAATGACAGCCGCTTCGGATTGGGGGCAAGCGCCTGGACGAATGACAAGACCGAACGCGAGCGGTTCATCAACGACTTGGAATCCGGCATGGTGTTCATCAACCGAATGGTCGCGTCCGATCCGCGGATTCCATTCGGAGGGGTGAAGTGGTCGGGCCATGGGCGCGAACTAGGAGTGCATGGGATTCGGGAATTCACAAACATCAAGACGGTGTGGATCGAGGAAACGCCCTGAAGGGATTGCGGACGAAGAATGGCGTGTGGTAGATTGGTCCAACAACTCGACCAGAAGGTGGCAAGTTCCCCCGCCAAGTTACTGTCTTTGTTCTAGCGAGCTTGGTACGGCGGTCGTACCAAGAGGTAGAATTGCCTTTTTCGGTTGGGGAGGATGCCATGTACAAAATCGTGCGTTCCTCTCGCTTGTATGAGCAAATCGTTCAACAGGTGGAGGAATCCATCCAAAGGGGCGCATTGAAACTCGGCGCTCAGCTCCCTCCGGAACGTGAATTAGCCGAACAGTTTGGCGTGAGCCGTACGGCGGTTCGAGAAGCTGTGAAAGCCCTGCGGGAGAAGGGGCTGGTCGAAGCATATCCCGGGCGGGGAACCTTCATCACGGGGGGAACCTCCTACTCTATACGACAGTCCCTGGATCGAATGATGAAGATGGGCCAGGCCGAGGGGTCTGCCTACCTTGCGGAAGTGCGCGAAATCCTGGAACCCGAAATCGCCGCGTTGGCGGCAAAGCGCGTCGACCACGAAATCCTTGGCGCTATGCGGGAAGAAATCGCGAAGATGGACGCGGCAAAGAAGGACCCGGACGCGTTCATTGAAGCGGATCTCGATTTTCATCTGGCACTGGCCGAGGCTGCAGCCAATCCGATCATCCTCTCACTGATCGATTCGATCGTCGGACTTCTCCGCGAGCAACGCATGAGAATTTTTCACGTCGAAGGCGGCCCGGAACGAGGGCAGTATCACCATAAACGAATTATGGAAGCCGTGGAGAAGAGCGATCCGCTGGGCGCGCGCGAGGCGATGAAAGCCCACTTGCGGCAGGTGCGGGAAGATTCAAGCCACGCGTCCAGCGCGCAAGATTGACGTCTGGGAAACGGCGTAGTTCATTCAAGAAAGAAGGATGGATGGCCAATCTGGGATTTGTCGGGCTTGGAGTGATGGGCAGCGAGATGGTGAACCGGCTGATGAGCAAGGGCCACGGCGTCACCGGTTACAATCGTACGCGGGCCAAAGCCGAGTGGCTGGTAAAGAAAGGCATGAATTGGGGAGACTCGCCGCGAGCAGTGGTGGCAGCGGCTGACGTGACGTTCTCCATGGTGACAAACTCCGCGGCGCTGGGCGCGGTGATGAGCTCTCCTGATGGAATGCTGGCGGGACTCACGCCGGGCAAGATTTTCGTGGATATGAGCACGGTGAGCCCTTCTTACAGCCGGGAAATTGCGGCCAAGGTGCGAGAAAAGGGCGGCGATATGGTGGACTCGCCTGTTTCCGGAAGCGTGATCACGCTGCGAGAGGGGAAGCTGTCCGTGATGGTGGGCGGGCGCAAAGAGACGTTTGAAAAAGTGAAATCGCTTCTTCTGGACATCGGGCCGAAAGTGACGCACGTCGGGGAAAACGGCCTGGCGCTGGTGATGAAAATTGGCGTGAACTTGAGCCTTGCGGTGCAGATGCTGGCGTTCTGCGAAGGAGTTCTGCTGGCGGAAAAAAGCGGAATCTCAAGGGCAACAGCGGTCGATGTGTTGACGCATAGCGTGATTGCTTCTCCCATGGTTCAGTACAGAGGACCATTCGTTTTGAGGGCGCCTGACGAGGCCTGGTTCAACGTGAACATGATGCAAAAGGACGTGAATCTGGCGCTGGAGTTGGGGCGGCAATTGGATGTTCCAATGCCGACGACGGCGATTACGAATGAATTTCTGACCGCGGCTCGTGGAATGGGATTGGTGGAAAAAGATTTCGCAGTGGTGTTCGAGGTATTGGCGCAGATGTCCGGAGTTCACGTATGACGACGGCCACAGAGCAGAACAAAGTAATTGACGGAGTGAAAGCGGAACCGTGGATGCGGATGTATCGGCGCATGGTGATTATCCGGCTGTTCGAGGAGCAAGTGAACGACCTTTATACGCGCGCGCTGATGCCGGGATTGGCGCACCTTTATAGTGGGGAAGAAGCGGTGGCGGTGGGAATTTGCGAAGCGCTGCGGCAGACGGATTACATTACCAGCACGCACCGCGGGCACGGACATTGCCTCGCAAAAGGCGCGGCGCCGGATCGTATGTTCGCGGAGTTGCTGGGGAAAAGAGCGGGCTATTGCAAGGGAAAAGGCGGATCCATGCACATTGCCGATCCGGCCTCGGGAAATCTGGGAGCGAACGCCATCGTGGGCGGCAGCGCGGGAATCGCGACGGGAGCGGCGCTCTCGGCGAAGCGGCTGGGAAAGGGCCAGGTGGCGGTTTGTTTTTTTGGCGAAGGAGCGTTGGGGCAGGGCGTTTTGTACGAAGTGATGAATCTGGCGGCGCTGTGGAAGCTGCCGGTGATCTACGCTTGCGAAAACAATCTTTATAACGAATATACGCACTATTCGGAGACCACCGCTGGGGACATTCTAGCGCGGGGGCCGGCGTTCGGCGTACCGGCGGAAAGCGTGGATGGGCAAGATGTGCGCGCCGTTTACTCGACGGCGCAAAGACTGGTGGAACGCGCACGAAAAGGCGAAGGGCCGGCGTTTCTGGTTTGCAACACCTACCGATACACGGGGCACCATGTGGGCGACATTAACCGCGAATATTACCGTTCGAAACAAGAAGAGCAGGAGTGGAAGACCAAGCGCGATCCGATCAAAAACCTGACGGCCTGGCTGATTGAACAGAAGTACGCGGAGAAGGCCAAACTGGATGAAATCGAAAATGAGGTTCGTGCGGAAATGAAGGCCGCTGTGGAGTTCGCGATAACGGCGCCGTACCCGAGCCCCGAGGAAGCGCAAGAGGACGTGTATGCCTGAGATCGCCACCAGGGAATTGACGTTTGCCCAAGCGGTGCGTGAGGCGCTGGCGGAAGAGATGCGGCGGGACACGCGCGTTTGTATTTTTGGGGAAGACGTAGCGGAAGCGGGAACACCGTTCAAGGTTCTGTCCGGGCTGGTGGAAGAGTTTGGCCGCGAACGCGTGCTGGATACACCGATCTCGGAAGCGGGATTCACGGGAATGGGAGTGGGAGCGGCGATGACCGGGCTGAGGCCGGTCGTGGACATTATGTTCGGCGATTTTTTAACGCTGACGATGGACCAACTGGTGAACCAGGCCGCGAAGGTGCATTACATGTCCGGGGGGACTTGGAAAGTGCCGATGGTGCTGCGGACGACGCTGGGAGCGACGCGGCGTTCGGCGGCGCAACACTCGCAATCGCTGCATGCTTGGCTGAGCCACGTGCCGGGCTTGAAAGTGGCAATGCCTTCGACGCCGTACGATGCGAAAGGATTGTTGAAGACGGCGATTCGCGACGAAAATCCGGTGGTCTTTTTCGAAGACAAGATGATGTACAAGCTGAAAGGGCCGGTGCCGGAAAAGGATTACACGATTCCGTTTGGAGTGGCGGACGTGAAGCGGGAAGGCGAAGACGTAACCATCGTGGCGACGAGCAGCATGGTGCAAGTGGCGCTGGGAGCGGCGGAGCTGCTGGAAAAAATTGGGATCAGTGCGGAAGTGATCGATCCTCGGACGACGTGGCCGCTGGATGAAAAGACGCTGGTGGAATCGGCGAAGAAAACTTCGCGCGCGATAGTGGTAGATGAAGGATACGGGCGGTATGGCGTGACTGGAGAAATCGCTTCGGTGATTGCGGAAGGCGCGTTTTATAACTTGGAAGTACCAGTGAAACGGATGGGAGCAATGCATGTGCCGATTCCGTTCTCACCGCCGCTGGAAGATGTGACTGTTCCCACGGAGCAGACGGTATTTGAAGCGGCGCGGGGGTTCTGCGAAAAGGGCTGAGGTTTGAATTGTGAGCAGTTGAGATCCTTCGGGCCGCAAAAGGCGCGGCTCTCATTCAAGATTCAGGAAGGTTCGGGTGCAGGGGGTGTGCGATGGCGCTGAAAACTTACGGGCCGATGGCGGTGGATTGGGAGAACCGTATCGACTTTGACCGCTTGCGGCGCGAACGACTGGCGCGCCCGAAAGCGCTGCTGGCGAAATCGGAGATGGGAGCGCTGCTTTGTTTCGATATGAACAACGTGCGGTACATCACTGGGACGCACATCGGGACATGGGCGCAGGACAAGATCAGCCGGTTCACACTGCTGCCGCAGAATGATGAACCGATTTTGTGGGATTTCGGATCAGCGGCGAGGCATCATCAGCAGAATTGTCCGTGGCTGGGAGAGCGGTCGCGTGCGGGGATTCCGCTGCTGCGCGGGGCGATGTCGCCGGAGATGGGGCGCGCGGAAAACGTGGCGCGGAAGATCAAAGTGGAATTGGAGAAGCGCGGGCTGCACAAGGAGCCGCTGGGAATCGACGTGGTGGAGCCGCCGATCCTTTTTGCATTGCAGAAGGAAGGAATCAAGATCGTCGACGGGCAACAGTTGATGAGCGACGCGCGGGTGATCAAGACGCAGGACGAAATTTCTCTGCTGAATCACTCGGCGATGATGGTAGACGCGGCTTACGACGAATTGTATCGCGCGATGAAACCGGGGATGAGCGAGAACCAGGCCGTGGGGCTGGCGAGCAAAGTTTTGTACGACCTCGGTTCGGAATACGTGGAAGCAGTGAACGCGATTTCGGGGGAGCGGTGTAATCCGCACCCGCACGTGTTCTCCGATCGCGTGCTGCGGCCTGGCGACCCGGTGTACTACGACATTCTGCATTCGTACATGGGATACCGGACGTGCTACTACCGGTGCTTCACGATCGGATATGCGTCCCACGCGATGATCGATGCGTACAAACGTTGCCGGGATTACTTGGACGCGGCGATTGAGCTGGTGCGGCCGGGGAGAACGACGGCGGAGATTGCGTCGGTTTGGCCGAAGGCAGAGGAGTTTGGATTCCCGGATGAGGAAGCGGCGTTTGCGCTCCAATTCGGACATGGGATTGGATTGGCGATTTGGGAGAAGCCGGTGATCAGCCGGCTGGTTTCGCTGGAGCACTCGCACGAGATCAAGCCGGGAATGGTGTTTGCACTGGAGACGTTCTGGCCTTCGACGGATGGATGGAGCGCGGCGCGGATTGAAGAAGAAATTGTGGTTACGGCAACGGGGCACGAAGTGATTACGCGTTTCCCCGCTGACCAATTGATGGTGGCGGGGGCGCACTATCACACGGTGAACGGGCCGCTCTCGACGGCGCGGGAGAATGAACAGGCGCCGAGCCGGCGCGTGAAGGAAATGGTGGCGGCGAGCGCGAAGGCGGAAGGAGTGGCGACTACGGACTGAAGTTGGGCCGGGTCTTCAAGAAAAATTATGGCGATCAGTGTGGTGATGCCCGCGCTGGAGATGGCGCAGGAAACCGGGAAATTGCTGGCTTGGCGCAAGAAAGAAGGCGAGCGCGTCAGCAAAGGCGAGCCGTTGCTTGAGATTGAGACGGACAAGGCGGTGGTGGAAGTAGAGGCGCCGGGCGACGGGATTCTGGCGGGAATTACGGCTGAAGTAGGGGCGGTGATTCCCGTTGGAGAAACGATTGCTTGGCTGGTTGCGCCAGGCGAGAAGCCTCCGACGAAGGCTGCGACTGCCGCACCGGCGGCGCGTGCAACGAGCGGGGCAGTGCAGCATGCTGCTGCCGTTGCTACCGCGCAGACAGCGGTGAAGTCGACGGCTGGCCCACCGCAGATTTCGCCGAAGGCGCGGCGGCTGGCAAAAGAACTTGGCGTGGAAATTGGGCAGATTCGCGGAACAGGGCCAGAGGGTGTCATCACGGCGGAAGACGTTCAAACGCTTGCCGATTCGAAGGGCGCGGCTGCTGCCGGCGCCGCGCAGGCGCCAGCTTCCGCGATGGAACCGCTGAGCACGGTTGCGCGGCTGATGGCTGAACGCACGACGCAAAGCTGGACAAGCGTGCCGCACTTTTTCCTCGCGCGCGACGTCGACGCCAGCGAACTCATTGCAGCACAGAAGCACTTCAGCGCGGATGCGGAAAAGACGCAGGGCGCGGCGCCGACGATCACGGATTTGCTGATTGCACTGATCGCGCGAACTCTGGCGAAACATCCGCGAATGAACGCGAGCTGGACGGGAGAGAGCATCCGTTCGAACGCTGACGTCAACGTCAGCGTGGCAATGGCGGTGAAGAACGGCGTAGTCGGCGCGGTGATTCACAAAGCAGACACGCTTAAAATCGCCGAAATTTCCACGCGGCGGCGCGAATTGATGGAGCGCGCGCGAGCGGGACGGCTGCGGCCCGCGGACATTGCGGGCGGGACCTTTACGCTGAGCAATCTGGGAATGTACAAGGTGGATGCATTCAGCGCGATCATCACGCCGCCGCAAGCCGCGATTCTGGCAGTGGGAACAATTTCCGAGCGGGTCGTGCCTGTGGATGGGAAACCGGGCGTGCGGCCGATGATGACGATGACGCTCTCGAGCGATCACCGCGTGGTGGACGGAGCGCGAGCGTCAGAATTCTTGAGCGATCTGTCGGACGCCATTGGGGGAGCCAGCGATACTGGGTTAGTTGGCACGACGGGATAGTTGTCGAGGGGAGGCGTTCGCATGAGCACCATCAGCCGGCGCGAATTCGTGAAAACTACGGCTCTGGTGCCGCTGGCCGCCGCGCCGTTTTCAATCAGCGCACCAACGCCCAAAGAAGACCGCTTTGATATCGTGGTTGCCGGCGCGGGACACAACAGCATGATCACGGCAGCATACTTGGCGAAGGCCGGTTATCGCTGCCTGCTGCTGGAGGGCCGTCCGATGGTTGGCGGCGGTGTGAAGACCGCGCAATTGACGCTCCGCGGATTTAACGACGACGTTTGTTCGACCTCTCACGCGTTTCTGATGGACAATCCGATGGTCAAAAACGACGAGCTCAAACTCCGAGACTACGGGCTCGAGTACGTCGATCCCGATCCCATTTTCCACGTTCCCTTTGCCGATGGCAGTTACCTGACGCAATGGCGCGACGTGGATCGCACCTGCGATGAATTCGCGAAATTCTCGAAAAAGGATGCGGCGGCTTATCGAAAAATGCTTGCGGAGTTTGACTCCATCAAGCCGATCGTGATGGGAGCCAGTTTTACACCGATTGGTTTCGGGAAGCCGCTGAACGAGCAGTTGGGGCAATTGCCGCTCGGGAGGTTATGGCAGCGCCGCATGGCCATGTCTGCGTGGGAGATCATTCGGGATACGTTTGAGGACGAGCATTCCCGCACATTCCTCTTATTCATGGCCCATCTGGCAGCCGAGCCGCCGGATGCGCCGATGACGGGACGGCTGGCCTACGGAGCAGCTCGCCAGCAACACTCGGGGCGTCCCATTCCGAAAGGCGGCTCGGGAGTTCTCACGCAAGCGCTAGCCCGCTACATCGAGGCGCACGGCGGCATGCTGCTCACCAACAAATGGATAAGGCGCTTGATCATAGAAAATGGCAAGTGCGTCGGCGTGGAATGCAACGACGGTAGTTCCTACCGCGCGGAAAAAGCCGTGGTTTCGACGATCCACATCAAGCATTTAGTCGACATGGCTCCCCCCGAACTGTGGGGCCAAGACTTCATCAACGGCGTGGACACTTGGCAAGCAGAGAATGCGATGTTTGTCACGCACCTTGCCGCGAGCGAGGCGCCAAAGTTTGCGGTACAAGGCGGCGCGTTCTCGCCGGTCGAAGCAGGGATCTTGATTTCGCCGGAGCGTGCCCTACGCTTCGGTTACGACGATCAGCGCGGCGCGGCGAACGTGGACGATTTGCCGATGCAGATTATTTGCCCCACTGTGGCGGACCCAACGCGCGCGCCCGCGGGAATGCACAGTATCAAGATCGTCGGCTGGCAGCCATACCAGCTTAAGGAAGGTCCTGACCATTGGGACCAGATCAAGGAAGAAGTTTCCGACGGCTATCTGAAATTCCTGCGGCGATACGCTCCGAACATGACCGATGAAAAGATCCTCGCGCGCTTCATCACCAGTCCGCGCGACCTCGAACGTATGAATCCACATTTCTGGCACGGCAGCGCGCACGCTGGAGCGCAAAGCGCGTCGCAAGTCGGACCGATGCGGCCGATGCCGGGCTGGGCGCAGCATAAAATGCCGATTCCTGGTTTGTATCAAACTGGTGCAACGACGCATCCCGGCGGCTCCGTGACTGGAGGACCGGGGCGAAACGCAGCGACTGTCATACTCAAAGATTTTGGCACCAGCATCGAGGAAGTCGTGAACAAGAACGCGTAGCCGCGCGGACGAGGCAAGGAAAGACTTCTTGGCGTGAGGAGAGGAATAGATGAGAGCGGAGCGACCTGTTTCCTTGGTGCCTTTCGCGCTTTTGGCGTCGGTTTTCCTCTGCGCTGTAAGCCTGGCCGTTCCACAAGTCATGTCATCGCAAGCGGCCAGGACCATTGTGCCGGATAATCTCAGCCTGCATCCTGCTCCAGCGCAACCTCTCCCTTACAGCCACAAGAAACATCTGGTCCTGGGCCTGGTTTGCAAGGACTGCCATGTCAACCCAGATCCCGGCAAATTGATGACCTTTCCAGCTACCGACAAATGCGTGCTGTGCCACGCGTCTGTCGCCAAAGACAAGCCTTCCATCAAGAAGCTCGCGGAATACGCGAAGTCAAAGCAGCAGATTCCCTGGGTGCGCGTTTACGCCGTGCTGCCGGGCGTGGCGTGGAGTCACCGGCCGCACCTGGAAGTGGGCGTGAAATGCGAGACTTGCCACGGACACGTTCGCGAGATGGATGCGATGTCCGAAGTCACCAGCGTGACGACCATGTACGCCTGCCTGAACTGTCACGAACTGAATCACGCGAAGACGGCATGCGAAACCTGCCATGAGCGGTGAGCCGGCCGTTGGAAGAGCTAATCATGAAGCCGCTGACGTTACCCATGTGAAGTCAGGGCGCACGCTCCGATGGGGGTGCATGCTTAATTCTTTCAAGGTAAGATGTTTTGAATACGTGGGGCCCGTAGCTCAGCGGTTAGAGCAGCGGACTCATAATGCCCACGAGGCCATTTTGCCCTCACTGTGCGCGTCAGCGCAGCGTCACGCAACAATGATCTAATGGGCTCTATTTATGGGCTTTCTGAGCCTTCTTAGTTTGGCACCGACGCGCAGGCGAGTGCACCACCCTGCAAAGCTAACTGACACCAAAACTAGCACCGCGAAGGGACTAGTGGATAGCAGCCAGCATCTGCCGAAACTGCCTCATTAGCTGCCGAAATTGACGCTGCTCCGAAATCGCCTGAGCCGTGAATCTACCGTGCCTTGTTACGGCCCGCCGAATGCGCTCAATCCCTTCTGCTGTTTTCGCACCTGTACTTAGGCCTCCGTGCAGCCTGCACCGCCCGTTTTTCATCGCTGGACACTGGCAGGCTGTTCCCCTTCTCGTCTTTGCACCGCAGCGGGCAGCCTTCGAGAAGTCGCCTGAAGGGTTGCCATTTTTCAGCTTTCCACGCCGCTTATCATGGGGTGTTGCCCCAAAATCGACACCCCTCCCCGTACCAGCGACCATGGACCCCTCCCTGCCGAGGGCATCGGCCAAGAATTGTTTTTGACCTCGTCCGACGTGTGCCCAAGACTCTGGAGAAATTTCCTGCCGACGTGCTCATCGTC
>DASSXG010000020.1:0-36938 GCA_035704085.1 Candidatus Acidiferrum sp. | reverse complement strand
GAATCGTGCCAAAAGAGCAGCAAAAAAATGCAGCGCCGGACGCGGCAGTAACACCGGGTAAACCAGCAGCGGCGGCGAAGCGCAAAAAAGAATTCAAGAAGAAGCGGGAGCGCCGCATTATTCCGCACGGCGTTGTTTACGTCGCCGCGACGTTCAACAACACGCAGATTTCCATCACCGACACGGATGGCCGGGTCGTGTGCTGGTCTTCCGCGGGTGCGATCGGCTTCAAGGGATCGCGCAAGGGTACGCCCTACGCCGCGCAGCAGGCCTCGCTGGCCGCCGCGGGCGTTGCGCGTGACCAGTACGGGATGAAGAGCG
Source organism: Candidatus Acidiferrum sp. (assembly GCA_035704085.1). Lineage (GTDB taxonomy): Bacteria > Acidobacteriota > Terriglobia > Acidiferrales > UBA7541 > Acidiferrum. Next base: position 36,617 of record DASSXG010000020.1, on the reverse strand, counting down.
TGGAAGTAAAGGTCCAGGGCCCGGGTTCCGGCCGCGAGTCCGCCGTACGCGCTCTCGCCGCCGCCGGATTGCACATCGTGGTAATCCGCGACGTCACGCCGATTCCGCACAACGGCTGCCGCCCGCCCAAGCGCCGCCGCGTGTAACGATTTCTGTAGAACTTGGGAGCTTCAGCTCCATGTAAAGAGTGAGGCAACAACGGGCTTTAGCCCCTGAAGAAAGTTTTTCGCAGTTCAAGAGTTCGTGAAGGGAGAATCGAAGTTGGCAAGACACCGAGATGCAGTCTGCCGCCTGTGCCGCCGGGAAGGGCAGAAGCTGTTTTTGAAAGGGCTGCGTTGTTTTACGGAGAAGTGCGCGATCGAGAAGCGTAACTTCGTTCCCGGACAGCACGGCCAGTCGCGGCGCCCGAAGGTCGCGGGTTACGGCCTGCAGTTGCGCGAGAAGCAGAAGATGAAGCGCACGTACGGGCTGCTGGAGCGCCAGTTCCGTAATTACTTTGAGAAAGCCGTGCGCGCCAAAGGGCCGACGGGTGAAAACCTGATCATCATGCTCGAGCGCCGCCTGGATAACGTGGTGTGGCGCGCGGGCCTGGCGTCTTCCCGTTCGCAGGCGCGCCAGCTCGTGCTGCACGGCCATGTGCGCGTGAACGGCAAGAAGGTCAACATCCCCTCTTACCTCGTCATTGTGGGCGAAGAAGTGGCCATCAAGGAAAAGATGCATCAGAATGCCATGGTGCTCGAAGCACGCAACGTTGCGCAAAGCCAGAGTGCCGTGCCTTGGCTCGAGCAGCAGCGCGAGCAGTTCAAGGCCAAGGTCGTGGCGCTGCCCAAGCGTGAAGACGTGCAGACGCCGCCCTTTAGCGAGCAACTCATCGTCGAGTTGTATTCGAAGTAAGAGCGGGCGGCATAAAGCCGCCGTTACAGAGACCCGGCGACGTAAAGTCGACGCTACAAGATTCACCAGGCCCGGCGGGACCGGGCGCTGAAACGATATTAGGTCCGGAAACTTGGACCGGAAGGAAGGAACACGATGTGGAAGGGCTTTCAAAAACCAAAGCGTCTTGCGTCCGAGCTGGAATCGCTCACGGAGAAGTACGGGCGGTTTTCCGCCCAGCCGTTTGAGCGCGGCTGGGGCACGACGGTAGGAAACAGTCTGCGCCGCGCGCTGCTCAGCTCCATCGAGGGCGCGGCCATCACTGCCGTGAAAATCGAAGGCGTGCTGCACGAATTCTCTTCGATTCCCGGCGTGGTCGAGGATGCCACGGACATCATCCTCAACCTGAAGCAGGTGCCTATCAAGCTGAACACCGACCTGCCGAAGACGATTTACCTCAACGTCGAGCAGCCCGGCCCCGTCACCTCGGCGCAAATCGAGGAAGACGCGGACTTCGCCGTGCTCGACAAGAGCGTGTACATCTCCACGGTCAGCGAAGGCGGCAAGCTTCAGATCGAAATGCGGGTCAAGAACGGTCGCGGCTACGTCGCCGCCGACCGCAATTATGACGAAGACCTGCCCATCGGCTACATCCCGGTGGACAGCGTTCACTCGCCCGTTCGCAAGGTGAACTACTCCGTCGAGGCCGCGCGTCTCGGGCAGATGACCGACTACGAAAAACTGATGATCGAAGTGTGGACCAACGGCGCGATTACGCCGCAGGATTCCATCGGCCTTGCCGCCAAGCTCGTGAAAGATCACATGAGCATCTTCATCAATTTCGAAGAGCCGGTGGACACCGTGGAAGCGCCGCAAGACACTTCCCACGATCCGCGTCTCGAACACCTGGACCGCTCGGTCGAAGAGCTCGAGCTTTCCGTGCGCTCCTACAACTGCCTGAAGAACGCCAACATCCAGACCATCCGCGAGCTTGTGCAGAAAAGCGAAAACGAAATGCTGAAGACCAAGAACTTCGGCCGCAAATCGCTGAACGAAATCAAAGATATACTGGTGAAGATGGGCCTCGCGCTGGGCATGAAGTTTGACGAGCACGGCCGCATCATCTGGCCGCCGCTCCCGAGCCAGACCGCCGCACCATCCGCGGATGACACGGTTTCCGGCGGGCTCTAAGGCCACAAGGGAAAATAGACGATGCGACATCTCAATTCAGGCTCTAAACTCGGCAAGCAGCCGGCTCATCGCCGCGCGGTCTTGCGCAGCCTTGTCACCAATCTGTTCGACCACGGACGGATTACCACCACGCTGACGCGCGCGAAGGCCGCGCGTCCCGTGGCGGAAAAAATGATCACCCTCGGCAAGCGCGACACGCTGCAGTCGCGCCGCCAGGCGGCTTCCTACATCATGCTGCCTGCCGTCACGCAGAAACTCTTCGGTGAAATCGCGCCGAAGTTTGCCGACCGCGCCGGCGGGTATACCCGCATCATCCACGCGGGCAACCGCGTCGGCGACAACGCCAAGGTGGCCATCCTCGAGCTGGTAGGCTACGAGTACAAGGCCAAGGACAAGAAAGAAAAAACCAAGAAGGAAGAAACCGCCGAAGCGAAGAGCTAACCTCGTTTCTCAGAGGAAGGGCGAAGAGTCCCAACGGACGCTTCCAGCGCAGCGTTTGAGTTGAGATCCTTCGGCGAACCTTATCGGTTCGTCTCAGGATGACAGTGTTGCCTCAAATTTGGAGGCGCGGCCATGGGCCAGAAATCGGAAAGCCCGCTCCGAATCCTCGAAGCGGGCTGTTCGTTTGAATGTTTGCCTTGTCGCTCGACCACATCCGCCGCTTGTTTCCGAACGAGAAGACCGAGATAATCCCTTACCGTTTCGGAAATTTGTCAGAAAACCTCCCGTCTGTCCCCGATTTCCCCGATTTCCTCGGCACTATTCCGGTTCGCCCGTAATTCACCCCAAACATGGGGATCAGTGACACGCCCGAACTCACCGCCCTGCCGCTGCGGATCGGTCTCGAACAGCGTTTGCGGCGGTGCGGATTACGTCGAGGACGCGTTCCGGTTGGGAGAGCATCGGTACATGGCTGCTGTCGAGTTCGTAGGCGGTTGCGCCCATGCGCTTGGCAAAGAAGCGCTCCAGATCGGGCTGAATCGTACGGTCATTCCTAGCGACGATGTACCAGCTTGGCTTTGACCTCCACGCGGTTCCTCCGACCTTGGATTCAAACAAGTCGGGTTTCGGGGCTCCCTGCGTGGCGTACACGAGCTTCTTCTCGTCCTCGGGCAAATCGCCGGCGAAACTATCGATGCCTTCCTTGGTCAACCAGATGCGCCCGTCCTTAACGTCGATGTGTGAAAAGATGTCTGTCTTTGGAAAGTTGGATTGCTGGGCCTGAGTTGTCTCGTCGGCATCCGGAGCCAGCGCAGCGATGTAGACGAGGCCGACAACGCGGTCGTCGGTTCCGGCACCGGTGATGACGCTTCCGCCGTAGGAATGGCCGACAAGGATTACCGGACTGCTGACCCGGCCGATGGTTGCTTTCGCTACGGCGACGTCCTCTGCCGTTGAGTTGAGGCCGTGTTGCGATGCGACGCACTCGTACCCTTCGGCCAGCAAAGGGACGATTAATTTGTTGAAGCAGGAACCGTCTGCCCAAAGCCCGTGGCAGAACACGATGCTAGGTTTGGATTGCATATCTTTAGTCCTCCGTCGATGGGTTATTTTGGGTTTGCACGTGCTGGGAAGATGAAGATGGCATTACCTTCGCGGTAAGTAAAGGGCTTTCACCAAGAGTTCACCGCCAACGCCCGATTCGTCGGCCATCCGGAAGTTGGGCATCGGTTTCGATATAAGTTCCGGATAGCCCGTCATCCGGCTGGAACGATGATGGGATCTGCTTCCAGCAGTCCACTTCTCCGACAAGTGCGTTTATGAGGCCGCAGCTTATATTTGTCCTTGTTGACTTGCCCCACGCCGCAACCCTAAGATGAGCGCCAAATGGCGGACCCGTCGTCACTCATTGGCCAAACCATCTCGCACTATCGCATCGTTGAGAAACTGGGAGGTGGGGGGATGGGTGTGGTTTACAAGGCTCAGGACGCCAAGCTGGGCCGCTATGTGGCCCTCAAGTTTCTTCCTGAGGATTTCTCCCACGAACCGCAGGCCATCGAAAGGTTTCAGCGGGAAGCCCGCGCGGCGTCAGCACTAAACCATCCCCACATCTGCACGATTTACGAAATCGACGGCCAAGAAAGTGTCCCATTCATAGCGATGGAACTTCTGGAAGGGGAGACACTCAAGCATCGGATCGAAGGTAGGCCGCTGAAGCTCGATCAATTGCTGGAGCTGGCCATTCAGATCTCGGATGCCCTTGACGCGGCACACACAAGCGGGATTGTGCACCGCGACATCAAGCCAGCCAATCTCTTTATTACACAGCGCGGACAGGCAAAGATCCTGGACTTCGGCCTAGCGAAGGTTTCAGCCTCTGGGTTCATCCGCCAGGCCTCTACCGACGATGGTGAGACTCGCACCATTGACGAACATCAGCTCACCAGCCCGGGCACCGCAATTGGGACAGTGGCTTATATGTCGCCCGAACAAGCGCGAGGCGACGCGCTAGACCACCGTACCGACCTGTTTTCGTTCGGTGTGGTGCTCTACGAGATGGCTACGGGCAAGCAACCCTTCACGGGAAATACTTCCGCTGTCATATTTGAAGCAATCCTTAACAAGGTACCGACACCATCGGTCCAGTTGAATCCCGGATTGCCCTCGCAACTGCAGACCATCCTCAGCAAGGCGCTGGAGAAAGATCGCGAGCTGCGTTGTCAGAGCGCGGCGGAACTGCGAGCCGATCTCAAACGTTTGAAGCGTGACACGGATCCGGCGCGCGTCGGTGCCGGAGCATCTCAGCCAAACGCCAGTGCAACCGTTCCAGCTGGAGCTGGGGCATGGCCAGCACGAAAAGCCAAGCTGCCGCAGTGGATTGCAGTTGGGCTCCTGCTGGCCGCAACAGTTGGCTTGATGGCAGGAAAACGCATGTGGGGATCCCACACGGCCAGCCCATCAGTGTACACCCCGATTACCTTCCAGCGGGGATCGATCCGCTCGGCAAGATTCACGCCCGACGGGCAGACGATCTTGTACAGCGCAACATGGCAAGGAAATCCCATAGAGGTGTATACCGCTCGTCCGGGATCGGCCGAATCCCGTTCACTCGGGCTAGACCGCACCGAACTGATGGCGGTTTCGTCTCCAGGCGATTCGTCTCCAGGCGAAATGGCTCTCTTGTTGAATAGCCATGTGGTTTCGACCTGGGTTACCGCGGGCACGCTGGCGCGGGCCCCCATCGCCGGAGGTGCACCGCGCGCTGTGCTTGAGAATGTCCAGTGGGCCGATTGGGGCCCTGACGGAAACAGTTTGGCGGTGGTCCGCGATGTGGGCGGTCGCAACCGTTTGGAATATCCCATTGGAAAAGTGGTCTACGAGGCGGGTGGGGGGTGGATCAGCCATCCACGAGTTTCTCCGAAAGGCGATTTCGTGGCCTTTCTGGACCATCCTTTGCAGGGCGATGATAACGGCTCCATCGCGGTAGTGGATCTCTCCGGCCGCAGGAAAAAACTAACTCAAAATTGGTATAGCGTTCAAGGGCTCGCCTGGTCACCCGATGGAGAGGAAGTCTGGTTTACGGCGGCCGACGCAGTGGACCGGTACCTTTCGGCTGTCAGCCTCTCGGGAAAAAAGCGTCAGGTGGCACGAATACCGGGCACGCTGATTCTGTTCGACATCTCGCACGACGGACGGATCTTGCTGTCCCGCGCCAACCGCAGACGCGAGATCGTGGGCTTGTCCGAAAAAGGACCGAAAGAGAGGGACCTCTCGTGGCTCGACTACTCGTATCCGGCGGACCTTTCCGCCGATGGCAAGTCGGTTCTTTTTGATGAAGAGGGACTTGGTGGTATTCAAGGCTTTGGTAGTGGACAAGGGCTGACATACGCTGTGTATCTTCGTCGCACCGATGGCTCACCGGCGGCGCGGCTGGGGAAAGGGGGCGCAACGGCACTTACCGTCGACCAAAAATGGGCCATCATTCACACACCCGATTCGCCCGCGCAACTGCACCTTTTGCCGACGGGTCCAGGGGAGGCGCAGGTCTTGACAAACGATTCGATCAACCACCAATGGGTGCGCTGCTTCGCGGATGGCAAGCGCTTTCTCTTCTCCGGGGACGAACCGGGGCACGGGGTGCGCTTATACGTGCAGGACTTTTCTGATGGAAAACCGCAGGCTGTTACCCCGGAAGGGGTGAACGGCACTAACTTTGCCATTTCGCCTGATGGGCAGCAGGTTGCGGCCATCGGTCCGGATGACAAGGGCTATCTTTATCCAGTCGCTGGCGGGCCGCCCCGGCCCATCGCTGGCTTGCAGCCCGGAGAGCATCCTATCAGCTGGGGCCAGGACGCCGATACACTCTACGTGTACCGGCCCGGAGAAGTGCCCGCCAAGATCTTTCGTTTGGAGTTGGCTACAGGTAAGCGCGTGCTGTGGAAACAGTTCATGCCAGCCGATCCCGCTGGAGTGGCCACCCTTGGTCCAATTCTGATTACGCCTGACGGCAGGAGCTATGTGTACGGCTTCCAACGCACCTTGGCGGATCTCTACTTGGTGGAAGGACTCAAGTAAGAGTTCCATGCGCTCCTCTACACCCACCGGGGATCGCTATGCATTCCCCCTCGATGCTGTCCTAGCTATGATTCTGGGTGGATGGTCGGCAATTCGGAAGTAATCCTGCGCTTCGTCTCGCTGCCCGGAAACGGCGTTGTGGGATGAAGGCGCGGGCAGGATTCTGCCGGGGCGGGCGGCCTTTGCGGGGGAAGGGGTTGGCGGGCCCGCCGGGCGGGCAGGCCTGCCGCGGCAGGCAGGGGGCGGGTTCACCGTAAAGAAGAGGGGGGAGCTTGCCGGAGGCGAGAGCATCCAGGGCGCGGAGGCGGGCTGTGAGCTCGACGAGAGTCAAGCCGCGTTGGCGGTAGAGCCAGCGGAGGAAATCGCCTGCGGGTCTCTCGCCCTTCTGCGAGTTGCATTCCATACAGCAGGAAACGAGGTTGCGGTAGGAATTACGGCCCAACTGGACACGCGGCACAACATGATCGAGGCATCGCACGCGGGCGGGGATTCGGCGCAAACAGTAAAAGCAGAGGCCGCGCTCGCGGGAATGAATGGACTGGCGAAGCGCCCTGGTTTGCAGGAAATCCGTCTCCTCGAGCTTGACAGCCTGCCACGGCAGGCAGGCGCGGGCCTGCCCGTTTCGGCCTACCGAACGGGTGGGCGCCCGACGGACGTGGCCGCAAGCGCGAATCTCCTCGGGCAAGCGCACCTCGACCAAGTGACCGGCTTTGCTGCAATCGACCAGGCGTAAGACGCCTTGCTTGGCAAGGCGGCGCACGGCCTCTCGCGTTGGCCCACAGGAGCGGCGGATGGCGCGGGCGAGCCACTGGATGGAAAAGCGGAGCCGCCGTTTTCCTTCGAGGCGGCTATGCCGCAAGAGATGATAATACCCACTACCCAAGCACTACCCAAGGCTGCCTTTAGGAGGAGCTCAGGATAAACGGCACTCCACAACGAGGGGATACGGCCCGGCCGACGAAGATTTAGTTTGGACCTTTGAGCTGTTGCGGTGGCGGCCAGGCGAAGCGCGGCGGGCCACCCGTAAAAAGGAAAAGGCGAATTGCGCAGGTCGCAATTCGCCACAAAAACAGTATAGCAGATCGCAGGAATTTTGCAAGAACTATTTTTCGGGGCCTATGTGCAAGCATGGAAACCAAGCGGTGGACTGTGAGGTTCCTTATTCGTAGCGAAGGCAGTTGATCGGGTCGAGGTTGGCCGCCAGATTTGCCGGATAGTAGCCGAAGAACAAGCCCACCCCGACGGAAATCCCAAATCCGATCGTCACCCAGAGGTAGGACAGTGTCGCCGGAACCGAGGGCACCAGCGTGCGCACAAGCGTGGAGACCCCAGCCCCGATCAAGATCCCAATCGTCCCGCCAACCAGCGTGAGCGCCACCGCTTCCAGCAGGAACTGCAGGCGGACATCGGCGCGGCGGGCTCCGATTGCTTTGCGCACGCCAATCTCCTGAGTCCTCTCGGTCACGGAAATCAGCATAATGTTCATCACTCCAATGCCGCCCACAAGCAGCCCGATCGAACTGATCACCGTCGTTAGAATGACCAATGCGCCCGTCAACTGGTTCCACAGGTTGCTCAGAAAGTCCGGCGAACTCAGCTCAAAATCGTTTTCCTTGCCTGAGGGAATTCGCCGTAACCGGCGCATCACTTGAATCACCTCGCCCTGGGCCGTCTCGAGGTTGACGTTTTCCGGAACCGTGAACGCCATGATCAGTTCCTTTGCCTCTGGATAGTTCTTTTTGAAGTTGCTCAGCGGAATCACTGTGAAAATGTCCACACCTGGCCCGAGAAACAGGCCCTGATCATGCTCGAAGACGCCGATGACTTCGTAGGCGCCACCATTTAACCTTACAGTCTTGCCTATAGGATCCAAATTCGGAAAGAGGGATTCGCTGATGGCCGCGCCTAGCACTACCACGGGGCGAGCGTGCTCTTGATCGAACGAACTGATGAACCGGCCACGTCCAACGGTAAACAGCGGAATGGCCTCTGCATACTCCGGCTCCGCGCCGCGCACGATCACCTTTTCGACGCTGTGGTCACCGCTGGTAATCAGGTTGCTGTCCCCGAAGAAAAAACCGCGCGTCCCGAAAGTGGTTACGATTTGCACATCGGGAGCTCCTTGGCGGATGAACTGGGCGTAGTCATAATCAAAATATTTCCGGATGCGAATTCTCTCCGGCCATCGCGAGGGGTCCGATCCCGGCGGGAATCGCGAAATGAAGTAAGTGCGCGAGCCGAGCGACTCCACTCGGTCCTGCACGAACTTGTTCAAGCCTTGAATAATAGCCGCCATCGAGATCACCGACGAAACTCCGATGACGATGCCGAGCACCGTCAGGGCGGAGCGGACCTTGGAAGAGCGCAGGGTCTCCATCGCCGCAAGAAAATTCTCACGTGCCTGCGGAAGCGTCATTAGAGCCATCAGTCCGACCTCAAAGCGACGACGGGATCCAATCGCGATGCCCGCAAAGCCGGATAGATTCCAAAAAACAATCCGACCGCTGAACTGAGAAACACGCCTAGCACCGCCACCCACGTTTGCACCGAAGCAGGAAACGGCGTGAACGTCCGCAGCGCCAGGGCCACCAGAAATCCCAGAGCGATACCCGCAACTCCGCCGGCGATGCATTGCAGAAAACTTTCCACCATGAACTGCTCCAGAATGTCCCGCTGCGTCGCTCCCATCGCGCGCCGCACGCCGATCTCTCTGCGCCGCAACGTCACGCTCACCAGCATGACGTTCATGATGACGATTCCCCCAATCACCACCGAAATGGCGCTTACCATGATGAACACGCCAAAAAACGCCGTGCTGATGCTGCGCCACAGACTCATGTAGCTCTCCTTGGTGCCTATAAAAAAATCGTCTTCCATCTTGCCCTTAAGGTGGCGCCGCGCACGCAGTACGAGGTGTGACTGGTCTTGCCCCTTTTCAAAATCTTCTGTGCTCGTTTTGACGTTGATCGTCAGACTGGTGTGGATTCCCTCAATGCGCAGGAACACCGGGAGCGGCACCGTCACGAAGTTGTCTTGGTCCTGCCCCAGCACGCTGCCGATCTTTTCCATCACGCCCACAACTACGAATTCATCGTTGCCCACTCGGAGCGTCTTCCCGATAGGGTCCGTGCCGAGAAACAGCTGTTGCACCAGCGTATCTCCGATTAGACAGACTTCGGCGTGATGCTCAGCTTCCGAGACCGTGAAGTAGCGGCCAGACTCAACCGCTCGCGTGTCAATGTCCGCCATGCTGGCGGTTTGGCCGTAGAAATTCACGTCCGGCACTTCTTTATTGCCGGCTCGTGCTCGCGCCGTCGCGCTTGCCGTCGCGCCAACTACCTTGCAAACGGAGCATGCTTCTTCAATCGCGCGCACGTCTTCGACCTCAATCTTTTTGTACTTCAGCGCCTTGATAATGATATTGAAGTCGGTCACCGCGAACGGCGTGCGCGCGATCTGAAACACGTTGGTGCCCAGGTTCGCGATTTTCTGTTCTACATAGAGATTCGCCCCCTGCACGATGGTCATCACGGTGATAAGCGTGGCCACGCCCATGGTCAGCCCCAGCATGGTAAGCGACGCGCGCATCTTATGCGCCCGCAGCGCGCTGAAGCATTGCGCAAGATTATCTCGAACAGCGAGCATGGATTTGGACGACGCCCAGGTTCTCTGTCAGATCCCATATGGCGCATCGCGCGCGTGCAGAGGTTCCTGGAGCCATCTTCAGATGAATACGGGGCAAGGCGCCGGGAAGTTACAGCTTCTCAAGTCGTTTTCGGCAGACCGCTCGCCCGCGCTCTGCGTGACCGGAACCACAGCCACAGGGCGGCGAAAGCCACGAACGCACCTATGGAGTCAAGCAGCGAATCGTATGGCGAAGCCGTCCGGCTTGCCACGAACGCCTGATGAATCTCATCCAGAATCGAATAGCCTGCCGCGCAAAACAGCGCCGCGATGCCCCAAGTCCAGCGCCACCCAGTCCGTCCGCCCCGAACACCCCGGTAAATCAACATGCAAAATATAAAATATTCCGTGAAGTGAGCGCTCTTTCGAACGAAAAAGTGAATCGTTCGAAACAGCTCTTTTGTCATCGCCGGCATGAACCACTGGAGAATCGGCTCAATAATCGCCCCTGTTTTCTCCGCGGAGAACGAATCGGTGGACAGCGAAAAAATCACGGCCGCCCACACCATCGCCGGCCACCAGGCGCGCAACCAGCTCCATGCGCGAGGCGGTTCCAGGCGCGACTGAATCTCTGCCAGAGTCGGTGCAGGGCGCGGATTGCGCCAGGGCTGGTCTTGCGCCACTACGAATCGGCTCCCTCTTCCTTGGACTTCGTGCTATTCCATCCGGTAATTCGGCGCTTCCCGCGTGATGATTACATCATGTACGTGGCTCTCGCGGAGTCCCGCCGCCGTGATTCGAACGAAGCGGCTCTTCTCGCTGAATTCTTTCAGCGTCGCCGCTCCCACATAGCCCATGCCGCTCCTCAGCCCGCCGACCAGTTGATCCGTCAATGCGTTCAGCGGCCCTTTATACGGCACGCGTCCCTCGACTCCTTCGGGCACGGACTTGCCCGGCTCCTCCGTGTCCTGCACCGTGGCGTATCGATCGGACCCCGCGTTCATCGCGCCGATCGATCCCATCCCGCGGTAAGATTTGAACGTCCGTCCCTGATACAAAATCGTTTCCCCCGGCGACTCTTCCGTTCCCGCGAACAATCCGCCGATCATCACGCAGGAAGCGCCCGCCGCCAGCGCTTTCGAAATATCTCCGGAATATTTTATGCCCCCGTCCGCAATCACCGGAACGCTTGTGTCCTTCGCCGCCCTGGCAGCTTCCATGATCGCCGTCAACTGCGGCACACCCGCCCCCGTGACCACGCGCGTAGTGCAAATGGACCCTGGCCCAATCCCCACTTTCAATCCATCAATTCCCAACGAAATCAATTCCTTCGCTCCTTCGAACGTGGCCACGTTGCCCGCCACCAGTTGCATTTCCGGCAGCCGCTGCCGAATCTCCTTGATCGCTTCCATCACCCGCGCGGAATGCCCGTGTGCCGTATCGATCGCCAGCACGTCGGCCTTGGCCTTGAACATCTCCACGGCGCGTTCCAAAAAATCCCCCGTCGCGCCCACTGCCGCGCCCACGCGCAGCCGCCCATGCTCATCCTTTGCCGCTCTCGGATACTCCAGTTTTTTCTGGATGTCTTTCACGGTGATCAGGCCTTTCAAGTTGAAGTCGTGATCCACCACCAGCAGTTTCTCGATGCGGTGCTTTTGCAGAATTCGTTCGGCTTCTTCTAGCGTCGTGCCCACCGGCACGGTCACAAGGTTCTCTTTTGTCATCACCGAGCCGACCAGTTGTGCGTGATTTTTCTCGAAACGCAGATCTCGGTTCGTCAGAATTCCCGTGAGCCGCGAGCCGCGCGTCACCGGCAGCCCGGAGATTTTATATTTTGTCATGATCTCCAGCGCTTGCCGCAGTGTGATGTCCGGAGAAATCGTCACCGGATCAACAATCATTCCGCTCTCCGAGCGCTTCACTCGGTCCACTTCTTCCCCTTGCCGGTCGATCGCCATGTTCCTGTGTATAATCCCCAATCCGCCCTGTCGCGCGATCGCGATGGCCAGCCGCGATTCCGTTACCGTGTCCATCGCCGAGGAAGCCAGCGGGATATTCAGCCTCAGCTTCCGCGTGAAATTTGTGCTTGTGTCCACTTCCGTCGGCAGCACGGACGACTTGCCCGGCAGCAGCAGCACATCGTCAAACGTAAGACCCTCGGAAATTGCTCCGTCGATCATTCCACCCTCACTCTAAAAAAAATCGGCTCCCAAAATGCGCGCCATAAAGCAACGCAGCCCAGCGGGTGCCCGCTGGGCTGGAAGTAGAATTCACCAAATCGAAAAAATGAGTCACGTTGAATCTTCCATTTTAGGGGCTGCGCCGCTTTCGGTCAAGTTAACCCGCGGGAACTCCGCGTGGCGCGTGTAAGATAGGATTCCACGATGGAGAACCATTTCACTCCGTTCGAGCCGCATCCCATGCTGAGAAACGGCCACGCCATGACCATCGCGTCGGCCTTTGTCCGGCGCCGTTTTGACATCCCGCCCGCGGAAAATCGCTTGTTTCAAGTGGACGCGGACTCGCGCCTGCTCGGACATTGCCACTGGCAACCCGCCAAATGCAAAGACACGCCTGTCCTCGTAATCGTGCATGGCCTGGAAGGCTCCAGTGATTCGAACTACGTGCGCGGCATTGCAGAGAAGGCTTTTCACCGCGGCTTTCACGTTGTGCGCATGAACCAGCGGAATTGCGGCGGCACGGAATCGTTGACACCCACGCTCTACAATTCGGGAATGAGCGCGGATTATCGCGCCGTCTTCGAAGAGCTTTCAAGTGGCGACGGCTTCGACCAAATTTTCTTCGCCGGCTATTCCATGGGTGGAAACCTTGTTACGAAGATGGCCGGAGAATTCGGCGCGGCCGTTCCGAAAGCGCTGCGTGGCGTTGGCGCCGTCTGTCCCGCGCTGGACTTAGCCGCTTCTGCCGACGCGCTGGAACGCACCGAAAACTTTCTTTATCAGCGCCACTTTGTAAACGGCTTGATGTCGCGTTACGCGCGAAAACAGAAACTCTTTCCCGGCCGCTACCCGCAAAATGGCTCCGTCCCGATTCGAACGGTCCGCCAGTTTGACGACGTCATCACCGCCCCGCAATTCGGCTACCGTGATGCCCAGGATTATTACGACCACGTCGGCGCCAAGCGCGTCGCTGCCCAGATCCGCGTGCCGGTGCTAATGATCACCGCCAAGGACGATCCCTTCGTCCCCTACGCTTCCTTCCTCGCCGCCAGGATCGCCGACAATCCTGCCATCAATTTCATCGCCCCCGATCACGGCGGACACTGTGGCTTCATTTCAAACCAGTCCGGTCCCGAACGTTTCTGGGCCGAACAGCGCATCGTCGATTTCTGCGCCGCCTTCTGCGTCCCAGAACTTATGCCAACCGTTAGATCAGAATCCAAAGAACAAGGGCTCGCATAAGACGGATTCAGACGTACAATTAGGCGTGATTCTAGAGTTAGTCGCGACCTTCGCTTCCGGCATCTTTGCCGGCGCCGCCATATTCGTCAGTCTTGTTGAGCATCCCGCAAGGCTATCCTGCGGAGCCCAGCTTGCAGTGACCGAGTGGAGGCCGAGCTACAAGCGAGGCACGCTCCTGCAAGTACCACTTTCCCTCATCGGCTCTCTCTCGGCTTTCCTGGCATGGTGGCTCCACGGGAGTTTAGCATGGCTCATCGGAGGACTGCTTCTCCTCCTGCTCATCCCGTTTACGCTCATCGTAATTCTACCGACCAACAAACAGTTGCAGAGCCAGGAACTCGACTTGCAATCGGAGGAGGCTGGCCGTCTCTTGCGGCGGTGGGGAAGGCTTCATGCAGTACGCACCCTCGTAGGCACAGCAGCGTTTCTCATATTCTTGCATAAGGTTCTGGGTGCGCACCAATAGCGATAGAAAACTCCTCACCCCAGCGGCTGTCTGCATTGCTGTCATCCTGAGGCGATCCGATGAGGATCGCCGAAGGATCTCAACGTCAACTTCAAGCACCAACTGAAAGCCTCTTACCCCAGCGGTTTTTCCAGCGAAACCGCAAACCTTTGCGTAAGCAGTTGTGCCGGCCCATCCGCGGTAATCACCATATCGTCTTCGCACCGCAATCCGAACTCACCTGGAATATAAATCCCCGGCTCATTTGAAAACGTCATTCCCGGCTCCAGCACCGTCTTGCTCCCGCGCACCAGATACGGATGCTCATGTCCATCCAGCCCAATTCCGTGGCCCAGCCGGTGCGTGAAGTATTTATAATCCGGCCCGTAGCCTGCTTCTGTGATCACTTTCCGCGCCGCGTCATCCACGCTCCCAGACAATTTTCCAGCCCGCGCCGCGTCCAGTGCCGCGTCCTGCGCTTTGCGCACAATCTCGTACACACGTGCCACTTTTTCCGATGGCTTGCCAAAAACTCCCGTGCGTGTCACGTCCGACTGGTAGCCGTCCACGGCGCACCCACCGTCAATCAGCACCACGTCTCCTTCCTTAAGTTTCCGCGGCTTGATCGTTCCATGCGGCAGCGCTGCGGACGCTCCCAGTAACACCAGCGCTCCTCCGCGCAATCCCATCTTCGAAAAACCGTCTTCCACCAGCTTCCCAATATCCTCCTGCGACATCCCTTCCTTGATCGAAGCAAACACCGCGCGAAACACCTCAAACGTCGCCTCGCACGCCAGCCGCATCAATTCCAATTCGTGCGCTGACTTCCGCCCGCGGCATGCGATGGTCACAGCATCGGCCGAGACGTATTCGAATCCCGGCGCCGCTGCCCGCAAGTGATCGTAGAAGGTGAAGGCCGCTGTTTCCTCCACTCCGATCCGCCCCGTTCGAATCCCCCGAGCCGCCAAACCTGCCGCCGCGATCTTCGTCGGGCTCTCGTCCTCCTGCCACCCGCGTACTTCGGCAGGAAAGTGCAGCATCTCGCGCATCCGGCCTTCTTCGAATCCCGGCACAATCACAATCGGTTGCCCCACACGCGGAAGAACCAGCCCCAGCAACCGTTCGCTCCCATGCCAGCGGATTCCCGTGAAATAGTAGAGCGAAGTTCCCGGAGCGAAGAACAGAGCGTCATACTTCGGCTCCGCCTCCGCCATCAATTTTTGTGCATGGAGAATGCGCTCCTGAAACTCCTCCGTCGTAATCGGATGCACCCGCGACCCCAGCGGCTTGAGCGCAGAGAAGGCCGCCGGAAGCGCGCTAGCACAATCCTCCGCCTTGGCGGCGTTGCCACTTCCCACCAGCGCCAAACCAGAAGCCGCAGTCGTCCCTCTCAGAAACTCCCGCCGCGATGAAGTCGAACGAAACTCTGAAATTGTTTTGTCCATGACGGGAAAGAGGTTTATCCGCTCGACGTGCAGATTGTCAAGCCGCATAAACACTCCCACAAACAAAAAAAATCGGAGGAGCCCGAAGGCTCCCCCGATTCCTCGGCAACGGCCTGGGTTGTGTGCTAGAAGCTCAGCCGCAGGGCGAACTGCCCGAACCGCCGTTCATCATGGTTCACGCCGCTAACGTTGTTCACACCGAGACCGCCCTTGAGCGCGTTGATGATGACCTGCCCGCCACCATTATTTGCGTCCGCGTTCAGTGCATTTACGTAGAAGTTGTGATGATTGAACAGGTCAAATCCCTCGGCACGGAACTCCAGCTTCATGCGCTCCGTCAGCGCGAAGGATTTGCTGACCGCCAGGTCCAGGTTCCACGCCCCGGGTCCACGGAAAGCATTTCTGCCCGTCATGTTAGCGGGGAAGGGGCCGAAGTCAGAAATGCCCAATGCTGTATTAAACGGAGTCTCGTTGGCTACCGGCAGCGTCAAGACGGTGAAGTTGTTAGGGCCTACCGAAACAGGCGTGCCGGTATGGAAGCTCGTAATGGAACCGTTCGGCACGTAGCGCGGAATCCCATAACCCGACGGTCCATTGAGCGTGTTTGTGGTATCGAAGATCGAGAATGGCGTTCCTGTGCGTGCTGTGAATATGCCAGCAACGGTGAAGCCACCGAGCGCGTGGCCTTCCCAGCCCCTGCCACTCTTGAACCAGGGTGTCGTCCACAAGGGTGATAGTACGAGGCGGTGCCGGATGTCGTAGTCCGAACTTCCCCAATCCAGTCTTGGATTTCGCGGATCAAGGTAGCCAAGGTTGCCGATACCGTTCGATGCGCCTCCCGTTCCATCGGAGAACGTCGAACTTAGATCATCCGTGGAATGTGAATAGGTGTAGTTTGCCACCAGAGTCACGCCAGTGTTGTATAGGTTTTGAGTCTGGAAGCGGGCGTTCAGAGCACTATAGTGTGAAGATGCATTGCTCCCGCGCGTGTTAATTCCCGAGTATTGCTGGTTGGCGCGCGTCAACGCCCAAACGTTGTTGGTCCCGGCTATCGGTGTTCCTGGGAGTGGATCGCCAAGATAAACCTGGCCACCGCCGAGTTGATTGAAAGCTGCTATGTCGTAGAGGTGGATGCCGTGAGCGCCGCTGTATTCCAGCGCCAGGATGCTTCGCCGCGCTACTTGGCGCTCCAAAGCCAGGCTCACAAACTGGGTCTGCGCCGTCCTGATATCTTGGTTGATGTGCCGGAGGCTCGATGGGCGGAGTGGAACGCTCCCGTTGGAACCACCGAAGGGACCAAAGTTGCTGGTAGTGATCCCGCCGTTTGAGCTTCCCAAGATTTGCACGCTCGCATAATTGGGCACATTCTGGATGGCATTGAACGTGACGTTTCCGAAGTTCCGTTCGTAGGTGATTCCATATCCACCTCGCAAACTGGTCTTGCCATCCCCAAATACATCATAGGCAAAACCAAGCCGCGGTCCCACCGTGCCATAGCTGGGATGCCACATTCCGCCGACGGGACTTTGCGGAGCAATCTGCACTGAGCCATTCCGTACTCGCTCGTAGATTGTTGCTCCAGAGCCGAAGTAGAAGTTGCTGTCGAGCTTTTGGTCGCCGTTGTGCTGTACTCCGTAATACTCGTAGCGCACACCATAGTTCAAGGTCAACCGGTGATTCAGTCTCCAGCTATCCTCGGCATAGGCCGCCCAATCCTGGAATCGATAGCTGCGCGAAAAACTGGGCGATGTCGCAGGCAGGGTGATTGTGCAACTGGCTGTTACCACCAGCGCGCCGGAGTTGTCCTTGGGGCATGGAAACTTGCCTTGAGGGTCGATGGCCGCCTGAAAGATGGCCAAGGTTCCGTCTATGATCCCATCCAGGCCATTGGCGGTGCTGCGCCCGATAAGTTCCAGTGCCTGCGCATAGGCGCCATACGCTTTGTTGAGCTGCTCATACGTGTACGCGCCACCGAATCGCATGGTGTGTGTACCCCTGGTCCAGCTTAGGTCATGGCTCAATTGCAAAGCGTTTTGCGGACCTCCAAACGGTTCTCCGCCCGCGCCTGCGAATTGCGCCCATAGTCCGGGGAACTGCGTCGGCAGTCCGTTGACGGTGGCGCCGTTAGAGAGCAACAGCTCCGGCACATTCTGAGCTGCTGGATCGTAGGTCTGCTTGATTATGATGCGGCTAAAGCTGATTTTGGAATTGCTGAACAATGAGGGCGAGTAACTGTGATTCAGAGACAGAAGCCCGCTGTTGTTGAATTGCGAATCGCCCACATTAAACTTCGAGTACGGAGTTGAAAAATCCCCACCGTTGAAATCGACGATATTTTCGAGCGCGTACCGGAAAAACATCTGCGTCTTGTCTGAGAGGTTGTAATCGAGCCGGCCCAGGATTCGGTGGGTGTTCTGTGGTAGTCCTCCGCCAGCGTCGCTTGGTGCGGCATAGTTTACCATGCCGAAAACCGGTGTTCCGTCCGGTATGTTGGAAAACGATCCTCCCGGATTGCCATGTGTTGTTCCGGCCGTTGGAACGAGCGTCGGCACCCCGTTTATGACCACTGTGGTTGTCCCTTTGTCAACCGTGCTGGCGAACGTGAAATTGTTTGCTCCGTACGCGTTGAAATACGCTTGTGTGGCCGCTGAAGTCAGAGCCAGGAATTGTGGTGTCGGCACCAGCGCTTGCAACACCGCGTTGCTTCGCACCCGCGTCCATTCCGTGCTTTGGAAAAAGAACAGCTTGTCCTTCTTGATCGGACCGCCGACAACATATCCAAACTGATTCCTTGTATAGTCTCCTTTTGGGGCCCCCGCTACGGCGTTCGCGAACGTGTTCGCCGTGTAAGCCGATAGGCGGTTAAATTCCCATCCCGAGCCGTGGAACGAGTTCGAACCGGACTTCGTCGTAAGATTTACGATCCCGCCCGATGCCCGGCCATACTGCGCGTCGAAATTGTTGGTGACCACCCGGAATTCCTGCACCGCGTCGATGGGGATCTGTTCGCCGAAGGCGGAGGCGAATATATCCACGTTTTCCACGCCGTCCAGCAGGACTTCGGTCCCCGACTCGCGCTGCCCGTTGATGGCGAAGTTGACGCCCCGTCCCGTGGTGCTTTGGTCGCCGCCCTGCGACGTGCGATCTCCGTTGCTCACGTTTCCGGCCAGCGCAATGAAATCGTAAGGATTCCGCGTGAGGCTCGGAAGCTGCGCAACCTGCTGGGAATCGACGATTTGAGACAGTTCCTGCGACGTCGTATTGATTACGGTGCCGCCTTCCGCGACTACTTCAACAACGGCTGCTTGATTCGAAACGGAAAGCTCCGCATCGAGCGGAGTGCGTCCACCGACCGTGACTTCGACGCGCGCCTGAAATTTGGAGAACCCTGTATTCGTCACCGTTACTTCATATATTCCCGGATTCAATCCTGGAATGTTGTACTCTCCGGTTCCACCCGTCTGAGCGCTTCGCTCGGCAGAAGTCGCGACGTTTTTGGCCGAAACAGTGGCGCCCGCTACCACCGCTCCCGATGAATCTTTCACTGTGCCGGAGATCGTTCCTGCCTCGGCTTGGCCATATGCTGGTCTGGTTTCGAATCCGAGCAGCGATACCGCCACAAGAAGCACAATCGCTAAACGACCGCAATTCCTAAGTAGGTCACCACACACACCTGCACTGACTACTCTCTCAGAGTTCATATACTCTCCTAAAAATCTAAATCAATAAACGTCCCGCGCGTTGAGCCCTTAAAAATCCCGAGGGAAAAATCCTCCACTGGGATCAATCAGGTTCAGACTTGTAGTAGAGGGATTGCAGGTCACTCGCCAGAACTCTTGCAGATTAACATCTTTGTTTTTCTATGACTTACGGGCCATTTTACTCGGCTGAAAATCTAAATTTCGATACTTCTGGAGGGTTTATCTAAATTTCACACAAGTATGCGGAAATTAACGCCCCCAAATTTTCATTGAATTCTCGTTCCAAACCTTCACTCGAATCTGCAAGGATTCCCACAAACTCGAATCATTTTTCCGCCAGTCAAATCGAGATTCAACGTTCGAATCTCCATTCG
Source organism: Candidatus Acidiferrum sp. (assembly GCA_035704085.1). Taxonomy (GTDB): domain Bacteria; phylum Acidobacteriota; class Terriglobia; order Acidiferrales; family UBA7541; genus Acidiferrum. The sequence goes on along the minus strand of DASSXG010000020.1, from coordinate 17,027 downwards.
AACGGCTGCCACCGCGAATCATTTTGTTGCCAGTTCCGATTCAGCGTTCGAACCTCTCAGCAACAAGTAATCCCTGAGGAGGATCGGAACAGTTGTGCTAGTCTTTTCCGCTTGAGCGACAAGTCCAATTTTGCAAATTTCTGGCCCGAGTATGTTCGCGCCCACTCCCGCGCGGGGACGCGGGCGATTCATCTTATTGGCACGCTGGCCGGGTGGGGGATGCTGCTGGCGGCGATCGCCTTCCGGCGGGCGTGGTGGGTGGCGGGGGCGCTAATCGCTTCGTATACGTTAGCGTGGATTTCGCATTTTTTTGTCGAGCATAACCGGCCGGCGACGTTTGAACATCCGCTGTGGTCGTGGTGGGCGGATCAGAAAATGGTGGCGTTGATGCTCACCGGCAAAATGAAAGACGAAGTTCGCCGCTGCGCGGAATCCCAGACCTAGCCCGCATTTCCTACAAATCGGGCCGGCACTACCCAGCGAAACGCTGTGCCGGTGTCATCCTGAGCCTGCCTGCGCAGGTACGCGAAGCGATCGCAGATTCCGGCTCCTGCCGGAAAAGACCTTAACCCGAACCACGGCTACTGAAAATACAAAACCGAAAAACAGAAAACTGAAAATAGAAACTGAAAACTACTCGGTGCGCACGGCTTGGATACTCTTGCCCTCGACTTTAATTTCAATGCCGAGCGGCGGGCGAAGGTCGGAACCCTGCGCGATGGCTCCGCGCACCAAAAAATCTCCCGGCAGCGTAGCGAACTTGAGCGGATCGAAAACCGTTTGCGTGCAGGGGTTGCCGACCATGGGGTGTGTTGGATTTTTGAAGCCGTAGTCATTTTTCAATTTCGCGAGATCGGTGATGTATTCGAGCTGGCAGTTGCTGTAGGGGACGTATTTTGCAAAGCCCCAGTAGCCGGAGCGCTGCGTTGGGGAACCGGAGGAAAGGCGGACGAGGATTCCAGCAACATTTTCTCCGGAGAGGCGGTTGCGAATGAAAAATTCCTTCGAAGACCAGGGCCTGGCCATTTCCTGGAGAGTGGCGATGTCGGGATTCGCATCCGTGGCGTGAGGGACGAGGGTGCTGGGGTCGGGGGCTGCGGCGGGAACCTCAATCTGCGGCGGCAGCTCAGAGAGACGCGGCTCCACATGCCCGGGTCGAAGAGCCCAGCGCGCTCCCAGGAAGACGACGAGGAGCAGCGAGAGGAGACCGATGACAAGTTTGAGTGCAGGATTGCCGGTGCCGGAGCGCAATCCAGGTCCGCCGACGCCGGGGATTGCGGGCATCTCACTCTTGAAGCGATTCACTGGGGGCTGGTCGGCCATAGAGTTTCATACCAATTGTATACTCAAACGGAAGAAAGTCGACAGTCCACAGTTGACCGTCGGCAGATACGAGCGAGTCGGGGTTTGCGTTTCCAACCGGGCTCGGAACATTCTGTTGAAAGTTGAAAGTGGGCCAGAGTGTAAAAATCTCCTTCTCCTCGACAAGGTCGGAGTCTTCGACCCGCCACTGCAAGGCGGAAAGATGCAAGCAGGCGATGTCCCGCGTGGGAGCGTCGGAGCAAGAGAGAAATGACAGAAGATGCGGCGGGAAGGAGCGAAATGTATCCAATTAACAAGGGAAAGTGTTATTGAGAAGGGTACAGGGGGTGTAGGGAGGCTTGTAACGCGCGCGAGAGGAAACTAGTGTAGAGAGTGGAAAACCACGCCAAGCTGTGACGTGGAATTCGAAAGCAGCGTAAGGAGGGGCAGGATCCTGCGCCGAAAGAAATGAGTCCGGAAACCCGAGGCGGGGCGCGGGCGTTTGTCCGCAGCCTGAACATTCTGCTGAAATTTGCGCGGCTGTACGAGTTTGGCCACGTCAAGACGATGCAGCAGTTCGAAACGACGTGGAGAGAACTGCGCGGCGCGCTGGATGACAGCAGCGGCGGCGGAGTGTTGCTGGGCGCTTCGGGAACGCAGATTCTGCTGGATGGCGTGCCGCTGGGATCGGCGGCGGGCGAAAGAAGTTTCGCGCAACTGTTGATTTCGTCGGGAATCGCGAGCATTCACTTTTCGCCGACGGTGACACAGGGGCAGTTCGCGAGGTTTGTACGCGCGTTTCCGAGCGGGAATGCCAAGCCTACTGCCCTTGCGGAACAATTGAAAAGCGCGCTGGCGGGAGAAACCAGCATCAAGGTAAATGAGATTCGCTACGTGGCGGAAGATTCGTCGGTGGCGGGGATCAAGGTCGCGGCGCAGTTGACGGCGAAAGCGCTGGGGGCGCAGGGCGACAAGTTCAGGGAATTTTTCGAAGACCCGAACAAGATGCTGCAGATGATTTTGGCCGCGGAGAGCATGCGCTCGGGTGGCGGTGGCGGCGGAATGGGCGGGCCGGGAGGGCCGGGACATGGCTCGGGAGGATCGGGGCCGGGATTCGGGTTGGGTGGCGGCGGGATGGGTGGAAGTGGCTCCGGTGGCGGGACTGGAACGGGGACTGGCGGCGCTGGCGGATCAGGCGGCGGTGAGTCTGGCGGGCGGAGCTTGTGGGAGGCTGGCGGGGGAGCGGGCGGGTCGGGTGGAGGTGGCGGGACTGGAACGGGAAGTGGTGGTGGAGGAACAGGCGGGGGAGCGGGAACTGGAAGTGGAGGAGGAAGCGGCTTCGCCGGTGGAAGTGGTGGGAGTGGAATTGGAACGGGAACCGGGGGGGCCGGGGGATTCGGGGGCGGAGGGACTGGAACAGGAGCGGGTGGTGGAGGAGGAACGGGAAGCGGCACGGGTGCAGGAGGGGGGACTGGAAGCGGGGAAGGAACCACACCTGGGAAATGGCTGACGGCGTCGGCGTTGTTGCGTGGCGCGACAGTGCCGAGCGCAACAGGCGGACCTGGCATGCCGGGCGCAGGCGGGATCCCTGGCGCGGCCGTCGGTGGTGGAGGAGGATACGCGGTCGAGGAAGAAGACGTGCGCGCAATGCTGGGATTATTCGCGCAGCTCGGGAGGTCGCGAAAGGATCCGGACACGAAGATGGACGCGCCGACGTTTCAATCGCGGCTGAGCGCGATGCCGGTGCGCGCGCAATACACACTGCAGCAAGCGCTGGCGGGATTGGCGGCGCAAGCGCCGGACGCCAAGCCGGACAAGCCAATGCTGCTGAAATTGGCGGAACACGTGGCGATCCGGTTCGCACTGGACAGCTACGAAAAGGGCGAGCTGCGTGTGAACGCGGTGAAGCAATTGCTGGACCGCATGAACACGGAGATCGAGGCGCTGCGGAAGATTTTGTCCACGCAAGAAGAGATGATGGCGCAGGCGGGGCTGTCGGTGCAGTCCTACACGGAGCTGCTGGACCAGGAATTCTGGGAGCAGGTGCCGGAAGAGAATAAGAAGGAAGTGCTGACTTCGGACGAGGCGTGGTGCGTGCCGCCGCGAAACGTGCGCGCGTTCCTGGAAGACATGCTGCGGCGCGGCGAATTGAAAACCGTGAACGAAATCCTGATGAAATACGCTTCCTGTGTGGGATTGGAAGCGCCGGAAGCTAGGCGAACCACGGCCATCGGGCTTTCGGATTTGGGCGAACTGTACGGGAGTGGAGACGGCAGCGCGCTGATGGAAGCGATTCGGAGGCTGGGCAATCAACTGGCGGTGGAACGCGAGCCGGAATTGCAGACGCTGGTGAGCGCGGCGTTCGTGCGATTGAGCCAGGAAGCGGCGTCGAAACGGTGCTATCCCGCGATGCAGCAAGCGCTGGCGTCGCTGGAGAGCGTGGAGACGATGCGGCCGGGATCCACGCAGAGCCTGCGGCCGCGCATCGGAGCGGAAGAGCGGCTGCCGGAATTTATCGAAGAGGCGATGCGCACAGGCCAGATTGCCGACGGCATGATGGACATCCTGGCGCTGATGCCCAAGGCCACGATTCATTACGTGACGAACCGGTTCGGGCACTGCGGCTTCCGCGAAGATTGCGATCTGCTCAACACCATTATTCACAACCTGGGTGAGGACGCGACGCACCGGCTGATCGAAAACCTGCAGACAGCACCGGCAGGCGAAGCCGCCGAAACCATAGGCTTGTTGAGCCAGCTTGCGCCCGAGAGCGTGGAGAAAATTCTTCCCGCGAGGCTATCGCAATGGCCGCGCTCCATGCATGACCGAGCGGTGCGGCAACTCTCGGCCACGCCGGCAGAACAGCGCGGGCGGCTGCTGCTGGCGCTGTACGACTCTCTTGATGTGATGATCCGTCCACTAGCCATCGATGAAATGGGAATGAGCGGGCAGGCGGTCTGCATTCCGAAGCTGATCGAACTGGTCCAGAACGATGAGACGCCTGGGTTCACGAGGGTCAAAGCGGTTGAGGCGCTGGGCCGGCTGCGCGCGTCGGCCGCCAGCGGGTTGCTTCAGCACATCCTGGACACGCGGCAAGTGTGGCGCTGGGTTTATCCGAACGAATTAAGGATCGCGGCGGCGCAGGCGTTATTGCGCGTGGACCCGACGGTGGGCATGGAAAAAGTGGCCTCCAGCGGGATTGAGCGGAAAGAACTGACGCTGGAACCAACGGATCCCGAGGCGAATGCCTCCGTCATCCGGCAGAGGCGGTACGCGCGCTTGAAACTTTCGCGCAACCTCACCGCAGTGACCACGAACCTTCGGGAAAACTTCCGGCTGTCAATTCCGGAAATGAATTTGGGCGGGGGAATCGGTTCCGGGGAACGGCATCTGGCTCCCGGATCACTGCTGTCGCTGAAATTCATTCAAGGCGTTCGCCACATGAAGGCACAGGCGATTGTGCGCGGCGCGCGGCCGCAAGCCATGGCGTTCGAATTTGTGGACATGGACCTGGATGAACGATTCCGCCTGCGGAAATTGCTGCTGGAATTGGGCGGACTACCGATGGTGGCGCAAATCACGAATCGCGCTCGCCGCCGTGGTCGCGTGGCGATCCTGAAAAGTTAGAGCCGCGAACGGAGTTTGAAGCGGGGCTCCCCTTCACCTGTTCTCTCCCGGAGCGAAGGCCGACACAACCAAAGAAAAGGTCGAGAGACAACGGTGTGGGCAGCGAAAACTGCACAGCTCTCAACGGCAATAGTCAGACTAGAACTTCCACGCCTCGCCGCCGGATCAGGTCAAGTCATCTTCATAACTTCCGGATTGCCAGTAATCCGACCGGAACGTTCAGGAATCATCCACAAACAGGGCGCGTGAAGAGGCTCCGCTAGCCGGCCGAAGTTGAGAATGCCCTTACCTCCGTCGGAATTGCGAATTGAAATGTTGCGCCGCGCTCAGCGTTGGCGCTGGCCCACAACCGACCGCCGTGCGATGCGATAATCGATTGGCTGATCGGCAATCCCATACCGGTGCCTTGCGGCTTGGAGGTAAAAAACGGATTGAAAATTTGCTCCGCGTGTTCTAGCGGTAGGCCCATCCCGCTATCCGTTATCGAGACGAGGAGTTGACCATTTTCGTCCAGCCGCGTGGCGATCGTAAGAGTGCCCGGAGCGTCCATTTGCTTCATCGCTTCGATGGCATTCAGCATGAGGTTCATCAAAACCTGCTGGAGTCCCACCCGGTCCGCCATAATCTTGGGAAGACCAGCGCTAAGCTCGGCATGGATCGAAACCGAGTACCGGGTCGCCTCGCTACGCAGCAGGGCGATCATCTCTTGAATGACTCCATTTACGTCAACCAGCTCTCGTTGAGGGACGTCCTTCTTGAATAGCGAAACAATCCGATTGATGATGTCAGACGCACGGGCAACGTCCTTCGTGATTCTTAAAGCTGCCTCTTTGGCCTCCGCCAGGTCGGGCTGATCACTCGCAAGCCACAGGAAGCAGGTTTCCGCATCTGCGGCTGCTGCGGAGATCGGCTGCTTGATTTCGTGCGCCACTGAGGAGGTGAGCTCGCCCATCGTGCTCACCCGGTTTAGGTGCGCCAGATCCGCCTGAGCTTGACGCAGACGCTCGCGTTCTTCCTCCGCTCGTCTGTTCCCACTCACGTCGATTGCGACACCCACGAATTGCAGCAGTTCTCCCGATGGACCCAAAACAGGTTGGCCCACGGAATGAATGAACCTGACCACAGAGTGTGGAGGAAGAATTCGGAATTCCACGTCATAACCCGATTTTTCGGCGATTGCCCGATTGACTGCCGCTTGATATCTGGCCCGATCCTCGGGATGAATGCGTTGCAGCCGTTGTTCCCAAGTAGGCATACCATCCTTGGGATCGAAGCCATGTATCCGATACCACTCCTCGGACAGATGCAAAGCGCCCATGCCAGGAATCTGCCACGCCCAACTTCCTACAAGAGCCAGTCGCTGCGCTTGGGCGAGGTAACTCTCGCTTCGGCGTAGGTCCTCCTGGGCACGCTTTTGTTCGCTCAAATTGAGCACGAAAGCGACACCCTCAGACCCGTCTGCTTCGAACAATGCTCCGCCTGCTAGTACGGGCACGCGGCTGCCATCTTTTCGGAAGAACTCCTTCTCATACGGCTGCACGGTGCCTTTCTCCCTTAGATCTGCTATCGCGCGAGCATCGCGGTCGCGCCATTCCGCTGGTGTTAGGTCTGTCCAACGCATACGACCGGAGACCAGATCCTCACGGCCATGTTGAACCATGTGGAGAAACGCTTCATTTGCCTCGACGACCCTGCCTTCGAGATTCCAGATGAAGATCCCCATAACATTTGCATCGACCAGCCGTCGGATCCTGGCTTCCAAACCACTTGCCAGCTTACGAACTTCTGCTTCTGCCTTTTCGCGTTCGGCGATCTGGATTTTGAGGTCTTCTATGTGCACGAATGCTTGATACGCTGAAGAGGCAAATTTCCCTAGAGAGGCCATGACCCGATCATCTTCTGCATCGAACTTGCGGCGGTCACTGTGCATGATCGCCCAGATGGTTCCGACCGCCTTGCCCGACACGTAAAACGGGACCAGCAGGCACTCTTCCGCTGCCGGAATGACTGGCATCAAATAGGGGTAACGCCGCTCGAAGTGCCTAAATAAGAGGGTGCAGTTACGATCAAGAACGTCTCCGCAGGGACCAAAATCGCGCGGGGTCCCGCCTCCGACATGGGGATTCCACATGCCCGCGATAGCTGGCCAATAGAACCTTTTGCCGTCAAAGTGCGGCGTCTTGCCATCTTTCGTCAGCAGGCTAAGGCCAGCGGAGTCACACTGCGTAATATCCTGGATCGTTTCAGCTAGTGTCTGAAAGATGGTGCTCGGCGAGTCGGCCAGGGCACTCACCAGCTCTACGAGCGCGCGGTTTTCATTTTCATAATCGGGCGCACGCGATGGTCGACGCTGCAACTCCTCCGTGCACAGGATAGACTCCAGAGGGACCGCACCTTCTGGAGTGGATGTCTCGAGACGAGAACCAGTTGTTGCTTTGCCAGACTCGGTCATGTTTCCACCTCCTGGCAGAAGGTTCACACCAAATCAGGGTTCCGGCACGTAAGGATACTCTTCTCCTCGGAGAGCGTCTATTGGTTGATCTGCCCCCCCAGATTCGCGCGCCGGATCGTACGACGTTTAAGCGCTTGCGGATAAATTACCGTGACGGCGGCCGGATAAGACTTTCTCATCTCAGGCTGACTCCTTAACCTACCTGTTCTCTCCAAGAGCGCACCCGTCCGCGCGGGCAGGTGCGCACCCGTCCCATGGGTGGCTTGACCGCAGGGACACATGGGACTCCTGTACCATTGCGGCAAACAGCGTCTAACCCTACGGTACTAGAGAGAGAGTCCTATCCTGGACGTACGCAGCGACGGATGATCGCGGATCCAAAAACAACGGCGGCCCGCGCTTTCGTAAGAAGCCTGAACATACTGCTGAAATTTGCCCGATTGTATGGTTACGAGCACATCCGCACGATCGAGCAGCTTCAAATTGCCGGGCAGGAACTGCATGCGGCCATGCCCGTGGGTTCCGAGGGAGGGCTGCTGCTGGGAGCTACGGGCTCACAGCTCTTGCTGGACGGCGTGCCCCTTGATGGATCGCCAGCCGAAAAACAATTTGCGCAATTGCTTTCCGCGGCGGGATTGTCCAGCGTGCAGTTCTTTGCTTCCGTGACAGATGAAGAACTGGGCCGCTTCGCGCGCGCGTTTCCTACCGGAAAAGCCAAGCCGTCCGATCTGGCCTTGCAATTAAAAGCAGCATTGGCCGGCGCGCAGGGCATCCGCATCAATGAGACTTGCTTCGTGGCAACGGATTCGCGACTGAAAGAAGCAAGCATGGCCGCACAGATTGCGGCAGCTTCACTTGGCGGTGACCAAGACGAATTCAGAAAATGGCTGAATGATCCGCAGAAGCTGCTCGAATTGATCGCGGCGGCGCAAGGCTCCCATGGCGGCGGTCCAATCGGGCAGGGGGCTGGCGGGGCAGGCTCGTCTGGAGAAGCGCCGGGAAGCGCTGGAACTGGCATTGGTGGCTCTGCCACAAGCGGCGGTGGAGCCGGAGGACCGAGTGGGGGAACGGGAATTGGCACGGCAACGAGTTACTCAGCCATTCCGAACTCCGCGGGAATCGGCGCTACGGGAACTGGAGTAAGGAGCGGCAGCGGTACTGGCGGCGGAAGCGGGATGGGCCCGATCTCGGGTGTAGTGGCGAGTCTTGCGACGGGCGGAATCGGGGGCGGAACGGGCGGAAATGCGGAGCCAAGTGAAGAAGAGATTTACCGCATTCTTGGAGCGCTGACGAGCTTCGGGCAAGTGGGCACCGGCCAGGGCGGAGTGGCAGCGGCGGGAGCATTTCAAGAGCAGATGGCGGAGCTTCCCGGCAGAGCGCAAGACACATTGAAACGAGCCCTTGCGACCCTGGCCGCACAAGCACCGAGCACCAAGCCGGACGAGTCTGTCATCGTGCAGCTTGCCGAACACCTGGCGATCCGATTCGCGCTGGAGCGATTCGAACGCGGCGAAGTGAAAGTCAACGCGGTGCGGCAGATGCTGGACCGCATGAACCAGGAGATTGAAAACCTCCGGAAGATCCTGGGCGCGCATGAAGACAAAATGAGCGATGCAGGATTGCTTGTGGAGACGCACCGCGAAATCCTGGACCGGCAATTCTGGGCGGCGGTGCCGGACAGCGGGAAACGCGAAGTGCTGTTATCCGGTGAAGCGTGGTGCATTCCGCCGAAGAACGTGCAGTCCTACGTAGGCGAGCTGATCAAGAAGGGGGACATCGCTGAAGCTATCAGCATTCTGCAGAATTACGCGGCTTGCGCCGAGAGTGATGAGGCCGACGCACGGAAAAAAACCGCGGCAGGGCTTTCCGAACTGGCCGAGCTGTATGGCAAAGCCGATCCGAAGGTACTCGGCGAAGCGCTACGGCACCTGGGCGTGCGGCTGAGTGTGGAGCAGGACGCGGAAGTCCAGACCCTGGTGAGCGCAGCGTTTGTACGGCTCACCCAGGAGGCGGCAACGAACCGGTATTTCCCCGCGATGGAGCAGGCCCTGGATCTTATTGCCGGCGTGGAATCGCAGCGCCCCGGAATCGCCCACAACCTGCGGGGCAAGATGGGGATTGAAGAACGCGTGCCGGATTTCGTGGATGAGGCTCTGCGCGCGAGGCATGTGGCTGCGGGGCTCACGAACGTCTTAAAGCTGCTCCCGCAGACGACCATGGAGCAACTCGCGGTGCGGTTCAACCGTTGCAGCCTGCGCGAGGATTCCGATCATGTTGCGAACCTAGCCGCCGATCTGGGCGAAGAAGCCGTGCAATGCCTCCGGGGTACGGTTCGCGGCGGACCCATCGCGGAAGCCGTGGAGATGACCGGGCTGCTGAGCCGGCTGGATCCCGAATCGGTGATGGTATTTCTCCCCATGCGCGTCAAGGATTTTCCACGAACCTCACAGGACCGCGTGGTGCGGCAGATCTCCGCGAGCGGCGCCACAAGGCGATGCCACATCCTGCTCGAGTTGCTCGATCACCTTGACCCGCTGGTGATGCCGCTGGTGATTGACGAAATTGGAGTGACCGCGGATCGAGAGGCGTTGAGCAAGCTGTTGACCATGGCCGACGGCGACTTGCCGGAAGGTTCCAGCCCTTATCTCCGCGTGAAAGCGATTGAAGCGCTGGGCAGGATTAATGCGCCGGAATCGGTCACCACGCTGAAGCGCATGGTAGAAACCAAGAAAATGTTTGGCTGGTTTCATCCGCAGGAGCTGCGCATCGCGGCGTTGCAAGCGCTCTTCAAACTGGATGCGGAGTGGGCAGGCGAATTTCTGGTCAAGAGTGGCATCGAGCGGGAAGACATGACGCTGGCGCCGCTGGACGTTCCCGTGAACTCGAAATTTGTGCGGCAACGCCGGCACACGCGCGTGCGCCTCCAAAAGCCGGTCCGGGCAGTCAGCCTCAACCTCAAAGAAAACTGCTCCCTGGAAATCAAGACCGCCAGCTTGAACGGCGGGGTGGCGACCATTAGCCGGCATTTGGCGCCTGGGACGCAGGTGCAATTGAAGCTGCAAATCGGCATGCGTAACCTGCAGGCGACGGCGCTCATGCGCGACTATCGCGCGCAAGATATGTCTTTCGAAATCGTGGACATGAACCTCGAGGAGCGCAGCAAGTACCGCCGCATGCTGGCCGGAAATCTATCGAACAGTTCCAGCAGCCAGGGCGCTGCGGAACTCGAGCCAATTGCGATGTCCGCCCCCGTCGCCGGTTCCAAGTAACGCAACCGCGGAACTGTAAACAAAAGATCGGGAGAGGGATAGGGCGATGGCAAAGTGCCCAGCTTGCGGTCACGACGTTCGGACGCCATTCTTTTGTGACCTGGACGGCTGGTCGCATCTTGCCTGCGCTCACTGCAAAGCCAGACTCGAAGTGAAGCCGCGTCTCGTTGCGGTTTGGTTCTTTCCTGTCTTACTTTCCCTGATGGGGCTCGCTCGACTGGGCCACACTTTCGCAGTCGTTGCAGAAGTGCTGATGGTATCCGCCGGCGTGGCAGGAGCGCTGCTGTTAGTTGTTCGTCCCCAAGTGCGGCTCCGGAAAACAGCCCAGCCTAAGCCTAACATCCGGCTAAACATTGACGGTCCCTCAAACTAGGACGTTACCAGCATGGCGTATTTCCTCTTGACAAACCAGGTACGGTTCTTGTAAGCTACTGCCTGTAGAAAACTGCGCCCCGACCACCGTCGGGGCGTTTTTGTTTTTTGGGCCCTACCCACTGGGGCCGGATATGCCTGCGTCACGCAGGCCTGCCAACCGCTTTCTTCACCAACTCCATCTCAGGATCTAAACCATGAAAAGCAAAAACCTAAACCTTAAACGTGTTTGGAAACAATTCGAGGACCATCTGGTACCTCGCCTGCGCCTGAACGTCGTGGATCGCGCCGTCTATTCCCATTTGTTTCGGCACAGTTGGCTGGAAGGGAAATGCCGACTGCGTTTTTCCATAGCGTGGCTTGCCCGTGGCACTCGCCTTTGTGACGGTCCCGTGCGGGCGGCGGTGCGCCGTCTTGTAGAGAAAGGTGCTTTGCGCCTCGTCGAACGAAGCAAAGCCGGCCACCTGGTCGAAGTGCGGCTGCCGGAGGAAATTAGCGCAGCCGGCCCCCACAGCATCGAGGCCGCGAAGGAGACCAGGATGGTTCGGGAAGCCAACATCGAAGAGTTGGACTTCCTCAAAACCAAAGCGTTGCGGCAGGCGATTCACGCGCGGGAGCACGGTTTGTGCTTTTACTGCCAGCAACGGATGAGCGCGCGCAAGCGATGCCTTGACCATGTTGTGGCGCTTGTGAACCTGGGACGCAATTCCTATCGAAATCTGGTTTCCTGCTGTGTGGAATGCAACTCAAGGAAGGGAGAAAGTTCAGGCGCAGACTTTCTTCTGTGGCTGTACCGCGAGCGGCGCTTGACGGCAAGCGAACTCACCGCGCGTCTCCGCGCCCTCGAGGCCCTCGCCGCCGGCAAGCTCCCCCCTCCCGTCCACCACCCCGACACCCCCCTCGGAACAGCGTCTTTTTCCAGCCACTCGGCACTCGCAACTCGCCACTGCACTCTCATCGGCCGCAAAGGCCGCTCTCCGCGACAATAGAAACTTCTGATGCACGCGCGACTTTTTAAGATCTATAGGGTTTTGCGTAAGTGCCGAGGGGACACGCCGTCTTGGCAACAATCCGAGGCCCGCATCCGCTTTGCAATCAACGGACTGCAATCCGGCATCACCTGTGCCAGGGTAGCTGGGACATCCAGAGACGGCGCCCAATAGGACTAAGGCGGTGGTCTGGGGAGACGCAGACCTATCTCCAAGGTCCACGTTGGGAGGCAATATGCGCAGCTTCAAGATCCTGCCTGCAGCGCTGGCACTTAGTGCGATGCCGCTAGTTGCACGGGCACAGCAGCTGGAAAGCACCGGCCAAGTGGTGGACAGAATTGTGGCGCAGGAGCGCGCGGAGGTTGCATTACTTCGCCAATATTCACCACTGGTTGAAACGTACATCCAATATCTGCGGCCGGATAAAGAAACAGTGGCAGTGCCGAACGGCGACAAATACTTTCTTGGCCGGGCCGAGTTAGCCAAGGGAGTGGAGCTTGAGCGGCTAGAGCGCGACCCCAGTTTGAAGCGCAAGTTGTTCGGAGGCTTGCGAGAATTTTTCTCAACGCAGTTTGTACCCCGCGGCTTCCTCCAGACGATCTACCTGGACATGGACGGGTTCGACCGCCAGCACTACAACATTGAGTATCGCCGGCGCGAGTTTTTAGGAGAAGTTCGTTGTCTGGTCTTTGACATCGAGCCTTTGCCGAATTCAGGCAAAGGACGCTTCGTAGGGCGCATCTGGGTGGAGGATCAGGATTATCACATCGTACGCTTCAATGGTGCGTATGGCGGGTACTCGCTGACCAGCGGCTATTTCAATTTCGATAGCTGGCGCACGAATGTGGGAAAGAACCTGTGGCTGCCTGCCTTCGTGTATACCGAAGAAGGCAACGGGCATGATCCAAAGACAAGGAGTCTAGGATTCAAGCCCTTTCGCGCACAGACGCGGCTTTGGGGCTACAACCTGGGGAACGGTCAGGAAGAACAAGAGCTAAGTAAAGTTGTGATTGAAGCGCCGACACCGGTAAGTGATTCGACGGAAACTGCCAACGACTATTCGCCAATTCAAGCGCAGCGTTATTGGAACCGGCAGGCGGAAACCAACGTCATGGACCATTTGGAGCGTCAGGGCTTGCTGGCGCCGCACGGCGAAGTGGACAAAGTGCTGGAGACGGTAGTCCACAACTTGGAAGTGACCAATGGTTTGGACATCCAGCCGGAAGTTGTCTGCCGCGTCCTGATGACTTCAACCCTGGAGTCCTTCACCATGGGCCACACTATCGTTTTGAGCCGTGGCTTGGTCGACGTGCTTCCTGATGAAGCCAGCCTTGCGGCCATCCTGGCGCACGAACTGGGTCATGTGGTGCTCGGACATCGCGTGGACACTCAATTCGGGTTCTTTGACAGCCTGCGGTTCCGGGAGAAGGACACGTTCCGCCACTTTGACTTTGGCCGCACAGCGGAAGAAGAACAAGCTGCGAACCAAAAGGGGATGGAGTTGCTCGGCAAATCGCCTTATAAGGAGCACTTTGGCACGGCCCGACTTTTCCTCCAAGCACTCCAGAACCGCTCGAAGCAGATCCCCGAACTCATAAGTCCGCACCTGGGAGACAGGGTTCCCACAAACTCGACCTTGGCGTCCAGCGTGCTCTCAGCAGAGTCCCCAGCAGATCCCCCCGCAGAGGCCAAAGACAAGCCGGCGGCTAACACCATCGCTGCGCTTCCGCTTGGGGGGCGCATCAAAGTCAATCCGTGGAATGATCAGTTGCGGATGCTCAAGTCCCCGCCAGTGGGCACTGTGGCGGAAAGCGAGAAGATGCCCTTCCAGATCACTCCTTTCCTATTCTATTTGACCCGAGATAACGCACCGGTCGAAGGGAAGGGTCCAGTAGCGGCAAAGTTGCCAAGCGATACAAAACCTTAGCCAACTCTTTCTTCAGTAAGGGCACGATACATCGTGCCCTTCTCTCTGTAGCGGCGGGTTTACCCCGTCCCGTCTGTCCCAGTTTCCCGCCAGCGCGCCCTCCGAAAGTCGGCATTGGGCCGAAACCGTAGCGTCTCTTATCCCAGCACCTCGCAGCTCAAGTACGCAGAGTCGAGAGCCGACCGAGCGGCGGCGACGTTTGCAAACGCGGGATGGCGGGAGACACCAAGATCGGCAAGCTTTTGTGGCAGCTCCGGGATGGCGCTCAACTCCTCTGCGATCAGCTCGGTCATGAGCTGGCGAAAATCCTGTCGCGCAGACTCCAAATCCAGGAATGTGTCCTCTCCCCTGAGAGCCTGGCGCGCCTTGATTTGGGCAGCAACCTCCGCGCGGCCATGGAACGCAACGTTGTTGCGAAATTGATGAAGCACGCTGTGGCATGCCTCGCATTCCATTTGTACAAGGCCGATCCGATGTCGCTGGTGAGGAAAAAGAACGAAGAGCGGATCAAACGCGTACACGGCTTTCCCATCCTTATCCGTCAGCGTCGCAAACCAGCCGAAGAAGGCGGTTCTGGCGGTGTCTTTCAAATCGGCATGGGTGAATGGAGATCCGCTCGGAAGCTGAATCGTTCTTGCGTAAAGACTCTCCACCAGAAACGCTAAGCGCTTGATGTCCTCGAAGCGCAGCCGCAGCAAGATATAGTGCTCGATCGCTTCTTCTCGCGACATCTTAGTTCGTTGGCCGCAGAATGGAATACGGGACACGTTAACCTCCCTGGTTCCCTCATAAATTCTAATCTTTCGGGAAGTCGATTGCTATCTGGGCGCCGGGGACTGTGCCGGGGACAGACAGGAAGTTTCCCCTGTCCCCGATTCCCATCTAACTTTAGCTGCTTCTGAACACACACGCGGCGACTCTAAGCCCGAACATCCGTACCGACGCGCTGGAGGGCGCTCCATCCGCAACGTTACCTAAACTAGTGAGGGAAGCTGGGGGAATGCAGGACGCGCTCGGCTTGAAGAAGATGACGGCGTTCATGGCCGACAATGATCTGGAGTCCGGTACCGACGGTGAATCGAATTCCCGGGATAAGCGGATTCCAAAAGCGAATGCGGTTGACGTTTTTGGCGCGCGCGCGGACCATGAGTTCCCGGCAGGATTCGTTTCCGGCGAGAAAGCGTTCGAGAACGGAAGCGCCAACGTGCGCCGTGGGCCTGATCTTCGCTGGAGCCGGAGCTCGGTTGGTAACCGGCGACGGCTCGATAAAGCTGCGAATAAACCAGCGCCCGAACCATCCGGGAGTGATCTGCTCGACCGGGGAATCCGGTTTCTCTTTGACGGCCACGGAGATGGGCGGCAGATAGGCTTCGTTCGTGATGCAGAGATGCTCTAGACACTGGCCCACGCTCCAAGAGCCGGGCGCCGGTTGCCAATTGAGCTGTTCCTCGGTGAGTTCGGCGACGAGCTTCTTGGCGGCCTGGTCGTTGGCGTCCAGGTCCGCGGCAAGGCGGACGGGCCAAGCGGGCGCGCCCCTTTCCTGTAGTACGGCCATGACGCGGATCATAGCTAAGATGCCGCCGCATCGCCAGCGAGGGCTCGAACCGTCTTGGGCTGAGGACGCAGCAGGAAATAGAATGCGGTGACGTGCGTGATCATCAGCAGGGGCACGAAGAGGATCGGGATCCAGTACACGGCGCCAAACTGCCCCGCCATTGCAGGAAGCCCGACCTGGGTGGCGTGGTAATAGTCGAGGATGAGGTCGACTATCCCCACGAGATTGAAGGCCGCGACGAACAGCCAAAAGAGCGGACGTATCCTTACCGAGAGAAGCGCCAGGATGGCCAGCACCCCGGTTGCAAAGTCCCAGTAAGCGGCGAACGTGCCGAAGCCGACGATTGGCAGATTGGGGCCGATGACGCCTGGAAGAATAAAGACGAGCCCGAAGAAGCGGAAGCTGTGCAGCGTAGCGATGACGCGTTGCGCTGCGAACAGGTCCATCGACTTGAGCCAGGGCAGGATGTACACAACGAAGCAAAGCAGCCACGCGACATAACCTAGAATGAGATGGATATTGAAGATAATTTCTGGTGACATTTTAGCCTCCTATCAGTTTGAGTTCACTTATTGGTCGCGCTATCGCGCAACAGTATGCCGAGCGGCAAGAGTGGCCCGACCGGAATGAACTGTTCGTCCACGAGGTTTTCCTTCGAGAGCGGCATGCTTTCGATGAGGGCCCGCGCCTCCTCCACGTCCTTGCAGTTCAGTAGGAAGATGACGCCCCGGCCGTCGCCGCGGGTGAACCACTGCTGAATCTTGCCATCGAGATACAGGGGAACGGTCGCGCGAATTTCGGCGGGCATGATTTTCATGATTTGCTCGACAGTAGCCCCCGCTTTTGGCGTAAGGATCGTCAGCACGCCGGTGATCTTGGGCTGCGGCGGTGTGGACTGGCCTTGCGCCATGGGCGCCAGGACCGTCGCGAACGCCAGCAGCAGGAAGGACATTTGAATCGTCATTGTTCAGCTCCTTTGGTTCCTCGCGGAATTTAGATATTGCGTTGGTACCGTTGGGTACCACACACTTTAGACGTAGCTACAAGAGAAAAGTTGCATCCGCAAGCAAAAAAGAGTGCTTTCACGCTTACACTCATGATGGTACTATGCGGTACCAGGACCGACAAGGAGAGAGTTGATGGCTACAGCATCGATGTCAGAACGCCGGCAGAAAGGCGGCGGCGAAACCGCTGTGCGCGAGCGCATCCTTGAGGCGGCCTTTGCGGCGTTCATGAAGAGCGGCTACGCAGCGGCCAGCACGCTGGAGATCGCGACGCGCGCGCGCGTTTCGAAGCGAGAGCTTTACGCACTAGTTGGCAATAAACAGGAAATGCTGATCGCCTGCATCAGCGAGCGGGCCAAGCGATTTGACGTGCCCGCTGACCTGCCCGCGCTGCGCGATCGCGAGTCCCTGGAGCAGGTGCTGGCTTCTTTCGGGGCGAAGCTCGTCCGCGAGGTAAGCGATCCCACGGTCATTGCCGTATTCCGGCTAGCGATTGCCGAGGTGGTCCAGGCCCCCGAAGTGGCGCGCGC
>DASSXG010000075.1:0-23833 GCA_035704085.1 Candidatus Acidiferrum sp. | reverse complement strand
CGCGAGGCTTTGCTGCAGTACGATCGAGTTTCTTCAAGTTCTTTAGGGCCTGCTGATGTTCGGATGCCAATTCACTTGCTTGCCGACTAAGATCTTTGGCATAGTTCCACGCGGCCGCCTCTTGTTCGTCTAGGTCGTCTGGAGTATTACTCTCCTCGAACAACTTCTTCTCTCCTTTAAGACGAGAAACGTTAGCGCGCGCTTCAGCGATTTCTCCTAGGTACTCGACCATGGTTCGGCGAACGAGCTTGTGGTCGAAAGGATCAAATGCCGGGCCCGCACTATCTTCATCATCTATGGCATCGGAAATGGCGTCGATCCATCCGTCGATTACGCCGGGGAATCCATTCTCGACGAGGGTCTTGAAATCAGGGAGAGTGCCGTTCCACCAAGTAGCGACAACGCCGGCCAGTTTAAAACGGTCGAGAGTGCCGATGGGTAGCAAGGCATCAACGAAGCTGTCGAGGAATTCGCGGCGAACGGCGTTAAGGTCACGCCTGGAGGGTAGTTCGGCCAGACGAGGTGCATGGGCTGTCCACCAGGCCACCAAAGCATCATGCAAAGATCGAATTCGACGCTGCATCCCAGGATCACTCTCCACGAGCGGACGGATGGCCGCTCGGTCGCCAATCGCAGAGCCGAAGTCAGAGCAGGTGGGTTCACCATCTCGATGGACAAATACGCGTGCTGGATCGAAACGAAGCGCATCGAAAAGTGAACGCTTTGCTTCTATTTCGGACACAGGCACACCACCAACTAAATGTGCCCTTACGTCGTGTGGTTCGGGAGGAGGCGAGTTATCGACGTATCGGCGTATGTTCAAGTTCCAGTCGCTGGCAGCATCGGAGATCTCGGAAATGGGTACACAGCGGGCGTAGCCGGGTACATCTTCGTAACGTTCAAAAGTCGAGACGATCTTTTCCACGTGCTCAGGCCGCAAATAATTCTGGGCACGTCCGGCGTAGTACTCAGCATCGGCGTTGATGAAAAGTATCTTGCCTCGTCGCTCCTCGGACTTATTGGGGTTTGGTGATTGTCCCGACAAGTTTGGCCTCATCACGAAGATACAAGCGGGGATACCAGCTCCATAAAACAGATTCTGCGGTAGACCGATGATGGCCTCGATTAGATCTTCCTGCAGAAACTTCCTGCGAATCTCCTTTTCTGCGCCTCCGCGGAAAAGCACACCATTTGGCATGACCGTGGTGACCATGCCGCCGTCTTTGCAAACCGCCAGCATGTGCTGCGCAAACATAAGGTCTGCCTTTTTCCCTGTGGTCGGACACCATCCCCAGCGGAAACGTTCGGGAAATTCCATTCCCGAGCGCGTGTAGTTCTGGCTAAAAGGGGGATTTGCGATGACTCGGTCAAATCTTTCCAGCTCACCGCCTTCCCGGTGCATGGGGTGCAGCAGAGTGTCCTGAAGCTGGATGTCTGCTCCAGGCAGGCCATGTAAGAGCATGTTGAGTTTGCAGATCGACCATGCCGAAGCATCGTTAACTTGGCCACATAGCCGGAGGTTGGTTGGATCCCCTCCTGATTGCTCAATATATTCGCGGCTGATGATCAGCATACCGCCCGAACCACACGTGGGATCGTAGATCTTCAAACCCGGATGGGGCTTGAGAATACGCACCATCAGACGAATAACGTCACGTGGCGTGTAGAAATCTCCACCCTTCTTGCCAGCAGACTCCGCAAACATGTTGATCAGGAACTCGTAGGCAGCACCGAGCAAATCGGAGAATTGAAAGTCTTCATTGCGGAGGGGATAGCGGCTGAAGTGCCGGACAAGATCTCGGCAGGCATCATCAGAAACCACGCGTTTCGCGCCTTGCACGCGCATAAAGCTGATGTGATCGAGCACGTGCTCCAATTCGTCGTTAGCCTCGGAGAGTGCCCCTAGTGCCTTATCAAGGACACTGCCAAAAGGTTCACCGGCATCGGCAAGCCTGGACTGCAAATACGACCAGCGGGCGATCTCCGGAACAAAGAACGTATTGTAGAAATCAGGATTCTCCTGATTGCGCTCGACGATTCGTCCTCGTTCTGTCTCGAAAACGTCCGAGGAGCGTTTCAGAAAGAGAAGACCGAAGATGTAGTCCTTATAGGTAGCAGCATCCAGCCCTTCTTGGCGAAGGCGGTCGGCAGCGCTGTAGAGATGACGCTCCAGTTTGGCGAGGGACAGTTTTGGCACGATAAGGCCTGGGTGCAGTTCTTAGATGATGCTGCAGAGCCGATTGTGTACTGACCGCTTGTACACTAACGCGAAGCCCCGTCAGTACGCTTGCTGATAATGTGTCAAAGTCTGCACATCAGTCAACACATCCCTGTGAATTTCGATTTTTGCTTGGTACTGTGTACCCATACCTGTGACGGAGTGGTTCGTGGAGAAAGTCCTTCATTATCTTCGAGAATTTAAGCCGGTTTCAAAAGCCTTTTTTGAAGAACAGCGACAAGCTACCGTCGCGGCTGATTACGAGTTCTTCCGTGAATTCTCCAAGCCCGAGAATCTGAATAGGGCGGATTGGCCAGACTTTCAGAAAATCGGCGATCATCTGAATTGCTTTCGACGAATGGGGATTGCCAGGGGTAACGCCCTTGGTCGACCGAACCATCCAATCGAGCGTTACAAGGCAAGTTTTATATATCTTGTACACGGACCGGGGACACTGGTTGATCGCATTCGCAAATTTCGTTACGACGATCAGTACCGCTTGGAATACTTTGGGGACTCTGCGGTCAGTGAACTCGTCGGATACCTTTTCCCAAACGAATTCGTTTTCTATAACGCCAGGGATGAATTTGCGGCTGACTTTTTGGAAATCCAGCCAAACCTCATTGCCGGTGATGACTTTGTCGATCGTTTGACAAAGTTTGCGGAAGCAACCCGACCGGTTGCCAAGCTATACGAAGAAATTGTCCAAAAGCAGACATCCCTTCCGCTGAATCTTGAGCTGGACCAGTTTTTCAGCTGGATTTACGAAGAGCATGCAGGAGAGGCCGCTCCTACTGCGTCCAGTTACTGGGTGATAGGAGCAAGCGAGGGCGCGACTCGATGGGATGAATTCTACAAACAGGGAATTGTCTCTATTGGGTGGGACGAGTTGGGGGACCTGAGGCAGTATCGGTCGCAGGCTGATGTGTTACGAGCTTTGAAAGAAAAGTACGAAGACGAAGGGAACCCGACAAACAACGCGAAATCGTGCTTTGATTTTGCCCACACACTGAAGATTGGAGATGGAGTCTTTGTAAAACAGGGGAGGACCAAACTTCTTGGGTTCGGAGTGGTCGAATCCGGTTACACCTTTGAACCTAATCGATCTTCACACTTTCATATTCGCAAAGTCCAGTGGCTGAAGAAGGGAGATTTCCCTCTCCCAAAGGATATCAATCTTTCTATTAAAACTGTTACAGCAGTTACGGACGACGAACTCCTCACCAAGCTGAAGACCGCCGTTGGTTTGGATTCTAGCCCGCCTGGTGAAATACCAGGCCCAGGCACAGCGATTAGCTATTGGTGGCTCAATGCCAACCCGAAGATCTGGGATTTCTCAGATTTGGCGGTGGGCGAGAAGCAAACGTACACGACTCACGACGAGAAGGGAAACAAAAGACAGAAGTACAAGTATTTTTTCGAAGCGAAACCTGGCGACTTGGTCGTCGGATACGTTACTAGTCCGGATCGCGAAGTTGTGGCGATCTGCAAAGTCTCGAAAGGTATTCACCAGACACTCGAGGGGGAGAGCATCGAATTTGAGAAAGTCGAACAGCTTACTACTCCAATTCCCCTGGAGGAGTTACAACGACTCCCGACTTTGAAACAAGCAGAACCATTGATTAACAACCAAGGAAGCCTGTTTCGCCTTACGCCAGAAGAATACGAAGCAATTCGGGAACTCGTTGACGATTCAACTCCTCCGCCACAACTTAAGCTGCCGGCTTTCACTTTGAAAGATGCACTTAAGTCTGTCTTTCTTACCGAGGGTCAGTTCGAACTGCTGCTGAATTCGCTCAATGAGAAGAAGAACATCATTCTGCAGGGACCACCGGGAGTTGGAAAGACTTTTATTGCAAGGCGACTTGCCTTTGCATTAATGGGAGAACAAGACTTTTCGCGTTTCGAGTGGATCCAGTTCCATCAATCTTATTCTTACGAAGACTTCATCCAAGGGTTCCGACCGACTGATAACGGCCACTTTGCATTGAAGAATGGCATCTTCTATCAATTCTGCAGAAAGGCGCAACGTGATCTGAATGGACGTCCTTGGGTATTCGTCATTGACGAAATCAACCGCGGCAATATGAGCAAGAGTTTTGGCGAATTGATGATGCTGCTTGAGCCTGACAAACGCGGTAAGAGTTTCGCTATTCCGTTGACCTATTCAAAAGAACCAGACGAAACATTCTTCGTCTCAGAAAATGTACATTTGATCGGTTTGATGAACACAGCGGATCGGTCCCTCGCCATGGTCGACTATGCGCTTCGCCGAAGATTTCGCTTCCTAACTCTCCTGCCTGCCTTTGGCAGCGCTGCTTTTCGACAATACCTTCTCGAACGAGGAGCAGAACAACAGCTGATCGAGAAAATCGTACAACGCTTCAGTGAATTGAATCTGCAGATTGCTGGTGACGAGAAGAATCTCGGCCCTGGCTACCAGATTGGGCATAGCTATTTTTGCGCGTCAAGCGATGTTGTACTTAACGAGAAGTGGTACCGCAGAATTGTTGAATTGGAGATTAGGCCGCTCTTGGAAGAGTATTGGCTCGACGATCAGTCGAAAGTTAGTGCGATAGTGGAAAGACTGGTTGAATAAACCCTGCATGAAAATCCCTGTCACGAATGTCTACTACCTTCTTTGCTATGCGTGGAATAAACTCGAAGAGAGCGAAACAATAAAAATTGAGCCCACCCAAAGTACCGAGCTGGTTGATTTATTTGCAAGAGTTCTTATCAATGGTTTGGATCACCTACTCAAGAAGGGGATTGATCGTGGTTATGTCGCTCATAGTGAAGAAAGCCGAGTCTTGCGCGGCAAGTTGGAACTCCAAGCAACACTGAAGCGAAGCTTACTTAGCCGCGGCCAAGTTCATTGTGAATACGACGATCTCAGCTACGATGTACGCCACAATCAAATCGTTAAAACGACCGTTAATCGCCTTGTCCGTACCGACAACATAGACCCTAAGAACCAAGCAAAGTTGACCGATCTACGCCATCGCCTTGGTGGCGTTCGCTTGATTGAATTAACGAAACAAGTATTTGGACAGGTTCAGTTACACAGAAACAACTACATCTACGGCTTCCTGTTGAGGGTTTGCGAATTGCTGTACGACAACCTTTTACCCACCGAGAAGGCTGGTGCTTGGCGTTTTCGATCCTTTTCGCAAGATCAAATGGCGAGCTTATTTGAGTCGTTTGTACGGAACTTCTACAAGCGTGAGGTTCCCTTGGTCTACGGAAAGGAGTCGGTGAAGGTAGGGCGAGAGGATATATTATGGAAGGTCACTCCAGGCACCGAAGAAGCTGCGGGGTTGCTGCCCAAAATGCAGACCGACGTGTGCATAAGGAGGAAACACAAGAAGATCATCGTCGAGTGCAAGTACACTGCAGATCCGTTGAGGGTCGGGCAGTATGGGGGGCTTAAACTCATCGAAGAACATCTATACCAGCTGAATTCGTATTTGGATAACTTGATCGACGATCCTCTCAACAACGAGTGCCGGGCGATTCTGCTCTACCCCCTTGCCGCCCGCCAGATTCGCCCGGATTACACCCGCTCTAAGGGGCAGACAATTAGTGTGCGAACTTTGGATCTCACGCAGGAATGGAAGGGAATACACCGCGACTTGTTAGCCCTAATTGCTTGAGAATCCTAGCGGAAAGTTGCAGCTAAGCCACCCTCTCAGCTGTAAACGCTGCAACCGATCAGGAATCTATGGACTAGCCATCGAACTGGACCCTGGTGGGGACTATTTCGTCGACGATTCACACGCCACCTTGGTGTGAACAAGCTATGGATTATCACGGAGGTAGACCGTTCTGCACCACGATTTTGTTACGCGAAGAGTAATGGACCGAGTGAATCTGTTAGCTGTATTCCTGCTCGTGTGCCATTAACTAGAGAAGCGGGTCGACTGCGCCAAGTTCTTTCGCGTCTTTGAACAGCAAGTGAGGAAGCTCCGGGAGGGTACCGGTTACATGTAGGAGGCTAGTCTGGACTGCTGTTGCTTCCGACAAGACCCCAAAAATTCCAGAAATTCCCGTTGCGCGTCGTATCGCCCTAAACTTAGACGGAAGAGAAGACTAGAAACGACCCCTACGAACGGTTCATGTGCAAGCAGAGTCGCAAAATAGCCTGCGCCCTGGCTAGCGGTTGAGTAAGAGGCACGACGAGAGGCCAACCGAATGACTCTCCCTAGTGGCGCTCCACGCTTATACCGTCGCCAACTTTGAAATGCGATGACCCCAAAAGCTGCCCATGGAATGAGGACAAAATGCGGTGCCACGTCGTGAACCGGATCGGCAACAAGATCCTCCAATTGACCATTAGATATGCCGGAGTCGATGATGTGCGAAAGCATCTTGGGGTCGTCCATATGCTCGAACACCTCGTGTGTCGCCACCACGTCAATTTCTGGGTGATGAGCAATAGCGTCTGCGATGTACGACATGCTCTCCGTAGCCTTCAACTGGAGGTGCTGGATAATATGTCCATGGGCATCCTGGATGGCGATGTCCCAACCTTCCTGAGTCGGAGAGGTCGCCGATTCTGCGAACGCGCCTGGCGGTAGGTGTCCGTGGTTGAGGTAATCTAGGTACTCTAGTTCGAAGGTCTTTCCTTTGATTCCGTTAATAATTCCAAGTAGCGACGCGTCGCCCTTGTGGTCGCGAACAAACTCTACGAAGCTGCCTGCCCGCGGGTACTGAGAATGAAATGCTCTGATAACGAGAGGTGAGATCTGAGACTCGTGCACGTTGCCAGCAAAGATGTCGCGGAGCCCGTACCCACCGATTACCGTTGCGTCGAGAAACTGATCTTCGGTGATGTGTTGGTCGAATAGCTCCTCCGTTGAGCGCAGCCGGTCTCCAAATTGGGCATTTGTTTCAGCCACGAATTGTTGTAGTAGGGGGATCATCGTAATATCCAGTGTAAAACTTCCGCTACGGTTAGGATCACTACCGCCACTAGGAGTGCTCGAATCCGGTTCTCTGCTCGCAGAAGACGTGTGACCAAAGCTGTGTTTATCGCCTCACTTTCCGACACGTAGGCCCTGACTTCATCAAGTACAGCTTGTCCGTTGATGGTATCCGTGAGCTTTTTAGCCGGCTGGAGGATGTGTGCCTGAATTAACTTTTTCACAGCGTTCATCACCTTTCTTGCTGTCCGCTATAGAGATTCGTAATACCACCACACGCTTAGACACGCGAGCCTCCCTTGGAAGTCAAGGTGTAGGGTCATCGGGCGTGCATCGACCCGCTTCTAGGCATGTTCCGCGAACCATGCACAGCAGGGCGATAGTACTCGCCGGTCTTTGTTTCCAAGGGAATAACAGACGGGCGTACACGCTAACGGAGCCGGTCTCGCGGCTCGCAAATCACTCGAAGACCAAGATCCCGCTCATTTTGACCCGAGCAATTGCGGAAGTCGGCGGTTCTGGGCGCTGTTGCTGAACTGGAGCGCAGCCTCATCGTCGAACGCGTGAAGGCCGGATTGCGGAACGCGCGCTAAAGGGAAGCGGCTCCGTCGATCGCGGGTCATCCTCGATATTTATCGCATTTTCAGAATGCTTACCAACCCCTCGCTAGTTCATTCAAATCTTGCCGGTCTGGAGTACGCCATGACCATCTACAAGCAACCCGGTTCTCCGTATTACTACTACGACTTCTATTTCGAAAAGCGGCGGTATCAGGCCTCCACTCATCTTAGAAACAAGACCGTTGCGCACCGCGTTGAGTGCATCAAAAAGGCTGAACTGGCCCAAAGGCGCGCAGGAATTCTCCCTAAGAAGCAAATTCCTCTGCTCAAGGATTTTGCAGAGCGTTTTCTCCACACCGTCAAAGTAGAACGTCGCGCCAACACGCATCGTGCCTACTTGAGTTGCGTCCGTAACTTGAAGCGTCACTTTGGCAGAAAATATCTGGATGAGATCACGCCCGAGATGATCCGGGCCTTCAAAGAGGCGCGACTCGAGCTGCAGCGGAGTCCCGCGACGATTAACCGCGATCTGTCATGCTTGCGGCAGATCCTCGGTATTGCTGTGAAGGAGGAACTGATCCAGAAGAGCCCGTTCTTCGGAGGACGCGTGGAGTTCTTGCATGAAAAGGGAAGAGAACGAACCCTTTCGTTCGATGAGGAACGAAAGTATTTGAAGGCTGCGGCCCCAGTGCTCAGGGACGTCGGGGTCATCATGGTTGAGATGGGGCTGCGGCCGGGCGAGATCTTTCAACTCCGCGACGAGGATGTGCGCATCGGCCCGCCCGCGCCTTATGTGCATGTCAGGGAAGGGAAGTCGGATCGAGCGATTCGGGATGTTCCGATTACAATGCGAGTACTCCCTGTGCTCAAGCGACGACTTTCGAACGCAAAAGGCGAATATCTCTTTCCACGAAGGGTTGGGAATGGGTATGACTGGTCGAGGCCGATGACGGAACTCGAACCAGCGCATCAGAAGGCGTTGCGGAAAAGCGGAATCGAACCGCCATTCCGGCTCTACGACCTTCGGCATACCTACGGAACGCGGGCCATAGAAGCCGGCATCGACGTATTCAGTGTGGCGAAGCTGATGGGACATGCGGATCTGGACACGACGCAGCGCTACGTGCACTTGTCCAAATCACATTTGGAAGAAGCTCAGAAGAAAATCGAGCGTTTCCGGGCGCGCCAGCGATTTTTATGAATCTCCTTACCGGCCCCTGCGTGCCTCTTGGCAGGACAGAGTCAAGCTGGCCCTTCCGAGTTTTAGCGAACTCGTGAATTTGCAGTTTCCCGTTTGGCATGTTGGCGACAATCTGGAGTTCGCCACCTATAGCTTCAATGATTTTACTTAAGGTGCTGATAAACCGGATGCGGAGCAAACTCCATTGAAATCGTCCTACGCTAGTTCTCTTTGTCTTCGCCATGCTTGGGCGGCGCCTTTAGAATCCATTCGCTATTCGCGAATCGCGAATGTAGAATATTGTCATGAACCTCAAATCGCATCAGAATTTGCGTTCACCACTGCGATTGGCCCAAACTACTTTGTCGACTTGATTTTTGTACTCTTTATAATCGTAGTTAACGGCGTCTCCGGACATCTGCCGCCACCATGGATGCGCCGTGCATTTTGGGCTAGTATTTCCAGCGTGGATAGTGCCTACATAGAAGTCGCTGGTCTGTACTCTATGAATCTGGTCAGCCGATGCGTGTTCGAGGAACGCGTTGTCCTCTCCCTCTGATATAGAACGAAATGGAAAACACTTCCAGAAGCTCTTCCTATAGCATAGTGTGCCGCCGCATACCCACGCTGATTCGCTTTCCGGATACATATATTCCCAAAAGGTTTCGTGGAGAGCGTCATAAAACAGTACCCGCGACAAACCGCATACTTGCGATTGGGATCGTAGGAGCTCCATCACTTGACAACTAATTCTCCAGCTGGCGGACCAATCGTCATCATCCCAGTGGACAACGATTTCGCCAGATGCTTTTTCACACGCGAAGTTTCGCTTAGCGCCGATTGTTTCACAAGCGGTCGGTCTGTAGTAACGAACGAAGCCACAATCAGGCATCAAATGCGACAGAGGCTCGTCGCCATCGTCCACGATTATTAATTCCCGCTTGCCGTAATCCTGGCGCATAAAATTGTCAACGGCCAAACGAACGAAGTCAGGACGATTACGGGTAGGCATTATGCAGGAAACGAACGGCTCACCCTCAATGATGGACGAGCTTGAGGCTACTAGCACAGATTTATCACTGTTGGCTGACAAACTCCTCCGTCTGTAGTCCGCGGCAGACACTCGCACTTTCTTACAGACCATTAGACTTCCCGCGCTTGCTACAGGTTCGTACGCTCCATTCAGCACCAACTCGTCGACGAACATTTTGACTCCGGGGTAAAAGTCTGAGTAATCGTGAAATGCGATCACACCGCCAGGGATTATCCAAGGATCGAATTTGAAGAAATCCCGTGCAACGCTTGGATAATCGTGGATTCCGTCAATAAAAACAAAGCCCACCGGCGACTCCCAGGTCAGCTTACATGCCTGATTCACCAGAACGCGTATGACGTTTTCCAGTTCAAGTGAGCGAATATTGTTAATGAGTGCGTCTAGCGAAGGATTTAGCAGCTGTATTCCTCGATCTGAAGATCCAACCCTCCCCTCATGCGGGTCCACGGCGTACAAAACCGCACTTGTTCCGTGCGAACGTAAGAGATTACCGAGGAGTACGGTCGATTTCCCGTGGTAGCTTCCAATTTCGACACAATCCCAAGGTTGTGATATTGAACGTAGAGCAGAACTGCAGCTTTCTAGCAGCAACTCTGCCTCATTCTCATCCAGCCAACCATCTATCGCGTTCGCCCGTTCCCATATAGGCCCCAATAATCCGTTTGGCAACTGTCCGAGCGAAGGCCGTTCGCATCTAAGCTTTAGGTCTGGAGCGAGTTCTTGGCGAATTCTGTTTCGAACCTCATCACCATAGTCGCGGGGGACCGGGTGAACCCAAAAGACGTCAGGCTGAATCAACGCTGCTTCAATTTGTCGTAGACTATAAGCTGCGCCATATTTTACATAGTCAAAACTGCAGGGATTCTGGCCGATTTCGTATCCAAGAAGAGCGACGAGGGTGGGAAATATTACTTCCTCGGACGCCCAGATCTGAGACGTAGCGAGTATTTCCTGAATTGTGTGATCAGCTCGGGCGATCTTCAACAGATCGCGAACAGCTGGTGCAAGGAATACGGTCGACGGCCAAAAAGTCCAATGAAAGAACTTATCCTCGCCATCGGGGAAGCGCTTGAGTAGTGGCAGCCAAAGGTCGATTTCATCGAAGGCTGCACGGCAGGGACCATTGATCGTGTTCTTGTCAAGCGGAGCGAGCGAACTGCATAACATTCCGATATTCGACATGTCGTCCAACGAATCTTTCATGAATTTGGAGTAGCCCGCCCGAAGCAATAGCTGGTCAGAATCAACTATGGTAAGAGTGTCGAAATTAAAGTTCTCGGTGCAGAATTCCATGCAATCGAGCGCATACCAGTGAAGCCGGCCCCACGTCATCCGCCTCGGATTTGGGTGGACTTCTACGCCATATCGATCGAATGGAAAATCATCTAAAAGGTCCCCAGCGACTCCTCCGTTATAAAGAAGGACGAGAGAGTCCGGATCCCTTGAGCGTAGGTTGTGGATGAGATCAATGATGCAGTCTTGAGATTCATGAACCAAACAAGCAAATACATTTTTGAATCCCATGAGTGTGGTTCCTCACCTCCAGGGTGGGGAGTTCCTTTGTGGAGGTGAAGTTCCAGCCTTACCGCTAGGTGGAGAACTTCTCGGCCTAGCTAGTGGTGACAAGGATGGTAGGTAAGATGGGTTGGGCGAAACAGTAGGTGCTTTACTGCTGTCTGTGCTTTGCGCTTTTGCTATTAGCCTGTCTAGCGTGTCAGGGACGAACCGCTCGGCAAATCCCGCGATGAACGACCAGACTAAGAGCTTTGCATAACCTATACTGTCTAGGTATCCGCCATCTCCCACCCACTGGAATTTCTCGAGGTAGAACTTCAACCCTCCCCCACTAAACGTAGGAAAGAGTTGGCCGCTGATAAGCCCCCCCATAAACAATGCCAGCAGAACGGCAGCAAAGATTGCTCCACTTACGGGAGCGAGATAGATGCTAAACCTCCCATTCTCAATCTCGAAGATGCTGACCAGGGGGTCACCGACCGTTGGAATGTTTTGCACTCTTTGCTGCAAACTCATAAAACCGCCGATTGCCCCCGCCAGCATCACCAGAAGAATCCACGAGAACAGCGTTTGGTGATAGAAGGAAAACAAGTAGACCAGACCAGAAGTCAAAACCATCGACAGCAACAACACCAGACCTACAGTACGAACGATGCTTGTGCGCAGCCGTTCACGAATTGGGATGAGCGCATAGCTCCAATGGAGTGAATCCAAAACCCGATCGAGATCGGCCCTTAGGGCGTCGACATCGCAGTTGGGATCATTTTCATCGGGTGGCCGAGAGCGCAAATACATTTCATAGGCTCGTGGCCCGGTCATATCTAAATAATCACTCCGCAAATTCCAAGCCCGTCTCTTGAGTGTCTCCGGAGCCTGGATCGAGAGTACGTACTTTTCCAGAAGATATAGATCCCCCCAAGTCGGAGCGTTAAGGTCGCCAGTGTACTTGTCAATGATCGCTGATATGTACCCTGGCACAGTACCTTGAACCAGTGAACGATACTCAGCAACTATATGTTCGAAGTATCTTTTTCCGTATTCGGGCAGCGGTTCATTTCCCGTTTGTGATATCAATACTTGGATTTTCATTTAGCCTCCAGCTGATCGACACCGTTCAAATCGGACTTGAGCGGAGGAGCCCGACCAGCATGCGCCCACCGCTATCGAAACGGGGTCGAAGTCTAAGGCCCAAGATACAAAGTCATTTTCCGATTACATTGAGTTCGCGACGCAACAGAGAGATTTTGCGTCTTCCGCGCTTCATTCGAGATTAAACGTGGGCCCCTGACCAATGGCTGCGATCTACGGTTTCTTACTAGAGTGTCCAACTTGAGCCTCGCCAGGACATACATAGGGTGCGGAGGAACGGCTAGCGGAGATAATTGCATTTTGCTGGCAACTGGTCCGTCGTCGTCGGAGCCGCATTGGAGAGTTCAAAGAAACATAATGAGACCCTTTCTGTCTGTCAAGATTAATATTAAGCCATAAATTACGAGTTGAAGATCAAATGAACGCGAGGCCTATGGCACACGTGCTGTCGAGGCGGGGATCGATGTTCTCAGCGTCGCGAAGCTGATGGGGCACCCAGATTTAGCCGATTGGTTCCTAGATAGTCCATTCGAGGGGAGTGCATCGATCCTTCTGCCCGAAACTTTATACCAGCGTACGTATGTGGTATGTGTAATTACGGCTTCCCCGGGTTTAGCAGCCCTGCCAAACCGGAGAAGCGGACCTTTCCATTTCTCGAAAGGATGTAGAGAGCCCCGCGTTCCGAAATGGCGAGTCCAACTGGCCAACATTGACCGTTGGTTCGGTCCGCCTGCGCGCATGTTTGGATTTCGTTCTTCTGCTCTGCCACTTTGTTAGGGTTCAGGATTCTTACTGACGAACCCACAGCAACAAAAAGATCCCCGCCATCCGAGCCCGGGAAGAAAGCAATCGCCGCGATCGAATCATCAAAAGAAGTCTCATCCACGCGACGATAATCCACAGTCGAAAACACAGAAAGCAGGAACTTTTTCTCGCTTGGTTGGCTGCGGGCAACCCGGGCGACGAATATACGCTTGCCGTCAGCGCTTACGGCAGGTGCACGCCCGATGACGATGTCTGGAATAGTCGCAACGATCTTGTCGGAAGCCGTATCGATGACCAGAAGTGGATCATGGTCGCCGCCGCATTCAGTTGCAACGTAAAGCCGACGACCATCGCGAGATACGGCGAGGTGATCGGGGCAATTAGCGTTTTCGATTGTGTGTGACACCACTCCCTTCTCAATATCAATGACACTAATCGTTCCGTAAGGGGCAGGCTGCTTGTTACTCACGTACGCCTTGCGCTCGTCTGGGCTGATCGCGACACACTGAGGATTCCATCCAACTGCCAATGCCTGGACGCTCCAGGTCTCGTCAATCATGTAGACCCGCCCGGCCGCCTCGTCGGTAACAAACAACTTCCTTCTGCTCGGTGCGATCGCAACACAGTTTGGCTCCGCCCGATCGAATCTGCTCCCTAACGCTATGAATTGATCTTTCAGTTCCACTGCTCGTTCATCCAGTATGCTGATGCCACCAATTTGATCGTCGGTTTGCTTCACTGCGATGTAGACGTGCTTCTGATGGTGCGTGTAGGGCAGCCTGGCGACAGTCGGTGTGACGACGATTGGCCCCCCAGGCGGCAGAAACGGTGGACCAACATAGAATATATCGTATGCAATAAAAGCTGCAGCAGACGCCAGGATACCGGCTAGCCAAATTGAATGCAGCGCTGGACGTAGGACCCGGTCAACTATGACCGGAAGATACTTCCTCGTTATCTGTTCATGAGTGAGTTTCTTCGGCTCAGGTCGCTGTCGAAGGCGGTTGTAGACATACTGCATTCCCCACGCGACTCCAGAAAACCATGCCAACACCCCTGTCAAGGCAGCCAGCCACGCGACGATTGTTTGAACGTACTCTGGAGTTGACGCCGTCATGTACCTGATCTCGTGATACCAGGTAAATGCCAGGACGAGGGCCAAGGCTAAGAGGATGATGTTGGTCCAGAAGAGAAAGGCTTCTCGAAATGCCGATGGTCTTATGGTTCGAGAGTGTGTCACCGTTTCCCCGCGTGTCGCCTAAACGGTCCCTGTAAATTTCCCTATACTACAGGATCGCAGAGCAGGCCACCGGTTCACTTGAGTCGAAAAGTGCGGCTGGCCGCCGGGCCCTCAACTGGAACCCGCTGTTGGGGGGACATGCTTCCCGAGTTCTCATGGCATATTGACTCTACGCATGTCTGGGCATAGCATCCTGCCAGAATGGTGGAGGTATTGGAGCGTAACCGCCCGATGCCGTTTATTTCGCCCAAGGCTTGCCACGGCCCATTGGGTCACAGTTCCTCAGAGCGGCAGTGCCATGCGAATGCGTTATACAGCCTTCTCTAAAACTCGGCAGCAACGCTGGATGCGCGCCGGGTCTATTCTTATCTCATTGACCGCGGTTACCCTCCTCGGCACTGCGTTCGGGGCGCATTTCTATAGCGGGTCTTTGTCTTCCGTCTTGCTCACGCTCAGCCTCATCGCTCTCTGTATAGCCATTGGCCTGCACGTTCGCTTTCTGCTTCTAGCACGTCGCGAGCACCGGGAAACCGTGAGCGTTCTCGATGCCACAGAACAGGAATACAAATCCGTCTTCGACAGCACGCTCGACGGGATCCTGATTCTCGATGACCAGGCAGTTTGCCTTGAAGCGAATCCCGCAGCATTGAAGTTGTTTGGAACCAGACGCCAGGAACTCGTAGGCGAGCCGATTCAGAAGTTCTTCACTTGTGCTGGAGATTTCAAGGAGGGCTGGGACCGCTTCCTCGACCGTAAGAGCGAACACAGAGAGACGCGGGTTTTGCGAGGCGACGGCGAGGCAGTCTTTGTTGAATACACGGCGAAGGCGTACTACCTCCCAGGCCGGCACGTGGCCGTGCTCCGCGACGTCACCCGGAGGAAACTGGCGGAAGAGGCCCTGCGCGAAAGTGAAGAGCGGTTTCAGGAAATGGCCAGGAATATCGAAGAAATGTTCTGGACCCTAGACGCAGAGAATATGAAGGTTCTCTATATCAACCCGGCATATGAAACGATCACCGGGCGCTCCTGCGAGTCACTCCGGAAAGATCCCAAGTCCTACGAAGAGGTCATACACCCCGAGGACCGCGTGCGGGTTCTGGCTCGGCTGCGCGAATCGGTTCAAACGGGGCAGCTCGACGAGGAGTTCCGCATTACTAAACCGGACGGCGCAATTCGCTGGGTGTGGGTCCGCGGATTCCCCGTCCGGGATTCTGCCGGGATTGTGCGGCGGCTCGTAGGAACTGCCCAGGACGTTTCAGCGCGAAAATCCGCCGAAGAGGAGATATCTCGGAACCTGGACAGGGCTGAGTCTGCCGGTGCGGAGGCCGACGCGTTTCGCAGAACTACCCTGGCGCTTACGCAGAACCTCCGCATGGACTACGTTCTGGACACGCTGCTCCAATCCCTGCTGAAACTGGTTCCTTGTGAATCGGCTCGCATCCTGCTCGTGGAAGCCGACACTCGTCTCTTCCTTGCACGTGAGGTCCAAGGGTGCGAAACAAGTCGTCGCGTCCCAAAATCTCCCTCAACCTTGGATGCAAAGGAAAGCGAATTTCTGATGCACGTTCTCGCGGGCAGGAACAGTCTGTTGATCCCGAACACAGCTGTAGAGGAAGGATGGGTCGCCTTCAAGGGTTTTTCCCATCTGCGATCGTGGTTGTGTGTGCCGCTCGTTGCCTCGCAACAGGTCCTCGGACTCCTTTCGCTCGGCGACACGCATGCCCAGGCGTTTACCCAGGAACATTTGCGCCTTGCCAAATCGTTAGCGATTCCTGCTGCGGTTGCGATTCAGAATGCCCGACTCTACGAACAAGCGGAAATCTTTCGCGCCGAACTCGAGCAGCGCTTAGCCGATTTGGAGCAGGCCGAGAAAGCACTTCGAGAAGTGCACCACAGCAGGGACGTGTCCTAGCTCCCGTGGAACTGAATGGACAATGAGGACTATCCACCTGCTCGTCTTCGTTGCGCTGCTTTGTTCCTTTGCGATGAAAGCAAACTAAACGGAACTCCGTAACTGCAGCTTTATTGTCATGGCTCTCCCGGCGCAGCAGGAGATGGAGGTACTCCGTTAGACCGAAGGCCGTGACACTGCTATGACCCCGCGGCTTGACTTGACCAATGCTCCGATGGGCGGCACGTTGGTGCCCGGCGGCGCTACCTTTCGGGTGTGGGCACCTCGCGCAAAAGCAGTCTACGTCTCCGGAGATTTCAACGGTTGGAAGCAGAATGGCGATGGCCAGCTGCAGCCTGTCGGCGGGGGACATTGGGCAGCATTCATTCCCGGCCTGAAGGACAGCGATCGGTACTTGTTTTACGTAGATGGCCTTGGGACCGACGGTTACAAGCGCGACCCCAGGGCACGGATGTTGACCTTCCAGCCTGTATTTCCGCTCGCGAACTGCGTATTGCGAGATCCTCTCCGCTTTCCGTGGCATGACACGGGCTTTCGCCCGCCAGCTTTCAATGACCTCATCATCTACGAATTGCACGTCGGCACATTTTCGATTAAGCCTGGCAATCCGGACGGGTATTTCCTCGACGTCATCCAGCGGGTCCCCTATCTGGCTGCTCTCGGCGTCCACGCGATCGAACTACTGCCCGTGCAGGAATTCAATACCGAGTTCAGCCTCGGCTACAACGGCACGGATTACTACAGCCCCGAAAACGAATACGCTGAAGCGGACGAGGCGAATCTGCAGAGCTATTTCAACCAGGTCAACACGATCTTGCAGCAGGCAGGGCAACCAGGGTACTCAGGGATCGACGTGCTGCGTGGCAGCGACAACCAACTCCGCGCCCTGGTCGACGTGTGCCATGTCTATGGCATCGGAGTGATCCTCGACGTCGTTTACAACCACGCTGGCGGAGGATTCGACGACAACAGCATGTGGTTCCTGGACCGCATGCCTTTCGGCAACGCCAACGATAGCCTCTACTTTACAGACCAGGGTTGGGCCGGAGGAGAGGTCTTCGCGTACTGGAATAATGACGTCAAGCAGTTTCTGATCGACAATGCGAGATTCTTCTACGAGGAGTATCGGATAGACGGATTCCGCTTCGACGAAGTGAGTGTCATGGACCGGTTCGGTGGCTGGCTGACCTGTCAGGACATCACAGATACGCTGCGCGCCAAGAAACCGGAGGCGATCCAGATTGCGGAATATTGGCCGGTGAACGATTGGGTCGTCAAAGTCAGGTCTGCCGGCGGCGCCGGGTTTGACGCAACTTGGAACGACGCACTCCGCAACGCGGTTCGATCCGCGATCAGTGCGGCCTCGACCGGCCGTTCCGCCCAGCTCAGTATGGGCGCTATCGCGAATGCGATCCAAGATACGAGCCTTGAGAAGCGATGGCGCGCCGTGCAATCCGTCGAGGATCACGACAGAGTCCACGTGGGCCGTGACCCCCGGATTCCCAAGCTGGCAGACGGCACGGATTCGCGTTCCTGGTATGCCCGGAGCCGCAGCCGCGTGGCTATGGGGTTGGTGCTGACCTCTCCCGGGATTCCCATGCTTTTCATGGGCCAGGAATTCCTGGAAGACAAGCAATGGAATGACAAACCAGATCCTGCAAACCTCATTTGGTGGAGCGGCTTGGAGGGCGGCGATAAGACCATGACCGACTTCCTCCGCTTCACCCGGGAGTTGATCGCACTGCGCCGGAGCCAACCCGGTCTGCGCGGAGAGGGCTGCAGCATCATCCATGTTCACGATGACAATCGAGTGCTGGCATTTCAGCGGTGGGTGGAAGGGGTGGGCCAGGATGTCGTCGTGGTTGTCAGCCTCAACGAGAGTTCCTGGTACAACTACCAGATCGGATTTCCCAGAGGCGGGCGGTGGCTGGAAGTATTCAACAGCGATGTCTACGATAATTGGGTAAATCCGATCGTCGCGGGAAATGGAGGAGCAATCGAGGCGGATGGACCCCCTTTTCATGGCCTGTCCTGTTCCGCCGCGCTGACGATTCCCGCGAATGGCTTCGTCATATTTGCGCAAGAGATTCACAACGCACCCGTTTGACCGACGCGCCGTTGAGAAGCTGATTCTCTCGTCGTTAGTCCGACGCCGTTTGTCACAACGGAGTTGCGATGCAGCGGATTCAGTTTAAAGGAGTCAAACTTCGGTTGTGCCTCTTCCACCACTTCTGGGCCGCATCTGCCATCAGGACCGCCGGAATCGCCAGGAGAGCCGCAAAGTAGCCGGCCGTATTAGGCGCTGCGTGTCCCAGTATTTTCGCCAGCGGGGAAATGTACAAGAAACCGATTAACATCGCGGCCTCGCAGAATATCGCAAGCACTAGATACCGGTTTGAAAGCCAGCCCAGTTTTCCTGGCCATTGGCTGGCACTTCGGCAGGCAAAGGCATTCGCCATCTGGCCCGCAACAACGGCTGTGAAGGCAGCTCCGGAGGCTGCAAGAAATGCGGGCCCGGACGGGAAGGGCGCCCCAGGCCTCCATCCCGCAAATGAAAGCGCCGCCAGAAATGCGATCATCTCGACGACGGACTCCGTTAGCCCGAGAACACCGAAAGCTCTGAACAGCAGGGAACGGTCTACGAGATGGCGTCCGAGCGGCGGTTGGGCGAGAGCTTTAGGGCTTGATGGTTCAGCTCCCAACGCCACTGCAGGGAGGATGTCGGTTCCAATGTCCAAGCAGAGTACCTGCAATACGCCGAGCGCCAAGGGAAAGCGTCCACCAGAAAGCGCCCACACGACAAACGGGGTCAACTCGGCGATATTGTCTGTCAGATGGTAAGTGAGGAAACGTCTCGCATTGGCGAATGTGGTTCGGCCCTGCTCGATGGCCGCAACGATGTTTGTGAAATTGTCGTCCAGTAGCACAAGATCTGCGGCCTCCCGCGCCACATCCGTCCCGGAAAGACCCATGGCTACGCCGATATCCGCTTCGTGAAGTGCGGGAGCATCATTGACGCCGTCGCCGGTCATTGCCACTACGTGTCCGCGCTTACGCAGCGCACGGGCAATCCTCAGCTTTTCTTCCGGTGAAACACGGCTGACGATAATGCCGTCACGATCCATCAGTGCACCCAGGATTTCTTCGTCCTGCGGGAGTTCTTTTCCCTCGATCACAAGCTTATCTGAAGTCCACAATCCTACTTCGCGGGCGATAGCACGCGCAGTTCCCGGATGGTCCCCTGTGACCATTGCTACGCGGATTCCCGCACGCCGGCAAGCAGCAATTGAATCCGCAACGCCCGATCTCGGTGGGTCTTCGATACCGACTAGTCCGAGTAGAGTCAGATCAACCTCATTGGCATCGGGCGTTTCGGGAACTTCCATGCCATCGAGGTCACGAACCGCAATCGCAATAACTCGCAAGCCGCGCTCGGCCATGTGCGACACGGCCCGTTCCGCATCGCTGATTTTCCGGCAGCGCCCAAGGACAGCTTCTGGTGCGCCTCTCACAATTGCCCGATTCCCCATGATGACTGACATCCGTCGACGCCGGGGGTCGAAGGGGAACCGGCGCGTGGCGGGCGAAGCCGCTTCTTCCGCCTGGACATCGACAGTGAGACGCTGGGCAAAGACATCGAGCGCTACCTCTAGAGGATTGCCCTGGGCTGTCCAGCGTCCTTCGCGTAAGACAGCCTTGCCGTTTGAATGCAGCGCCGCCGCGGAAGCGAGTTCCCGGAGGAAAGGCAGCAACGTCGGCTCCCCATAAAACTTGCCTGTCGGGTCATAACCCGAACTCTGGACAGATACTCGGCCCTTTGGCGTCCATGCTTCGACCACTGACATTTCGTTCTGCGTGAGCGTTCCTGTCTTATCGGTACAGATGAATGAAGTCGAGCCTAGCGTCTCGACTGACTCCAGGCGCCGCACAAGAGCCCCCCGCGCTGCCATTCTCTGCGCACCCATTGCGAGCGAGAGTGTAACCGTTGGAAGTAGGCCTTCGGGAACTAGGGCAACTGTCACCCCGAGTGCAAAAAGGAAGCCATCGGCAAGCCGAATCCCTACGAGTAACGCGATGACTAAGAACACAGAACCGACGGCTACAGACACTAATGCGATGACGCGCACGACTCGGTCCAACTCGAGTGCAAGCGGACTCGGTGGACGCCGTCCCGCCGCCGTCATCTGGGCAATCCGGGCCAGCCGGGTTGAATTCCCAGTGGCGGTGACAACCCCCAGGGCTTCACCTTCGACAGCAAATGTGCCCGCAAAAATGGTTTCGCCCGGTTGTGGAGTCGCGGGGACGCTCTCTCCGGTCAGCGTGGATGTATCGATGGATAGCCCATGGACTTTGGCTAAGCACATATCCGCCGAGATGCGGTCTCCCGCATTGAGGACAACGACATCGTCAGGTACGAGTTCGATCGCATCGATGTTCTGGCGCCTTTGTTCCCGGATAACGGTGACGCGCCGCGGCAGCAGATCACGAAGCCGCTCACCAGCTTTCTCTGCACGATATTCCTGGAAAAAAGCGAATAGGCCGTTGACCACAATGACTACGAAAATTGCGAATCCGAGCTGGGGCATGCCGGCTAGAATCGCTAAGCCGCCGGCGACCCACAGCATGACCGCGAAGAAATGGACAAGTTGAGACAGAAGCCGGCGCCAAATCGGTAGGTGTGGCGCCTGCGGAAGCAAATTGGGGCCGCAGTGCTTCCTGCGAAGTTCGACTTCTTCAGGACTTAATCCTGCGGATTCAGGCGGTCTGCTAGGGTCGCCACCGGTTTCGTGGGGTTGGTGTAACAGCCCAGCCGTGTCCGAAGCCATGACGCATCCTCGTGGGTTCCTAGGCTAAGTCGCGGGATCCTAAAGCTGCTGTGACCCGGATCACACATCCTCGTGGTCTCCATCCGGATGAGAATCGCGGTCGGGCTTCTCTGCTCCATGACTGCGCATAGATCACATCGAGACGTGATCCGCATCACGGACTACAGGCAATCTCAGGTTTTATTTTGTTTGGTGTGATTGGAACGGAGTTCAGCTGACGATTAACACGGAGAAGTTGGTCTTGATCCTGGAGAACAATGAAGCCGCGCAGGAAATGTTTGATCGGAAGTGACTATGTGGCGGAAAGGGCACATCGGCTCGTTGAGCAACCGTCGGCGGAGCGAGCCAAAGGAGAGAGCTAAAGAGTGTTCCGAGTGCGACCAAACCGAACGCGCAGGAGCGGAGAGGCCGCCTCCCAAGGAAGCCGAGGAGTCACGAGCAGTCTTACCGCCAAAGACTTGCAAAGAAGAACGGACGGACGTAACTGGAACAGAAGAGAAAACCCTAGGTGCGCCTGGCCCCGAGGGCAGAAAGCGGGTGTGCATCATTTGCGGTAAGCCTTCGGATGAGATGATCTGCGGTGCGTGCGCGGACCAAGTTAGCGCAGACGCACTCGAGAAGAAGAGATGGGAAGAGACAGGAAAGCCATGAGCATTCTTGCTCTGTGCGTAGTCCAGGGCAGAAGGTACTGAGGCTAAGATGACTGTGAGCGACTTCACTCGATGGTTGTACCGTGGGCACCGACCCAACTGGATCGCGAGGATTGCGAATCGCGTGACGGCTACTGTAGCCTCGACGGGCGTGGCGCCCAACTACCTCGTGACATTGGAAGTGACGGGACGAAAATCGGGACGAATCTTCTCGCTGCCGGTGGTCATTGCCGTCGTCGATGGACAACGGTACTTGGTGTCGATGCTCGGAGATAATGTGAGCTGGGTCCACAACGTCCGCGCAGCCGGTGGAAGAGCGATTCTCCGGAGCGGCGGCCGTGAGCAGGTCCAGCTCGAAGAGGTCCCCGCCGAACAGCGTGCACCCATCCTGAGGGCTTACCTGCAGCGCGCGCCGGGTGCGCGACCGCACGTGCCCGTGAACAAAGATGCAGCGCTTGCGGAATTCCAAAAGGTCGCCGCGGCATTTCCCGTCTTCCGGGTTACTTCTCGCAAGAAGGTGCAGCCTTAGAGTGACGCGATCATGCTCTCTGTGCGACAACGACCGGAAACGCAGACAAGAGCCACAGGTGTCAGAAAGCACCGGAACTCGGCCAAATCCGCGGGCGTTAAAGTAGCAGATTTGGCGGCCCGCACGAGAGAAGCTTCCGACGTCGCATCGGTGAGCTTTGTTGAGGGAGCATCCCTTTGGCAGCAGGATATCGGCGAACTCACGGGCCACAACTTGGAGGCCCGAGGACGTGAGCAAGTGAATCGTTTGCTCCAAGAAGGCTGGCGCTTGCTCCACATCTACACCTTGAGATACCAGGAAGGGGGCGTGTGGCGAGAGCGCCCGATGGCAATTCTTGGGAAGGCGCGAAGAGTGATAGAAGGAAAGGCAAAGGTATAACGTTGGGATCTCCCTCGAAGCGTTCGGCAACGCAGTTAGCCACCAAGTGAGAATTCTCTTGTGGCAAACTCACGACCCGGGATTTGCCCTGCAATCCGACACGATCAGGAGAGCTTTTCAATTTGCACAGCGGTTCGTTTGTATTCGGGCGCACCGGTAATTCCATCGCGCTCGGAACTGGTGACGAGATTCAGAAAGACTTCGGGTGTGTGGAAGGTGGCGAAAGGCTCGCCGTCTCTAACGCCATTGCTAATTTTGATGGGTAAGGCTACGGAACCGTAGCGACTGCGAATCCGCGCGCAGTCTCCGTCGCGCAGCCCTAGCCGCTCAGCATCCCTTTGAGAAATGTCCAGGGAGTCTCCGCGCCGCAATTCGATGTTGCGGGTACGGGAAGTCATGGTTCCCGCATTGAATTGGTAGAGAGTTCTGCCGGTCGTCAGCAGGAAGGGGAACTCCGCCGTGGTGGTCTCCTTCGTCTCTCGATATTCGATGGTCCTGAGTGCTGGCCGCTTCTCTGCAGAGGGGATTTCCGCGTGGAGAATCCTGGTCCCCGGGTGCCCATCCGACGGGCAGGGCCATTGCAAGCCTTGGCTCTCGATGCGGGGATAGGTAATGCCGCGAGCGGCCTTCCAAACGATGCGGATTTCATTCCAGATCTCTTCCGGCGAGCGAAACGCAAAATACTCTCCCTTTCCCATCGCGCTGGCTAGAGAACAAATGATTTCCCAATCGGGCCTCGATTCCCCAATCGGCTCAATCGCTTTGCGGACCCGCTGGATGCGACGTTCCGCGTTCATGAACGTGCCGTCTTTTTCAAACGAGGAGCACGCCGGGAAAAACACGGTGCCGAACTTCTTTGCGGTCTCGTTCAGAAATATGTCCTGCACAATGACACACTCCATGGATCGCAACGCCTGCTCCGTCATGGAAGCATTTGGATTCGTCAGCAAGATGTCGTAACCAATCGTCCAGAGAGCTTTGATCCGACCTTCCAG
>DASSXG010000100.1:0-12349 GCA_035704085.1 Candidatus Acidiferrum sp. | reverse complement strand
CTCACCAACGTTTTCGCACGTCCTCATCCGCTCCACGGCCATTCGCTGAAATTTCCGGGAGTATCTCTTTCTCTTCACAGCGTTTCCTTTCCCGGAAACTGTGCCCAATCTTGTGTGTCACTTCAAGGGTTCACTCCATTTCTTTCCGACTGGCGCTCACACTGCGAGGTGACCACAGGATGAAAAGACGTAAGAAGTCTGAACCTGAGGCGCCTCCGATTGGAGACCGTTTGCTCACGCTGCGAGAAGCGGCAGAAGTGTTGCGCCTCAGTTCGCGCACCGTACGGGCATATACTCAGCGCGGTGAGATCGAGGGGCGCATTATCGGTGGTAGGTGGAGATTTAGGCGTGCGGACCTTGACGCTTTCTTTGCTAACGCACCCCGTAGCTGGGATTTTGCTGGAAAGAATAATCAGGGGGATTAGATGGTGAGCAGGGGAAGAACGTACCCAAGATACAGGTGTGGCGGGCGTTTCTTCGGGCGCAGAGTGAACTGCGAACAGGTTCCGCTACTGCCCGCCTGGGCTGTGCGGCGCGTTCTCGATGACCCCAGAAAGATTCCTTACCTCTTCGTGTGGAAAAGCCACTCGGATGGCACAGTTCAGGAAGCTGTTCGCATCGCGTCGCACAAGGAGATTGAGGGCCTTGGTGGGCTTGATTGGACCGGCGCTGTCGAAATTAAGCGCTACGACGGAACACGCAATTTCCTTCGCACACTTCTGCGTCCGTTGCCGCGAAATGGAGGGAGAGCCCGGCTTCTTATTTGCCCCTACTGCAACGTTGCGCGCCGGGCGCTTTATGGCTGGGAGCCTGGCGGGAGGTACACCACTAGCGCTCAGCGTTGTCCCTGGCGGTGCCGCACGTGCGCCAGTCTGCGCTACTCGTCCGAAGGCGGCGCGCTCGTGCTCCGAAGCCGCTGGGCGTTCGCGCGACTAATCGAGCAAAGATTTGGCCGCTGCCAATCCCCTCGTCCGGAGTCCTGGCTTCCTGACATGTTCACTTCGATAGATGACCCCCACCTCGATGAAATCTTCAAGGGACAGAGGTGAATGCAAAACGACCGAACTGGGCGAGAATGCAAGCCATGCTGCGAACCCCGTCTAGTTTGCACAAGTGCCGCGCGGCCGGTCTCCTAGATGCTGTGGTGGGTTCTTGCGTGATTGTTTCAATGGTTGGCGTAGCCGCAGTCTTGCCTCCTTGCGAGCCTGAGCCTTGGTTTGATGTCTTTTCCAGCTAGTTTGTCGCGCGCAATGTAGACCATAGGGCCGTACCTGATATAGGTGTTTGCTGGATCGGAGTAAAGACTGGTCATTACATCTCGCAGAGCTTCGCTGTCGTAAAAAGTGAAAGTTTCAAGTCTAAGAGGCTCACGGCGCTCCTTTGGTAGATCTTTTTCAAGTAAGAGATATGTATCGCTTTGACCTTCCACAAATCCATCAAGATAAATGGACCGGGAGCCATTTGACCAGGCGTTCCACTGGCGACCGAAATTGAACAGTTGTTGACCGTTTGGAGGAGACAAGCATGGCGAGTATTCAGTTTGGACCATCGTGCTCGTGCCTGTCGGGACGCTCAAAAGCAGCAGTGAGACCCCTAAGATTATGAGGCGTCCAGAGCGTCGCATCTTAGCCTCCAAGATTGTGGATTCGAGCTGGACATACGGACTGTGAGAACCATCCCAAGTCGCCGCCATCGAGGCGAGAGAAGCAACAGCTCGCGATGCCATTTTAGCTTGGGCGCTTGAAGACTCTGGGTAGAATGGGAAGGCCATGTTACCTGGGAGATAGTTCGTGACTCTCGACACTCTCTTTGCTATCTGTGGCATTCTCGTTGCTGTCCTAACAGTCATGCGGCCAATACAGCGGCATTCGATACTTTTGTTTGTGCCACTTCGCTGGATGGCGCTCGCGCTTATTACATGCTTTGCGCTAATAGTTTGCAGAGACGCCCCATTCGGTGTTAAGCCGCCGTTCGGTTGGCCGCTCCAGGAGGTCGTGTTCTTCATCACCGTTGCTGCTTTCTTGATCCCAGTCGGAGCAGCTATTGGGGCTTGGGTCTGTTGGCACCGTGCCAAACTAACCGATGACAAGCTCACGAGAGTAGAAAAAATTTTCAAAGCCTCGCTGCGCGAGAAGGAGTTTGACGAGGTAGAAAGAATACTGAGTAGGAACAAACAAGAGCTACGCCTATTACCTTCGAGCGCGGCTTCGGTCCTATTTGATTCGGCAATGGTCGCGGCGCTTGTAGATGGACGTTCACTCATACATTTGGAGCTGCTGTCCGATGCGGCATTCCTGAGGAAGAGCGGCAGCTAAATACAAAAGACGTTTCAGAGGCCGGCTATTGAGCACTATCTGATGTTCATTCTTCAATTGGGGTGGATAAGCCGCATTTTCTAATCGACGGGCTTGAAAGGTGGCGAGATATGTTCTCGAAGGCATTAGCACACTGGTTCCGTAGTGACGCTGATCGACGAGAAATGCTTACGCGAGCAGTCAAGTCGCTAGATCAGGGCAAGCGATACGTGATGGAGGGGTATGAGTGGCTTTGTGCCGAACTTCTTGGGCACACCTTGTGATCCTCCGACCTGACTAACTCTGCCCTCAAAACTGGGCTCACCCCAGATTCGAAAATCAAGTGTTTTTTGAAAGGCGAACGTGCCGCCGTAACTAGCGCAGAATCAGTCCGCCGCAAGCGCGCAGGAGGCAGTGTTTTTTGAAGGGGCCAGATTCGCGCTGCGCGGTTTACCGACGCTACTACCCCCTAACTCCCCAGCAATTCGCTGCCGGGAGCGCCCCTGTGCGCGGGCGAGCAATCCTGGCGATTTCCATGACTACAGCCGGGGCAGCGGTTCCCGCCAATCGCGATCTAATCTGTACCCAGCGTTGAGGAGGACCAGTACGAACTTTTCCGATTACCGCGTTTACCAGGACTTAGCCCACAATCTGTTGCTCTTCGTTGACTTGTCTCTTTGTCGCAACCTAATATGAGCGCATAGTGGCGGACTCCTCATCTCGGATCGGGCAGACTATCTCCCATTACCGAATCATCGAAAAACTCGGTGGTGGCGGTATGGGTGTGGTATACAAGGCAGAGGATGTCAAACTCGGGCGGTTTGTGGCCCTCAAGTTCCTGCCTGAGGATGTAGCGAAAGATCCGCAATCGCTGAGCCGCTTTGAGCGCGAAGCCAAAGCTGCTTCGGCTTTGAATCACGCGAACATCTGCACGATTTACGAAATCGACGACCAGCATGGGCAAGCGTTTATCGCGATGGAGTATCTCGATGGGCAGACCTTGAAGCACTTTATAACTGGCCGCCCTATGGAGTTGGAGCAACTGTTAGAGATCGCCACGGAAGTCGCCGACGCGCTGGATGCGGCGCATTCCGAGGGTATTGTGCATCGCGATATTAAACCCGCAAATCTTTTCGTGACCAAGCGCGGCCACGCCAAGATTCTGGATTTTGGCCTGGCCAAGGTAAAAGCGCCGATCACTTCAGGCAGCCAGGCTCCTTCCTTAGTTACCGGGGCCACGCTGGACGACATGCACCTCACCAGCCCTGGCACGGCCCTCGGCACCGTCTCCTTAAATGGACGGTTTGCGCGTCTACCGGGAGTTAGACGGGCTGTTGACCCTTTGATCTTCAATTCACAACACGCGCACATCGGGCAAAAACCGGCTGCCGACTCTATTCACTGGTCACTTGCGAGCGTCTCTTCGGAGCAAAGATGGCGTTCAGCTCCTTGGCCGCTGGCCGAAGCGTCGTGCGATCACTGAACAGTCCTGACACTTCAAGATTTGGCGCGGGAGTGCTGGCGATGCCCGGAAACCACTCGGGATAAAACCAAGTCCAGCCAATGATGTTGGGATTATTACTGGCCCAGAGCAACTGGCTGTGGACGTAGGCAGCCTGACCGGCATCCGTGTAGGGGAAGTCGGGAATCGGCGGATAGAAGGTGGAAAGCGTAGCAGCGGGATAACTATTCTCCGCGATATAAACCGGCTTGCCCAGGGCCGCGATGCGGTTCACGAGATCGTTCCAGCGCTGAAAATAATCCCGTGCTGTCAGGCTGGACATATCCGTCGAGTTGAC
Source organism: Candidatus Acidiferrum sp. (assembly GCA_035704085.1). Taxonomy (GTDB): domain Bacteria; phylum Acidobacteriota; class Terriglobia; order Acidiferrales; family UBA7541; genus Acidiferrum. The sequence goes on along the minus strand of DASSXG010000100.1, from coordinate 8,256 downwards.
ATAGGGAAGCGAGAGCGCCGCAACATCATAAGAAACACCCAGCGTCTGCATTGCCTGGAAGAAGGCGAAAGCGGTTTCCATGCCCGGGCAGTTGGTTGCGGACTCGACATGCAGCACAATACGTGCTCCCGGATCCGCGCCGCGCACGCCCGCAATGGCGGCATTGAGCAGAGTCGCCTCGGTTGGCCAGACAGAAGTTTGCAGGTAGGAAACGGCCTCGGCCACGTTCACGCCTAAGGGCGCCGCAATGCGCTGACCCGGAAGGAAATTGAGAATGCCTTGTAGAATTTCGTTGCCGATGTCGTAGTAATCGACCTTGATCCCCTGGCTGCGAAGCGTGGTCGTCGTGTTGTATGTATACTGCTGCACCAACGAGGCGGTAGCGGACACGCTCAAGTTGCTCCACGAGGCTGGCGCATTCTGCAGGCCGGCGTTGGCGGGACCATCGCTGAGGTAAAAACAGGCATTGATCCTTGTTCCCGCCGCCGTGGCGTCCTTAAATTGCTGCGTCATCATTTCCAGCGACGACCAATAGGAATTTAGCCAGACGAGCGTATGCCACTGTGCCGGAGGAGTGGATTGAAGATCGGGACTACTGATCGTCGTCATGCATCCGCGCGCCATGCTCATCCCCTGCGCATAGAGCTGTTCTATGGGCCGGTAACTCGTAAAGCCACCGAACCAGCGGTCAATGACTTCTTGTACGAACTGACCGCCGATGAAAAGGGTGGGCCGCCGCAGAAAAGTGTTTGGCAGTTGGTAGGGAACATAATCAATAGTGCCGGAGTTGACGCGGAAGTTGTTCAATGTGGTGGAGAAACTCACGTGGGCGGCCACGTTTCCCGCGGTGAGATAGAGACGTATGGGGCGGTTCCATGCGGGAGCGGTGGCAAGCTCTACCCATCCGGCGCCGGTGTTGTACGAGAAATGGTAGGTTCCGGCACTGGAGACAATGCGGAGAGAGCCGCTGGCTGCGGTGCTGGGAACAGACACTGATGTCGGACTGCCACCGAGGGACACGTTCGAATAGAAGTTGAAGCCCTCTGTCCCGGAGAACCGGCTACGAAATAGAACCATCCAATTGGGATCATCGAGATACACCGCGATTCCGCCGCCGTTCAGTTGTGGAGAGGTGTCAGAAGTGGGAAATGTGGTGTTCCATCCGGCGCCAAGATTGAAGTCCACCTGGGCGTCAAAATCCCCAGTGAAGTGATAGAGGGTGAATGCCCGAATCTGGGAAAAGCCCGGTGTACCGTTGAGGGAGATTTGCAGACCGGCGCCGGTGGAAATCGTTGCGCCATTCTGCGGGAACAGGTCCCATCGGCTCAGGTTCAGCCGGTTTCCCGTGAAGGAATCGGTGAACACGGGGCCGGTTTGAGCGTAGAGGATCGAGGCTGGCACCAGCAAACGGGAAATAGCAACAAGCCCGATGACTAGAAGCCATAGCCATCTCATCTGTGCGGTTCCACAGGGCTAAACATGGATTTCCTTTTTGGCTCTGAAAGCGGCGGCGATTGTAAGTGTATCTTATTCGTGGAACTTACTCATCAGAGCTAAATGGTATCAAATATCAGCTCGCTTGTCGGTTAGTACCGACAAACGCGTTTGTGTTTACGAATATCGCGTCAACTCCCGAGAAGTCGCCAAACCGGACAAGTCCCGTACCAGGACTTCACTTCTCCGGTAAGCGCGTTTATCGGGACCTAGGCGATTACTTCCGGTTTGCCGACCACCCGTCCGCAAACGGTCGGAGGCACTGGTAGCTAATGGATCGTGACTACACCAAAGGCCGGCGTAAAAATGTTATCTAGTTGATCCGTCTAGCTTTGTTCTGCCTCGCGGTAGTCGGTTTGGACCTAACGCGGCAGCATTTGGACGCAAGTTGTGGGGTGAACCCTTGTAGTGAGAAACTCTGCGGGCGCACTTCAAAAGACGAACTTGGCCGAGAGTTGGATGATCCGTGGGCCTGAGGTTGCAGTGGGAGTGCCAAATGCAGAGAGGCCTGCGTTCTGCGGAACCAGACACGGCACCGCGGCGATGCTGCAGACACCCGGCGACCTGGAAAGAGAAAACTGCGTTGTGCGCACGCCCATCACGTTCGTATGGTTGAGCACATTGAAGGCTTCCGAGAACAACTGCAACTTCACTCGCTCGTTGAGCGACACATTGCGCGTCACGCGTGAATCCAAAGAAATCGTAGCCGGGAGATAGAATGTGTCTCTGCCTAGTCCTGGTGTGCGGTCATTGGCTGAGTTACCATCGTTGTTCAAATCGGAATTGACGAGACCGGAGTATGGATGACCGGATTGCGCGGCGAAAATGCCACTCATTTCCCAACCTCCCAGGATCGCCTTCGCCGCTCGTGGCAAACTCTGCGCATAGTCCAAAATCCAAATCCCGCTCAGAACAAAGCGATGCCGCTGATCATTCGCGCCAGGGCCTCGATCGGCACGCGGGTTCGAGGAATCGGAGATCTGCCCAAAATCGTCAAACCCCGGATTGACCGTAAAATGATCTGGGGCATCATCGATCACTTTTCCCAGAGTGTAAGAGGCCAGAAATTGAAAGTTGTTTACCAAGCGTTTGTTGGCTTGCAGGAACAAACCGTGATACGTCGAACTAGCGGCGCTTTCGAACAACCAGATGCGGTCGAAACCAGTAATGGGTCGCGGAAGCGTGAACTTCTGATAGGTGGGCACTGTGCTCGTACCGGCTATCCCGATGTTGGTTGGAGTGGTGGGTGCGGCCAAGTTGACGTCCCGGGTGCGCTGCAGATGACTGCCTTTGACCCACATGTAGCCTACAGACACAGCAGTGTCCCTCCGGGTCTCGACCTCTATTCCGAAGTTTCCTTGTTGCGTATAAGGCTGGACATAGCGGGGAGAGAAGAAAACAAGAGTCGGGTTGCCTTCGGCTATTGCTGGGGCAGCGCAACTGGGCGGAAGGCCGGACGGATCGGGTGGGCCACACAACGTATTTGGATAGGCAGGGATGATGGCTGCGCCCGGTGTGCCGCTACGAAACGTTTTGGTCACTACCGCAAGGCCATTCTGGAAAAAAGGTCTCGCGGTCATGATAGATGGGGTCATTGCATAGAAAATGCCGTACCCTCCACGCACCAAAAATCGGCTGGTTGGAAGCGGGGTCCACGCAAAGCCCAGGCGTGGCGCGAGGTTGTTCTTGTCTGTGGGCACAAAGCTCGTATCCAACCCTGCGGCAGTAAGGGCTGAGGAAGGATTCTTGACCGTTGGTCTAGCCATTACCTGCAAGTCGTATCGCAGACCGAGATTTAGCGTGACGCGCGGAGCGACCCGCCATTCGTCCTGGACAAAGACGGCCCATTCGGTGAAGTTGGGATGAACCCTCGCTCCAGGCATGTTTGTGCCGGAGAAAGCTTGCGTGTAGAACTCGCCGGGCGCGGGCTGCGGAGCGCCAGCCAGGCTGCGACCGAAACTCTCCAGACTGTTGAAACGATAGCTGCCGGAGAAGTTGACGGCAGTAAAGAAGTCGATCCTGTCCCAGAGGGCATTGGCGCCGATTTTGAGGCTATGGCGACCCCGTAGAAAGGAAAGTGTGTCTGCCCACTCGAGACCGTGGATTGTATTCTCGCGCGGGCTGATCGGATTGCGGCCAAGAGTGAGCACAAGCTCCCCATCCTGAAAAAGATTGGCTTCCGGGTTGGGGCTGTATGCAGAACCGGGCTGGTCACTGCCCACGTACCCGAACCGCGCTACATTGATCCGAGAAGATGACAATGCCGAGGTCAGAGAAACCGATAAACTGTCTCTGATTACGAGCGAGGAACCAGTATGCTCGAAGGAATTCTGTGGCCCGCTGTTTTCCTGCCCCGTGCCGGTGAACCGCTGGCGATTCCATCGTCCCGTCAGGAGATGGGACGGTCTCATCTGCCAGTCGAGTCTGGCGAATGAAACATTTTGATCAAATGTGCGGTTCCAGGAGGCACTGCGAGCGGTGAGGTAAGCCAACGCATTCTGCTGAAAGCCGGCGACCACGGGATCACTCGAAAATGTGAAGCTCCCAGGAAGATTCAAGAAGACCGAGTTCTGTATGGTGCTGCGCTGGCCGTCGTAGCCGACAAGGAAGAACAATTTGTCTTTGCGAAGTGGACCACCTAGTGCGGCGCCGAATTGATTGAAATGGTAGGGTGACTTGGACCTGGTGTTGAGTTTGTTCACCGCGTCGTCTGCGTTCAAGGACTTGTCACGGTAATACCAGAAGGCCGTGCCATGCAGCTCATTGGTACCCGATTTTGTCACGACGTTGATCACTCCGGCGCCGGCGCGACCTAGTTCAGCCGAATAGGCGTTTGAGTTAACCTGAAACTCCTGCACCACCCCTAGACTGAACTGATAAGGAGCATTCTCGCCGACGCTACCCATCGGCAATCCGAAAAACGTTTGGTTGTCGTCAGTGCCGTCCACTAGCAGCGAGTTCATGCTGCGCTGTCCAGCAAAGCTGGCCATTCCCGTGCGGGCATCGCGTGTCACGCCAGGAGTCAGCAAGACGAAGTCGTTGAAGTTGCGGCCGTTGATAGGCAGTTCAGTGATGGAGCGCGAGTCCACCGTGGTGCTCACTTGGCTTCGAGTGGTTTCGACGATTGGCGTTCCACCGTTGACCACCAGCGATTCCGCCTTCGCGGCTAGAGTGAGCGTTAGCGTCAAATTAATCCTGGCGCCAACTGTCACGAAGAGATCCTTCTGAATGAGGGGAGCGAATCCCGTGCGGTTTACTGTCAACTCGTATGTGCCCACGGGGAGGACAGGGAATTCGAATAGGCCGCTTTCGTTGCTGTCGGCGGAAAAAGTGGCGGAAGTGTGAATGTTCCGGGCTTTCAGAAGCGCCTCAGCAACGACTGCGCCCGACGGGTCGATAACCGTACCTTCAATCGCGCCCTCCACTCCGGATTGGGCCCGGGCGGAGAGGACAAACGACAGACCTAGCAACGCTATAACTACAACTTTCAAGGCACACTATCCTGCGTCCATTTCCTGACGAGCACGGTTCAAAGCTAGCCTGAGCAAGCGAACAGCTTTCTACTCGCGCGAAGCAGATTGGGACAGACCGATACGTCTCACGAGATCGGCGAATCGGCGCTCCGAACGCAGGCTGTCGAGGATGGGATAGACATTCAGCCAAATCAGCTGGCCAGCGTGCTCCTGATAGGCTTTCTCGAGAAAAGAAAACGCTGCGTCCTTTTCACCGAGGCCAGCGTAAATAACCGCCACGTCGAAGGACGGGACATAGCGGCTTTTCGACATCTGTTGCAAATCGCGGAGAACCTGGCGAGCCTGGCCCTTCCTTCCGGCCTTTGCGTAGGCATACCCGAGGGGCTTGAGCATAGCCGGGCTTGGTTCGGAAAGCTCTATGCCTCTGCGAGCCTCTCGAATCGCGCCTTCGTAGTCGCCTTTCTCGATAAGCGTGAGACTGAAATCACGTCTTGCGCGAGCATAGTTTGGACTCATATCGAGGGTTTTCTCGAATTGCTGGGCAGCGAGATCGTATTGCCTCGCCAGGTAGTACATCCAGGCCAGGTGCGTGCTGAAAGTGACCGAAAGGGGATCCAACTCGATCGCCTTCTTGGCCGCTGCGATGGATTCCTCCTTGCGCCCCATGCCTGCCAGGTAGTTGCTGTACTTGCGATAAGCATTGTCGTACCTGGGGTTCAACTCGATCGCACGCTTGAATTCCGCGTCAGCGCCGGGCCAATCCCAGTCCCACCAGCACATGGTGTCTGCCAGCGAAACGTGCGCTTCCCCCAGAGACGGATCGAGTTCCAAGGCTTTGGTCGCGGCGACCTTTGCACGAGGATAAGCTTCTTTAGGGGGGAGGGCTCCAAAAAAACCCAAAAGACCGTAGGAGTCAGAAAGTCCGGAATAGGCGGGCGCGTAGCGCGGATCTTTGGCGATGGCTTGCTCGAAGAAATCGAGTCCTTTTGTTACCGCCTTCTCTGTTCTCTCGTTCCACAGGAACCGGCCCTTGAGGTAGGCCTCGTAAGCCTCAGGGTTGACGGGCGAAGCGGCAGACAGTCGTGCTCGTTCTTCCGGAGTTACCCGGATGTGGATTTCGTCGGTGATAGCCTGGGCTACTTCGCCCTGCAGGGCGACCACGTCGCCGACCTTTCTTTCGTAGCCCCTGGCCCAGAGGTGGCGATCGGTTGTCCCCTGGATCAGCTGCGCATCAATCCGCACGCGATCCCTGGAGCGTATCACAGCCCCCTCAACGATTGCGTCAACACCGAGTTCGCGGGCGATTTCGGGCAATGATTTCTTCGTTCCTTTATAACGTGACGCCGAAGTCTTAGAAACGACGCGGAGTGCGCTAACCCGCGCCAGCTCCGTTGTCAGGGCGTCGGTCATCCCGTCGGCGAAATATTCCTGGGAAGGGTCGCCCGAAAGGTTTTCGAGCGGAATCACGGCGATGGATTGAATTCGAGTGGGAGCGCTGCTGGCGAAAAGCCGTTGGCGCTGCCTGAGGTTGAGCCCGAGGAGCAATGCAGCGACCAGACCTAGTGCAGCCGCAGCGAACCAGAGTTTTTTCAGCCGACGGTGCGGCGGACCGACAGCCATTTCAGGGGTGGGCTGCGACGAAGTAATGGGGGGCGGCAATTCGCCCGATGGAGTGGAAACCGGCGACGGTTCCGTGAGCGGCGCGCCATTCTGCACTTCCGCAATAAAACGATAGCCCCGACGCGGCAGTGTCTCGATGAAACGAGGAGTCTCCGCCGAATCATTCAGGGCATCCCGCAGCTTGTTGATGGCGTTGTTCAACCCATGGTCGAAATCTACAAAGGTGTCCGTTGGCCAAAGCCTTTCCCGTAACTCTTCTCGCGTGACTGCTCCGCCGGGTTGTTCGAGCAGCATGGCGAGAATCTGGAGTGGCTGGTCTTGAAGTCGGATTTTTCGGCCGTTCTTGAGGAGCTCCCCGGCGCGGAAATCCACTTCATACGGCCCGAAGCGGGCCTTGCGCACGGATCCAGAGGGGTTGGACATGACGGTGACTCGATTTGCGTCCGAGTTTATCACTCCAAGTAGTGGCCGAAAAGTGAGAATTGTTTCACGCTGCAGCGCTCCAAACGCATGTCTTCTCACTGAGATAGATAGGGAGATTCAAAGGTGAAATTGAAGACGCCCGGGGGATTGCTTCCTTGTGCGGTCGGAGCGAAATTCGCCGCGTATTACCGCCCCGCGAACGGGCGGACGGGCAACGAGTCGTAGTTAAAAGGAGAAGGAAAATGCTCACAAAGAAGGGCGTCATTATCGTTTCTCTTGCATTACTCAGCGCGCTTTTCATGGTCGCGACAATACCGTGGTCCTCGGCGCAGACTGGTAGCTACAATGGCCTCGGAGAGAATCCGATTGTTGGTTCTTGGCACGTAACTGTTTCTTTTGACGATGGCCGCCCGGACGTGCTGGCGCTTTACACATTTGATAGGGATCGAACCTTCGTTATGGGTGGAAGCTGGCCGGGTGTATTCGGTCCGGGCCATGGTGCCTGGAATCAGGACCAAGACACCAGCGTCAGCATCAATTTGACTTTCTTCCGTTTGCTCTACACGCCTACGGAGTCGAACGAAGCCACAGGCTCGCTGAACGGCGCCTTTAACGGCACGCTGAAGGTGCAGGCAAAACTCACTGTCAGCGATGACGGTCAGAGTTTTAGTGGAAGGTACTTGCTGACGAACTTCGACCCCAGCGGAAACGTGCGATCAACTGCGACGGGAAATCTCAACGGCACGCTCGTCGTCGTGGAACCGCTGCCGTAGCGACTAGGCAACAGAGTTTCGATACGTTCTAGAAAAATGACGCTTGACAGGAGGAAACATGAGAAGTGCCTGGCACAGGGAGAAAGTCATTTCCTGCACGAGAATCTTGTCCGCCCTCGCGGCAGTTTTTGTCCTCAGCCAAGCGTGGGTATCGGTGCAAGGGCAAACCACAAGCTATTCCGTCACCGACCTCGGCACGCTTGGTGGCGCCACTAGCACGGCCTGCGGCATCAACGACCTTAGCCAAGTGGTCGGCAAGTCGACCATTGCCACGGGCCAACTCCACGCTTTCTTGTGGCAAAACGGCATCATCATCGATCTCGGCACGCTTTCGGGTCTGTCTTTCAGTGAGGCCCGGGCGGTGAACAATCGCGGCCAAGCGGTGGGCGATTCGAGCGCTGCCGGTGGACCACCCTTCCACGCCGTTCTCTTTGAGAACGGAGAAGTAATTCCCCTCGGGACGCTACCCGGCG
>DASSXG010000046.1:0-14534 GCA_035704085.1 Candidatus Acidiferrum sp. | reverse complement strand
CGTGGACCAAAACGATTGCTGATAAAAAGCAGCAGAACGTGGAGCGCATGGCGGCACGCCTCAATGCCAACCCCAACCCGATGAACTTTTCAAGCGCACTTCGGGCAATCAGGGACACACTTGCGAAAAATAAGGATGTCTACGTCGTAAACGAAGGGGCAAACACGCTCGATTTTGCTCGCAACATCATCGATATGTACGAACCGCGGAAGCGACTCGACACGGGAACGTGGGGAGTGATGGGCATCGGTATGGGGTATGCCATCGGCGCTGCTGTGACCACAGGTAAACCTGTCGTCGCCATTGAAGGCGATAGTGCCTTCGGTTTTAGCGGCATGGAGATTGAGACCATTTGCCGTTATTCACTGCCGGTCGTCACGATTGTGTTCAACAACGGCGGCATCTATCGCGGAGACGATGTCAACCGCGCCGGAGGTACCGATCCAGCGGCCACTGCCTTCGTCAAAGACTCGCGTTACGACAAACTCATTGAGGCTTTCGGGGGCACTGGTCACCATGTCACCAACCCGCAAGAACTCACCAACGCTCTTACCTCATCTCTGGCGTCGGGCAAACCGGCAGTGATCAACTGCGTCATCGATCCGACAGCAGGCACGGAGAGCGGCCATATCCAGAATCTAAACCCGAAGAGCCAGATTGGCGCTGCAAAGAAGTAAGGGAGCGATATCGTGACTGCCACCTCGATAATTACCAACACCACCGTGCCATTCGTGAGCGCTCTGTCGGAGCGCCTCACGCGGCACGTTGAACAGCAACCCGACAGGATCGCCGTTGGTACTTCCGACCTGCAAACGACCATTACTTATCGACAACTCAACACTCTCGTTCGGTCGGCGATGGCGCAACTTTCCCGGATGGGATTGAAGCGCGGCAATACGGTCGCATTGCTATCGGACAATAGTGTTGAGTTTGTGCCAGCTCTTCTCGCAATTATGTTTTCAGGAGCTCGGGTTGCCCCGTTGAACCCGGCGCTAACGTCAAACGAACTGAGCACACGACTCTCGCAACTGTCCGCGAATGCCTTGCTCGTAACGCGGCACGTGGCGAATAAGCCGGGGTTTGCAAACAGCGTCCCCCAAAGCCTTTCCTACTGGATCATGGACCTTGAAGGGTCGGGCAGTTCCTCCGAGGTACGAATCGTAGACAAGCAAGGACGCACTCCAGCACCTGGCGCGGCTACCAAGCCAAATATTCCGATTGAGGGAGAGGACATCGCCCTCTTGATGTTTACGGGCGGAACGACCGGCTTGCCGAAGCTTGTTCCTTTGACACACCACAACCTAGTCGCGTCAATCGAAAACATCTCCTCCGGTTATGCCTTGTCCCCGACCGACGCAACTCTCCTTGTCATGCCGCTATTTCACGGGCATGGGCTTATAGGCGGGCTGCTATCAACCTTGGCGAGCGGCGGCAGCGCTTATGTTCCGAGTACGGGTGCGTTCTCAGCCCACTTATTCTGGCCAGATGTGCTTCGACTTGGTGTGACCTGGTATACGGCAGTGCCCACCATTCACCGCATTCTTCTAAGCCGGGCTTCCCACGAATACCCGAAGTCCTCGCCGGTCCCACTTCGGTTCATCCGCAGTTGCAGCGCACCGCTCGACGAGGAACTTGCTGCTGCGACGACGGCGACATTCGGGGCCCCCATGATCTCTGCTTACGGTATGACGGAAACCTCTCACCAGCTGGCGTCGACTCCTCTTCCAGTCAATGGCGTCAACAAAGTGTCATCTGTAGGCTTGGCCACAGGTGTCGAGATCCGAATTGTCGACCAAAGCGGACGAGATGTGCCATCGGATGGCGTTGGGGAGATCTGGGTGCGAGGTGCGACGGTTACGTCTGGCTATTTGAACAATGCTCAGGCGAACTCGGCGAGCTTTGTCGATGGGTGGTACCGCAGCGGCGATCTCGGCAGCAAAGACGGAGACGGTTACATCTTCATAAGGGGAAGGTTGAAGGAAATGATCAACCGCGGCGGCGAAAAGATCTCCCCACTCGACATCGATGCAGTCCTGTTGTCCCACCCGAGAGTGCTTGAAGCAGCATCGTTTGGCGAGGCCGACAAAATCTACGGAGAGAGCGTCCATGCAGCCGTCATTCTGCGCCCGGGAATGCAAGCCACCGAGAGCGAACTACAGGATCATTGCCGTAGGCGGCTCAGCGCTTTTGAAGTGCCGCAGCGGATCCACACAATGGCCAACTTTCCACGCACGGCAAAGGGTTCGACTGATCGCCATGCTCTCGCCCTTCAGTTCGCTGAGGCTTCGGAGACCTTATGAGCAGCTTATACAGCAACAAGATGCGCTTGCAGTGGCTGGGAGCGATCTTCCTGGCCATGGTCGCGGGCTATCTGGACGGATACGGCCTTCTGTTCCTGAAAACGTATGTGTCATTCATGAGCGGGAATACTACAAGCACCGGTGTGATGAGTGGAAGCGGTAATTACCTGGTCGCATTCCGCTCCGCGCTCGCCATCATATTTTTCGTCACCGGGAGTTTCTTGGGAAGCCTGTTGTCCCAGTCCAAACTTCGTCATACCCATCGAATCTGTTTTGCCTGGATTGCAGGGATGCTTGCGACTGTTGCCTGGCTCGAATGGAACGGCCTGCGGTATATGGAGCTTGAAATCGCATTGCTCTGTGTGGCCATGGGCATGGTAAATCCAGCCTTAACCAAGATTGGCGCGGAACCCGTAAGTCTTACCTTTATTACGGGCACGTTGAACAGAATGGGCGGCCACATTGCCTCAGCCGCACAGAGGAAACCACTGACGGATTCACACGGCGACGGAGATTCCCACCTTAGGCGTGCCGGCATTGACGCAAGTGTCTGGGCTGGGTTCATCGGCGGTGCAGTTCTGGCCGGCTTGCTGCATTCGAGCTTGCGGGCCTGGGCCCTTTTGCCGCCCTGTGCTGTCATGTTGGTGCTAATCCTGTTCAGCGATCGTTCCGTCGCGTCTGCTGAGGGAGCGGTGGCCAAAAAATGGCCAGTATCGGCAACCTCTTAAGGAAGCTCCGAACGCATACGCACGTCGCTGCGTTGATCGTGACCCGGGAGAATCCCTCGTCGATTGTCCATGCAAGCCGTACGGCCGTGGCTGCAGTTGTCTCATTGTTAGTCGCGCACCTGTTCCGGTTACCGGAGGCGTACTGGTCTCCGATATCCACGCTGGTCATCATGCAGTCAACGCTCGGCGCCTCCTTACCCGTCTCGGCACAGCGTTTCGCAGGAACGGCGTTCGGAGCAATCGTTGGCGGGCTGATCGGTTCCTACTTCCCCGGCAACGTACTGGCTTTCGGTATATGTGTCCTTCTGATCGGCCTGGTCTGCGCTGCCTTCAACGTGCAGCGCGCCGCCTATCGGTTCGCCAACATCACCTTGTCGCTTGTGATGCTCATTCCTCGCCCTCAATACCAATGGACCATCGCGTTGCACCGGTTTATTGAAGTGTCGATCGGGATCGCTGTCGGTCTGGCGATTTCCGCTGTCTGGCCTGAGCCCAAGTCCGCCGCGCCAACGGTTGCGCCAACAAAAGGGTTTCCTGCCTCGCCAGTACTGGCGGGCGTACGAGAACAGTCGGGACAATGAAGAAAGACATGAGGTCACCTAAGGCTCGCAGTGAAGCCGTCATTGTACGTGGCCGTCATCGATAAATGCAGAACGGATAGGCAGGAATGAGCGAGCAGACTGTTAACCAACGCGAGCTGACCATGTCAGTGCTCATGACGCCGGACATGGCCAACTTCTCCGGCAATGTACACGGCGGCGTGCTGCTTAAGCTGCTGGACGAGGCGGCCTACGCCTGTGCCAGCCGCTACGCCGGCTGCTATGTCGTAACACTGTCGGTGGATCAGGTGCTGTTCAAGCAGCCGATCCACGTCGGCGAGATGGTCACTTTCTACGCCAGCGTCAACCACGTTGGCCGCACATCGATGGAGGTGGGCATCAAGGTGGTGGCGGAAGACATCCTGGAACGCACCGTGCGCAACACCAACAGGTGCTACTTCACCATGGTGGCCTTTGACAAAGGCAAATCCGTGGCGGTGCCGCCGCTGACGCTGGACACCGAAACGCAAAAGAAGCGTTTCCGCGAAGCCGAGATACGCAAGGAGATGCGATTGGAAGCGGCGCGCAAGATGGAAGAGGCCTGAGCCGCGGACCATGCTGTTCCCGGTGCTGGAACAGGATTGCGCGGCAGCATACGGCTTCGTGCTCCCAGCATCTTCGCGTGAATGGCGCGATTACCCGCGGTCCTGTAAATCATTAAACATTGAGAAATTTGAAGCAACGCGAGGGACAAACTACTCCATAACCGTTCACATGTCACGGCCTAGACGTTTCAGTCGACGACCACCTGGCAACTCGGGACACTCGGTCAACTCAGTCAAACTCCAGGGCTGCCCGCATCCGAAGCAAAGCGGCGGTAGATGACGCGCAGTGTGGCGACCAGTGGCACGGAAAGATAGACCCCGATGACTCCGCCAATTGCGCCACCTACCATGAGTGTGAATATTGCAAGGAGCGGGTGAATCTCCAATTCGCGGCCCATGACGCGCGGAGCAATCCAATAGTCCATAAGCACCCGCCAAACCAACAGAAGCGCTATCATCCAAATCCAGTGCGCGTGAGCTAGGGCCCCAGCGCTGACAATGGTCGCCGCCGCGATCATCCAGCCGGCCACCGGAATGAATTCCAAGATTCCCGCAAGGACGCCTAGCGTCACGGCGTTCGGAAAACCCAAGACAAGCATCGCAGCCGAGCAATAGGAGAGCGACAGTCCACCGAGTATCACCTTGGCTCTGATGTAGTGCTGCAGCATCACGTGCAGCTCACCGGCCAAGGATTGCATAGTGGCATAGTTTTCTTTTGGCGACACAAGACGGATGATTTGGTTCGCAAGGTTTTCGCCGTCGCTGAGAAAGAAGATTGCCAGGATCGGGATCACCAGGATTCCCGCAGCGGCCGTGGACGCAAACCGGCCTACGTCTTCTACAGAGCTCTCGATTGTGGCCCGATGCTGCTGTAGAAACGTTCTAATCCGAGTCGCCTGCGTATCGCTCCAACCAAGGGTGCTTCCCAGGTCGTTCGCAATTTCTCCCGTAGAAACTTTGTCGCCCAGCGCAGGAATTTCGTCCATGAATCGTGCAAGATTCTTGTGGAGCTGTGGCGCAACTCCGTGAAATACCAATGCGATCACTATGATGAGCGTCAGATAGGCCCCCACCACATGCGGACCTCTCAGGTTCTTGAAAAACAGAGAGTGGCGCTGCAGAAATCGGACGACCGGATTGATCAGATAGGCAAAGAGAACCGAAAAAGCGAAGATGATGATGACCGCGCGCACCGCGTAGACAACGGCAAGCGCTAACGCGAACACCAGGATCGTCAGCAATACCCTTGCAGTTCGGCGATCAAGCAACGTCATTGTTTTCCCCAGCTGCTTTTCACGGCGTAGCCAATCCCGGTGTCCGGCCCACCGTGCGCTCGAGCTCCGCCCACGCCAGCAAATATCCGAGCTTGGCCTGCACGAGTTCCGCCTTGGCCTTGTAGTTCGCCGCCGTTGCGTGCCTTACGTCAGAGACTAAAACCACACCTTGTGCAGCCTGATCCGTCGTCAAGCGCTCACTCTCCTGCCGGAGCTTCGCGACCTGAGTTGCGACGTTGACCATGCTCCTGGTCCGTTCCAGCTTGTTGTAGCTGCGCTCCACCTCGACTGCTACCTGTTCCCTCAAACGCTCGAGATTCTGCCCGACTTCGGCAAGCTGCGTGGCGTGCTCGCGCACCGTCTCCCGGCGTTTGCCGAAGTCCCACAATGTGTAGCTCAGGTTCACGCCGACTGTTCCGAAATTTCTGACGAAAAATGGCACACCGTCTTGGTAGCTGTGACGAGCAAACGCCGTAATGTCGGGGATGTAGGCGGTCTTCGCGGCTTTTACTCCAGCTCGCGCCTGCACGACTGCTTCTTCGGCAGCACGGATTTCCGGGTTTTCATCCCAAGCCGCTTTTACATAGTCCGCCTTTGTCAGAGTGTCAAAGTCTGTTGCGACATCCGGGTCCAGTTCCAATTTTGTGTCCAGAGGCAGGCCCAGCAAATCGTTCATCTCCGTCGTGTAGTCCTGAACTTGTAGCTCTGCAGTCAGGACCGACTGCTGACCCTGGAGCAGCTCCGCGCGGCTCTGTATCTCTGCGACCTGGAGGGCGCTTCCGTTGCGGACATCGTTTTCATTTTCACGCAAGGATTCAGCCGCGAAGGAGGTCTCCTGTTCCGCGGCTTTCTTCTGGAGTTGTGTGACCAGAATACCGAAGTACAAAGCATGCACTTGTAGCGCGACTTGATTCTCAGCCTTCTTTAACTCGTCCCGTGAGGTAGCGATTTCGGCTGCCGCAACACGATTCTGCTGATGGATTCGCAACAGTTGTGTCAGCGGCTGCGCAATCATCGTCCCGCTTGAAAGGAGCGTCTGCTTGCCTTGTAGCAAGGATATTCCCTGCGAGGGAACGCGCACGCCGGCAGGTGTGCCCAGGGCTCCTTGGGGAATGACGACAGTTTGCAATTCGCTGATGTGCACTGCGTTGGATTGGTTCGTGATTGTGGGGAAGTAATCGGACCGGGCTTCGCCCTTCCTAAATTCATTTTCCTTGACTTTCAGGCGTGCCATCTTGAGCGTGCGGTTCTGTTCCAGAGCCAGACGAACCGCTTCCTCGAGCTTGAGATGCCGCACTTCGTTTGTCCGAGCCGAACCGCAGCAGAGTAAAAGGACCGCTGCAATTGTCGAGATCCGCAGAGAGTTTCCGCCAGTCATTTCGTTCTCCTCAATGATCGAAAGCCGCTTTGGCCGGTCGCATGAACAACGCAGTTGATATGTGCCTTCACGATTTCGCCTCCTGGGGTGCGGGCGGAGGTGGTTGAACGGCGCTCAGTTCGGCATAACTCAGGGGCGACTTACTACGCAGCAAAGCAACTAGCAGCAGAGCGATCGCACACGCCCACGCCACCAGATAGAATCCGTCAATGATGCTCAGCGTGTACGCCTCAAGTCGAAGGCGGCCGCTCACGACTCCGACGGCGCGGCCTGTGGCTGCAGCCAGTCCGGAAGAATGGGAGAAGAGCTTCGCTGTCAGGTTCCGTAGGCTGCCATCCGTGATCCAGTTGCCGCGCCCCACGTGCAGGCCCAGTAGGTTCGAGTGCAGCTTCTCTCGTTGCGCGATAAAGTGGCCCATGGCCACTGCGCCGAGATTGCCGCCGAACAGCCGCACGGTGTGAAAGAAGGCGGAAAACGTCAAAATCCACTGCGGCTTCGACAATCCGCCCGAGAAAATTCCCTGCAGGATAATCGTGGATACGAGTCCGATAAACGCAAACGCCTGCCCAACGCCCATGAGCAACTCGGTGCGGTAGTAGTTCGAGGCAGACCACGCGCTGGTGATGTCTGCATTCAGGTAGCAGGCGAGAGCCATGAACGCAAAACCGGAAGCCAGAAGCAGGCGCGGGTCAAAGTCGGCCAGCAAAATGAGTGCGGCGACAAACGCGAGCACCAACAGCGGAATTGCGCTCCAGATCACCGCAGGCCCGATCTGATTGGCTTCAAACCCGTGGATTGCCAGCGATTGTGGGACCAGGATGATCGTTGTTACCAGACAAAAGCGAAACAAAAACAGTCCAATCCCAAGTAACACGGTGTTCCACTGCCGAAGGTAGGGCATGTCCACCAAGGGATTGGGACTGCGCAGTCTCCGCACCAGTGCGCACAAGAGTAGAAATGTGCCGCCGGCGAATAGTGCGGTGAACACACCAGAGCGCCACCAGTCCAGCCTTTCCCCTTGTTCGAAAGCGCCAAGCAGCATCGCGAACCCCGCGCTGGCATATAGAAAACCTGCGAAGCTAGGGGTACCTGACGATCGCTTCGGCGCCGGGCTCGCTGGTATTCCGAAATAAATACAGGCCATCATGACCGGCGTGATTAACGCCGAATTCCAGAACATCCAGTGCCAGGAAAGATGGTCTCTGTACCAGCCGTAGAGCGTCGGCGCGATGTTCACTGCTCCATCGACGAATGTAGCGTAGAGCGCGATCGTGAAGGGGAGGTACCGAAGCGGAATATTGCGCAGGGCAAACGTCAGGGTAAGCGGGTAGAACGTGCCGGAGGTCAGCCCCGCCAGCACAATCGCCACCATCAGCAAGCTGTAATTGTGGATGAATGGAACGAGCGTGCAAATCCCCGTAAACGCTGTTGCAGCAAAGAACAAAATTCTCCGTGGTCCAATCAAGCCGCCCAGATACACGGTGAAGGGCCCGATGAACATCAGCGCCATGTTGTAGG
Organism: Candidatus Acidiferrum sp.; assembly: GCA_035704085.1. Lineage (GTDB taxonomy): Bacteria > Acidobacteriota > Terriglobia > Acidiferrales > UBA7541 > Acidiferrum. Next base: position 6,192 of record DASSXG010000046.1, on the reverse strand, counting down.
TGGTGCCAATCCATGCGCCGGCATCAAAACCAATTCCCAGATGACCTTTGAGGTCGGCCAGGCCCAGAGTAATCATGCGGCCGGTCAGTGTGACCGTTCCCGCCCCGATAATGACGCCAAGAATCCCAAGCAGCGGGCTCTTCGAGAAGTCAGCCGGCGCAATTTTCGCGACTGCCTGCGCGATTTGTGTCGGCGGAGGTAGGTGTAACACCGGTGTTGCGGTGGCCATCGTACGCTCCACTCACTGTCTCGTGCGTACGGTGGCGATGACCGATAGCCCCGGCCGCAAGGTGGCTGCAGTGCTCGAATCCTCGAAAGCTATTTTCACAGGGATTCGTTGCACGACTTTCGTGTAGTTGCCGGTCGCATTGTCGGGCGGCAGCAACGCGAACTGAGAACCACTTGCGGGCGCAATCTCAATCACTTTGCCGTGGAGGACTTTTCCGGGATATTCGTCGATGCGAATCTCCGCTGCATCGCCGACTTTTACGTTTGTGAGCTGCGTCTCGCGGTAGTTCGCCTGCACCCATTTGAAGTTGCTCACGAACGTGATCACTTGTGTTCCGGGAGAAACTAACTGTCCCGGCCGCACCTGTCTCTCGCCCACGCTGCCGTCACTAGGAGCGGCGACCTTTGTGTATCCGAGGTTCACTTGAGCGACCATTAGTGCAGCTTCTTTGGCATGGAGATCGGCGATAAGCTGAACCTCCTGAGATTCCAAAACCTTCTTGGTGCGCCTCTCCGCCTCGACCGCCAGTTCATTGCTGCGTAGAAGCGTTTTTGCTTGTTCAAGATCAGCCTCGCGGCTCGCCAACTGGGCAGAAAATCGCTGTTCATCGGCGACTACTTGCTCAACTTTCTGCGGCGTGCTGGAGCTGGTCTGAAGCAAAACCTCTTGCCGCTTGCGTTCTTTCTGCGTGCGCACAACATCGGCGCTGACTGCTTCCTTGCCGGCCACTGCCGCTGCAATCTGCGCATTCGCCTGATCGACTCCCGCAAGGGCTCTGTTGATCCGCGCATCTTGAAGTTCGCACTGGCGTCGATTGTTCTCGATCGCAGCTTTCGCCGCTTCCACCGCTGCGTTCGCTTGCGCTACCTGTGCCAGGTAGTCGCTATCCTCCAGTTCGGCAATAGGCTCTCCCTTGCGCAGCTGCTGGAAGTCGGAAACCCTGACATCGCGAACGATGCCAGCGACCTTCGTGCTAAGCGGCGTAAGGTCTCCACGGACGGAAGCATCATCCGTTACTTGCTCGCCTCGACTACCTTCCCAAGCATTCCAGTTCCAAGTGATCGTGACTACCAAGCCAGCCGCGAGCAACAGCACCAGCGCGGGGGTGGCGTACTTCTGCCATTTCGGCCTAGCAGGAGAGGTGGTAGCGTGCTCCAGCTGAGTTGCGGGCACCGGAGCGGGTGCGGTGACGGGAGAAGTTAACACTGGTTTTTCTATCGCAGACATAGCGCCTCACTAGGACAGGATTTAGTCCTGACTCTGCGCCAGGGGAAGTTGCGATGTTAGCTGCACGTCGATCATCATGCTGATGCGACGGTCGAGTTGAAAGAAAGTCGCCGCTTTCATTCCGGGCAGGATTTTTCGAAAGACCGGCACATACCGCTGACGAAGTTTTGCCAGCTCAATGTCCGTATCCAGCCAGCGGCGAATCAGATTGTCGGCCTGATCATCCGTCAGCGTTCCGTATTCATCTGAATACTCATTGATGATCGCCGTTCTCGTATCGTTGATCTTTTCAGTTTCTGCCGAGTATTGTTCATACACTTGCCAGAACTTCGTCGCTTCGCTGTCCGTGAGCGTCAAATTCGCCGCAACGAGTTGCTTCTTGATCGAGCGGATATCCCTGCGCAGCAGCGCCAGTTGCTGATCGGTCATCGCGTGCGCCGTGCTGTCGGCAGCGTTCGATTGTGATGATGTATCTTGAGCACCTGCCCTTGGACTTCCAGCCACACAGAGCCCCACGAGCAGAAGCGCAGTAATTGTGATTTTTTTCAACGTGTTCCCTCTCTTTGGATCGAATCAGCGAGCTCTATGACGCGATTTGGCGCAAACTCCTTGGCGCCAGCGGTCACTAGTGGTGCAATCGGTTTGCCAATAAAACCGCGCCGACATGGCCGCAAGGTGCTGAGAGCGAACGCACTTGCAGAATCAAGTTGTTCGGGCGTTGAAGAACAGGAGTGGCACTGACCAGGGCTTGGCACTTTCGTCAGACCATTAACACGGCTTTCGGTGGACCCGATTTATAGGCCGCTTCCATCTGGCATGGCCGACAAGGTTTTGTCCTTGTCGTTAGACCATTGTCAGTCCTTCTCCACTTGTGCGCAGGCCGAGTTGTCCCATTTTCATAAGAGCCACCAAGCGTTTTTTCTACAGGCGGTTGTCTTAACTCCGATTGCCCTGCCGCGTTCTCCCGAAGTTCGTGAAGTGGCATTGGGAATGCATTGAACCAACATTGGTCAAAGCTTCGAATGACCGCGTGAAGTTCAGAAAGAGCAGGTTGAACCAATGTCCGCTAGCAATTCAGCAGTCCTTCTGGCTAACGAGTTTCCCACGGGAGTCGATGTGCATTGGGAAACGCAACGTCGTATGGTGTGGAATGAACGCGAGCACACAAGCGAGGAGCGCGAGTTGGTTTTCGAGATAAGTTGGGTCGCAGAGCTTGGTCTCTGGCGCAGCTTTCTACGGTCGCAGCGCAAGGTGAAAAGCTAAAGTCACCCGTGGTTCTTTTTATCGTAAGATTCTCTCCAAAAGCGCCGACGCTCGCGTACTCTCTGCAGAACAGCTGGTTCGCCTCCCCATGACTCTAAGCCTAGCGATTACGGCTACTTGGCGATCACCTGAGGCGCTGCTGCAATGTCATTCAGCAATCTCCCAGATCATGGCAATTCAGCAGTCTGAGTGTGTCAATAGGTCGAGTTACAACTTGTACTGCAGAGTCCTGAATTGTGAGTATGTCTGTGCGCATCCTGTCCCATTCGAGCAACGTAAGACCGGAGGAGGCGAAAAAGCGCCGGATTTCAGCAGAATCCCAGTTCATAACTTTTTCCAACACAGGGACTAGCACACTCATAGCGTTAGCGCTTAGCACGGTACGCTTGGCGACACGCGAGATGAATTTGGCTTCGCTGACCGCGATGGTGAGTCCGTCGTAGTGATTGACGTGCATCATCACCGGCAAATCGGAACTGCCGTCACCCATATAGATGATGTGGTCGTGGCTGACGCCCAGATTCGCGCGAAGCTCCTCAAGCACGGTGATCTTGCCCCAGCCCGCGGCGGCGCGGATGACCGAGTCCACTTCGCCCGTCGCTTCGTTGTACCGGAAACGTGTGCCGAAGATGTGATCTGGCGGCACAATGCCTTCCAGGGCCGACTGAATAATCTCCTGGGGCGCTGCGGAGATCACGTTGAAATTAAACTTGTGCTCTTCACCAAGATTGTCTAGAACGCGTGCGAACAGCGCGACATCATGCTTAAGACGAATTCGCCTACCGGTCTCCACCAGGTGCTCGCGACGTACGCGGCGAAAATCCGGGTCGTGGAGAATCAGATAGCTAAGCTCCGCACCCTGCTGAACTAGGTTGATGTCCGCAAGGCCCTTGACCTTGTCGTGAAAGCTGTGAAAACCAATGAGCTCGCTCAGCACGACTCCAGAATCGTTGAAACTGAGCGTCTGATCGAAATCGCTTGCTAGTAGAAATGTTCTTGTCATAGTCCTTCTTCTGTTGGCGCGGTTCCTCTCAAGAGCAGCAGACCAAGATAGTCGGCGCGGGCCGAAAAGCTCCCTCCAATGAAGCAGTGAGAACGCGACCTTAGTGGGCGCAGCGCGGGAACAGCGTCGCCAGAACAATCAAGTCCCATGGCGTGAAAAACCAATGTTCGGCTTGATTTCCAAGGCTCTCGGCGGCGCTGGCAAAAAAGCCTAAACGATGACGCTTCGCCAGATTGTGGAGATGTTCGGCACAAATTCCCGTATGGTTCGCAACCTCGGCATAAGTGAAGATCTTTTGGCTCGCTTTGATGGTTATCATTGGTTTGATCCCTCACAATCTCTAAAGTCCCTCAAATTTCAAGGATACGGATGCGATTCAAATGCTTCGTCCGCCGGAAGACCTTTTTTGGCCACCCCTATGGTGCGAACAGCCAGTACTTCAAAAACGCCCACACAAGTGGGACGCCCAGGCAAACAATCATCAGCGCCGCAAGCACGTGAGTGCCGGAGATGCTTAATTCGGTCGTCGCGTCTCGTCGGGCAAACACGGCTCACCCCAGCAGGCCTGATGGAAAAATGCCGGCCCGCCTTGTCACTCATCGGACCCGTATATGTGGGGCACGTGGTTTGCCAAGAAGGTGCGGCTCAGTTGTGGGATAAGTGACTGAATAGATGGAGTTTAGAGCGGTCACGGATCGCGTTCTCTGGTCAAAGAGTCGGGGGTTCGAATCAAATGTCAAGAATTCGACATTACAATCCAACGTCGAACGAAGGGCCACATACGGATATCAGCGAGCCGGGGCCGCCTGCAGAGGCATGCCCGATGCTTTGGCGTATTCCGAAGCGAATAACTCGTTACCTGGATACTGCTCGGTCAACCCGCGCAACAACTTTTGCGCGAGGGGGTCCTGTTTTTCACGGCGTGCGGCAAGGGCAAGCACAATTTTGGCGAACGGCCTGAGATAACAGCCGTTTTCCGCCGTCTTGGCGAGCTGCTCCATACCGAGTTTCTTGTCCCCGTGAATTCCACCAAACCAGAGTGTGAAGCGGGTACCAGCGCTCTGCGATCCAATAATGTAATTGGCGATGCCGAGCGCGATGTACGCGTCGGCCGCGTCCGGATGCTGAGCTAGCAAACGTTTGGCATATTCGTTGGCTTCTTTCACGCGCTTTAAGGCGCTCATATGTTTCTTCTGCAGTATCGATTCCGCGTCTGATTCCATTCCGGCGGCCAGTGTCAGGGCAAAAAGAGCCTCTCCATCCCCAGGATTTGTTTTCTGCCGCTCCCTAGCAAGTTCGCGGGCGCGAGCCAGCGCTTCGCGGAAATGACTCATACGCTCCGGATCTGGCCTGCCGTCAATCCCGTGCAGGAATCTCTTTTCGTTCAGGAAAAAGTCGCTGGTCAGTACGCCTTGAAGGTGCAGCTCCTCAAAGAGATAGCTAGCGGCCACGGCCACCTCACCGAAAGGATCCTCCGAATTGCAGGATTCCCAGTTTGCGAAAACCTCGCGTGCTTCAGGGAACTTCTGCTCGAAGAGGAGATCGAATCCAGCGGTGAGCTCTGGTACCGCTGTGAAGGCCGGGGAGTGGTCCGGTGTTTCCCCCGCAAAGCCGAAGACCGGGCCCAAGAGCAGTGACAGCGCGAGAAAATAGGTTCGACGGAGCATTTATCTGCACCTTTCAGTTGTCTGCGTGCGGGTGGCCACCGAGCGTGCTGCGGGCCAAAGACTTGGTACTAAGGCGCTACGGTAGAAGCGACTGCACTCCGTGTTGAGAAATACACGTCCAGGTCCTCTAAAACTTCGCTTAAACCGCTCTGAACATTGCGGTTAAGGGCCGCAACAACCGCTGTCACGTCTTTGCTGCTCACCGGTTCGTCGTGCGAGTAAGAACGGCTCCAGACGGTCGCACCGGTCTTCGAGTCTCGCAACTCGAACTCGAAAGCCACGCGGGCCGCCACGCCGTTTCCGGTGATCTCCCGGAAGTCATACAAACGGCCGCGGAGGACATAGTCGCCGCGGGAGTTACTGCGCAAGGAGTAGACGTGCTGGTAGCGCTCCGACTCTTGTAGCTCTCGGAGCAGGACGTCGCTAATCATCTCGGAAGGCGGCTCCGCCCATCGGTGGTACTCGTATGTCCCCATCGCCTCGCCATTGGAGGTGTAGACGATGTGGTCGTCACGATACAAGTGCGACGTCGTGATCGGCCCGAGCAGCAGGGTGACGGGGAAGGGAGCTGGATCCGCTCCCGCGGCTTTGTCGCTGGGAGGTGTTAGCTGATAGAACTTGCTTGGCCGCGCGGCGCCGCAGCCATTTAGGATTCCGAGACCGAGCATGAGCGCCGGAAAGATAAACTTGCGTTTCATTGTTGTTCTCCTGTTTTGTGTTCTCGCGGATTGGACGCACGGATTAGCGTGTAGGGACGCGTCTTGATCGTTGCGGTGAATTCTTTCAGGTTTTCCGTCACGTGC
>DASSXG010000122.1:0-114698 GCA_035704085.1 Candidatus Acidiferrum sp. | reverse complement strand
GCTTCATCCCCCACGCGGCGTCGCTGCATCAGGCTTTCGCCCATTGTGCAAGATTCCCCACTGCTGCCTCCCGTAGGAGTCTGGACCGTGTCTCAGTTCCAGTGTGGCTGGCCATCCTCTCAGACCAGCTAACGATCAAAGCCTTGGTAGGCCGTTACCCTACCAACTAGCTAATCGTGCGCGGGCTCCTCCTTCGACGCCTTACGGCTTTGAGTCCCCGAACCGAAGTCCAAGGAATGTTATGCGGAATTAGCCCCGGTTTCCCGGGGTTATTCCCCATCGAAGGGCAGATTGCCCACGTGTTACGCACCCGTGCGCCGTGCGCCACCTGTATTGCTACAGGCGCGCACTCGACTTGCATGTGTTAAGCACGCCGCCAGCGTTCGTTCTGAGCCAGGATCAAACTCTCGTTTGAAACTGGTAGCTTGGTGAAAAAAAATGCTCCGATTTTCATCGGAGCCAGCCTACCAAGCAAATTATTGTCGCTCGAATTTACTCAGACCATTCGGGCTCGAAAACTCGAATGGCTTCGAACAGATTCTGGCACATCGTATCGGTTGTCAAAGAGCGAAGCCCCCCTGTCCAGCAGAAAGGCACATCTACAGCCCAAGAAGTATGCCAAGGGCCCGGGTGAATGTCAACAGCGGATTAACGATTTCCACAGTTATCCTCAAGCGACTGCAAGTCCTTGCAACGTGGTAGGATGCGCGGAAAGCATGACTGGCGACTGGTGATTCGTGACTGGTGAACGAGCGAAGAAGGGCCGAGCCGAGGTAAAAGAACGGGATTTCTTCGTGCGTCGTGTGTTCGTCAGCTTGAAGAGGCAGGAGATGCTGCGAGCCGGAGATTGCGTCGCCGTGGCGGTCTCGGGCGGGGCGGATTCGGTGGCGCTGCTGTTGCTGCTTCTGGAGCTAAGGAAGAGGCTGGGGATTCTGCTGAGCGTGGTGCACTTCAATCACAAATTGCGCGGCAAGGCTTCGGATGCAGACGAAAAATTTGTCGCGAAGCTGGCGGCAAAGCATCGGCTGGAGTTTCACTCGGCTTCCACGGATGTAGGGAAGAAAGCCAAGCAAGAGAGGTCGAATCTGGAAGAAACGGCGCGGCGCGCGCGGTACGACTATTTTCGTTCGCTTGTAGAGGCAGGAGTTTGCAAACGGGTCGCCGTCGCACATACGGCAGACGATCAGGCCGAGACGGTGCTCGCGCATCTCTTGCGCGGAACGGGCCTCGCGGGACTAGGAGGAATTCATCCAGTGGCCGGAAGCGTCGTTCGGCCCTTGCTGAAATTTCGCAGAGGCGAGCTGCGGGCTTTCCTCCGCGCCAAAAAACAGAGTTGGAGGGAAGATGCAACCAACCGCGACACGACGCGGATGCGGGCGCGAATCCGGAAGAAACTTCTGCCCTTGATGGAGAAACGATTTCAGCCCGCGATTGTCGAACACCTTTCGACGCTGGCGGAGCTTGCAAGGGAGGACGAGGAGTTTTTCGATTTGTTTGTAGAAGTGCAAGCTAGGGCGTCGGCGCAGAAATATGGGGAGGGAGTGAGAATCGCAGTTGGGGATTTGCTCGCGCCGCTTGGAAAAGAGAAATTTAACATAGAGGACACGGAGAACGCAGAGGAGAAAGAAACGGCTCGAGCATTAAGCAAGAGGCTGGTGCGCCGAATCGTGGAAAGCATCAAGTCGCGCGCAGGCCAACTCGGAGCGCGACACTTCGAAGCAATGCTGGAACTGGCGCACCATGGCCATAACGGGAGTTCGCTGACGCTGCCTGGTGGAGTCGAGGTGCGAAGGGAACGAGACGCGCTGCTTTTTCTGCCGACGGAAGAGGCGACCGAGGAAGTCGTTCGAAACAAACCACGGGAGTACGAGTACGCCATCGACTTAACGAGCGGGGCGGCGGTGGTGAGCGTGCCTGAATTAAGTTGTGTATTCCGCCTCAGGGTGATTGACTGGCCCTGCAAGAGGGGGGAAACTAGTAAGGATAGGATGGTTCTGGACCGCGACCGGCTTCGTTCACCTGTGGTACTGCGCAACTGGCGTCCGGGGGACCGCATGCGCCTCTTGGGACACAGCAGCCCGCAGAAGCTGAAGCGCTTGTTGAACGAACAACACATCAGCCGTTGGGAGCGAAACGGCTGGCCGGTGCTTGCGAGCGGCGGGGTTCTGGCGTGGGCCCGCGGATTTCCTGTGACCGCCGAGTTTGCGGCTGACGAAAGGACCCGGGCAGGGGTGGTCATTGCCGAGGAACAACATTGAGCGCTGGAAGAGGAGCGAGTTATTCCGCGGCGCGGATTGCCGCCCGCGTGGCGGCAGTCGGAAGAGAAATTTCACGGGAATGCAAGGGGCGGCGGTTGGATGTAGTGGTGACCCTGGATCGCGGGTTCATTTTTGCCGCGGATCTGGTGCGAGAAATTAATGCCCCCGTTGTTTGCCATTTCGTCCGTGAAGTTGTACGTGACGTGGATCACGGAGGCCATGCGCGGCGCGAAGTTTTTTTCGGCGACCACCCGGAGTTGAAAGGCCGGGACGTATTGGTGGTGGATGCGGTGCTGGAGAGCGGTGTGACGCAGGAATTTCTTCTGCGGCGCTTGGGAGAAGGCCGGCCGCGCTCGATCCGGCTGGCGGTGCTCCTAGACAAGACGGCGAACCGCCGCGTAGCCCTGGAGCCCGATTACTTCGGCTTCCGGAATGCATCTAACCAAGTGTGGGTTGGCTACGGGCTGGCCGCCGCAAACGGAACAGGGCGCAACATGCGCCAGCTTTCTGCGGGAGCGAAGGCGGCTTCCAGGATGAAGTAGCAGAGACGGAAGAAGTAGTGGATAACTCGAAATTCTTCCGGCGGTTTTCAGGATTTGTGAGGACAACGTGAATTCTAGCTCCACGGCAAAAACAATTTTATTCTGGATCTCGATCGTGTTCCTGGGCGTGATGCTCTGGAAACTGGTGTCCGCCAACGGGCAAGCAGCCCGCGAGGACGAGCCCAGCTACAGCTTGCTAATGGCCAAGATCGACGCGGGGGAAATAAAGGAAGTTACCATGTACCTTTCGCCGAACAGCTACGAGCTGCAGGGCGAATACGTGAAGCCGGCGAACCAGAAATTCCGCGCAATCATCCCGAAAGAAAATGCCCCCGAGGTCACCAAAGCCCTGCGGGACAAAGCCGTCCAGGTCAAGGTGAAGGAAGTGCGCAGCGGTGACTGGGTGTTGATCCTGCTGAACGCGGCGCCGCTGATCCTGCTGGTGGGTTTCTGCTTGTTCCTGATGAGGCAGATGCAAGCCGGGGGAAACAAGGCGTTGAGTTTCGGCAAGTCTCGCGCGCGGCTGCTCTCGGCGCAGCAAAAAAAGGCCACGTTCAAGGACGTGGCGGGAACCGACGAAGCCAAAGAAGAGCTGCAGGAAATTATTGAGTTCCTGAAAGATCCGCAAAAGTTCCAAAAACTCGGCGGACGAATTCCGAAGGGCGTGCTGCTCGTCGGGCCTCCGGGCACTGGCAAGACCTTGTTGGCGCGTGCGATCGCGGGAGAGGCAAACGTGCCTTTCTTCTCGATCTCCGGCTCGGACTTCGTGGAAATGTTTGTCGGCGTCGGCGCGAGCCGCGTGCGCGACCTTTTTGAACAGGGCAAGAAGAACGCGCCTTGCATTATTTTCATCGATGAAATCGATGCGGTGGGACGCCATCGCGGCGCAGGGCTCGGCGGCGGTCACGACGAGCGGGAGCAGACTTTGAACGCGCTGCTGGTCGAGATGGATGGATTCGAATCAAACGAAGGCGTGATTTTGATCGCGGCAACGAACCGGCCCGACGTTCTTGACCCGGCGCTGCTCCGTCCCGGCCGCTTCGACCGGCGTGTGGTTGTGGCACGCCCGGACGTCAAAGGCCGCGAGGAAATCCTTCGTGTGCACACACGCAAGGTGCCTATTGGAGACGACGTGGATCTTTCCATCATCGCGCGCGGCACGCCAGGCTTCTCCGGCGCGGATCTCGCCAATCTGGTGAACGAAGCGGCGCTATGGGCGGCGCGGCAGAGCCGCAAATTCGTAATGATGGTGGACTTCGAGATGTCCAAGGACAAAGTCCTGATGGGCGTCGAGCGGAAGTCCATGATTCTTTCCGACGAAGAGAAAAAGAACACGGCGTATCACGAGGCAGGCCACGCGCTGGTCGCGGCTATGACTCCGGGCGCTGATCCGGTTCACAAGGTCACGATTATTCCGCGCGGCATGGCGCTGGGCTTGACCATGCAGTTGCCGGAAGACGACAAGCACACCTACACGCGCGAATACCTGGAAGCGATGCTGGCCGTGCTGATGGGCGGACGCTCCGCGGAAGAAATTTTTCTCGGCCACATCACTACCGGCGCGGGAAATGACATCGAACGCGCCACGGATATCGCGCGCAACATGGTCTGTGAGTGGGGCATGAGCGAACTCGGACCGCTGGCGTACGGCAAGAAAGACGAAGCGATCTTCCTGGGCCGCGAAATCGCGCAGCACCGCGACTACTCCGAGGACACCGCCATCCAGATTGACAAGGAAGTGAAGCGCATCGTCAACGGCGGTTACGAAAGCGCGAAGAAGCTGCTCTCGAAAAATCGCGAGACGCTCGAGCGCATTGCTCTGGCGTTGCTGGAACGCGAAGTGATTGACGCCAACGAAGTGAAACTGCTGATGGAAGGCAAGCCGCTGCCCGAAAAACCGCGCACGCCTCCTACGCCGCCACCGCAAGCCGCGCCGGGCACCGACCCAAAAACGGTTCGCCCGGAATTGCGTCCGGCGCCGGGATTTACGCGCGGGGAACATCCGGCAAAGGCCTGATGTTTCCGGCTTAACTGCGGCTTTTGGAGACGATTACAGATATTGATGGGCCGAGGAACCCGCCATTACGGCCTCCACTTTTCCGGGCACCTTTGAACGTTTTTCCTCGATCAGATCCAATAGAATGAATATATTGGGGATTTTCTTGGCCGTCACGGCTATGTTGTCAAGCCATTTCCCTTCGGCCTTGAGGCGCAATATCGAGCCATCAATCTTGCATTTCACGATCGCCGCGTAAGGAATTGGCTCCTTCGATTTCCAGATTATGCCCGCGGGCGACAGCGAAATCTTCCCGAAAGAAGCCGTTCCGCCGGACTTGAGAATCCGCTCGGCAGCCTGCCGTAGCCGGGGATTGACGGCTGCCAAGACCAGCCGCACCATTTCCTCCACGTCGCGAATATTGGAGTTGATTGCGATTTTTTGCGGGCCGATCAATTCGAATGACCGGATCATCTTGCTGTTTCCGTGAGCCATTGCCGCTATAAGCCATCCGATCAGCCCGAAATGTGCGGCGGCGTTGACTGGCTGCTGGCCATAGCGCGTCTCCGTAATCTCCTCCCAGCGAAGATCCTTTTCTCTGAACGGAGACTTGTAGGAGATCCCTTCTTCGTGAAGCGTGACTCTTGTCTTCGTCCACAACCAGGCGTAAGCAAAGAACAGTCCGAACATGCCAGTGAAGAATGCCAATACAAGATCCACGCGCCGGCCCTGATAGAAATCGTACGCGACCCAGACCAGAAAGGGAAAAAACAGCAGGGCCGCAACGATGCACCAGGAGAGTGTGTATCGAAACGTGTTTCGAGCGGGCGAGATAAACATTAGAAACCCCCAGGGAAACTGTTGCTGTTCATAGAATCTCTGTGGCAAGCGAACTTGTCAAAAGGTAGGTGTCCTGAGTCTAACCGCGAGCACCGGCTTTTCCAGCCGCAAAGTCGCCTGCATCCATACGCCTATTACCCGCCTCGGCGAAGGGGTGTAGAATGATTTCATGGGAAATGGCTCCAGCGAAAACCTTCACGTAACTTGCCCGTGCTGCCATGCAAAGCTGACGGTTGATCCTGTTTTCGGCGCGGTACTTTCGCATGAGGCACCGGTAAAAGCCGGTCCCAATGTGGACTTGACCGACGCGCAGAAAATTCTTGCCGAACAAAATCGCCAGCGCGAAGACAAGTTTGCAGATTCCTGGTTCCAGGAATCCAACAAGGAAGACATCCTGGCCAAGAAATTCGAAGAGGCGATGAAGAAGGCCAAGGATGCTCCCGCGGGCAAGCCGATACGTGACTTCGACCTCGATTGAGAGCGACTTACTTGTGATTGGTGACTCATGACTGGTGAAAGTCATGCGGCGAGGGCGATCGCTGGGAGCCGGTCTTTTGGTCGGAGCAAGCCTTCCCACCTCGAAATTTCTGTTTCCGCTGCGTCTCTGCGTTATCCTTTTCTTCCTCCCCCGCGCTAAACTGCTCTGCGCATGACTCGCAGGAAAATTTTTCGTATTAAGCTGCCTTCGAGAACGCTTGCGCTTGGCGAGCGCACGCTCGTCATGGGTGTGCTGAACGTCACGCCAGACAGCTTCTCCGATGGAGGCAAGTTTCTCCAGCCCGAGACCGCGATTGAGCAAGCCTTCGCACTGGAGCGCGCCGGCGCCGACCTGCTCGACATCGGCGGCGAGTCGACTAGGCCAGGATCGGAGGAAACTCCCGCTTCGCAGGAACTGGACAGGATTCTTCCCGTTCTTGAAGCGTTGCGCGGCCGCCTCAAGATTCCCGTGTCCGTGGACACACGCAGGGCCACCGTGGCGGAGCTCGCGCTTCGCGCCGGCGCACAGATCATAAATGACGTTTCCGGGTTGAAAAGCGATCCTCGGATTGCCGAGGTCGCCGCGCGTGGGCGTGTGCCGTTGATCATGATGCATATGCGTGGCGAGCCGCGGACAATGCAGCACGGGCCGTTTTCGCGAGATGTCATGAAGGACGTGACGCAAGGGCTGCGCAAGTCCATCGCCCTCGCGCGCAAGGCGGGCGTTGCCAAATCGGAGATCATCCTTGATCCGGGCATTGGCTTTGGCAAGAGTTACGCACAGAACTACGAATTGCTGCAAAAGCTGCCGCAGCTGGTGAAACTGGGCTATCCGCTGCTGGTGGGCAGTTCACGCAAGGGATTCCTTGGGGCCACGCTCGCCCGGGATGAAACACCTGCGCCGCCGGAAGAGCGCATCTGGGGAACGGCTGCCACGGTTACGGCAAGCATCCTGGGCGGGGCGCACATGGTCCGCGTTCATGATGTCGCGGAGATGGTGCAAGTCGTCCGTGTGGCCGATTGCATGGTTGACCCAACACTCGCGCCCAAGAATTAAACGTAGAAGGCGCAGAGAACACGGAGAAAATTCAGAAGAAATTCCTGCAGGGTGCCGGCGCTACGGGTCGTTCGATATAATCTGGCCCACAATGACCGAACGATTGCGATGTGCCAAGTTTTTCGGGAGAGAGAGCCAACTCATGCTGCGCCGGACAATTTGCCTTACTTGCCTGCTTCTAATTTCTGTTGCGTCTCAGCCATCGTCGAAGGCGCAATTGCCTCCCGCGAAAAAAGATCCACTCGTCCTGGCGCAACCTTCCCAGTCTGCGGCGGCCTGCTCGGCGACGGATGCTTCCAGTTGCGCGCAGGCGGCGGCGAAGATTCTGCCGATCGTGATGGGGCCCTCGCCGATGGAAGAAAATTTGCGGCGGCTGACGGATGAAATCGGCGGACGCGTGTCAGGGACACCAAAGATGGCCGAGGCGGTGAAGTGGGGTGAGGCTGCGTTTCGTGCGGCGGGAATTGATGTCCATACGGAGAGGTACACGCTGCCCGTCACCTGGAGCGAAGGAGAAACGCGCCTAGAACTGCTTGGCGCGGTGAAATTTCCCGTGCGATTGAAGGCGGAGGGATGGTCTCCGGCTACGCCAGCGGGCGGGATAGAAGCGAGCGTCGTAGATGTAGGTTACGGAAACGAAGACGATTTTGCTAGAGCAGGTGCGACCGCCAAGGGCGCGATTCTGCTTGTTCACAGCGATATTGGCTCGACTTGGGCTGACCTCTTCAACGAGTATCTCCGGCCGCCGGATATTATCAGCCACGCATTGAAGGGTGGCGCATCGGCGATTCTGTGGATGGGCGCAAGAGAGAGATTACTGCTCTATCGCCATACGAATTCTCTAGCTGGGGAGATAGATAGGATTCCCCAGGCTGTCCTGGCGCGCGAAGATGCGATGCGGCTGGTTCGCACGATAGCTACCTACCCGGGCAAAGTCCACGTGCACTTCGACATGCCCAACAAAATCGGCGGACCGGTTGAGCAGGAAAACGTGGTGGGAGAAATTCGCGGCTACGAGAAACCGGACGAAATCGTAATCCTGGGCGCGCATCTGGATTCCTGGGAGCTGGGCACCGGCGCACTGGATAACGGTTGCAACGCGGCGCTGGTCATCGAAGCCGCACGCGCGATCAAGGCCACGGGGCTGCTGCCGCGGCGCACGATTCGCTTCGTGCTCTTCAGCGGCGAGGAGCAAGGAACCGTTGGGTCGTTCGAATACGTAAAGGCGCACCGCGCGGAGCTCGATAAGATTCGCGCCATGATCACCTACGATTCGGGCATCGGCCGCGTTACGGGTTATTCCCTGGGCGGGCGGCGCGACATTGAAGCGGGCGTGCGCGAAGTCCTCAAGCCGCTTGAGTCCTGGGGCGCGAACAATCACACGTACGACGCTTCCTTCGGCACAGACAATTTCGATTTTATGCTCGAGGGCGTGCCCACTCTCGTCGCGAATCAAGAAGAGGCCAAGTACCTGCCGAACTATCACGCCGCCTCGGACACGCTGGACAAAGTGGATATGCGCGAATTGAAATTGCACACGGTGATTGCCGCGCTGACGGCCTGGGGCATCGCCGATCGCACCGAGCCGCTCGGCAAGCGGCTTTCGCGCGCCGAATTGGATGTGCTGGTCAAAGAAACCGGCCTCGACAAACAACTGAAGGCGCTGCGGTACTGGGACGCCTGGCAATCCGGCGCTCGCGGCCGCAAGCCGTAGGACGTTACAAGAAGCGGTCCCGGCGGTCTTTGGTGACAGGCGTCTCTTAGGGCGCATCAAATAACTCTGGATAGTCTTCCCGGTATAATAGATCTGTGACAAATGCTGCCAAGCAGGCGAATGCAAACGAGTGTCGCTCGATCCTTGGCGTTGACTACGGCCGCGCGCGGATGGGATTAGCGCTTGCGAGTGGGGAAACGCGGATGGCGCAGCCGCTGAGCACCATGCAGCGGATCAACCGGAATGAGGACATGCGGCGCTTACGCGAGCTGGTGCACGAGCATGGGGTAAAGCAGATCGTAGTGGGGCTGCCGCTGCGGCTCGACGGCAGCCGCGGTGAAATGGCCGAAGAGGCGGAGCGCTTCGCGCAGCGCGTTCGAAAGCAGATTGGCGTGCCGGTCGAGATGGTGGACGAGCGGTTGACGAGCTGGGAAGCGGAACGCTTGCTGGAAGAAGTTCAGGGAAGATTCATCCATGACGAAAAAGTGGGCGGTCACAAGAAGCCGAAAAAGCCACAGGGGAAAATGACCGTGGACGCCGTTGCCGCCGCTGTGATTCTGAAGGAGTACCTGGAACGGCAGGCAGAAGCGGCCAAGAGGTCTTGAACGAAGCGAGAAAATAATCCTGTGAGGTTGATTTGAAGTTTCTGCTTGTCGTATTTCTACTGATCGTGCTGATCGCGGGAGGCACCGCCGCGTGGATGTGGTACGGCATGACGAAACCGTACCAGGGTTTCCCGGCCGGA
This sequence comes from Candidatus Acidiferrum sp., assembly GCA_035704085.1. Taxonomy (GTDB): domain Bacteria; phylum Acidobacteriota; class Terriglobia; order Acidiferrales; family UBA7541; genus Acidiferrum. The sequence continues at coordinate 105,069 of DASSXG010000122.1, read as the reverse complement.
GGTGTCTTCGTCGAGGTGCCGCACGGGGCGTCGCGTCGCCATGCGGCATATCTTCTGCAGCAGAGTCGCGTGATTCGCAGCTCGCTGGCGTTTGAGATATACGCGCGGCGGCATCCCAAGCGTACTCTGCAGGCCGGCGAATATTTCTTTGACCATGCGCTGACGGGCCGCGAAGTTTTCTGGAAACTGGCGGATGGCCAGGTGTATCACCAACCGTTTACGGTGCGCGAAGGCGAGACGATGTTCGATATCGCCCGCGAACTGGAGGCCGCAAAATTCATGCGCGCCGGCGATTTTGTCTATGCGGCAGGCGATCCTTCGCTGGTTCGCGATTTCGCTCCGGGGGCACAAACGCTCGAGGGCTTTCTGTTCCCTGCCACGTATGAACTCCCGCGGCACCCAGCGGCCAGCGAGTTGACCGCGGAAATGGTGCGCAAATTCAAGGAAGAATGGAAACGCATTGCACCCCCGGCAACGAACGGACAAATGGATGTGGGTGACACTCGTAGGGTGAACCGCATCGTGACGCTGGCGTCTTTGGTGGAACGGGAAACTCCCAGGCCGGAAGAACGGCCGCTCGTGGCAGGCGCATTCGAAAACCGTTTACGCAAAGGCATGCGGTTGCAGTGCGATCCCACGGTCATCTACGGTATGGAGCGCCTCGGAAAGTACACTGGAAAGCTCGCGGGGAAGAATCTGAGTTTCGATTCACCGTACAACACGTACGAGCACGGAGGGCTGCCGCCCGGGCCGATCGGAAATCCGGGGGAAGCTTCGCTGCGCGCGGCGCTGCAGCCCGCGCAGACAAATTATCTCTATTTCGTGGCCAATACAGAGGGCGGCCATTTCTTCGGCGCCACGCTGGCGGAACACAACAAGAATGTGGTGAAGTATCGCCGGCTGCTGGCGGGCCTGCCTGCGGACCCGCCACCGCCGCCACCTGCTCCACCCAGTTCGAAAAAAAAGCACGTCAAGCAGCACAGTAAGCAGCACCGAGGCGCTGCCCGATGAATCAAGATCTGAAAACGAAGAAGTTTCTGATCCTGGAAACCGCGCGGGAGATCAACGTTCAGAAATGGACGCCGGCAGAGATCGACCAGCTGCGAAGGCGGCTCCTGGCAGAGCACGGCGAGGCCGGGAAGACGGGATCGGACTACATCGCGAATGTGTTGAAAGACGCTGGGCACAAAGTACTGCTCACCTTGCAGGAAGAAGCCGAAGAGCAGTACGAAGAGGAGTTTGAGGACCTGCTGCACTTCAAGACGCTGGAAGACGCCGAGGTCAGCGTGATGCGGCTGGATGAATTAATGCGAAAATTCCGCGCGCACGGCGAACATGCCGCGGTGGAGCGGGTGCTGAGCGTGGCGCGGCTGGGCAAACGGCGCGCGGAGATGATTTCGCACAATCGGAAAGTGGAGCTGCAAAAGCGCGAGGAAAAGTTGGAAATCGCGAACTGGTTCCGTATCTGGCTGGAGACGCCGGACGCCTTCTTCGATTGGCTGGACGTGAGGAAGCAGTCGCCGGAATTCCGGGCAAAATTTCCGCAGACGGAGTCCGAAGAATGAGCGCGGCGGGAAACGCGGAGGCGGGCGGCGGGGCGCTGGAACTTCCGCCATTCTCACTCGAAGTTCAAGCCTTGGACCTGGGCAGCGACGTCAAAGCGGTCGGGCTAGAGCTGGTTGAAACGGAGAACCGTGAGCCAGTGCAGGGCGTGCAAGCCGCGGAAATCTGGTCGGGAGTCTTCCCGGCCATGGCGGGAGGCGAGCCTCACGCACTGGATTTTTTCAGCCACTTGGACCGGGTAAGGGAGTTTTGCAAGTCGCGCGGAATCGGGTTGCGAGAGGCGGCGGAGCGATGCATCGTGCTGCCGCAACCAAGTCAGGAGCAGTTGCGTCAAATTCTTGAGCGCTTCGCAGGGGAGACGTTTGGTTTTCGGGCGGGCGGCGCAACTGAATCGCCGGACGCGGCACTTGAGGGTGATCTCTCGAAACGCGGACTGGATGCGTACCAAGCGGCCTACACCCGCTACACGTTTTGCGCCATTTGCGAACCGGAAGACGGCTGGGTGACACTCCTCAGCGAATCGCTGTGGCCCAGCGAAGTGATCCGCCGGGTGCGTCCCGCCGTGCAGCCGTTTGACATCTACATTGCGCGGCCAAATTGAGAAACTCCTCCCGGAGCAGTCCGTAAGATTGCAGTGCATCGGAACGGTTGTTAGATTGCTTTGACAGCAGGAATGAGGACGGAACTGATTGATGGGGTGCGTGAAAACGTGCATGGCACTGCTGACACTGACAGCCGTTTCTTGCGGCTGTAAAGCCGCGCATGTAGTCACGAGCCACACCGTGATTGCGCAGAGGCCGGTGGCGAAGGACGCCACACGCGAAGAGCTCCTTGACCACTACAATCAAGCCGCGCGTTTCACGAAGACCATAAACGCCACGGCGGAGCTTAAGCCTACCGCTGGCTCGAAATACAGCGGTGTGATCGACGAGTATCACGAAGTAAAAGCCTTTCTGCTGGCGGCGCGCCCGGAGAAGATTCGCGTCATCGGACAGGCCCCGGTGATCGGCAAGACCGTCTTTGACATGGCCAGCGACGGCGAAGCATTTTGGGTTTCGATTCCTTCCAAAAACAAGTTTCTGGAAGGGTCTGTGGCGCAGGAACGCACGAGCAACAAACCAATCGAGAATTTGCGGCCCCAGCACCTGATCGATGCGCTGCTGTGGCCTGAAATTCGCAAGGAAGAAGCTGTGCTTTTCGAAGAGTTCAACGACGAGAACGTCCGGTACTACGTGCTTACGGTTTTGCGCGGCGGCTACCGAACGGAGATTTACCGGAAAATCTGGTTTGACCGGGCGGATTTGCAAGTGGCGCGCCTGCAGGCCTTCGGGCCGAAAGGACTTCTCCTTTCCGATATACACGTGGCTGACTTTCAACCGGTGGACAAGGCCCCGGCACCAAATTCAGCCGGGACGATTGCGGAGGGCGCGGTTGCTTTTCCGCGGACGATCCGGATCGAGCGTCCCCACGATGACTACACCCTGGACTTGCAAGTGACGAAAATCACTCTGAACGAAGAGATTCCCGCGGAGCGCTTCAAACTCGAACAGCCGGCCGGGACGGAATTAGTGCACGTGGGCGATGGCGCGGAGAAAAAGCAGCCATGATGAGTGAACTGATCGCGCGTAACCTGCTCCACCGGCCCCTGCGCACGCTGATCGGCGTAATGGCTGTCGGCGTCGAAGTGGCGCTAGTGATCCTAATCGTGGGTCTGACGACCGGCCTTCTCACGGAAACCGCGAAGCGCATTGAAGGGATCGGCGCTGACATCATGCTGCAGCCTCCGGCAGCGTCTATTTTTCTTGGGTTCAGCGGCTCACCGATGCCTGTCAAGATCGGCGACAAGCTTTCTGAACTGAAGTACGTGGAATCTGTCGCCCCTGCGCTCTTGCAGTTCAATTCTACGGGTGGCGTCGACGTAGTTTATGGCATCGAGCCGGAGAGCTTCCGCGTAGTCTCCAGCGGTTTTGTATTTCTCGAGGGGCACGATATGCAGGGCCCGGACGATCTGCTTGTAGACGACTGGGCGGCCAAAGCCAAGCACCTCAAAGTGGGCGACACTTACAACCTGCTGAATCATGACTGGCACGTCACGGCCATCATCGAGCACGGCAAAGGGGCGCGGCTTTTCGTACCACTGGCGACGCTGCAGGATCTAGTCGGCGCACACGATAAGGCTTCTATTTTCCTAGTGAAGTGCACGCGTCCAGAGCACACCGAAGACGTGATGGATGAAATTCGCCACGTCTTGCCGGGCTACACCGTACGTCCGCTCAAGGATTTTCTTTCCTTGATGACCTCGACGAATATTCCCGGACTGCAAACCTTCATCAACGCGATGATCGCGTTGGCCATTTCCATCGGCTTGCTCGTGATTTTCCTGACGATGTATACAACGGTGATCGAGCGGACGCGGGACATCGGAGTATTGAAGTCGCTGGGTGCCAATCAATCGTTCATTGTTCGCGCTTTGCTCGCGGAATCCGCGGCGCTGTGCTTGTTGGGCATCGGCGCTGGCGTCGGGCTAAGCTATCTAGTGCGTGCAGGTTTCCTCTGGAAGTTTCCGACGCTATCGATTTTGATTACCGGAGGGTGGATACTGCGAGCGGGCTTTATCGCACTTGCCGGAGCGATGATCGGCGCCAGCTATCCGGCGTGGCTGGCCAGCCGCAAAGATGCGGTGGAAGCGCTTTCATACGATTGATAGCGACAGGATTTTACACATAGAACTCAGAAGATACTGAGAATAGGAGAGAGCCACGTAACGAGCGGGATGGCTAGGCACAAATGGGAATCGCAGCTACAATACGTGAACCTGCCGAAGGGCTGATTTTCCTGGGAAATAAGAGCTTGGAGCCGATACTCAAGACAGAGAATTTGTGGAAGCTGTACCGCGCCGGCAAAGTCGACGTGCCGGCCCTGCGCGGCGTGAATTTCGAGGTAGCTCCGGGCGGATCGGTCGCAGTCATGGGACCTTCAGGATGTGGTAAGTCTTCACTCCTCTATGTCATCGGAGGCCTGGCCCAGGCCTCCCGTGGCAAGGTCCTCGTAGACGGCAACGACTTGACCGAATTGAATGACGCTGCCCGCACCAAGCTGCGCAGGCACAAAATCGGTTTCGTGTTCCAGCGCTTCAATCTGCTTCCGACTCTGACCGCCAAGGGCAACATTGCCATCGCGCAATTCATTCATGGCGACGGGTTCGACCCGCACCGTTTTGAAGTCGTTACGCAGATGCTCGGCCTGGCGGGGCGGCTTCATCACAAGCCTTCGGAACTCTCCGGCGGGGAGCAGCAGCGCGTGGCCATCGCGCGGGCGATCATCAATGAGCCGAAAATTCTTCTTGCCGACGAGCCTACGGGAAACCTGGATTCGAAAAACTCGGAAGTCGTTCTGCAAATGCTAAGTCAATTGAACAAGGACCTCGGGCAGACCATCGTGATGATTACGCACAACCCGGAGGCAACCACCTACTTCGACCGGGTCGTGCATATGCGAGACGGGGTTATCGTCGACGGGATCCCCGCGGACTGAAATGGCCAGCCTGGGACAAATCCTCTCAAAGACGCTCTTCTGGTCGTACGAGCGCGGCACTTGGCAGTATGACCTCGCGGTGATACTCATTCTCGTTTTCGCCCTTCTCACGCCCAGGAACTGGTTTCGCGATCAGCCGGAGAGCGGAGGTCCCGTTTCGCCGGGCCAAGTACTCCTGATTTCCAAGGAAGGCAACCGGCAGACGTATCGCGTGGATGCTCGTATCTTGGCGCCGCCGACAAAACTTGCGCTCCAGAATGACTTGCATACTGCCTTGCAGCAAGCCTTGCCGGAATTGCACAACGGAAACTTCTCGGTCTCCAAGATCGAGCCGCTTCGCGATGAGCAGGGCTCGGTTACCGCGTATCAAGTGGAAATACGCCATTAGCGGAACCGACGGGGCCCTGCTTACTGCTGCAAATAAAACCGGAAACGCGAGCCGGGATTCGCGCATCTCTAATAATGATGTGCTAGCATTGCCAAGTCCCGGACTGAAACTGTTCCTAACGCATGAGTCCCATCGAGGCCACGATTGAAACGTACGATTCTGATTCTTGCCCTGCTGATTCCCGCCGCGGCGGAGGTCTTGGCGCCTTCTGCCGCGCAAAGCAGAGCCGGCCTGACGACCGAGGGCGTGCTCGCAATGATGGACAATGCGGCGAAGGATTTTCACAGCATGACGGCGGACATCGAGCACCTCAAGTACACGGCGGTGGTCAAAGACAGCTCCACGGAAGCGGGACAGATCTTTGTTCGGCGGGATGACAAGATGCGCATCGAGTTCCAGAAGCCCGACCCGAAGACGATCCTGCGAAACGGCGACTCGCTTTTCATTTTCACGCCGAAGATCAATCGCGTCGAAGAATACAACCTCGGAAAACACCGGGATATGGCCGATCAATACCTGGCGCTGGGATTTGGAACGAAGGGCGAGGCTTTGAAGAAAAATTATCTCGTCACGGTGATGGGCGAGGAGGAGTTCGACAGCCACAAAACGATTGTGCTGGAACTTACGCCCAAGTCGGAACAGGCGCGAAACCAGATTTCAAGGATTCAGATGTGGGTTGACGAAGCTTCGTGGATCCCCGTCCAGCAGAAGTTTTTTGAGACCGGCTCGGGGGATTATTTTCTGTCGCACTATACCCATGTGATGAAGAATTTGAAAATCCCTGATGCGAAATTCAAACCCGATTGGCCCAAAGGCGTGCGAGTGGAGAAGCCGCGAGGTTAGAGCATTTCGTTGGCCTCCCTTTTCGCGAGAAAGACGGACTATTTCGCGGCGGATTGTTCTTGCTTTAGCAACTGCTCTTTGCGCGAGAGCCCCCAGCGATAGCCGGCAAGCGCACCATCCTGGCGAATTACGCGGTGGCATGGCACCACGATAGATACTGGATTTGTCGCGCAGGCCCTCGCCACCGCCCGCGCGGCCTTCGGCTGCCCGAGAGACCGCGCCACCTGCGAATAGGTGCGTGTCCTTCCGCGAGGAATCCGCTGAAGCTCTTGCCACACACGGCGTTGAAACGCCGTCGCCTGCAGGTCGAGCGGGAGTTCCAGACGTGGCTGCTTTCCTTCGATGCGTTGGACGATTTCCCGCACCCACCTCTGGTACGAATCCGGCGCTGGCAAAATCTCCGCGCGGGGATATTCTTGGCCCAGCTCCGAGATGAGCGTGCTATCCGCATCCCCAAGATAAACGGCAGAAACTCCGCGCTCCGTGGCGGCAACCAGCACTTTGCCTAGCGGCGATTTCGCAATTGTGAATCCGATCTTCATACCCTTTCCTCCCTTTCGATAAGTAGCTGGCGTCATCCCCAGTTGCGCATTGCTGCGTTCGTAGACGCGGCTGGATGATCCGTATCCCGTTTCATAAAGCGCATCCGTAATGCTTTTTCCTTCGCGAAGCATGGATTTGAATCGCTTAATGCGCAGCGCTTCGGCAAGCTCACGCGGCTTGAGCCCGGTCACCTGGAGGACCGCGCGGCGCAGCGTGGCTTGCGTCGTTCCCAGCTCTTGAGCGAGCCAGCCAAGACGGATGCCTTCTTCGCAGGAAGCAGCAAGATGCCGGGCGGCACGTTCTACCAGCCCAACCGCTCCAGAAATCTCGTTGGGGCGGCAACGCAAGCAGGGCCGGTACCCTTGCTTCTCCGCTTCTTCCCGCGTTCGAAAGAAAACGACGTTGCGCCGCAATGGCCGCCGCGCCGGACACGACGGGCGGCAATAAATGTGCGTCGAACGAACCGCCAGCACGAAAGTGCCGTCCGCACGGGAGTCTCGCGCCAGCGTCGCCTGCCAGTAGCGTGCGGCGGCATGCGCTGAAATGTCTTGTCCGATTCTTGTTTGTATGTGGCTCATGTTGAATACGCTAAAAATAACGCAGGCCGAAAAACAAATCTATCCGGAAAGACGCGTCAAAGTGAAATTGGCTGAGCCTCTTCAAACCAGGGGAGATCAGACTTTGCCCGGCGAGGGAACGGGCTCTATGACCCGGGATGAAGCTGGGTGCGGCGCAGTGATCACCAAAATTACGGCCGTAAGAATGACGGCCGCGGCAAGGACGGTGCGCAGCGTAATAGCCTCTCCTGCGATGAGCCAGCCCAGAAAGAGCGCGACAACCGGGTTCACAAACGCGTACGTGCTGACGCGCGCCGGCGTGCTCTTGTGCAGAATGTAGATGTAGGCGCTGAACCCTATGCCCGATCCAAATAAAATCAGATAACCAAGAGCAATCCAGGATCGCGGCGAAATCGCCGCAAGATGGAACCCTTGGAATTCGCCTGTGAACATGCCGGCAAGCAGCAGAATAAGGCCGCCCGCAATGCTTTGCATCGCCACGCCCAACATCGGCGAACTCGGCATTCCGCCATGTTTCGAATAAAGCGACCCACAGGCCCAGGCGAACGAAGCGAATGCCAGCACACCCGCGCCCCCCGGGTCTACGCGCTCCGACCCCCCCAAGTGCGATGGCCCGACGAGCAGCGCCATGCCTGCAAATCCCATGAGGAGACCGATCACCACTTTCGGCACCGGCCGAACTCCGCCAGGTCGCAGCCAGTCCACAATCACCAGCCACAGGGAAACGGTCGCCACCAGCAGCGCCGTAATCCCCGAGGGCACGTGTTGTTCTGCCCAACTGACGCCTCCATTGCCGACGAACAGCAGAAGAAATCCCGTAACCGCGGCCGCTCTCCAATTGGTCGCCGTGGGCCGGACACCAGTCTTCCAACGCACGAACGGATAGAGAAGCAGCCCGGCAGTCAGATGCCGCAAGCCGGCCAGGACAAAGGGTGGAAAAGATTCGATCCCCACGCGAATCGCAAGATAGGTGGATCCCCAGACGACGTAGACGGCAGCAAACGCGACCAGGACCAAACTTGTCATCCGGGCGGACACATGCTCTGTTGCAACGGTTGTTACCTTTCCAGGCGTCCGCAGTGGCTCAAGCGATGTCGTAGACATGGATTTTTTCCAGGTTCCTATGATGTCGCGCGAATGCAAAAAGTGTCGAGAACCATATTGGTTGAGTCTTTCTTGGGGTATCCACAGGATATAGCGGAGGAGTTTAAGTACTATAACCAAGTGTTTGAGGTTTGGGCACTTCCCGCGTTTTCCACAGGTTGACGTTTATCTCCACTAGTGCCATCTTACTGCCCCGCACCGCGTGGTGCGGACGGGGCAATTCCAGAAAGTCAGTTTGACAGTGAAGATTGTTGGGCCTTAGCCAGCGACTGTGTAATGGCGTCTCTGAGGGAGCCATGAAGGCGAGTGAGCGCGTAGCCCCATTTGAATCCTGGCCAGACGAATCAGCGTCAGCGGCTCGCGTTGTTGCACCGGGTCCTGGGCCCGTTCCTAGCTCCCGGCTCACCCCGCCACTGCGCTTCACGCCGCTTCTAAGCCCTGCGCAACCTCGGCGCTTCGTTCGTGTGCCCACGCATGCCGTGGGAGTTCATCCGGAGCAGCGCGAATATCCACGTGCCACGCTCAAACTTCCCTTGCGGCTTCGCAGCGTGGATAATGTGCCCGAAGATTTTCCGGTCACGCTCGTCACCCGGGATGTTAGTTCGACCGGCGTCTACTTCCTTTGCCCCAAACAATTGGCCACCGGCACGTCCATTGAGCTGGAAATCGTTCTCGTTAATAAGCCATTGGGCCGTGGAAACGTGGTCATGGTCAGCAGGGCACGCGTATGCCGAATCGAGAGCGCCGCAATGCCCGGCTGGTTCGGTGTGGCCGCGTCCTTCGACGATGTCCAGTTTGACCGCGACGACGGCATTCCTTCCCGTTTTCTCTAGCCGTAAATCCCGCACCACGCCATCCCGAAAAACAGTCACGGCCATCGTGTCATCAATCCGTCGAACTCGGGCGATTGAATCATTTCTGCTACTCTGAATGCAGATGGTTGCGAACCACGAACAAACGATCAAAGGCGTTCTCTTCGATTGGGATGGCACGCTCATCGATTCGTACCACGCAGATACATCGGCCTATCTGGCGATGTTCAAAGAGATGGGCATTCCGTGGGGACTCGACGAGCTGGAGAGAAACTATTCCCCGAATTGGTATCAAGTGTATCGAGCGGCGAAGCTGCCGAGAAAGCTGTGGAACGACGCCGACCGCCTTTGGCGCGGGCACTATGCCAAGCATCGTCCGAAGTTGATCGCGGGGGCAAGGCGCGTGCTGGCCCGGCTCTGCGCTTCACACTCCTTGGGATTGGTGACCAGCGGAGACCGTGACCGAGTCACCCGGCAATTGCAGGAGTTTCGCTTGACGCGGCTCTTCGCCGCTCGCGTTTGCAGCGGCGACACATTGCGCAAGAAGCCGCATCCCGAGCCGCTTCGCCTGGCGCTCCGCAAGATGCAGTTGGATCCCAGTGTGTGCGTCTATGTGGGTGACGCACCGCAGGACGTGGAGATGGCCCGGCGCGCCGGCGTGCGCGCTATCGGTGTGCTCGGCCCCTTTCCTACCGAGAAACGCCTTCGCGCTGCCCGCCCGGAGTTTGTTCTCGAATCGATCGAGCAATTGCCAGACATATTGAAGCACCTGTTTCGCTGACCTAAAGATATTGTCGGTCTGCCTGATTACGGCTTCGGAGCCGCCGCCGGTGCCTTTGACGCTACCGGTGCGGCCGGAAGGGGTTTGAAGTCCGTCCACTTGATGGTGATGCGCATGGGAATCTGCAATCCTTTCAAATTTAAAGTGTCATCCGACCGCGAGTAGTTCGGAAACCAAAATTTCCCATCCACATTTTCGCGATACGTCTCAAACAGGGTGAACGGCAGATCCGTCATCGTGCGCATGTCTCCTTGATCCGTCACCCACTTCCCGTAGGTTTTTACCACTTCCAGGTATTTGGCATCCACCCAGACCACGCCTTCGAAATAAGCTTTGGTTCTTTCTACAACTTTGGGTTTAGCTTGAAATAGGTAGCAATCAATTTCGTCCACCTGCTCCTTGCCTAGAAACTTCAAGTCGTATTTCCCAAGCTGGCTGGTGGTGAGGGCAAAAGCAGGCATGCGCTGAAGGCCTTCGAGATCTTCCGATCGAAGATAGATGTGCTGCAGCGTGGAACGCGGTTTTTCGACTACTTTCTCGAACATTTTCCCATCCACATCCCGTGCAGGTTGGGTCACCAACACGAATTCTCCGGAAGGCTGCCCGTCCGGGCCGAACTCCTGAACGCGGATCGTCTTGCGATACGTGTAGCGCGATCGCGCGAGCGCGTCTTCGTCTTCCTTTTGCGAAAAACGCTTGATGATCTCACCCTCAGGAAGTGTCGGAGGGGCAGCAGGCTCTGCTTCATTTCCAATGCGTGTAATGTGATGTTCCGGCGGCGGTGGAGACGCAATCGGTCCCTGCTGCGCATCCTGGGCCCGCAGCGGCAGTCTGTGGCCCAGCGTGACGCCGACAAACAGGGCCAAGCAAGGAAAAATTGAAATTCGCTTGTGCCGTAAGAATCGCTGATTCGTGTTCATATCGGTTTGGATGCACACAGTCCGTTACCGGGAAGCCTAACGGACCTCTCCAAGAGAAGAGTTTATCTTAACCGGCAGGTCTAGCCCCAGGCGTGCATCTTCGCAAAGCTGAGCGAGGAAGAAAGAACAGGTCTCTGCTACAATTTCGAAGATTCGTGAGCGAAGCGAAACAAGCGAAGCGGTATTTTATTTCGGGAATGGTCCAGGGCGTGGGCTATCGCTACTTCACGCAGGATGCCGCCGAACAATTGCACATGAGCGGCTTCGTGAGGAACCTTCGCGACGGCCGTGTAGAAGTGTTCGCCGTGGGCACAACGCAGCAACACGCGGAATTGCGTACCCTGCTCGAACGCGGCCCGCGGTTCGCTACCGTCACCGAAGTGCTCGAAGAGGCCGCGGCTCTGGATCCGCAGCATGAAAGCGGATTTGTCGTCAATCCCGGCGCTTGAACGAAGCGAATTCAGTAGAAGAGACCAAGGAGGAGACGTTCGAATGAACGATCTGAAGAAGCTGATCCGCGAGGTGCCCGACTACCCCAAGCCGGGAATTCTCTTTTACGACTTGACCACGCTGCTCAAGGACAAGCAAGGGTTTCACACGCTGATTGATCGTCTTTGCGAACACTATAACGGTCACACCATCGATGTGGTGGCCGGGATCGAGGCGCGCGGATTTATTTTTGCTCCTGCGCTGGCTTATCGGCTTGGCGCGGGCTTCGTCCCCGTTCGCAAGCCGAAAAAGCTCCCCGCGAAGACCGCCAGCATTTCGTATGCCCTGGAGTACGGCACGGACACCCTGGAAATCCACGAAGACGCCGTCAAGCCCGGGCAGCGCGTCATCATTTGCGACGATTTGCTCGCCACCGGCGGAACCGCTTCCGCGACAGCGAAACTTGTTCAGAACCTCGGTGGCACCGTCGAAGGCGCAGCCTTCGCCGTGGAACTGACTTTCCTCGGAGGCCGCAAGAAACTGAACGGCGTCGATGTTTTCTCGTTGATCCAATACGACAAATAAAAGAGAGGTAGGCGGCTGATGGGCAGAGCGGAGGCAGGAATCAGTTGCTTCGGAGATGAGCATTTCTCTGTCTCAGGGCTTCGAAGAGCACAACGCCCGTAGCAACAGAAACGTTCAGCGATTTGACCGGGCCGGTGGTCGGCAGTGACACGACAAAATCGCAACGCTTGCGCGTGAGTTCGTGCAAGCCTTTACCTTCTCCGCCAAGCACAATGCCCACCGGCGAAGTGTAGTCCACTTCGGTGTAACTTTTGTCTCCCGCTTCATCCAGCCCCACAAGCCAGTAGCCGGCTTCTTTCAATTCCTCCATCGCGCGCACCAGGTTGGTCACCTTAGCGACCGGCAAATGCGCCAGCGCGCCCGCGGAGGCTCGCGCCACCGTGTCCGTTAGGCCTGCAGCACGGCGCTCCGGAACGACCACGCCGTGCGCGCCTGCGGCGAGCGCCGTTCGAATAATGGCTCCAAGATTGTGTGGGTCTTCCACGCCGTCGAGCAGTACGATCAATCCCCGCTGCCCATGCTCGGCGTTGGCTCGCGCCAGAATGTCCTCCAAAGTCGCCGCCGCGCGGGCTGCCGCCAGCGCCACCACTCCCTGATGATCTTTCGAATTCGCCAGCCGGTCGATCTGCCCGCGATCTTCGAACCGCACCGGAACGCCCTGCTTGTGCGCAAGCTGCACGATCTCTTCGACGCGCGTGTCCTGGCGCCCCTTGGCGATCGCGATGCGGTCAATCGGGCGCTGCGCTTCCAGCGCTTCTTTTACAGCGTGAATGCCAGTCAGTCGGTCCATGTCGCTGACAGTCTACAGTCGTTGGTTCGGAGTTGAAAGTTGAGGGAGTTCAGTCCAGCGCGGTGCAGAACTCGAGGATTCTGGCGCGCGCGGACTTCACCGGCGCGGCAAAGGGCAGCGCAGCCGCTTCGTCAAGTAACAGGATTACGCGGTCGAGTTCCCCGTCTCCCGGGCGGCCAGCCAGCGCCAGTCGGATCGGGTGAAACAGTTCGCGCCCGCGCAGTTCCAAACTTTCCTTTAATTGATTGATGATTTCTTTGAACCGCTCCGAGGTTAACGGTGCGCCATCCAGCAGATGCAGCGCCAGTTGCCGAATCACGTCGCGCGCGGCGTAGCGCGAAAGCACCACGTGGCTCTCGACTCGCGAGATGACATCCCGTGCGTTGTACTGAAAAATTAGTTCGAGAAGATCCATCAATCCTGCCCGGTCGGCCGAATGCCCCCCAAGCAGGTTCGCGGTTCGTTCACACCAGGCCATCACTTCCGGTGTCGGATTCGCCGTCAGCCAGCTCCGCTCCCGCAGAATCGCCAGCACATCGTCAGCGGTGAACGCATTCTCCGTTCCCGCCACCCGCCTCGTTTGTTCCTCGGATCGCATCCAGTGAATTCTATCGTAAGGACGAGGAGCGCCCGGAAGATAAAATCAGGCGCGGCATTCTTTGCTGCGGCTCGCGGCAAGCACTAAGCCGAGAAAAAATCAGCGCGAAACCAGCGTAGCCACGACGTGCGCGGCAATCGCTTCGCCGCGCCCAATCGCGTCAACGCCTTCGTTGGTCTTTGCTTTGAGGTGAATCTTTTCTGCGGATACGCCCAGCGACTTGGCCAGCGCCTCGCGCATCTTCGGAAAATGCGGCCCCAGCTTCGGCTTCTCCGTAATCACGACGGCATCCACGTGCTCGACAGCGAAATTCTTCTCCGCCAGCAATTTCCTCGCGTGCTCCAGAAAAAGCAGACTGTTTGCGCCCTTCCACTTCGGATCCGTGTCCGGAAAGTGTGTACCGATATCGCCGAGTCCCGCAGCGCCCAGTAACGCATCGCAGAGCGCATGCGCCAGCACGTCGCCATCCGAGTGTCCTACCGGCCCTTTCTCGAACTGCAACTCAACGCCGCCAACAATTAGCTTCCGGCCCGCCTCCAGGCGATGCAGGTCGTAACCGATGCCGCAGCGTGTGCTCATGCCTTTTTGCGCTCGCGTTCCAGGTTGAACCGCGCCATGTCCATGTCCGCTGGTTTGGTAATCTTAATGTTGCTCTCCGACCCGAGCACCACGTGCACATCGTGTCCCGTGCGTTCGACGAGGCCCGCTTCGTCGGAAGCGTTCACACCGTCTGCCTGCGCGCGCGCAAACGCTTCCTTCAGCAGCTTCGTTGCAAACGCCTGCGGCGTCTGCGCCAGCACGATGCGCTCCCGCGGAATCGTTCCCACGATCAGCGCGACGTCCTCGGGCAAGCTGGCGCGCTTCACTTCCTTGACCGTGTCCATCGCGGGGATCCCGAGAATCGCCGCTTGGCAGCGCCGAGCTTCTTCGATTACGCGGGCAATCTGCTCTGCGGTCACGAACGGCCGCACGGCATCATGCACCAGGACAATTTCCACCTCGTCCGGCACCTCGCGCAGCGCCGCCGCGACCGAATCCTGCCGCGAATCCCCGCCCTTCACCACGCACACGGTCTGCCTGAACTTTTCCCGCGCGATCCACTGTTCCAGCCGTCCGATATCGTCGGCGCGCGTCGCCACGATCAACTCCGTCACCAGCGCGCAGGAAGCGATACGCTTCAAGCTATGGATCACGATTGGCGTTCCGTTCAGCTCCAGGAACTGCTTGGGCGTTTCCGCGCCCATGCGCGTTCCCAGGCCGGCGGCAGGGAGGATGGCAGCAATTCGGCTCATCTTGGAAGCGGTTCCGGCCCTGATTCGTCCAGGCGGGATTCGCAAATATTAGAGTCTACCCCAAGCGGGGCCGCAGGGTGAACTGCGGAGACCTGAATCGATCGAGGGCAAGCTTGGAATCACGAGTGAGGGCCAGGGACTTCCGTGAAGCCGCCACTCGGCATCCCTTTGAGGGCAAATTGTGCGCGAGGGACGTTCCAATGACAGTTACTCAGGAATACGTGTAGAACTCTCGATCCGCGCCGTCGCGTCGGTTCGCATCCCGCTGCCGCCATCATTACGGCCAGCTCCGGCTGCGGCACTCTGGCGCAGCGCAGGCGCCGGTAGTTCCGATCGCTCCTCTAGCCGCCCAAAAATCATCTTTCCCGCTGGAGTCTGATGGACTGAAGTCACGATAACGTCTACGCTTTTATTGATCATCCGGCGCCCGCCATCCACCACCACCATCGTGCCGTCATCCAGGTAGGCGACGCCCTGGTTCGGCTCCTTGCCTTCGCGCAGGATCAACACGCGCATCGGCTCGCCGGGCAGCATCGCCGGCTTGAGAGTGTTGGCAAGCTGGTTGACGTTCAGCACTGCAAGACCCTGCACTGCGGCCACTTTGTTCAAGTTGAAATCGTTGGTGACAATTCTTGCGCCCGTGCGCCGCGCCAGTTCGACCAATTTTTGATCCACTTCCGCCGTTTGGGAAAGATCATCCTCCAGAATCCGCACTTCTACCTGGGGCATTTTCTGAATTCGCTGGAGTACTTCAAGTCCGCGCCGCCCGCGCTGGCGCTTCAGCGGATCCGAGGAATCCGCGACCATCTGCAATTCGCGCAGCACGAATTGCGGCACTCCTAGCACTCCTTCCAGGAAGTGCGCATCACAAATGTCTGCGATCCGGCCGTCAATCAGGACGCTGGTGTCCAGGAGTTTCATGGATTCCGGCAGCGTGGATGTCTTGTTGAAAATTCCGCTCAGCGCATTCGAATCCAATTGATCTCCGCGGCCTGAACCGAGAATGAGTCCTAGATAGCCGAAAGCAAACAGGGAGGCAAATTCGAGGAAGGACTTCGTGGGTTCAGGTTCATCCGTGCGAGAGACTATGAGGGTCACCAGGAGGGCGGCGAAGACTCCGAAGAGCGTGCCAAGCGCGCCACCTAAGAGACCGCTGAGCGCCGCCCGGCGCAGCCGAAACTCCGCCAGCAGAACCGCGAGAGCGACCAAAATTCCAACGCCGGCCGCGGATACCCCGCGAAGGCCGAACGGGCCGAGCGCGTGACTGACGGCTGCGATACACACAACCAAGAACGCGCGCACACCCCAGAAATCCAAAGTGCTTTGAGCGTGGTGCGCAGGACTCAGTGGTACCGGCCGTTCCTTGGATGGATGCGGAGCCCTGGATTTCAGGGAATTCAACGGATTCGGAACTTCGGGAATGCTCCGGCTCATACGACCTCACAGCTTCGAACTTTCACTGCAAAATCAGTACAGCCAGCCCGCAGAAGCGAGGGGAGCACGGAGCCGATGCGGGATGCGGAACGCCGACTCGCGTTCCAGTGGCTTATATACTCTCTCATTAGTGTGGCGTCAAGGCGTTGTCAACCTGACTACGAGAGAAACACAAATAGATAGGATAAGATTATTTGATTATCGGACGTAGAGTCTCTCGACTCGCTGGCTGGCCATACAAAGCAGGTCGGAAGTGACCGTGCCGATACTTCGCGCGACGCGATTTGCGGGGAGCACGTTCGCGCCGTCTGTGCCGTAAATTGTGGCGATGTCTCCGATCTCCGCGTCCAGCACGTCCGTCACGTCAATCATGGTCACGTCCATCGAAATAATGCCGACAATGGGCGCGAGTTTTCCTCGCACCAGCACACTGCCGCGATTTCCGAGCGAGCGGTGAATGCCGTCGCCATAACCCGCCGCCAGAACTCCGATGCGTGAGGGACGCTTGGCCACAAAGGTCGCGTTGTAGCCGACTCCCTCGCCCGCAGGAACGTTGCGCAGGTTGATAATCCTCGAACGAAGGCTCATGACTGGCTTCAGAGGGAGCAGCCTTTCCGCATCTTCCCGCTTTTCCGGAGGGTCGTAGCCCGGATGGTAGCCGTAAAGAATTGCGCCGGGACGCACCATGTCTGCCCAGGTCTCCGGCCGCGTCACGATCGCCGCGCTATTCGCCAAATGCACAACGCCGGGATCGATCCCCAGCGCGCGGAGTCGTTCCACCGCGGCGTAAAAACGTTCCTCTTGTTCGCGTGTTTGCCGGCCAACTTCCGTATTGGTGAAAACCTCTGAAGAAGCGAAGTGCGAAAAAATGCCAGTGAGCTGCAGGTGCTTGCACTTCCCGAGCTGCCGCGCAAGACATTCCACATCGGTGGAAGCAATACCCAGCCGGTTCATTCCCGAATCTATTTTCAGATGAAACGATGCGCGCTTCTTGCCGCCATGCCGAGCGGCCGCGCGTTCAAGAATCGCGAGTTGCTCGCAGCGGTGAATCACCGCTGTAAGCCCGTGCTTCACCAGGCGGATCTCTTCCCCTGGCACAAATCCGGTCAGGACAAGGATTGGCTTTCGAACGCCAGCTTCTCGCACAGCAATGCCTTCATCCGTGCACGTCACTCCGAACCAGTCTGAGCCTGCTTTTTCCAGCGCCTTCGCGACTTCCGGCCCGCCGTGGCCGTAGCCATTGCCCTTTACGATCGAAAGGACCATCCGCGGCGTTTTGCGCTTTTCCTCCGGCGGGTTCACATATTTTCGAATGGCGTTGAAATTGTACGCCAGCGCCGAGAGGGAAACTTCCGCCCACACCGGACGCCGGACTTCTTTGCGAGAACTCTTCTGCATGCGTGCCTTCTGCTTTCCGAAAAAAATAGTGTACGACAATCACGACCCTCGGACAGACGGCCGTAAAGGCTGCCGCCTGAAAGACAATACCCCTTAGGGGTGCATGCTTGCGGCCACTCGGAGCCGCTCAGCTCGTCCATCCGCTTGGGAGGCCCTTCTAGGCTAAATGGAGTGCCTGCTTGAGGTTACAGGGAGCAGCAGCGGCCCGATTAGTAGCGCCCTTCAGCGCCAAGTGGGGCAACCCGTGGTCATTCTTCCGCGCTGTGGCAGCAATTACATGTCGTCGGGGGCGAATTGGGAGAATGCGTCCGGCGCCGCTTCCTCGAAGCGTGTGAACCGGCTTCGAAACACGAATTTCACCATGTCAGTCGGCCCATTGCGCTGCTTGGCGATTCGCAGTTCCGTCTCCTCCCGCTCTTCCGGAGTCGCCCCGGCTTTGAAAAAATGCGGCCGGTAAATAAACATCACCATGTCGGCGTCCTGCTCGATGGCGCCTGATTCGCGCAAGTCGGAGAGCTGCGGCCCGCGTTCGTCGCGCTCCGGCGCGCGCGTAAGCTGGCTGAGCACCAGCACGGGAATCTGCAGTTCTTTGGCAAGGCCCTTCAATCCGCGCGAGATGTTGGCAACCTCTTCTTGGCGGTTGCCGAACCTTCCTCGCGCCGTGATGAGCTGGAGGTAGTCCACCACCAGCATGGATAATCCTTTTTCACGCTTCAGCCGGCGCGCCTTGGCTCCAATCTCCAGCACGCTGATCGAGCCCGCGTCGTCAATCCACAGCGGCGAAGACGAGATCGTACCGAGCGATTCCGTCATTCGGCGCCAATCCTCCTTGCTCAAATGCCCGGTGCGGAATTTGTGCGCGTCAATCTGCGCGACGGACGCCACCAGGCGCTGCAGCAGCGATTCCTTGGACATTTCCAGGCTGAACATCGCCACGGGGTGGCCGCCGCGGATGGCGATGTTTTCCATCAGGTTCAGCGCCAGCGCCGTCTTTCCCTGAGAAGGGCGCGCGGCCAGAATCAACAGTTCGGAAGGCTGCAACCCCGACGTGAGCTTGTCAAGTTCGGTGTAGCCCGTGGGGATTCCCGTGATGCTCTTCCCTTCACGGAAGATTTTCTCCAACCGCTCAAAATTATCGCGAACGATGTCCTTTACCGGAATGAGTCCGGCGCGCACGCGATCTTCTGCCAGCGCAAAAATGGAAGATTCCGCGCCATCGAGAATGGCGTCGGCGCCGTCCTCTCCTTCGAACGCACGCTCTTGGATGTTGTGCGTGGTATGAATCAGGTTACGGAGAATCGCCTTCTCTTTGACGATCCGCGCGTAGTGTTCGATATTCGAAACCTTCGGCATGCCGTCGGCCAGCGACGCTAGGTATGGCGCGCCCCCGGAAGCTTCAAGCTCGCCCTTGCGGTATAGCTCTTCCGTTAGCGTGACTAGGTCGATTGCTTGCTGACTTTCACCCAGCACGATCATCTGTGTGAAAACCCGCCGGTGCTGGTCCAGAAAAAAATCCTCCGGCCGGAGATGTTCGATGGCCGGGTTCAGCGCGTCGTTATCGAGCAGTATCGCGCCCAGGACGGAACGTTCCGCGTCGAGGTTATTCGGAAGGGGCTTTTCGAGCGTGGCATCAACCGGCATTTCGGTTCGCTTTCTCTTCGCCTACCTCATTTTTTAGCACAAGCTCCGCCGGCGTGCAAGCACGGATTTATTTTTTTAGGGGACTCGACCAATTCCCTGTTCGACTGGTAGCGCGATTGTGCGTGGAAGCAGAGCGCGCGTCAATCAGGGTATCTGTGCATGACTGTGCAACGCTTCGGAAATCTCTGCAAAACTTTTTTGCGCCGAAAAAAACTTGAGGCGCCCGCCGTAGCGGACGCCCCTCACAGAAATATTTTTGATGGAACCGCGGTCTACGCTTCCTTCTCGACGCTGACCTTGATCTGCGCGGTGACGTCGCGAAAAACCTTGATGGTCACTTGCAACTCGCCGATGATTTTGATCGCTTCGGCGAGCTGCACCTGGCGCTTATCGATTTTGAAGCCCTGGGCGGCGAGCGCTTCGGCGATGTCGCCGGAAGTCACTGAGCCGAACATCTGATCGTTCTCGCCGGTCTTGCGCGTGAATTTCAACGCAATGCCGTTCAGCAATTCGGCTTGCTTTTGCGCGGCCTCCAGCTCCGTGGCGGTTTTCTTGGCCAGCGAGGTACGAATGCGTTCGATGGCCTTCAAGTTTCCGCTGGTCGCCTCGACCGCCAGCTTTCGCGGCAGCAAATAATTGCGCGCGTAGCCCGGCTTGACGGTAACCACATCCCCGCGGTTGCCCAGCTTATCTACGTCTTCCTGAAGAATGATTTGCATGTCTTCTCTCTAAGCTCCTGTTTCTTTAGCCCCTGCGTGCGCAGCGGTCGGAGCCGCAGCGCCATGCGCCGCACCCGGTACGACCACGCGTGGGGCTTGTGTGCCCGCGGCGCTGCCTGCAAACGGCAGCAGCGCGATATTGCGCGCCCGCTTGATCGCCACGCCCAGCCAGCGCTGGTGCCGCGAGCAAACTCCCGTCATGCGCCGAGGCAGAATCTTCCCGCGCTCCTGCACGAACTGCGACAAGATGTCCGCGCGCTTGTAGTCGATGAAGTCCATCTTCTCGACGCAGAACTTGCAAACTTTCTTCTTCCGGAAATACTGGCGCTTGCCGCGCGGTCGCCCGCCGAGACCGCCTGGTCCGCCAGGCCCTCCGCCGCCCGGACCGCCTTCGCGCCGCGGACCGCCGTGACCACCATGGCCACCGTGCCCGCCTTCGCGCCGCGGTGCTCCGCCCGGCGCTGATGCTTGTTTCTGTTCCTCTGCCATACCTTCCACCCTTTCACTTGTGGCTCCGGCCAAACCGGCGCCGATTCAGTTGTGAATCCGATTGCGCCGGATTCACAAATTCCCTTTTCAACAAACTCTTTGCCGCTCGCAGTCCTAGCTCGTTGCGGCTGCCTGCTCCGGCGCCGCTGCGGCGGGCGTGGCAGGAGCCGTGGTCCGGCGCGGACGCCGCGCGGCGCGCTTCTCGCGCTTCTGCGAAAGCTTTTTCTGCCGCTTCAAGTCTTCGTCCAAACGCACCGTCTGGTATTTGATGATCGTGTCCTGCACGCGCAAGCGGCGCTCCAGCTCGGCGATCAGCTCCCCGTGCGTGGTGCGGATTTCCTGGTGAACGTATATGCCTTCGCGGTGCTTGGCCACGCGGTAGGCCAGCTTTCGCGTTCCCCAGTGCTCGGTCTTTTCGACCTTCCCACCCTTCTCGGCGCAGGTGTGCTCGATGACTGAGAGGACTTTCTTCATCTCTTCTTCCGGCGTGGCCGGACGGACGATGAAAACCAAATCGTATAAGCGCTCTTCCATGATGACCTCTTTCCCTTTCGGCCCCAACCGGGTCGGGGCCGCGCAAAACAAATTCCCGGGCGCAAGGCCCGGCAAATTTCCCGTTACTTCTTCTCCGGCTCTTCCGGCTCCGCCGGCTTCCGCCGGTTGTATTTCGTCATCGCCGCGTCAAGTCCCTGCGTCAGGATCATCTCCACGGCGTCGCCGGCTTCCCCAATCATCTCCGACGCGATTTCCAGCTCTGCCTTCTTCATCGGGCGCAGCACATACTCTTTTCGGCTGCTGAGCGGATGATCGGGACCGCAACCCAGCCGGAGCCTGACAAATTCCTCGGTCCCCAGCGAGCCAATCACCGACTTCGCCCCGTTGTGACTTCCCGCGCTGCCATCGGGATGAATCCGGATTGTGCCCATCCGCAGTTGCGCCTCATCCCACATCACCAACAGGTCGCTTACGTCCAGCTCGTACTTCTCCAGCAGCTCCCTTACCGAGACGCCGCTGAGATTCATGTACGTCTGCGGCTTCGCCAGGAGTACGTCTTCCCCGGCGATTTTTCCCCGGCCCACCAGCGCCTTGCCTTCGGGCCGCTCCACGCGAATTCCGTTACGATTCGCAAGTTCATCCACCGCCATGAAACCCAGGTTATGCGGCGTCCACTGATACTCCGGATCGGGATTCCCAAGTCCGACAATGAGCCGCATAAACCTTTATCCAGAGGTTCCCTGACCGCGAACCTCCTGACGGATTTACTTCTTCTTCTCGGTTTTTTCGCTTTTTTCTGCCTTGGGCTTGGCTTCCGCCTCGGCGCCTTCTTCGCCTTCCACTTCCTTCTTGCCCTTCTTGATGACTTCGGGCTCTACCGGCGCTGCAGCTTCCGCCGCCACCGCTTCAGCAGGCTTCTCTTCTTCCACCTTGAGCGCAACCACGTGCGCGAGCACGCGTTCCGGCTCGGTTAGCAATTTCATCTTGGCCATATCAATCGGCAACTCACCGGCGCGCAATTGTTTGCCGAGCATCAACTCGCTGACGTCCATCCGGAATTCCGTCGGAATGTCGGCCGGCAGGCATTCGATTTCCACTTCGCGGGTCACTACCTCGAAGATGCCTCCCTGCACTTTCACGCCGGCAGGCTCGCCGAACGTGTGTACGGGCACCATGACCTTCATGCGCACGTCCATCGCCACGCGCAGGAGATCCACATGGAGAAGATTCCCGCTGACCGGGTCCACCAGCCAATCCTTCAAGATCGCGGGTTCGTGCTTTCCGCCGAGGTCCACCCTGAAAATCGTGTTGTGCCCGCTCTCGGAGCGCAGAATCGAGCCCACCTGCTTGGCGTTCACCGACAGCGTGATGGCTCCGCCCTTCCCGCCATACAATACGGCCGGGACTTTCCCCGTCTGTCGAAGCCGCCGGGCCTCGTTTTTTCCGCGTTCCGCACGCGGCGCTGCTTCTACTACGATATTCTCTGCCATGGCCTTCTTCCCTTCCTTTAAACTCTTGAACTCTTAGACTGCCAAGCTCTCTAACCCTTAAACTTTTGAACTTTTAACTCTTCGGCTTTTCTCAAATAAACAATTCGCTGATCGAAGTCTCTTCGTGAATCGAACGAATTCCGCGTGCCAGTAAATCCGCAACGCTCAACACTTTGATTTTCCCCATCTTCTTCCCGGCTTCGCTGAGCGGCACGGAGTCCGTCGCCACCACTTCGGTAATTTTGGATTTCTCGAGCCTCTCGATTGCCGGGCCGGAAAGCACGGCATGCGTGCAAGCCGCGAAAACCTGCGTGGCCCCTTCCCGCATCAGTGCCTCCGCCGTCTTCACCAGCGTGCCCGCGGTATCAATAATGTCGTCTACGATCAGCGTGCTGCGCCCACGCACGTCGCCGATCAGGTTCATCACTTCACTCACGTCCACGTCCACGCGACGTTTATCGACGATCGCCAGAGGCGCATCCAGCTTCTTCGCGAAAAACCTCGCTCGCTCCACACCGCCCGCATCCGGCGAAACCACGGTCAAATTCGGCAGATTCATGTGACGAAAGTATTCAACTAAAACCGGCGACCCATACAGATGGTCCACAGGCACGTCGAAATAGCCCTGAATCTGCGGCGCGTGCAAATCCAGCGTCAGCGCCCGGCTCGCGCCCGCGGTTTCCAGCAAGTCCGCCACGAGCTTCGCTGAAATCGGGACGCGCGGCTTGTCTTTACGATCCTGCCGCGCATAGCAGTAGTATGGCAGCACCGCGGTAATGCGCCATGCGGACGCGCGCTTGAACGCGTCAATCATCAGCAGCAATTCCATTAGGTGGCAATCCACCGGGTGATGGCACGGCTGCACGACGAAAACGTCCGCGCCGCGCACGTTTTCCAGGATCTGGAAATAAATCTCGCCGTCACTGAAACGTCCAAGCAGCGCTTTGCCCAGCGACACGCCCAGGTGGCGGCAGATGCTCTCCGCCAGCGCCGGATTCGCCGTCCCCGAGAAAATCTTGAACCGCTCGTCTTCCACGACGCTCGCGCTCCGTGTAACCGCTCTGCGGTCACACCACGTGCAGTTTCGCCTGACTCGGATAACCCCTAATGCAAAATGAACACGGAGAGACGCTGCGGCTCAACCGACGACTGACGCACCACAAACGGCGCGAAGATACCTGTCGCGCGAGACACTCTCGCAAACGAAGGTTTGGTCGTGCGGAAACCCAACAGCGGCTCGGCGCGCCATCGCTGGGCTCGGGAAAACTCCAAACACCGCCGAACCGCTACCCGCCAGCGAGGCTTCTGCAGCTCCGCTTTGGAGCAAGGCCCGCTTGATTTGATCAAGCCGGGCGTACCGCCGGAAAACCGGCCGCTCGAAATCATTCCAAAGGCCGCTTTCCTGCGCGCTCCAGCATAGAGCACAGAACTCAAAGAGTTTAGGGTTTACGGCCCGTTTTGTCAATGAGAGCGGTTTGGCCTTCAACCAGCGGTAAGCGTCCGGTGTCGGCACATGAATCTCTTTTGGCGAAACCACCAAGAAGTGCTGCTTTGCGATGTCCGGCAACGGGTAGATCTCGTCGCCCTTATTCAATCCCAGCGCCCGCCCGCCAAACAGAAAAAACGGCACATCTGCGCCTAGCGAGGCGGCGATCTCCATCAAGCGCCCAGTCGATAGTTTCCGTCCCGTGAGCCGCAAATATCCCAACAACGCTGCCGCGGCGTCGCTCGATCCTCCGCCCAACCCGCGTCCAGCGGGAATCGCCTTCTTCAATTCAATTTCCACGCCGCCGCGAGTGTTCAGTTCGCGCCGCAATAACCCCACTGCGCGGTACACCAGGTTTTTCTGAATCGGCTCCGCCGAAAGCGCGTCGTTCCCGCGAATTGTCAGGGAAATCTCTGGCCAGCGTGATACCCTCAGCCGCAATTCATCGCGCAGCGAAATCGTCTGAAAAATTGTCCGCAGCTCATGAAATCCGTCGGCGCGCTTGCCGAGAATATCAAGACGCAGGTTGACTTTTGCGAACGCGGGAATGCGGACTTCAGGCATGCAATCGTTTAGGGCTTAGGAACGCTGGTTGCCGACTTTTGCGCCACGCGACGCTTCAACTGTCCGACCTTTTTCTCAAGCTCCGCCACTTTGTCCGCTTCCAGGTCCGCCGGCAGGGAGCGCCGCCATTCCGCCAGCGACTTTTCCCATTCCGCGGCTGCCAGATTGCTCCTCCCCGTCTTCGCAAACAGGTCGCCGAGGTGCGAGTGGATCGTCGCGTCGTGGCTTTCGCGTCCCACGGCCTTCCGCAGCGTGGTCTCGGCGGCGTCCAACTTGTTCTCCTTGAAATAAATCCACCCCAGGCTATCCAGGTAAGCCCCGTTGTACGGGTCTTCCTTCAGCGCTCGTTGTACCAGCGCCTCCGCTTCGTCCAGCCGGAGCCCCAGGTCGCCCAGCATATATCCGTAGTAATTCAGCACCGGCGCGTTCTTCGGGCTGATCGTCAGCACTCTCTTGAACTGCTCCTCGGCCTTGTCGAAAAATTTCTGACGTTCGTAGATGGCGCCCAGCAGAAACCACACCATCTCATTGTCGCGCGGCTGCCCCGGAAGCACTTCGGCGGCTCGCGCGGCTTCTTCGGCTTCCTTGTACCGTCGTCCGCGCTCGTAAACTTGTGCGATGTTCAGGTACGTCTCACGGTCTCCTTCATTTCCCCGCAATTGCGTCCGCAATATCTTCGCCGCTTCATCCGTCTGCCCGTTTTCTCCCAGCAGTAACGCCTGGCTTGCGCGAATCGCCGGGTCCGCAGGGTATTTCACCAGCGCGTCCTTCCCCGTCTGTAGCGCTTTCGGCAAATCCTTTGCCGCGCGATACGTATCCATAATCATCATCCGCGCGCGGCGATCCTCTTCATCCCCCAGGTGCCCCAGTTCTTCGTAGGTGTAAATGGCCGCCTGATAATTCTGAGTGTCGCGGTAAAGCTGCCCAAGTTGCTGGTACAGAACCGCAAGCGACCTGCGCCGCGAAGGCGTGCTGGCAGGCTGACCCTTGATCCCCGTAACCGCATCGGACAGCACGCGGATCGCATCGTCAAACCGCCCTTGCGCCTGGTAAAGCATCGCCTCGTTGTACATCACGTCCAGATTGCCCGGCGCGTACTGACGCGCCCTCACCAGGTTTTCCTCGGC
Source organism: Candidatus Acidiferrum sp. (assembly GCA_035704085.1). GTDB lineage: Bacteria > Acidobacteriota > Terriglobia > Acidiferrales > UBA7541 > Acidiferrum. Next base: position 79,466 of record DASSXG010000122.1, on the reverse strand, counting down.
TTTGTCCAACTGGTGCAGCTCGCGGTAAATTTGCGCAATCCGCAAATACACGTCCGAATCGTCGGGCATCAAGTCTGAGATCTTCTGGTAGACACTGAGCGCTTCGGAATACTTTTCTTCCGCCAGTAAGGTCTGCCCCAGACCGCGTTGGTGGCTCAATTCGGAAGGATCGATCTCCGCGGCCTTCCTGTATGCCTGTTCCGCCTTCGCCAACTCGTGCGCTTGCGTGTACGCGTCACCCAGCAAATCCAACAACACCGGCGACGGCGAACGTTCGGTGATCCCTTCGAGTAGCGAGACCGCTTCCGCTGCCTTGCCCTCATCCATCAACAATTGCGTCAACTGTTCGACCGCCGGCTCGTTTTCCGGATCGTTTTTCAGCATGCTCCGCAGGACTTGTTCGGCTTTTTCGTGCTCATTCTTCAACCGGTAGAGCCGCGCCAGCCACAGTGCTGATTCCGCGTCCCCCGGATCCAGCCGGTAGATCTCCCGGTATTGTTCCAGGGCGTGGGTCACTAGGTCGGACTGGCCGTTCCCCGAATTGACATCCCCCAGGCTTCGCAAATAAATCCGCCCCAACAATCTCCGCGATTGCACGTTGTCCGGTTCGCGTTTCAGGATTTCCTGCGCTTCGGCCACCGCCTCGTGGATGCGCTGCGCCTTCCAATACATCTCCGCGAGCCGTTCGCCGATCACTGGCGACTTCGGATCCAGCGCATACGCCTTCTTGTACGCCTCGATCGCCTTCGTGGCGTATTCCGCGCTGCTGGTCGCTTCGTACTGCTGCTCGTAAATGTGGCCCATCGTGAAGTTGTAGTAGGCTTCGGCGCGCGTGCGGTCATTCGCGGACTTAGCTGCCGCGCTGGCGGAGGGCGTTTGCTCAGTGACTGCAGGAGGGCCGCCGTTTTCGGAAGTAGGAGTCTGCGCCGTCTGCGCAAACCCGCCTACGCCGGCAAGACCGGTCAATACCGCGGCAAAGGTAATCCTGTAAAAGGTCATCGTAGCCCCAGAAACAAAAAGTATCCCATGCCGCCGAAAAGCGGTCAAAACCGAAAAAGAAGCCGTTTCCAGGCTTTGGGAACCGACCAATCGTAAGATGCGGCGACGGCGAGAAACGTTGAGGCAAAAAAGAATGCTATTAGGTCAGTTTCCGAATTGCCCCGTCATCCGCTAACAAATTCAATCTCTTCGTTGCGGCAGCGAAAGAGTGACGCCGTCACTCTAGGTTTGGTCTGCGGTTGTGCCAGTCCGTGGCTTGCTCGTAGGCACGCGCCAAGCGAAGAACAGTTGCTTCGCCACTGGGTGGGCCAATTATCTGCACACCGATTGGCAATCCCTTGCTGGTAAAGCCACAGGGTATGGAAACCGCGGGTAGCCCGAGTAAATTGAATGGCCGAGTGTTGGGCGACGATAAGACTTCCTTGGCACGAAGATGGTCTGGGTCCGCCAGAAGGTCTGAAATGGTGAGTGGAGGCACCGGCGTCGTGGCCGTAACCACAACGTCCACTGCGTCAAATATTTTCGGAATCGAACGGCGGTATTGGTCTAACTTGCGCCGGGCATCTATATAATCCGCCCCACTGATCTCCGCCCCAGAACGGATTCTCTTCAACGTCTCGGGCTGATAAAGGTCAGGAGATTTTGTAACGTACTCCCTATGGTAAGCATAGGCTTCTGCTTTCATAATAAGAAGGGCCGTAGGGGCCATATCGTTAGCTGCCTGTAGTTCAATCTCGCGCTGACTTGATGTGAGTTTTCCTAGAACGGACAAGGCGGTGTCCAAGGAAGCCTGAATCTCGGCGTGAAGTCCCTCGTAAAAGTGGGCGCGAGGTATGCCTATGCGCAGAGATGAAGTCTTCCCTTCTAATCCAGCGGCGTAGTCTTGAACGGGTGTATCTGCACTGTTTGGGTCATCCGGATCGTAGCCAGCGATTACTTGAAGCATCAAAGCGGCATCTGTCGCCGTGCGCGTCATTGGACCCACGTGATCGAGAGACCAAGCAAGCGGTATTACGCCACTAGTGCTGACGCGACCGTACGTCGGTTTGAGTCCGACGGTGCCGCAATAAGCTGCAGGCATACGGATGGATCCTCCGGTATCGGAACCGATGGCTCCGTAACAGAGTTCCGCTGCCAAAGCGGCGGCAGACCCGCCCGACGAACCCCCCGGGCTATAAGCGGTGTCCCATGGATTACGAACCGCACCGAAATAGCTAATCACGGAACTGCCGCCGTAGGCGAATTCGTGCATGTTCAGCTTGCCAAGCAGCACTGCGCCGGAAGCTTTGAGGCGGCGAACAATGTCGGCGTCCTGTTTGGGAATCCGATCCTTGAACAAGCCACTCGCTGCGGTGGTGCGCACGCCTGCAGTATCAACTAGATCTTTTAGGGCGATTGGGATTCCGTGGAGTGGCCCTTTCCAACGGCCTCGTTGTATTTCGGATTCTGCCTCGCGAGCTTGCGCCAACGCGGAGTCAGCTGTCACTGTTATGAAAGAGTTCAGCTTTGAATTGAGCTGTTCTATTCGGGTTAAACACGCTTGCGTCAATTCAACCGGCGAGATCTTGCGACTGCGTACAAGTTCAGCGGCCTCGCCTAGGCTTAGCCTGGTGAGTTCTCCTGTGTACTGCCTAACTGGAGGGGGCGTATCCGTTTGTCCTATGGCTTGTCCAAAGCGGACATACGAACCCGCCACTGCACCAGCCAAAGCAGTTTTCACGAACCTTCTGCGGGACAGTGGCCTTCCCATGATCGCCAGATTATAGACCCCACTGACCCATATGCGATGGGAGGAATCGCGGAACAGACTACCATAAGACCACTCAGTGGATGTGTGGTCGGCAATTGGGAAACTGACCCCTACATAAGAAAAAACAGTTGACATCATTCCGTATTTCTGCAATCATCGAAATATGAAGAAGCCCGATCCTCTTCTCGTCACGCGCTCCGCCGACCGCTTCTCCGCTCTTGGCGCCGAGCCCCGCCTCCGGATTCTCCGCCTGCTTCTCGCCGCTCACCCGGCAGGAATGGTTCCCGGCGAACTGCATGATGAACTCCGTATCCCCGCTTCGACCCTTTCTCACCATCTCGAAAAGCTCAAGCAGGTTGGCCTCGTCAAAGTTCGCCGCGAGAGTACTTATCTTTGGTATTCCGCGGATACGGACGCGCTGAGTGAAGTCCTGAATTTTCTCTACGAAGAATGCTGCACGCGCTCCCGCGCCGTGCCCGCTGAATCCATCATTCAAATTTCAAAGGGAGGATCCCCATGAGCGAACCAAACATTCAGGAAGCAGTGCAAAAGAAATACGGGGAAGCCGCCCAGCGCGCGTCGAGCGGTGGCAGCGCCTGCTGCGGTGGAGGAGCGGAACTCAGCGGCTGCGATCCCATCACCAAAGATCTTTATAGTGACGCGGAAAAAAGTGCATTGCCCGCAACAGTCGTTGCCGCTTCGCTTGGCTGCGGCAATCCCACCGCTCTCGCTCAACTTAAACCCGGTGAAGTTGTCCTCGATCTCGGCTCCGGCGGCGGTATCGACGTCATCCTTTCCGCCAAACGCGTCGGCCCCACAGGCAAAGCTTATGGCCTGGACATGACCGATGAAATGCTTGCTCTCGCCCGCGAAAATCAAAAGAAAGCCGGCGTTGAAAATGTCGAATTCCTGAAAGGCGCCATCGAAAACATTCCTATGCCGGACAACACTGTCGACGTCATCATCTCCAACTGCGTCATCAATCTTTCCGGCGACAAGGATCGCGTCCTCCGGGAAGCCTTTCGCGTCCTCAAACCCGGCGGGCGCTTCGCCGTCTCCGATGTCGTTGTTCGCGGCAGCGTCCCCCCCGATATTCGTAAGAGCATGGAGCTCTGGGTCGGCTGCATCGCGGGCGCTCTCGAAGAGTACGACTATCGCGACAAACTCTATGCCGCCGGATTCGAATCCGTGGATATCGAGCCCACCCGCGTTTACAAGGTTGAAGAAGCCCGCGACTTCCTCGCCTCCGCCGGTCTCGATCCCGAAAGCGTTGGCTCCCAGATCGAAGGCAAATTCATCAGCGCCTTCGTCCGCGCCACCAAGCCCGTGCCGGCGCGCGCCTGTTGTGGCCCGTCGTGCTGCACCTGAACATTTGGGGCACGAAACATCGTGCCCTCCTGCTTCGTCTAGAATGGCCAATAGACCAGATCGTTGTCATCCTGAGCGAAGCGAAGGATCTCACTCGATCAACATCGGCGCCTCACTATGACCCATCGCGTCCTCATCCTCTGCACCGGCAATTGCGTGCGCAGCCAAATGGCCGAAGGCCTCCTCAGGCATCTCGGCGACGCCGCCTACGAAGTTCATAGCGCCGGAAGCAAGCCCAACGGTTACGTCAGCCCGCTGGCTATCGAAGCCATGCGCGAAATCGGTCTCGATATTTCTGCGCACCGTTCCAAATCCGTTTCCGAATTCGAGGGCCAGCGCTTCGACACTGTCATCACCGTTTGCGATTCCGCCGCCGAGCAATGCCCCGTCTTTCCAGGCTCTCCCCAGCGCATCCACTGGAGCATTTGGGATCCTGGTGCGGCTACTGGCTCCCACGACGAGAAACTCGCCGCTTTCCGCCGTGTCCGAGACGACCTCGCCTCCCGCTTGCGTTCCTTCCTTGCCCCTGCCTGAATGGCACTGGCCAATAGGCCGGTGCCGGGATGGACACGTTGCCCAAACACCTGCGGATTCCATCCGTTGAATTTTGTACGATTTAGACAGATTCAGGGGATACCTACCAACCAGGCAGTTGAGTTCGCACTTTAATCGGCGAAGGGGCAACCCAGCCATCTCCTCCCATTCACAGGGGTATCCATAGGAGGTGTAAGATGTTCAACTCTCAGGTCCATCGACAACTTTGGCTCGCCCTGGCAGCGGCAGGCCTTTTTTCGGTAGCAGGCTGCTCCGACCAGCCCGCCAACCAGGCCACTAACCCGCCCAAGAAAGCGCCCATTGCCACCGCCAAGAACGCCGAGACGCCGAAACCTGTGGCCGTCTCAGCCAAAGTGGCCGGGCCGCAGCTCGTCACCGTACCGAAGGGCATGGCGATCAAAGCGACCGTGAGCCAAACACTCGCCAGCGACAAAAATAAACCCGGTGATTCCTTTGCTGCCAGGCTCTCCGCCCCCCTCCAGGTGGACGGAAAGACCGTTATTCCTAAGGGCGCGCGCCTGACTGGCCATGTCGTCACTGTCAAGAAGCACGAAATGAAGGTGACTCTTGCTTCCGTCGTACTCCGCGGGAAATCCTACGACCTGGAAACCAACTCAATTCGTCCGCCCAAGCCAAGTCCGGCCAAGACCACTGACAAGAACAGTGACAGTGCGGCGGCTAAAGACAAGGACAAGAAGGACATAGCCACCCTTCCGGCCCAGACGCACTTGACGTTTAAACTCGCCAAGTCCGTCACCGTTCCGGTGCGGGGGTAAACGCGTAGCTTCCCTCTTCCTGTAGGGGCACGATATATCATATCGTGCCCCTATAATCGTTTCTCTGGTTTCCCGCCGTGCGCCCGTGTCATTTCGAGCCTGCCTGCCGCAGACAGGCGCAGCGAGGAAATCTGTTTTTCTTCCCTCCGCTCTGCACGGCAAGTCTCAATCGTCTCGCTTGTGCACCTTTTCGTGCTTGTGATCCGCCACCGGATCCAGCAACCGCAAAATATGCTCACCCTTGACCGCGTCGAAACGGTACAGCAGCACCGCATCCGCCGCGCGCTGCTCTCCCTCCAGTTCCAGTTCCGGGTTGTCCACGATCAAGTCGCCGTTGTTTCGGATGCGCAATTCCTCGCCAACCTGCATGACAATCTTCGTGCCTGTGCTTGGTGCCGCCATAAGTCCTCCTCGCTCGAGCTATTCCCTTTCCGGCAAATACTCGTCCCCAATACCAACATGGATGTGCCGTCCAACCCAAAAGACGCAGCCCGTCAGATGACGACCAGCAGGTTGGCCTCCATGCTCTTGTCGGGCAGCAATTCCGTCACAGTCCGGTCCATAGTCCCCAGCTTGCCCTTCTTATGCCGCGCCAATCCCAGCAAATACGCGTTGGTCACTTGCGCGTGGCCGCTCAACCGCCCTACGAATGGCCAGATTGCCGAAACAATATCAATCTCGTCCGCCCAAAACTGGTGCGCTTTATGCTTCACATTCGCGCCAAGCAGGTTTACCGCTTCCTTGGGCGCGACAGCGTCTCGCGAGAACGCGGGATTCGACACGATCCTCACGAACGCCGCTTGCGTGAACGGGCAAGTGGCCCACCCCGCGCCCGCATTCTGCCCAAACCAGCTTTGCGCGCGCTGGTGGCCTTCATGCGCAGGCCATAGCAACGCGATCAGCACATTCACGTCCAGCAGAACCGCCGTCATTTCTGCTCCGCATCCAGCTCCCGGACTTTTTTCGTCGTCACTCGCGGAGATTTCGGCGGCAAATCAAACACCTGCACGCCGTTCACTTCCTTGGTTGGCCGTGGGACCGTCAAAGCGCGCCGTACCAAGTCGCTCACCGCCTCTCCCAGAGTCAACGAGCGGCTCGCCGCATACCGCTTCACCAACCGTAGCACGTCATCATCCAGTGACAATGTCGTTCTCATGACAATCGGTATGCCCAGAAATAGAAATGATGTCAATGGACAGCATGAGCATCACATTTGCAAGTTGATGCCCGCGCCAACGCCCTCCTCCGCGCTGCGATGCTCCGCGACCTCCGCCAAAAAGCCAGTTAGCAAACCACTTCGATGCGGAGACGTAGTGGCGGGTCTTTAGACCCGTTCTTTTCTCCTTTGCAATTTCTAGTTTTGCCCTTCCTCCTCGACCCCGGCTCCTGCACTTGCTATATTCCGGTGTTCCATGAAGAAAATCTTCTGGTTCTTCGGGGTATTCAATACCGCCAACGGTCTCTGGATGCTCTTCGCGCCGCGCGCCTGGTACTACGGCCTCCCTGCCGGCGTCCCCGATACCGGCCCGCTCAACGCGCACTTCGTTCGTGACATTGGCGCGGCCTTCCTTACTCTCGGACTCGCTTTTTGTTTCGCCGCTCCCCGCGCCGAGCGCCATCGTGGTGTCGTATTGGCAGCCGCCGCCTTCTACTCTCTCCACGGCCTCATCCACGTTTTCGACTTGGCCAAGGGACGCTTGCCCAACCATCACTGGCTTCTCGATCTTCCCGGCGTCTTTCTCCCCGCCATTGCCCTTGCACTCCTCTGTGCTCCGCGCTGGTGGCCGAAGGAGAATTGAGGCCCTGGCCGGATGGGCGGGGGCTGTACTCCACTTCCGCGGGTCACGGGTCACAGGTCACGATGACGGGCTCTCAGTGGAGAAAATGCCTCATGGTAGTGAAGACCATGGCGAGATTGAGGCGGTCGGCGGCGGCGATGACTTCGTTGTCGCGCATGGAGCCACCGGGCTGGATCACGGCGGTGGCGCCGGCTTTGGCGGCTTCTTCGACGCCGTCAGGAAACGGAAAGAACGCATCGGAAGCCACCACGCTGCCCACGAGGGGCGATTGCGCTTTCATGACCGCGAGTTTCACGGAGTCCACGCGGCTCATCTGGCCCGCGCCGACGCCCAGCGTGGCGTCATCCTTCGCGAACACGATGGCGTTGGACTTTACGTGCTTGGAAACTTTCCAGGCGAAGCGCATCGTCTGCATTTCTTCCGGCGACGGCGCGCGCTTGGTGACGGTGCGCAATTCGCTTTCCTTGAGCTTGCCGAGGTCCGGCTGCTGCACGAGCATCCCACCGAGAATGCGCTTGAGCTGCAACTCGCGGTCCGGCTCGAGGCCTTTCGGGGGCAGCTCCAGCAACCGCAAATTTTTCTTTGCGGCAAAAATCTCTTTGGCGCAGTCCGCGAAGCCCGGCGCGGCGATGCACTCCACAAACAGTTTCGCGACTTCTTCCGCCGTTTCCGCGTCCACCACGCGATTGAACGCCAGCACGCCGCCGAAGGCCGAAACCGGGTCGCACGCCAGCGCCTTCAAATACGCATTGAGAAGCGCTGCCTGCTCCGCCGTGCCACAGGGATTGTTGTGCTTGATGATCACCGCCGCGGGATTCTTGAATTCCGCGGCCAGGCTGCGCGCCGCTTCCAGGTCCACGAAATTATTGTACGAAAGCTCCTTGCCCTGGAGCTGGATGGCCGCCGCCAAACCTTCTGGCGTTCGTCCCGCCGGCACATACAGCGCCGCGGCCTGGTGGGGATTTTCCCCGTAGCGCAATTCCTGCTGGCGGCGCAACGCGATGTGCAAGCGCTCAGGGAGCACGGGTGCGGGTTGGAGAGCGATACTTCCAGAAGCGGCCGACAGCCGTTCCAGTTCCATGGTGATCCTTCCGTCGTATTGCGAAGTTGTGGCAAAAACTTTTCGCGCCAATTGGAGCCGCGTGGCCAGCGTCGTTTCGCCCGCGCTTTCCAGTTCCGTCGCCACACGCTCGAAATCCGCGCGATCCGTCACCACGGTGACGCTCTCGAAATTCTTAGCCGCCGAGCGCAGCATGGTCGGGCCGCCGATATCGATGTTCTCGATCAGCTCTTCCGCGGTGAGCCCGGCCTTCGCCGCCGTCGCTTCAAACGGATACAGATTCACGACGACCAAATCAATCGGCGCGATTCCGTGTTCGGCCGCCTGCTTCTGGTCGTCGGCATGATTGCGCCGGAAAAGCAGGCCGCCGTGCACTTTCGGGTGCAGCGTCTTCACGCGTCCGCCAAGCATTTCCGGCCAGCCGGTGAAGTCGGAAACGTCGCGCACGGCAATGCCGTTTTCGCGCAGCAGCTTGGCCGTTCCGCCGGTGGAAAGAATCTCGATCCCCAGCGCCGCCAGCCGCCTGGCAAATTCCACGATTCCCGTTTTGTCAAAGACACTGATCAGCGCGCGCTCCACCGCCATGTCTTCCTCCGCAAATGGAAAAGCACATCAGTGTACGAGCCCCGCGAAAATAGGGAAAGCACAAAGCTTGTGGGAAACCTTCGAGGAAGACTACGACTTGACAAGGGCTTTCAGTTTGACCTGGCCGGCTACCAGTTCCACGACGTATTCGACGTCCTTGCAGTTTTTTTGCTTTTGCAGTTCTTTCGTTTTCTTCAGCACGAAATCGCTGAAGCTGGAACGCGAAAGTTTTCCGGTGTGTTCGCCGGCCTGAAGCTTGGCCTGCAAAAATGCCTGATACAGTTTCTCGACTTTTTCCGTTTCGCGCTCCGGCTCGGAACACGTCATGCGGAATGAGTTGGATTCGCCTGTACCCGCCGCAGCGGCAGCGGCCTGTTCTTCCGCTTCTTTCTTCAGGCGGCCCGCTTCGATTTCCTTGGCCGCCGCGCCGAAATGCTTCTGCGTTCTTCCTTCTTCTTTGAGCGCGAGTTTCTTCCGGAAAATATCCTTGTACTTGGCGTAGGTCTGCGAAAGATTGTTGAACCGGAAGCGCTGCGCGAACTTCAGTTCGCCGCCGCGCTCCGCGTAGCGCTTGATCAGCATGTCGATGCGCCATTCAATTTCCGTGGGTGGGCGCTTCCGGCCTCCGCCGAAATACTGATCGTATTCCACTTTAAGCTGGCGAATATCTTTTTCCAGCGTAGCCAGCTCTTCGTCAATGGTCGCCATGTGTGGAAGGAGGCCTCGACCTATAATGCTAAGAGGGCGAAGCGGAGCCGTCAACCGGTGCAGCGCGGCGCGGTGCGCACTTGCAACCGCTCCTGGAATTCGAATTTCTTGGTCTCTCCTCCAGGAATCGGCGAGCCGAATTGATTCGAGCGGTTCCGGCGATTCCGTTTCCCTCTTGTTCCGGCAATTCCTTTTCTTTCTTTCATTCCGCTGCTGTGCTGAAATAGGCGCATGGGCCCGCGCGTGAAACAGACCCTTTCCGCAGAGCAGGCCGAACTGTTGCGGCAGATTCCTTCGGTGGACGAGCTGCTGATGCAGCCGCGCCTGGCGGCGCTTTCGAAGCGCGTGGACCGCGATCTAATTGTCGAGGTGGCGCGCAGCGTGCTCGCCGATCTCCGCGCGCGCATTACCGGGGACTTGACATCCATTATCCTAGCCGAAATTTCGGCGCTCGCTTCTGGCCCGCAGAGCCTTGAAGAGCGCATCACTTCGCTAGTCGAACGAATTCTTTCGCGCTCGCTGCAGCCGGTGATCAATGCTACCGGAGTCATCCTGCACACGAATTTGGGGCGCGCGCCGCTGCCCGAATCCGTGGTGAATGAATTCCAGCGCACGGCCACGCAGTATTCGAATCTCGAATACGATCTCGAGGCTGGCGGGCGCGGCAAGCGCGACGTGCACACCGCGGAGCTGCTGTCGCGCCTGACAGGCGCGGAGGCAGCGATCGTCGTAAACAATTGCGCGGCCGCGGTGCTGGTCACTCTGGCGGCGCTGGCCTGCGGCGGCGAAGTGATCGTGTCGCGGGGCGAGTTGATCGAGATTGGCGATGGCTTTCGAATCCCGGAGATCATGGAACAGAGCGGGGCTATCCTCCGCGAAGTCGGGACGACCAATCGGACGCGCGCAACGGACTACGAGAAAGCTATCAACGAAAAGACGCGGTTGCTGCTGCGAGTGCATCCTTCCAATTTCAAGGTCACGGGATTTACGGACAAACCTTCGCTCGAAGAGCTTGTGGCGCTGAGCCAGCGCACGAGCTTGCCGCTTGTTGAAGACCTCGGCTCGGGCTGCCTTATCGATCTGACGGGATGCGGCATCACCGAACCGACGGTGCGGCAAAGCGTCGAAGCGGGCGTAGGCATTGTTACGTTTAGCGGTGACAAACTTTTCGGCGGGCCGCAAGCCGGCCTCATCGCGGGGAAAAAAGATCTCGTCGCACGGGTGCGGCGCCACCCGCTGTTTCGCGCGCTACGCGTAGACAAACTTACAATCGCGGCGCTGGAGGTTACGCTGGGGGCTTATCTGCGCAGGGCGTGGGAAGAGATCCCAGCGATTCGAATGATCCGGGCGACTCCGCAAGAACTGAAGCGCCGTGCGGAGAATTTTGTTCGCGACCTTCGTCCGGAGCTTCCGCTCGATGAAGTCGAGATTGAAATAACGGACGGGACTTCACTGGCGGGGGGCGGCTCGACGCCATCGCAATCGTTGCCGTCCAAAGTGATTCGAATCGCCAGCGCACGCTATTCCGCCGCCAAGCTGGAGCAACGTCTCCGCCGCGCCCCCGGCGGTATCTCCGTGATCGCGCGCGTCGAAGACGACCGCCTGATCCTTGACCTTCGCACCGTCTTTCCCGAGCAGGAACCGCTGCTCGTCAAGACCCTAGCTTCAGCACTGCACTGAAGAGTGATCGTGTTATGATATAGGTGTGATATAGGAGGTTCGGATGGCCACGGCGTTGATTCATATCGATCCCAGGCAAAAGCAGCGGCTCGCCCAGCGCGCGAAATTGCGCGGAAAGTCCTTCTCACAGGAAGTGCGCGATGCAGTGGACCTGTATCTAGATATTCCAATAGAAACTGAAGAGGAACTCAGCGTTCTCGCCCATGCTGCCAACCGCTCCGCCGACCGGATGGTCAAGAGGCTTGATGAGACCATTGCCCGCGTTGACAGATTACTGAAGCAGATGAGGAATGGCCGGTGAGTTGGGCGAGCGAGGCCATCGGGGCCATTCGCAAGATCGTTTTGCTCGAGGATCGAATGGAGAGACTTGCCAGCCAGGTCGATGCGCTGGCGCAAATCTGCGGGGACCTGGACCGCAGGTTTATCCGACTGGAAGCGAAATTTGAACTGATTGAGAAAATGGGCGCATCAAGCCGTAGTCCAATCGGCGCAAGATCACGACGCCACAAGGACACTCGGAAGACGGACTAGGACCGCTGGTGCTGGCCTTTCGGATCATCCACGGAAAGCTGAGAGTAACCTCGAAGCCGTTGCCGAGATTGCGGAAAGGCTGGGCGCTGGTGCGCGTGCGGTTGGCGGGGATTTGCAATACGGACGTGGAAATTTTGCGCGGGTATCACAACTTTCGCGGCACGCCGGGGCATGAATTTGTGGGGGAGGTCGCCGAGGTGGCAGGAGTTTCCGCACGGACGCGGAAAAAATGGCTGGGACGCCGCGTTTGCGGGGAAATCAACGTTGCTTGTTCGGCGTATGGGTTATCGCCGGCGTGCGAGTTTTGCCGCCGCGGATTGGAGACGCATTGCGCTCGGCGGACGGTGCTCGGGATCGTCGCGCATGACGGGGCCTTTGCAGAATATCTCGCGTTGCCATTGGAGAATTTGCACGCGGTTCCCGACAATGTGCGCGATGAGCAAGCCGTGTTCGTTGAGCCGCTTGCGGCTGCGTGCGAAATTCTCGAGCAAGTGGACTTGAGAAAGTTCAAGACTGCCGCTGTGCTCGGAGACGGCAAACTGGCACAGCTCATTGCGCTGGTGCTGAAAACTGTCGTGCCGCGTGTTGTCATGTACGGAAAGCACGAAAAGAAATTCGCGTTGGTGCGGCGCGCCGGGATCGCAACGAAAAAAGTTCGCGGTGATAGCGCGGATATGAAGCGGGTCGGAGAAACTTTTCCGTTGATTGTAGAAGCTGCGGGTTCGCCAAGCGGGTTGGCGCTGGCGCAGCAGATGACCGAGCCTCGCGGCACGCTGGTACTCAAGTCCACGTTTCACGGTGCAGCGGAAGTTGAAACGTGGCCGATCGTCGTTAAAGAGATAAAAGTCATCGGTTCGCGATGCGGGCCATTTGAGAAAGCTATCGCGCTGCTGCGCTCCGGCAAGGTTGATCCGCGCCCGCTCATCACGCGGACGTTTCCGCTGGCCGATGCGCCAAAGGCAATTACCTTCGCGCAGCAGCCAGGCGTCATGAAAGTACTCTTGAAGGCGTAAATCACAGGCGGTTAATACAGGAGGCGACGCAGGCCGCGCCGAAACCGTTATCGATATTGACGACGGTAACGTTTGAAGCGCAACTGTTGAGCATGCCGAGAAGAGCGGCAACGCCACCGAAGCTGGCGCCGTAGCCGACGCTGGTGGGGACAGCGATTACCGGCACGGGCACGAGACCACCCACCACGCTCGGCAATGCTCCTTCCATGCCGGCCACACAAATGATGACGCGGGCTTCGGCGAGCTTGCCGCGATGATCGAGCAGGCGATGGATGCCAGCGACGCCGACGTCGTACAAATGTTCGGCGCGATTGCCCATCATGCGCGTGGTAAGCAGCGCTTCTTCCGCGACGGGGACGTCGCTGGTGCCTGCGGAAACGATAAGAATCGTGCCCTTGCCGGTGATTTCCGGAGTGCGCTCGATAGTGATGGCCCCGGAAAGGGGATGAAATTTCGCGGCGCGCGCGTTTTTTCCGCTGGCGCGCTTCACGGCGGAAAACATTTTGGGGTCCGCGCGCGTCACAAGAATGTTGTGGCGCGAATCTTTCTTGCTGAGCATGGCCTTGACGATTTCGGCGACTTGCTGCGGCGTTTTCCCTCTGCCGAAGATCACTTCCATGAAACCTTGCCGCAGCGCGCGGTGATGATCCACTTTTGCGAAACCGAGGTCTTCGAATGGCAGATGCTTCAAGCGTTCAATGGCGTGATCGGGGTCGAGTTCGCCCGACTTCACCAATTCCAACATTTTCAGCAATTCAGAGTGATTCATATTCTTTGGCCGCTGCGAATTCCATCATCGCACGAAACTGGCGCTGTAACTTGACTTGCCCGAATGGCACTGCGAGACTGAGCTTACGCGCACAAAACGTATGACTGACATACAAAAACGGATTGTGACCGTGGGTGTAACCGGGGCCAGCGGGGCCATTCTCGCGCAAAAAGCACTCGTGCTGCTGGAAGAAGACGCGCGCGTGGCGCGCATTCATCTGGTCGTCACAGAAGCCGGACAGCGCCTGTTCACGGAAGAGCTTGGCATTACTTCGGGAGATTTGAAACAGCTTCCGAGCCGCATTCTGGGGCATCCGGTGGGGAAAATCGAGGTGCTGCCAAACAAAGACGTCGGGGCTTCGATCGCTTCGGGAAGCTGCGCGGTGGATGCGATGATCGTGATTCCGTGTTCGATGGGCACGCTTGGCGCGATTGCCAATGGAATCGCGGACGATCTTGTCGCGCGGGCGGCGGACGTGATGCTGAAGGAAGGGCGCAAACTTGTTTTGTGCATTCGGGACACGCCGTTGAACCGCATTCATCTGGAGAACATGCTGCGCGCACAGCAGGCCGGGGCGGTGATCATGCCCGCGGTGCCGGCGTTTTATCATCACCCGAAAACGATCGAGGAAATCGTCACGCAGTACGTCTGCCGGGTGCTGGCGCAGATTGATCTTCCCCAGGAACAAATGTATCGCTGGGCGGGAACACCGGCGTCGAAAAAAGCAGAGGCGTAATTTCACGATGGCTAACCGCATCAAGACGGTGCTCGAGATGATCAAATTCGAGCATTCGATATTTGCGCTGCCGTTTGCGCTGACGGGCGCGCTACTCGCGGCGCGCTCCACAAAGCATGGCTGGCCGACGCTTTGGCAAATTTTGTGGATCATCGTCGCCATGGTGGCGGCGCGGTCCGCCGCGATGACCATGAACCGCATCGCCGATTTGAGGTATGACCGCGAGAATCCGCGAACGCTGCAACGCGCGTTGGCGACCGGGGCGTTGTCGTTGCGATTCGCGTGGCTCTTTACGGTCACGGCCGTTGCTGTTTTGTTCGTTGCAGCGTGGCAATTGAATTTTCTCGCGTTGAAGCTTGCGCCGCTGGCGGTCGCGATTTTGTTTTTCTATTCGTTCACCAAGCGCTTCACGAACTGGTCGCATCTTTTCCTGGGCTTCGCGCTGGGCATTTCCCCTGCGGCGGCGTGGATTGCCGTCACCGGAGGGCTCGATCCGCGCGTAGTGATTCTTTGCGGCGCGGTCACGCTGTGGGTAGGCGGTTTCGATGTGCTTTATGCTTGCCAGGACGTTGATTACGACAAGCAAGCCGGGCTTTTTTCTGTGCCGAAGCGATTCGGGATCGCCAGAGCGCTGCTCATCGCGCGGATGATGCACGTTGGCGTGATCGTGCTTCTCTCGTGGCTGGCCTTGGGTTTCGGCTTGCCGTGGCCGGCATGGGCGGGGATCGTTGTCGTTGCCGGATTGCTTGGCTACGAACATTCCCTAGTCAAAGCCGATGACCTAAGCAAGCTGGACGCTGCGTTTTTCGCGGTGAACGGATATATTAGTATGGTGTTCCTGCTGTTCTGGGGCGCGGCGGCGGCCGTTTGGCACGTTTGAGACTTTCGACGGATTCGAAATGAGCGAACTGACGATTACCGATCAGCGGTTGAAGCCGATTGGGGACAAAGTGCTTGGCGGCGAACGCCTGAGCATGGAAGACGGCATCGCACTGTATCGCTCGCCCGATCTGCTGGCCGTTGGCTGGCTGGCGAATTACGTGCGCGAAAAAAAGCACGGCAACGTCACGTATTACAACGTCAACCGGCACATCAATCCGACGAACATTTGCGTGGCGCACTGCAAGCTGTGTGCGTTTGGGCGCGATCCCAATGCGCCGGGAGCGTACAATTTTTCGCTGGAAGAAATTTACGCGCGCGCGGAACAAGGCGTGCGGGAAGGCGCGCTGGAATTTCACATCGTCGGCGGGCTGCATCCGGATTTGCCGTTCGAATACTTCCTGGAGATGATTCGCGGCCTCAAGCAACGCTGTCCGGGCGTGCACCTGAAAGCCTTCACGATGGTGGAAGTCGGTTACTTCGCGCGGATCGCGAAACTTTCGATCAAAGAAACGCTGCTGAAATTGAAGGAAGCTGGGGTGAATTCATTGCCGGGAGGCGGGGCGGAAATTTTTCATCCACGCGTGCGACGGATCATCTGCGACCACAAAGTCAGCGGCCAGATGTGGCTGAATATTGCCCGGCAAGCGCATGAGATTGGGCTGCGTTCGAACGCGACGATGTTGTACGGCCACGTGGAAACGGAAGAGGAACGCACCGACCACCTCATCCGGCTGCGCGAATTACAGGACGAGACGCACGGGTTCGTCGCGTTCATACCGCTGGCGTTTCACCCTGACAACACGGCGCTTTCGCACATTCCAAAGACGACGGGGTACGCCGATTTGCGGAACATAGCCGTGTCGAGGCTGCTGCTGGATAATTTCGAGCATATCAAGGCGTACTGGATCATGCTTTCGCCGAGCATCGCGCAAATTGCGCTGCGTTTCGGCGCGAACGATCTCGACGGCACGGTGGTCGAAGAAAAGATTTATCATGACGCTGGCGCGAAGACTTCCGAATTCACGCCGCGCAACGAGCTGGAGCGCCTGATCCGTGCCGCGGGGCGCGTTCCTGTCGAGCGCGACACACTCTATCATCCCGTGGATCGCTCGAAGATGCCGCCGCTGCCTTTGCCCACGCGTCCCGACCTAGTATCCCTGACCCTCAACGTATAGGTAGTGTCCTAAACGCCCTCTTTTGGAGCCGGCAAAGCGTGCTCGACAGGTTCGCGTTCTGAATGTACCCTTCCATCGAGCACGTGAATCGAATTCTGTGCGTTCAAACCAACAAAACTTTTGAAGGGAGCAAGAACATGCAGCGGAAAGCATCCGCAGTCTGGCAAGGCGGACTGAAAGACGGCAAGGGCACGATTTCGACGGACAGCGGCGTATTGAAGCAAGCGCAATACTCCTTTAGCACGCGTTTTGAAAACGGAATTGGCACGAACCCGGAAGAGCTGCTCGCGGCGGCGCACGCCGGGTGATTCACCATGGCTCTTTCCGCCCAGTTGGGCGGCTCAGGCATGACGGCTACCAAGCTGGAAACCACGGCGACGGTTTCACTGGAAAAAGTCGGCGACGGCTTCGCCATCACAAAAAGCCATTTGGATCTCGTGGCACGCATCCCGGGCGCTGATAGGGCGAAGTTCGACGCCGCTGTGAAAGCGGCGGAAACGGGTTGCCCCGTTTCGAAACTCTTCAAAGCGGAAATCGGCGTGACCGCTCGGCTCGAGTCATAAGACCGGCGGGCGTTCTCAAGGAGCGCTCTCTTCCGGCTTTCCCAGGGTCAGGACCAAACTAGTACAATGCCACACATGATCCCATTTCCAGGTGCCTTCGCTGAAGGTGTCGCGATCTTCCTGATCGTGGTGTGGGACGCGTTTGAGTCGATCATTCTTCCGCGGCGCGTAACGCGGAAGGTCCGGCTCACGCGGTTGTTCTTCAAAATTACCTGGAAAGCTTGGAGATTTCTTGCGAGCCTCATCCCCGCTCGCAAGGCGCGCGAAACCTTGTTTGGTTTTTATGGCCCGCTGTCGCTGCTGGTTCTGGTTGGGGTGTGGGCGGTAGGTCTCGTGCTGGGATTCGGCCTGATGCAATATGGGGCGGGTTCTGCCGTGAACACAGCCAGCGGTCAAGCAGGATTCGCGACGGACATCTATCTGAGCGGAACAACGTTTTTCACCCTGGGCCTTGGCGATGTGTTGCCGAGGACAAGTCTAGCGCGTGGATTAGTTGTGACGGAGGCCGGATTTGGGTTTGGATTTCTGGCGGCGGTTATCGGCTATTTGCCTTTCATTTACGGTTCGTTTTCCAGCCGGGAAGTAAACATTTCGCTTCTCGATGCGCGTGCTGGCACACCTCCGACAGCGGGAGAGCTCCTTCTCCGTCACGCTTACCCGCACGGCAGGGAGGCACTGCGAGGATTATTCAAGGAATGGGAAGTGTGGTCTGCGGAACTGATGGAGAGTCATCTTTCTTACCCGGTGCTGGCGTACTTTCGCTCGCAGCACGACAACCAGTCGTGGATCACCGCGTTGACCGCGATTTTGGATGCGTGCGCCGTGGTGAAGGTGGGAGTGGATGATGCCTGCCAGCGGCAGGCTGAGCTTACATTCGCCATGGCCCGGCACACTGCGGTCGACTTGTCGCAGGTCTTTAGCATTCGACCGCGGGCGCTCCCGCGAAATCGTCTTCCGGCCGAAGATTTGCGGCGAATGCGTGACGTTCTGGCGCAGCACGGAGTGAAGCTGCAAGACGGACCGGAGGCCGATCGTAAGCTGACGGATTTGCGCGACATGTATGAGCCATATCTTTATGCGCTAGCCGAATATCTGAAGCTTTCTTTGCCGCCGTGGTTTCCCGTGAAAAAAGGAAAAGATAATTGGCAGACCATAGCCTGGGGGCGCTCGGCGGGGCTTACTGAAAAAGAAGCCGCTGCGATTGCCGGCGACGACCACTTTTAGTTTTGCTTGAAGAGGGCGCATTGCGGCTGTTTTTCAGTTCACCGATTTTGTCAGGGAGAGTACATCGATGAAGGCCATTCGTGTCCACGAATTTGGCGGACCGGAAGTCCTGAAGCTCGAAGAAGTGCCGACGCCCACGCCTGGGGCGGGGCAAGTTCTCGTGCGCGTCCACGCCGCTGGCGTCAATCCCTATGACACCTACATGCGCGCGGGGACCTACGCCGTGAAGCCACAGCTTCCGTACACGCCTGGCTCCGACGCCGCGGGCGTAATCGAAGCCGTTGGCGACGGCGTCAAGAAAGTGAAACCAGGCGACCGCGTTTATACTGCGAAGACCATCAGCGGGGCTTACGCACAAAACGCCCTGGCGCTGGAGGAGCAGGTTCATTCCCTTCCCGAAAAAATTAGTTTCAGTCAGGGTGCGGGCGTTTGGGTCCCCTACGCAACTGCGTATCACGCCCTGTATCATTCGGCCCAAGCCCGCGCATCGGAGACGGTGCTGGTGCACGGGGCCAGTGGCGGAGTAGGTTCGGCCGCAGTACAAATGGCGCGCGCCATGGGCCTCACCGTCTTTGGCACCGCGGGAACGCAGAAGGGCGTTGACCTCGTGAAGCGCGAAGGCGCGCATCAGGTCTTCGGGCACAGCAAAGCCGGCTATCACGAAGAAATTTTGAAGGCGACAGACGGCCGCGGCGTGGACGTCATTCTCGAGATGCTTGCCAACGTGAATCTTGCAACTGATTTGAAACTCCTCGCCACGAATGGCCGAGTGATTATTGTTGGCAATCGCGGCGAAATCACGATCAATCCGCGCGATCTGATGGCGCGCCGCGCTTCGGCCCACGGCTTCACCCTTTGGGCCATCACGCCCGCGGAAGAAGCTGAAATCCACGCTGGCCTTATCGCGGGGCTTGAAAACGGCACGCTGCGACCGATCGTCGGCAAAGAGCTGCAACTTGCGGAGGCCGCGCGCGCACACAAGGAAATTCTCGAGCCGGGGGCAGCCGGCAAGATTGTGCTTGTCCCTTAGCGGCACGGGGTCACCGTCAACCCAAGCGTTCGGGTTTCGTCGTGAGCCGGAACTTACCGTATAATCGTCGTTTGTTAGTTTGGAAAAAGAGCAGCCCTAAGACAAATCGGAATCATTCTCAACGTGCACATCGCCCTAACACTCTCGGTTTATCTCGCGGCACAGAATTCCGTCAGCCATTACTGGCACAAGATCACTGACAAGACGTTTGCAGGCATTTATCACGCCAACGCCTTCGATGTTGCGATGATGACTCCTTACTTCATCGTCCTCTTCATCCTCGCGCTTTACGGCCTCCATCGATACTGGCTGGTCTACGATTATTTCATGTACTCGAAGAATGTCCCGCCGAACCCGCCTCCCGTGACGCACTGGCCGCGGGTCACAGTCCAGCTTCCCATTTTCAACGAGCGCTACGTGATCGAGCGGCTGGTCGAAGCCGTCTCGCGTTTTGATTACCCGGCAGAGCTTCTCGATGTGCAAGTCCTCGATGACTCCACGGATGAAACGCAACAGGTCGCCCGCGCGTGTGTGGAGCGACACGCCGCGCAGGGTATGCCGATCGTTTACATTCATCGCACCAACCGCGAAGGCTACAAAGCCGGTGCCCTGGAAAACGGGCTGAAAACCGCGAAGGGTGAATTCGTCGCGATCTTTGACGCTGACTTCCTTCCCGAAGCGGACTTTCTCCGCCGCACGATTCCCTATTTCATGAATCCTGACGGAGGCGACAAGATTGGGATGGCGCAGACCCGCTGGACGTATCTGAACAGCGACTACTCCTTGCTGACCAACGTCGAGACGATCCTGCTCGACGGCCACTTTGTCGTGGAGCACGGCGGGCGCTCGCGCCGCGGCACGTTCTTCAATTTCAATGGCACCGCCGGCGTATGGCGCCGCAAGGCCATTGACGATGCTGGCGGCTGGGAGCACGACACGCTTACCGAAGACACCGACCTCTCTTATCGCGCGCAGCTCCAGGGCTGGAAGTTTCTCTATCTTCCCCAGATCGAGTGCGCTTCCGAGCTTCCCGTGGACATGAACGGGTTCAAAGCCCAGCAAGCGCGCTGGGCCAAGGGCTTGATGCAGACGGCGAAGAAAATTCTTCCGGAAGTTTGGAAATCGGAAGCGCCCTGGCACGTCAAAGCGGAAGCCTTTTTTCATCTGACGGCCAACATCAGCTATCCGCTCATGGTCCTGCTGTCCACGATGCTTCTGCCGGTGATGATCGTGCGTTTCCAGCAGGGCTGGTTTCAGATGTTGCTGATCGACCTGCCGCTTTTCCTTGCGTCCACCTGTTCCATTTCCAGCTTTTACCTCGTCGCACAAAGAGAGCTACGCCCGAAAACCTGGTGGCGCACGTTTCTCTACTTGCCTTTTGTCATGGCCACGGGCATCGGAATTTCGGTGCGCAACGCACAAGCGGTGATCGAAGCCATCCTCGGCAAAAAGAGCGAGTTTGCGCGCACGCCGAAATTCAAGATCGAAGGCAAGACGGGAACGTTCGCGAAAAAATCCTACAAGAATAAAGCGGGCTGGATGCCCTTCGCGGAGGTGCTGTTGGGTCTCTATTTCTCGCTGACCGTGGTCTACGCCATCCTCAACGAAAACTATGCCACCGTACCGTTCCTTCTTCTGTTCGTCTGGGGCTATCTCTATACAGGATGCATGTCCCTCGGCCAAACCTACTTCGCGCATCTGCGGTTTGGTGTGAACGCTCCGGAAATGCGCCCTGCGGCTTCCGGCGCTCCGGGCTTCTAACCCATCATATTTTTTTAACTGGTCGCCCGTTCAAGCCGACCCATGCTCGCTCGAACACACTGGGAACAGAAAACTCCGGGAATCGAGGTCGAGCTTGATTCCCGGAGTTTTTTTCGCGTCGAGTGGGGGTGAATTCAACTCGCCGTCGCTCCAGAGGGCAAACCGCCGATGGTTTTCTCTCTGAAGGTCCGCCGCCTGCTTCCTCGAATAGCCTCCGCCATTCCCAGCAGCACTACCGAACCAAGGCCAACTATAGAGAAGATCGTGACGTTCTCATCAAAAGGTGTGAATCCCGACGCCTCCACTTCCTGTGCTGCCAGTGGGCCGGTCATGTCGGCGGCTATTCCTGGTGTCGGCTGAAAATCCTGCAGCGCCGGCACGACCGCGGCTTGTTGCGCCTGCGGCGTGCCGGGCGTGTCATCAAAAAAGGTCGGATCCATATCCTGCTGGGCGTACGCGGAATTCGCCAGCAACACCGCTCCTGCCAGCCCCATCAACACCACCTGTCCTCGAATTATCTTTTGGAATTTCATAAACCACCTCCACTTTTCAATTTCGCGATGTCCGTCAACGGCGAAGAAGAGTGCAACTGCGCTGCCAGGTTCATCGCCGCACAACAAACACCAGCGTAAACCTTCGAACTTATTGGATTGACTTGAGTTAAAAAGCCTCGCGTCTGGAACCGCGCGGGTGCTCCTTTCACGGAACCAGGCGTCCGGCTATCCGTCTGGATAAGCGTCGGACGCTCGGATTGCATGCCTCCCAGCAATTCGGAACGGACTTGGCCACAATTCACAAGCTGGCAGGCGCCCTTATAATCTGAAAATAAACAAGATAAGAGCACTTGGCTGTCGTCGGAAAGAAGGAGGATTCATCAACTGGGCTTGATACGAACCACTCGGATAGCCGCTCTATCCCTTTGGATAGGCTTTCCGCTGGTAGCGGCTGGACAGGGTTGGCGCTAGAATACGGCCTTTGCTGAAGGCCGGTCTGTCGAGAAAGAAGAGCATCAGGCAGGCTTCTATCGTGCAGCCTAAACTTGCAGTTCTGAACGGCCCCTTGGGAAAGACGGAATTCCCGATTGCAGAGCTTATCTCGATCGGCCGAGACTCCTCCAACTCCATCTGTCTCGGAGATCTGGCCGTTTCACCGAACCACTGCCGCATCACAGCCGATAACGGCCGCTTTCTGCTCACCGACCTGGATAGCACCTCCGGCACTTTCGTTAACGGCATCCCCGTGAAGGAACGCGTGCTCGCGCCCGGCGACCAGATCGCCGTCGGAAATTCCGTGTTCCTTCTCCGGGTGGAGGCCGCACGCGAAGCGGCGAGCAGCCCCGTCGAACTTGATGAGTATTCTTCCGTCCGAGGACAAGTACAGCAGCTTCGCCATGATGAGCTGCTTTATTTGCATCCCGAATCGCTGGCGGCCTTGCCACAGTCGGAGCGGCTGGCTCGCACTCTCAGCACGCTCATAAAAATCAGCACAACCATCGGCTCCATTCGCGACGTGGAATCTCTCCAGTGGCAATTGCTCGGCATGATTTTCGACGTCATTCCTGCGGAGCGCGGTGCGATTCTTCTCGCTAGCGACACCGTTGAAGAGATTTCCTCACTCATTGGCTGGGACCGTGTCTCGGGACCCGATCATCCCGTACACGTAAGCCGCGCTCTGGCGTACCGCGTGATGGAGGAGCAAATAGCCGTCCTGGAGAAGGAAGACCCTGAACTCTCTTCCTCCAGCGTCCTCGAATTCGCGGGACGAGAGCCTATTCGATCGCTTCTCTGCGTGCCGCTCGCAGCAGCTGGCCAAGCCCTCGGCGTCATCTATGTTGATTCCTGCAATCCCCTCACCGCGTTTACGAAAGACGATCTCCAGCTCCTGGCGGGCATAGCGGGCCTGGCAGCGATTGCCATCGAAAACGCGCGCCAATTCGAACGACTTGGTGACGAAAATCAGCAGCTTCGCGCCGAGGTCAGCCTGCACCACGACATGGTCGGGCAAAGTCCGCGGATGCACGAGGTCTACAAGTTTATTGAGCGCGTCGCTCCCAGCGATTCCACTGTGCTGATTTACGGCGAAAGCGGTACCGGCAAAGAACTTGCGGCCCGCGCCATCCACAAAAACAGCCAGCGCAAGGACAAACCCTTCGTCGCGTTGAACTGCGCCGCGCTAACGGAAACCCTCCTCGAGAGCGAACTCTTCGGCCACGAAAAAGGCGCTTTTACCAGCGCTATCTGCCAGAAAAAAGGCCTTCTGGAAGTTGCGGAAGAAGGGAGCGTTTTCCTGGACGAGGTGGGCGAGCTTCCCCTCACGCTACAAGCCAAGCTGCTGCGTGTCCTCCAAGAACGCGAATTTGTCCGCGTTGGCGGGACGCGATCCTTGAAGCTGAATGTCCGTTTCCTCGCGGCCACAAACAAGGATTTGCAAAAAGCGGTGCGCGAAGAAAAGTTCCGCCCGGATCTATTTCACCGGCTGAACGTCATCTCGCTTAGCCTGCCGCCGCTCCGCCAGCACCCGGAAGACATTGCGCTGCTCGCCGAGCACTTTGCCGCCCGCTATGCGAAGAAATGCAATCGAAACGTGAAGGGTTTCTCCCCGGAAGCGCGGGCCTGCCTGATGCAATACGACTGGCCCGGCAATATCCGAGAACTGGAAAATGCCATGGAACGCGCCATCGTCATCGGTTCCTCGGACTTTATTTTTCCCGAGGATTTGCCCGAGACTCTGCTGGAAACCGCGCCCACTTCCGCTACGGCATCCACTAATTATCACCACGCGATTCGCCATTTGAAAAAGCAGCTGATCTTGAATGCCTTCGAGCAAGCCGGCGGCAGTATCACCGAAACCGCGAAAGTTCTGGGCGTTCACTCCAATTACTTGCACCGGCTGATCCGCAACCTGGATTTGCGATTGGCACTAAAGAAATCCAGTAAGTCTTAGCGACTGCGCAAACGTCGCGTATCGCCGGCGTCCAACACTTCAAGCTGGATCTGCGTGTTTCAATTCCTGAAGGGAGATCGTTGTTGAATACTGTCGACGCGCGGCTTGCCGCGCAATGTCTGCTACACTGGCGCGCCAGAGCGCTGCTTTTGGAGACTCTCTTTTTCCAAAACGCTTCCGTGCGTCTGCACGCCGTGGCCGGAGGGCCGCGCGACGGCCAGGTGGTCCTGCTTCTTCACGGCTTCCCCGAATTCTGGTACGGATGGCGACGGCAGATTGAGCCGCTTGCCAACGCCGGTTTTCGGGTGATCGTTCCAGATCAGCGCGGCTACAACTTAAGCAGCAAGCCCGCAGGGGTCGCTTCTTACGCACTCACCGAACTAATGTCTGACGTTATCGCCGTCGCCGACCAACTCGGACGGCAGAAAATCTTCCTCGCAGGACATGACTGGGGCGCAGCCGTCGCCTGGAGCACCGCCCTCCTCCACCCGCAACGCATAGCCAAGCTTGCTGTCCTCAACGTGCCTCATCCCTCGGTGATGCGCCGCTTTCTCTCCACCCATTCTCGTCAGATGCTGCGAAGCTGGTATATCTTCTTCTTTCAACTCCCGTACCTGCCGGAAGCTCTCTTCTCAGCCTTGCACTTTCGCATCGGAGTTCGATCGCTAGTCGGCTCCAGCCGCCCCGAAACATTTTCCTCTGACGATCTAGCTCAATATCGCGCGGCCTGGTCGCAACCCGGCGCACCCACGGCCATGATCAACTGGTATCGCGCGCTTTTCCGCGTTCGCACCAAGTTTCCGGACCGCACCGTTCGCATTCCCACGCGCATTCTGTGGGGCGAACGCGATGCTTTCCTCTTACGCGAAATGGCCCAAGAAAGTTTGCGCTACTGCACCGATGCGGAGCTTTTTACCTTCGCCACTGCCAGCCACTGGCTCCAACACGAAGAACCCGCCCGCGTCTCCGAAATCTTAGTGGAATTTTTTCGATCTTGATCTGGCCCCAAAGCTGTAGCGGCGAGCTTCGCCGTATTTGAAGAAGCTCGCCGCCTGTTGCGTTACAACTGGATTGCGATCAATCGCCGGTATGGTCGTGAACGGTTCGCGTTACCAGGGTCGGTGTGGGCTGAGTATTAAAGAGCAGTCCTTTCACTGACACGGTGTTGCCTACGGCTAGCGACGCCTGGTTGGGAAAGTCCTCGAAGTCCATGAACGAAAGTGTCTGCACGTTGATGGTGTTGACGGCTGGCATCGCTCCGGTGAAAAGCGGCGAGAGGTTCGTCAGCGTAAACGTGCCCATACCGGAATCGATGTTTCCCACCTGGCCGGTGATTTGCGATGGCCACAAGCGCACCAGGTCGGTCGTAATCGTGGTGACTCCGCCGGTCGTCGTCACCGTTCCCGGCCGGATTTGCACGTCCTGACCAACCATCAAGTCGGCTGCGGTAGCAAAGCCAAAGCCGAGCATGGCGAAACCGCCGTCATCACCCATTTCTTCCCTGCCCACCTGGAAGGCAGCATTTGGGGCGATGGTCACGGCCACCTGCGATCCTTCGGAAATGCCATTCACCCCCGGCTCCTCCAGGAACACCACCATGTGGAACTGAGTGCTGCTGTCCACGCTGGTGATGGTTCCCTTGAGCGGCAACTGGCTGGCGTTCGCAACGAACTCGACGCGCTTGGCCAGCATCGTGCCCGTCCCATTCTCGCTAAGCCTGACTTCCAGGATTTGGTCCATCTTGACGCAACTAAAATCCGCGGGAGTCGCGGTGCATCCGGCTCGGTCAAAATCTTCGAACACCGTGTTGCTGTCAACATTCACCATAAATGATTTCCCGCTTCGCCGGTTCATCAGTGTGAATTGGTTGCTTCCG
Organism: Candidatus Acidiferrum sp.; assembly: GCA_035704085.1. Taxonomy (GTDB): domain Bacteria; phylum Acidobacteriota; class Terriglobia; order Acidiferrales; family UBA7541; genus Acidiferrum. The sequence continues at coordinate 53,683 of DASSXG010000122.1, read as the reverse complement.
AGCGCAGTCACCTGCCCTTGCACCTCGTCGAGGTCTTCCATCTCCTGATCTTCATCGGCATCCTCCCGCTGGCGCAAGTGGGCGATGGTCACCGACGGCTTGACGGTAAGATCGTTCTGTATGGACGAGTTCACATCCAGGTCCAACTTGATCCCCACCACCGAATTCATATTAATCGTTATGGGAAAGGGAGCGCCGGATAGCATCGCGGTAGAGGTAGCGAAGCTCGGCGTCATCTGACAGACTGCGTCTTTTGCGCACGATCCGATCGCCCCGGTGGAATGATTCACGATCGTCAGTTGCGCATTTCCAAAGGTCAGAGTCAGGCTGCTGTAGGTGTCCGGTGGGACGTTTGCCAGACTTAGGAACGCCGTGTCCGTCTGCAAATGGCTGAATTCGACTTCGGCAGGCGCCGTCAACACTGAAACCGCCGCCTTGCTCGAATCTGAGGGCTGCAGGCTGGCCCCGGTGATGGATGCTTCAAAAAAGAGCACGCCCACACCGTTCGGTGGGGTGTCGCCAATCGTCAAGCTCATGGGAACACCAGAAGTCGGCTGCATCGAAGCCGGAGATCCGCCACACGCAGCCAGGAAGGCACAGCTCAAGAGTGCCAGCGCTAATGGGATAGTTGGCCTCATAGACAATCCTCCATTGTCAATTCCAAATTGGGATTACTTCAGCTCGGGGACTCGAGGGCGAACCTGGGCCTTTATACTACTCTAAGTATCACTGGTGCGAAAAATGGTTGCCTGATGCTTTTGACAAACCGGGACAGTCGTTTCGTACCCTACGGTTCTCCTAATCGGTCCTCGTATTGGGAGCTGGAGGGCCGGTTCAGACCCATTTAGTCAGCTTCAAATTTCGAGCCGTGGGCCTTTCAGTTACAATCAATGTCTTTGAAAAGGTCAAGAAGTCATGCCGCGGGCTTGTAGCGCGGCTCCAAATGCCCTGTGGAAGTAGTACGAAACTGCGGTTCCGAGGAGCGCAAATGAGTGGTCGCTCATACGCGGTACGGTGGCGTCGTCCCTTGTTTCAGGCAATACCAGCGTTGGTGGGATTGGTCTGCATGCTTGGCTTCGTCCCCGCGACCAGCGCCCAGCAACACCGCGAACGCGAGCCCAATAGCGTTTATTCCGAGCGCCGCGCCAAGCTCGCCGCCCAGGCGGATGGACCCATCATTCTCTGGGGCTTCACCGGGCGCGAAGAAGTTTCTCAAGCCTACGTCTTCGCGCAGGAAGAAAATTTCTATTACTTGACCGGCCACAACGAGGAAGAAGCCGGCCTGATTATCCTTCCGGCCCTGAAGGACGGTTCGGCAGGGGATGGATGGGAAGGCCGCCGCGAGATCCTTTTCCTTCCGGAGAAAAATCCTGCCAAAGAAAAATGGAGCGGGGCGCGCATGTCCCCTTCCGATCCGGGCATTGAAGCACGCACGGGGTTTTCTGCTGTCAAGTCTTTTTCAGAAATGCGCGCGAATGTTGAGAAGCTTGGAAAACTTTATGCCAATTTCTGCACCATCCTTCCTTACGAAAAAGAGCTGGGTGGCTACCCACACGAAAAGGCGGTCGTCGACTGGCTCCAACTTGCCGCGCCGCAGGCCAAGCTGAAAGACATTCGCACGCAAATCAATTCGCTGCGGCAGATCAAGGCGCCCGGAGAACTCGGCTTCCTGAAGCAAGCGATCGAACTTTCGCTGGATGCGCAACTTAAAGCGATGAAGATGGTGCGCCCGGGCCTTTATGAATATCAGGTGAGCGCAAAAATGGTGGAGGTCCACGCCTGGGGCGGCTCGGAGGCAGAAGGCTATGCTCCCATCGTCGGAGCCGGCCCGCACTCTACCGCTTTGCATTACGACAAGCTCTCACGCAAGATCGAAGACGGCGACATCGTGGTCCTCGATGTCGGTGCGCAATACTCCGGCTACTCCGCGGACATCACTCGCACGATTCCCGCAAACGGCAAATTCACGCCTCGCCAGCGCGAAATCTACGAAATCGTTCTCGGGGCGCAAAACGCAGCTTTGGCAATGATCAAGGCCGGAAATGACTACTGCCCCAACGGCCATAAGAGCGCCTACAAAGCTGCCCTCGATTACATCAATTCCCACGGAAAAGATCTCCACGGCAAATCGTTGGGGCAATATTTCATTCACGAGCTTGGGCATCATATCGGCTTGAATGTTCACGACCCCGGCGAGTTTTGCGCGCCGTTGCGTCCGGGAATGGTCGTAACCGTCGAACCCGGTATTTACATTCCGGAAGAAAATCTTGGTGTTCGAATCGAAGACGATGTGTTCATCACCGAGACAGGCTACAAGTTCCTTAGCGAGCGCCTTCCCCGCGACCCCGTGGAAATCGAGAGAGTCATGGCGGAAGGAGCAAAGGACCGTGCGAGAGAAGCAAACAGCTCAGCAGGTGAGCACTCGAACAGTGCCGACAACGGCTCGGAGACTGAGGAAATCAAAAATATCATCGCGAACTATGCGAAATCGATTGACGATGCCGATACAAATCTTGGCTCGCAGGTCTGGTGGGACTCGCCAGAAGCCTCCTTCATCCATCCCTTGGGCCATGAGCACGGCTTTGAACAGATCAAACAGAACGTTTACACGCGGCTGATGGGTGACACTTTCTCTGAGCGGAAACTGAGCATCCATGACGTTTCCGTCCACCTCTTGGGTGACGCCGCATACGCGGAATTCTACTGGGATTTCACAGCTAAATTTCGAAAAGACGGTTCTCCCTTGAAGACCCAGGGCAGAGAAACTCAGGTGTACCGGAAAGGGGCGAACGGCTGGCGCCTGGTCCACGTGCACTATTCCGGAATGCCCGTCGCGGCAGAGCGCCAGGGATTCTGACCGGCGGAGCCAATTGCGATGATTGACCCGGTTGAATCGGCCCATCTATACTGTACATTCGCGCTGGGCCTGAAATTCCCCTCAGCGTGCCTCGAGTCATTCCGGATGCGGCCAGAGTGCTGGCCCGCCTGAATTTCCGAAATTGAAAATATCCTCAGGGAGCATATGAGCAGCGTTAAAGCGACACAACTCCGCCCCGGCATGGTTATCCAGCACGAGGGCCAGCTTTTCACCATTTTCAGCGTGGATCACCGCACGCCGGGAAACAAGCGGGGCTCCATGCAGACCCGCATGAGAAACTTGCGCACCGGGGCGATCATTGATTACCGGTTCCGCGCCGAAGAATTCGTGGATCGCGCCATCCTCGATGAAGTCGAATTCGAATACCTGTACAACGAGGGCGACGATTTCCACTTCATGAACACCAAGAACTACGAACAAATGCAAATGAGCCGGGAAGAGCTCGGAGAAACAGTTCATTACCTGATTCCCAGCACGCTTGTGAAGGTCGAATTTTTCGAAGACAAGCCGATCGGCGTGGACTTGCCGGATACGATGGACATGAAAGTGGTTCAGACGGAGCCGACCCTGCAAAAAGCCACGGCCAGCGCGGTGATGAAGCCCGCAACACTGGAAACCGGATTGGTCGTGAACGTACCGCCATTTGTAAACGAAGGCGATAGAATTAAAGTGGATACGTCTGAAGCACGCTACGTCCAGCGCGTGGAATAGTTTTCAGTTTTTCCGCCTCCGCAGCTAATTTCAGGGCAAGCCGGAATTAGAAGAGGTAGAAAAGGCGCATCGACCGGGTCGGGGCGCCTTTTGTTTTCACGTTGAAACTTTTTGCGCGCATTTTCCACTGATCAGCCGGAACGCGGATGCTATGGCTGTTCCCAGCGTTAATGTTTCCCCGCCGATCCCGCAGCGGATTTTTCGCCAGCGGGATGCGCGCCAAACACGCGGTCGAAGATTGCATCCACGTAGCGCAACTGCCGCTGCAAATCAAACGTGTGAGCGAGGGCTTTCGAATCGAGATACTTCACAATGCGCGGGTCAGCCGCAACGCGCTCGCGGAAACTTGTTTCCGTCTCCCACGCGGCCATGGCATTGTCCTGAACCGCTTTGTAGGCATCGTCGCGAGGCATGCCCTTCTCCACGAGGTCCTGCAGCAACTGCCCCGAGTAGACCAGGCCGTGCGTGGACTCCAGGTTGCGCATCATGCGGTCCGGAAATACTCGCATCTGGCTGAGGATGGCAGTCATTTTCGAAAGCATGTAGTCCACGAGAATCGTGGAATCAGGAATGATAATGCGTTCCACCGAGCTGTGGGAAATATCGCGTTCATGCCAAAGGGCGATGTTTTCAAATGCGGCAAGCATGTTCGAACGCACGATACGAGCAAGTCCGCACACTTGTTCGCTATTGACAGGATTCCGTTTGTGAGGCATGGCGGAACTGCCGCGCTGCTCGCCGCTGAACGGTTCTTCCGCCTCGCGGACTTCAGTGCGCTGCAAATGGCGAATTTCAAGCGCGATTTTTTCGAGTGTGGCGGCGATGAGCGCGAGTGAACTGAGATAATGCGCGTGGCGGTCGCGCTGAATCACCTGCGAAGCAACGGGTGCGACAGCGAGACCCAGTTTCCTGCAAATGCGCTCTTCCATTTCCGGGCCCAGATGCGAAGCATTACCGACAGCGCCGGAAATTTTTCCAACGGCCATCTCCTCCGCCGCATTGCGGAAGCGCGCGATATTGCGCTGATTCTCCGCGAACCAGTTGGCGATTTTCAATCCGAACGTGATGGGCTCGGCATGAATGCCATGCGTGCGGCCGATTTGCGGCGTCTGGCGGAATTCATGCGCGCGGACGTCCAGGATCTCGCCAAAGATCACCAGCGCGCGTTCAATAAGTTTGGAGGCATCTCGAATTTGCAATGCCTGCGCGGTGTCCACAACGTCGTTTGACGTCAAACCGTGGTGCAGCCAGCGGGCAGTGTCAGGATCGCCGATCGATTCGCCAACGGCAATCGTGAACGCGATGACGTCGTGTTTCACTCGGGCTTCGAGTTCGTGGATCCGCCCGACGTCTACCTTGGCGCGGGCGCGAATCGTGGCGGCGGCTTCTTTGGGCACCATGCCGGCTTCGGCAAGTGTTTCGGTGGCGGCCAGTTCGACTTCGAGCCACTTGGCGAATTTGTTCGCGTCGTTCCAGACGCGGCCCATTTCCTCGCGCGCGTAGCGTGGAATCACTTTCCTCTCCTCTGCAAGAACAAGAACGCGAAGATGCCCACTACTATTTCCTACCCCATGATACCGCAGATGCAGAGATGTGGGCCGTACGTGCATGCAGGGCCAGGTGTCCGGAATTGGGATGAGTTTTAGCGGAAGCGGGCGGTTGCCAGTTGGGGCGCCATTGAGACTCTACAGGTAAATCGCTAAAGAAAAAGGAGTTGGCCGCGGTAGCCAGGCGGAAAGAAAGCTGCAAATAGCCTGGATGTAGGGTATCTACGGGCCAGATGTAGGATGGCTACAGCCTTTCGACAAGACCAATTGCATAGCGCTGACGTCAAAACGACTGAGCGCGAAACTGAGAAGCCAAGGGAGCAGGAGATGGCTAAAAAGAAAGAGCGGTACCAGAACCGGATCGAACTCTTGCAGGGAACGCTGGACCTGTTGATTTTGCAGACCTTGCAATGGGGGCCGCAACACGGCTACGGCATCAGCGTGGCGATCCGGAATCGTTCAGGCGAGATTTTACAGGTGGACACGGGTTCGCTTTACCCGGCCCTGCACCGGCTAGAAAAACAAAAGTGGATCAAGGCGGAGTGGAAAACCTCTGAGAACAAACAGCGGGCGAAGTTTTACCAACTGACGGCCACAGGAAAGAAGCAACTAAGCAAGGAACGCTCTAAGTGGTCACAGCTTTTGGATGCGATCGCCGGTGTGTTGCAGCCTGACGAGAATTAGGGAATCCCCGAGGCAAGGAAAGGGCGGCCCACGAAAATGTGGTGGCGCAAAAAAAAAGCTGAAGAGCTGCAAGAAGAGCTGCGAACCCATCTGGAAATGGCCGCGCGGGAGCGCGCGGAGCGTGGCGAGGAGAGAAGAGAGGCGGAGCAAGCGGCGCGAAGAGAATTTGGGAATGTAGGTTTGGTAAAAGAGGTTACGCGGGAAGTGTGGAGCGGGAAGTGGTTTGAAGATTTAGTGGAAGATGCGCGTTTTGGTTTTCGCGCGCTGCGGAAGAATCCGGGATTCGCGATCGTTGCCATTTTGTCCCTGGCGCTGGGCATCGGCGCCACCACAGCCGTGTTCAGCGTAGTCTACGGCGTCCTCGCGAACCCGTATCCGTACGCCAATGCAGACCGCATGGTGCACCTGACGGTTCGCGACAATGCCGGCAACCGCCGCTTTATTAATCTCAATGGGCCGCAATTGCAACAGCTTCGGCTGGCCGGCTGCGTCCGGAGCTCTGCCGCCATGGATGAATGGAACCTCACCACGACCGAAGGCGATCTTCCCGAAGACGTCCAGGCTGTGTACCTCACTTCCAACTCTTTCGCGCATTTTGGCGTGCCGACGTTGCTGGGGCGCGGATTGCTGCCATCGGATGCCCCGGATGGCCAGGATCCCGAGAATGTGGCGGTGCTGGGTTATCAGTTCTGGCAGAGGCACTACAACGGCGATCCAGACATCGTCGGCAAAAGCATCGAGTTGGTCCACAAGAAATACAGGATTGTGGGTGTGGTCCGGCCGCGGTTTACCTGGGGAGACGGTGAAGTTTATCTGCCGCTCAAGCTCACAGCCGATTCCGCGCGCACCTACATTCCCATGATTCTGCTCAAGCCAGGGGTCACACGTTTGGCGGCAAACGCGGAGTTTCAGTCACTCCTCGACCAATTTGCAAAGCAGACTCCGAGCCATTTCCCCGAGCACTTCCACGTTGCAATAGAAGGGTTGAACGACCACTTCGAAGCGGAAATCGGCGGGACATTGTACCTGCTGCTTGCCGCAGTGGTTTTGTTGCTGCTGATCGGCTGCGGAAACGTTTCGATTCTGTTGTTGGCCCGGGGCACGGCGCGTCAGCACGAGCTCGCGATTCGGACGGCGATCGGCGCCGGCCGCACGCGCATCCTGCGCCAGTTGCTCACGGAAGCGCTGATGCTGTCGTTTATGGGAGCGGCCATTGGCGTAGCGGTGGCGAATAGCCTGGTGAAGCTCATCGTAGATTGGCTTCCGCAATTCTCGTTTCCGCACGAAGCAGCCATCAGCATCAACCTGCCGGTGCTGTCTTTCAGCGTCGGTCTCGCCCTACTGACCGGTATCGCCTTCGGTATTTCGCCGGCTCTGCAATCCTCCCGTACGGATTTGGCTCACGTAATGCAATCGAGCACCCGCAAAATGACGACTGGTGTGCGCGGCCGCCGGAAGCACGGCGCCTTGATCGCGGGCCAGATTGCACTGACGCTTCTGTTGCTCGCCGGAGCTGGCGTCGCGATGCAAGGCTTCGTGCGCATGGTGCAAGTCAACCTCGGCTACGATCCTCATAACACGATGTCCGTCGGCATCCCGGTGCACGACAACACGTACACGACGTGGGAGGCGAGGAAAACATTCTTCAATCAGCTTCTCAGGAAAGTCGCGGCGATGCCGGAGGTTGTTTCGGCCGGGCTCTCCACAAATGCCACTCCACCCGACAACGGCTGGGAACAGCGCTTCGAGATTTCTGGCAAACCGAAGGCAGAACAGCAACGAGCGCGAATCAACTTCGTCAGTCTCGAGTATTTCTCAGTGCTTCACATTCCGCTGCTACAAGGAAGGATATGGGATGAAAGCGAGACGATGCGCGGCGACAGGCTCGCGCTGATCAATCAGACCCTTGCTCGCCAATATTTTCCGAACGGCGATGCGGTTGGCAGTGAGATTCGTGTGCCCGAACTGAAAGGTGAGCCTCCGTTCCGACTGGCCGTCGATGGAAGCGACAGTTGGTTTCAGGTAATTGGGATTGTCAGAGACGCTCGCAACGACGGCTTGCGCAATCCTACGAAGCCCTCCCTATATGTACCGTACACGATTAGCATGCTCGTCTGGACTCAAATCCTCGTTCGAACCAGGGTTCCACCACTTACCATTCTCCGCGCTATCCGCCAAGAGATTCACTCTGTTGACCCTGACCAGCAGGCTATGAGGGATGTTCGTGATCTCGATGACTGGATCAAACTGCAGCCGGAATGGGGTCAAGGGCATCTGGTAGCAACACTGTTTGCCGGGTTTGCAGTGCTCGCGCTTGCGCTGGCCGCAACGGGACTGTACAGCGTGATTTCCTACACAGTTGCGCAAAGAACAGGTGAATTCGGCATACGCATGGCCCTGGGCGCCACGGGTAATCATGTCTTGTTGATTGTGTTTCGCTCGGCAGCGATGAGTGTAGCCACCGGGGTGCTGACCGGAGTGGTGCTCACACTTATGCTCAATCGTGTGCTTGCGCGCTGGATTCAGGGCAGTTCACTCAATGCCGTGATTCTTGCAGGTGTGATCCTGCTCCTGGTCGTGACCTCTGGCTTGTCATGCTTGATACCTGCGCGAAGAGCATCGTCCATGGAGCCGACGGTGGCACTGAGATATGAATGAAGAGGAGATGGTTCGCTGTTTAGTGGTTGTGATTAAGAAAAAGTATCGGGATCTGAACGGCGCGGAGAACGCGGCGGATGAGGTGAGCCATGGCGAATTGGCTTAGGCGAAAAGACAATGAATTGGAGGAGGAAGTGCGGAGCCATTTGGAAATGGCCGCGCGAGATCGCGTGGAACGTGGCGAGGAGAACAAAGAAGCAGAGCGCGCTGCTCATCGTGAATTCGGGAATGTGGAGCTGGTTAAGGAAATGACGCGGGAAATGTGGGGCATGGGCACTCTGGAGCGGCTGATGCAAGACCTGCGTTTTGGGGTGCGTATGCTCGCGAAGTCGCCCGGATTTGCGGCGGCGGCGATCCTGACGCTGGCGCTGGGAATTGGCGCAAACACGGCGTTGTTTTCAGTGGTGAATGGAGTGCTGCTCAATCCACTGCCCTACCCTCAGCCGGAACAACTCGTCACGTTGCACGAGAGCAAGCCGAACTTTGATGCCGGATCGATTTCGTTTCCGAACTTTCGCGACTGGCAAAAAGAGAATCGCACGTTTTCCATGATGGCCGTGTTTCGGCAGTACTCGTTCAATCTCACAGGGAAAGGCGACGCTGAACAATTGAAAGCGCAGCTCGTCTCGTCAGACTTCTTTCCGATACTGGGCGTAAAACCAGTCTTCGGCCGCATGTTCGCGGAAGGCGAAGACGAGATTGGCGCTAGTCCTATTGCCCTCATCAGTGAGGGATTCTGGAATCGTAAATTCGGCGGTTCGGTGGATCCTCTCGGAAAAGGGCTCACCCTTGACGGTCGCAGCTACACAATCGTGGGCGTCGTGCCCGCCAGCTTCAATCTCCAGATAGGAGCCTTCCGTTCCAGCGAAGTCTACGTGCCGATCGGCCAATGGTCGAATCCACTACTCCCCAACCGCGCATCGGGTTTGGGTCTTCACGGAATCGGCCGGCTCAAGCCCGGCGTGGCGATAGAGCAAGCACGTGCCGACATGAAGCGCGTGACTGCAGACTTATCCACCGCCTACCCTGTCGCCGATAACGGAATTGGCGCCACGCTCAAGCCTCTCAAAGAACAGATGGTGGGCGAAGTTCGACTGATGCTGGTGACGCTGCTTGCGGCAGTAGGATTTGTGCTCTTGATCGCCTGCGTGAACGTCGCCAACTTGCTGATGGTCCGCTCGGCGGGGCGAGCGCGAGAGTTTGCGGTTCGCGTCGCAATGGGCGCCGGCCGCGGCCGAATCGTGCGCCAGCTCCTGACGGAGAGCCTGTTGCTGGCGCTGGCAGGGGGCGGGCTCGGCTTGCTACTGGCCGCGTGGGGCACAAGGTTAGCCTTGCAGCACCTCCCGTCCGGATTGCCGCGCGCGGAAGAGGTCGGGCTGGATTGGCGCGTTTTATCATTCACCATGGTCATCGCGTTGCTCTGCGGAATTCTCTTTGGCCTAGTCCCTGCGCTGAGGATTTCTAAACCGAACTTGCACGATACGCTGAAAGAAGGAGGCCGCGGATCAAGCGGCCAGAAGCATCGCGCACAGGGAGCCTTCGTCATCGCGGAATTGGCGATGGCGCTGGTGCTGCTGGTCGCGGCGGGCTTGATGATCCGCAGCCTGAGCGCGCTCTGGAACGTGAACCCGGGCTTCGATTCACGCAATGTGCTGACCTTTGGGATCTCCCTTGCCCCATCTATGAAAGACGCGAGCCCGGACGCCATTCGCGCGACCCTACGCGAAGTCCAGAGCAAGCTGAAAGCAACTCCGGAAGTGCAGTCTGTGTCGCTATCGTGGGCGGCGGTGCCGCTAAGCGGCGACGACGAGGACCTGTTCTGGCTGGAAGGACAACCGAAACCGGCAACCCAAAATGAAATGAGCTGGGCGTTGAGCTACGTCGTGCAAGAGGATTATCTGAAGGTAATGGGAACTCCGCTGGAACGCGGACGGTTCTTCACCGCGCGGGATAATGAACACGCGCAGCATGTAGTTGTAATTGACGACGTTTTCGCCCGAAAATTTTTCCCCGATCAAGATCCGATCGGCAAGCGCGTGATCCTGAACAACAAAGGGGGAGCGGCCGAGATCGTCGGCGTCGTCGGTCACGTAAAACAGTGGGGACTCGATTCCGACGACAAGCAATCGCTCCGGGCGCAGCTCTATTTGCCCTACATGCAGCTCCCCGACGAAGCGATGCGCCTATCCTCGACCGGCACGGGAGTGCTGGTGCGATTTGAAGGATCTGCCCAAGGAGCCGGAGCCGCCATCCGCTCCGCGCTGAAGGGAATGAACAACGAGCAAGTGATGTTCGGAGTGCAGACGATGGAGGAGATCATCGCGGATTCGCTTGCTGCACGCAGAGTATCCATGATTGTTCTAGGAGTTTTTGCGGCGCTAGCCCTTGGACTCGCCAGCATGGGAATTTACGGCGTAATTTCCTACCTCGTCGGCCAGCGAACCCATGAGATTGGCATTCGAATGGCGCTTGGCGCAAAGCAGGGCGATGTCCTCCGCATGGTCTTGGCAGAGGGCCTGCGAACGACAATGATCGGAATTGCGTTGGGTCTGCTCGCCGCGCTCGGATTGACGCGCCTGATGGCCAATTTGCTCTTTGGCGTGAGCGCCACCGATCCGCTTACCTTCGCGGTAGTAGGAATGATTCTCACCGTTGTAGCCATGACAGCGTGTTATCTGCCAGCCCGACGAGCGATGCGAGTGGACCCCATCGTGGCCCTGCGCTACGAGTAAGAAAATCACCAGGCATAAATCAGCGAAGAGCTCTTTAGTCAAACGGCCTAAACTTCCCTTTCGGCAGTACCTTAAGTCGACCCCATTGGCGCTATATCGTTGAGCAGCAAGGCACTGCGGGTGACCTAACCGCAGCCTCGGAATCCTGTCTAATGAATCGGATGCCACAAAGCGTCGAGAGCAGCCCGGCCATCGCGGATAGCGACGCCATCGCCATCGAGCGCACGCTCGCAGGCGATCGCGATGCCTTTCGCGTTCTTGTCGAACGGCATAGCCACAGCGTGTTCCGGTTGGCTTATCGCATGACCGGGAACCGGTACGACGCCGAAGAGGTGGTCCAGGAGGCGTTTCTGCGCGCGTACCAGAAGCTGGAGCAGTTTGCTTCACGGGCAAATTTTGGAACTTGGGTGTATCGCATCGCGGCCAACTATGCGATTGACCGGATGCGGCAGCGGCAAAAGGAAGACTCGCGGCGGCAAACTCCAAGCGCGGAGGATCACAACCCCGTCGAGGAAGAACCCTTGAACCGTGTTCCGGATGCGGCGCCCACTCCCGAGCGCATGACGCAGAGCGTCGAGCTGAAGAAACAGATGGAACGGGCCCTCGCCGCTCTGACTCATGCGGAAAGGACCGCCTTTGTGATGCGCCACTGGGAAGGCTGCGGCATTGAGGAAATCGCGAAGGTCTTGGAATCGAATTCAAGCGCGGCGAAGAACACGGTCTTTCGCGCTGTGCAAAAACTACGGCACGCGCTGGAGCCTGTTGTTGGATCAAAAATGCATGCCAGAACCATGGGAACGGAATCATGAAACACATTACAGAAGAAGAGTTGATCGCGTATCGCGAGGGAGAGTCCGCACAGCGACCTTCGTTCGCGGAACACCTTAAAGTTTGCGAAGAGTGCCGCAGGGAGATGCAGCGAATTGATGCGGTGCTCGCGGCGCTGGATACGCTGCCGGTGCCCGATCCTGGAGCGGATTACGGGCGGCGGGTGTGGCAGCAGATTGCACCGCGTTTGCCAGAAAAACGCGAGCGCTGGTGGCAGACGTGGTTTGAACCAAAACGGCTTGTGGCAGTTGGAACCGTTGTCGCGATAGTCGTTGGAGCTTTTTTCTTGGGAAGGTCAACGAGGGACAAAATCATGCCCGAACCTCTCGCGAACAAAGAGCAGGTTCGAGAACGCGTATTAGTTGTGGCGGTGGGTGAGCATCTGGGACGCTCGGAGATGATGCTGGTGGAGCTTTCGAACGCTCAGCCAACCGATCCCGCCCAAAAACAGGTGAACATCTCTTCCGCGCAGCGGCGGGCGGAAGATTTGCTGGAAGAAAACCGCCTGTACCGCCAGACGGCGCTGCACGAAGGAGATGCCGGTCTGGCAAGCGTCCTGGACGAACTTGAGCGCGTCCTTCTGGACGTGGCGCACAGCCCCGAGCAGGTTACGCCCAAGCAGCTCGAAGCGATTCGGCAAAAAATCGAAGCACAGGGGATTTTGTTTAAGGTTCGCGTGGTCGGCAAAGAACTGCAAGAACGGCAGGAGGCGACCAGGCCTGCGCCGACACAAGACGATTCCACAAAGAAGGAAAGGAACAACGTATGACCATCGGAAATTCAGTGAGAAGGACAGGGCTCGTGTGGATCGTCGCCGCCGCGCTGCTGATTTCACCCAGAGGCGCGCAGGCGGCCCGATTGGTAGCGAATTATCCTACGGCGCCTGACTTTTTCCAGGATTCGCAAAGCGCTCAAGAAAAAGAGCAGGAGCGGCGCGAGCACGAGCAAGAGGCGCGCGAACGAGAAGAAGAAAAACGCGAACGGGAGCAGGAAGCAAAAGAGCGGGAACAGGAAAAGGTCGAACGTCTGCAGGAGTTGTACGACGACGGCCGTGAAGATTTGGATGACGAGCAGTACGATAAGGCAGCGTCAAAATTCAAAGAACTCGCGGACATGAACGGCCCGCAAACGGACGCGGCGCTGTACTGGAAGGCCTATGCGGAAAACAAGACGGGCAAACGCGACACAGCGCTTGCGACGATTGCCGACTTGAAGCGGCGCTTTCCACAAAGCCGCTGGCTCAAAGACGCCAGCGCCCTGGACATCGAAGTGCGGCAATCCACGGGGCAGCCGGCGAAACCGGCGGACCAGAGCGACGAAGAGCTGAGGATGCTGGCAATCCACGGCCTGATGAACAGTGACCCGGAACGAGCGATGCCGCTGCTTGAAAAAGTTCTGAACGGCTCCGCTTCGCCCAAGGAGAAGTCCAAGGCGCTGTTCGTGCTCGCTCAAAGTGGCTCGCCGCAAGGACGTGAAATCATCGCGCGCATCGCGCGAGGGCAGAACAACCCAGAACTGCAACGAAAAGCGGTGGAGTACTTGGGAATCTTCGGCGGCGCCGAATCGCGCAAAACACTCGCGGAGATTTATTCTTCGACGAGCGATGTTTCGATAAAGCGCGCGATTCTTCGAAGCTACATGATCGGAGGCGATCACGAGCGTCTCTTCGCGGCCGCAAAGGGCGAGAAAGATGAGTCTCTGCGCCGGGAAGCGATCCGGCAGCTTGGCTTGGTTCACGGAACCGCGGAATTGCAGCAGTTATATCAGACCGAAGCTTCGCCGGACGTGCGGCGGGAACTTCTGCAAGCCTTCTTCCTGGCGGGAGACTCGGAGAAACTCGTGCAAGCCGCGCAAATGGAAAAAGATTCTGAACTGCGGCGCACGGCGATTCGCAACTTGGGGTTGATTCACTCCGATGCATCGTCCAAAGCGCTGCAGACCATCTACGGCAAGGAAACCGACCGTGGAGTTCGTGAAGAAGTGTTGAACGCATATTTCCTGCAAGGAAATGCGAGCGCGATCGTGGCCATCGCCCGTGGAGAAAAGGACCCGGACCTCAAGCGAACCGCGGTCTCAAAACTTTCCTTGATGCATTCGAAAGAAGCGACCGATTACCTGATGGAGATTTTGCAGAAATGAGGTGGGCGATGAAGAGCAGGCAGAGCGATTTTGCGGCCAAGAGAATCATGGGCCTGGCAATGATCGTGGTTGGGACCAGTTGCGGTGTGGCGCAACTAGCGAGAGGCGGAGCAGTTGGAAGAACCTCTAGGCAAGCAACCGCTGTTGCCACAACCCCCGTGGCCGAAATGCCGCGCCTTGAGAATGCGAAGTTGGAGACGCGGGCGGTGACGGGAAGTCTCAATGCCACGTTTCGTGAAATTGTTGAAAAAGCGGAGAACCCCGAATGGGTGGGCTACAGCGTGGATCAGGTTGCGGGCGAACGAGGTGTTTGCTGCGACAACTATCGGAGCGACGAAAACTGTGGCACTTGCCGCCTGGAGAAGGATCACGATGCTGCGGGCGGCACCACTCAAACGGACGGAACCGTCAAGCTCGAAGGAACGCGGCAGCTTGTCGTGCTCCTGCGGCTGGAAGCAAAGCAAGTGGGCAGCATTCGCGTCGCCTCCGAAGATTGCACGCTGGATGCCGGCGGACTGCCATTCCTTTGGCTGACCGGCGTAAAACCCGCGGAAAGTGTCGCGCTCCTTGCGACTTATGTACAGGGAGCCGAGTTTGAACGGCAAGACCATCACAACGTCGGCAATGGAGCGTTGACGGCGATTGCCTTGCATGCGGATGTTTCTTCTGACCGCGTGTTCGAATCGTTTGTGAAGCCGGACCAACGCGAGGAATTGAGAAAGCAAGCAGCGTTCTGGCTGGGAGCGGCGCGAGGAAAGACCGGATTAACTACCTTGCAGAATATGGCGAAAACCGATCCGAGTTCCGATGTGCGCGCGCACGTTGCCCTTGCGCTTTCGGTGAGCCACGAAACAGGTGCCATCGACGAGATGATCCGCATGGCTCGTGACGATGCGAGTTCGCACGTGCGCGGGCAGGCGCTCTTCTGGCTCGCGCAAAAGGCCGGAAAGAAAGCGGTTGGCACCATCACCGGCGCAATTGAAAACGATCCCGACACGGACTTGAAGAGAAAAGCCGTGTTTGCCTTGAGCCAGCTGCCGAAGGATGAAGGCGTCCCGAAATTGATTGAAGTAGCTCAGACGAACCACAATCCCGAGGTTCGCAAGCAGGCGATGTTCTGGCTTGGCCAATCCAACGATCCTCGCGCGCTGCAGTTTTTTGAAAAAGTGTTGTCCCAGTGAAACGTTAGCGCAAGAGGTCTTCGAGCTGGACGCGAGCATCCGTCTTCGCGTCGCGGTACTTCACAATAACGGCGGCTTGAAGCGAGAGGCCCCACTTGGCGCCGGTGGGATGGGACACGGCGCGTGAGCCGGGAACGACGATAGCTTCTTCGGGGATGATCAACGGCTCGTTTCTCGTGGCTGTGTAAATGGCATCTCGCACGAGATCGTACACCGGGATCGACCGATTGAGAATCGTGCCCGTGCCCAGAACGGCCCGGCGCTTCACGACGGTCCCTTCATAGACGCCGCAATTACCACCCACCAGAACTTCGTCCTCGATGATCACCGGCAACGCGCCCACTGGTTCCAGAACGCCGCCGATTTGTGCTCCCGCGGAGATGTGACAATTCTTGCCGATTTGCGCGCAACTCCCAATAAGCGCGTGGGAATCGATCATCGTGCCTTCGTCCACATAAGCGCCGACGTTTACGAACATCGGCGGCATGCAGATCACGCCGCGGCCGATATGACTGCCATCGCGAATGCTGGAGCCCCCGGGAACGATGCGCACTCCGTCGGAAGCCGTTAAAGCGCGCACCGGAAAAGTGGATTTATCGAAGAACGGTTGCTTGGCGGCGTCGATGGACATGTCCGCGATGGCACCCATGCGAAATCCTACGAGGATGCCCTTCTTCACCCAGGCATTCGCGCGCCAGCCGGATTTTGTAGACGCATCGGGCTCCGCGGCACGAATGGCCCCTCGATTAAGCGCGCCTTTGAAATCGCGGAATAGCCAGTGGTGCTCTTCTTCATAGTGCGCCGGAGCTTCGTCAAATAATTTTTCAATTTGCGAAGGCAGCATGAGTTCTCTCGGCAGCGGGTGTGGCGGCCTGGCGCGAGACAAGCCCAAGCGATTCAAGCACGGCCCGGATGCGCGCTTGATTCTCCGCTTTTGGCGCGACGAGTGGCAAGCGCCAGACAGGTTCCAGCAACTCCATTTCCGCCAGGGCGGCCTTTACTGGAATGGGATTCGATTCGACGAAATTGATTTCCATCAGCGGGTGATAGCGCCGGTGAATTTCGCGCGCGCCTGAAAAATCACCTTGCAGAGCGAGCCGCGTGAGCTGCGACATTTCGGCGGGGATTTCATTCGAAACCACCGAGACGACGCCTTGGCCGCCCACCGAGATCAGCGGAAGCGTGATGGCATCGTCGCCGGAGAGAACAATGAAGTCATCGGGTACCGCGTTGAGAATTGCGGCCATTTGCGAAATGTTGCCAGAAGCTTCCTTGATGCCGATGATGTTTTCGATTTGTGCGAGCCGCTTTACCGTCGCCGGCTCGATGTTCACGCCCGTGCGGCCTTGCACGCTGTAAAGAATGATGGGCAACGCAACGGCTTCGGCGATCGCGCGATAGTGCTGATAGAGGCCTTCCTGCGTGGGCTTGTTGTAGTACGGAGTGACGGAGAGAATACCGTCCACACCCAATGCCGCAAGTTCGCGCGCGAGTGCGAGCACTTCGGCAGTGTTGTAGCCGCCGGCCCCGGCCAGGACGGGAACCTTACCTCTAGACAGTTCGACGCAGATTTCCGCGACGAGCAAATGCTCTTCGTGCGTGAGGGTGGGACTTTCGCCGGTGGTGCCGCAGGGAACCAGAAAATCTATGCCTGCGTCAATCTGTCGCTTGATCAGCACGCGAAGAGCTGCTCTGTCGAGCGAGCCATCGGTTCGAAACGGAGTAACGAGTGCGGTGCCGGTGCCGGTAAACATGATCCTTCTCCTTCATTTCTTAAACGTCTCAGCTCAATTCGCCGAGGATTTCGCGAAATTCGAAAACGCCTTTTTTGCCAGCAATCCAGCGGGCCGCGCGCAGCGCTCCGCGGGCAAAACCCTCGCGGCTGCGTGCCGTGTGGCGCAGCGTGATGGTATCCGCGGCGGAATCAAAACCGATCTCATGTGTCCCGGCATGCGAACCCGCGCGGTTCGCGGTCAAGGTGAGCGCGCGGTCATAGCCAGAAGCGCGGATTTCTTCGGCGAGCTTCTTCAGCGTGCCGGAAGGTGCATCTTTCTTGGCGGAGTGATGAATCTCCCAGCCCCAGGCTTCGTACTCGGGATATTTCGCAAAGAACGACGCAGCTCGCGCGACCGTCTGGAGAAAAACGTTTACGCCAACGGAGAAATTCGAGCTGTAGACGAGAGCCGTTCCGGCTGCGAGAACGGATTCGTGAATTGCGGGGAGTTGCTCGAACCACCCTGTTGTGCCGCACACCGTGTTGATGCCAAGAGAAGCGAGCCGCCGCAAGTTGTCAGGCGCGGCATCGGGATCCGTGAATTCGACGGCCACCTCGACACCTTGCAAAGATTCCCGCGTGATCGCGCCATCGTGAAGATGGCGTTCACGAGTGAGTCTTGTGCGCACTTCGAAGCCATATTCCGCCGCGAACTGTTCGATCAGGCGGCCCATCTTTCCGCAACCGACGATGGCGAGGCCGCGGTTCATGCGCCCCTCCCGCCTGTGGCGAGAAGCTGTGTGGTCATGCGCGCGTAAATTCCCACAGCTTCGGACAATTCTTTTTTGGCAATGCGCTCTTCGGCAGTGTGCGCAACGTGAATGCTGCCCGGCCCAATGAGAAATGGTTCTCCCCAGGCGCCATCGAACGTGGGAATGTCCGTTGTGAACGCGACCACGGTCGTGGGCAGCCCTTCGAATTCGTTCAATTGAGTTGCTGGCGTGTGCAGGACTTCGCGGGCTTCGGCGCGCCCCGCCACCGCTGCTGAAACAGCTTCGCGAATTACCCAAGGATCGCCCACGGTTCGAAACATGATTTCGGCTTCGGCGAGATCGGCAACAACGTTGGGTGCACGGCCGCCGCCGATCGTCCCGATATTCAACGTGCTTCTGCCGAGCAGCCCGTCTTGCGGCAACGGAATTTGACGAATGTCATCGAGCACGTCGAGCAGAGTGTGGATGGCGGAATGGCCGAGTTCGGGATAGGCGGAGTGGGCAAGCTTTCCCCGCGTCGTGATTTCATACCGCAACGCGCCTTTCGAACCGACGGCCAGATGATTTTCGGTGGGCTCGCCGTTGATGAGAAAACGCGACCCGCGCGGAGCCGCGGCGGCGGCTTTAGCGCCTGCGCTGTTGCGCTCTTCGCCGACCACGAATAACAAACCGAAATTTCGCGTGCCCGCCTCGAGCAATTTCTCCGCGGCAGCGATCATCGCCGCGATGATGCCTTTGGCGTCGCAAGCACCGCGGCCAAAGATAAATTTGTCATCCTCGCCGGAAGCGAAGAACGGCGGGACGGTATCCATGTGCGTGGAGAGGGTGACCGTAGGTTCACCCCACGAGGCGAAAATATTGGCGCGATTAGGCTCGACGCACATGCGTTCGAGCCGGCCACCCTGCTGCGCAGCCAGCCGCGACAAATAGGCAAAGAGGTAGTCGCCCACGTTTTTCTCGTGGTTCGTGGTGGACTCGATGTCCACCAGCGCGCGCGTCAATTCGAACGCATTCATTCCCATTTTGTTTTCTGGATGAGCGAGACGAAAGGAAGGAACCGCGAGGAGACTGCTCGGGCTGCCGCCTCTCGATAGCGCTTCATCCGGTGATGACGGATGACAGTGGACAGGCTTTATGCCTATCCCCCAACCGCGGCGGCTTCAGCTACCGCTGCGATTTCGGCGGACAACAATTAAGTTGCCTTCGACCTGCCGGTCCTCTTTACTAGCGACCTCTCCGGTCGAAACGAGAACCCCTTTTGCCTGGCATCCGAAGCGAATCGGAATTGCGTGCCCGGCTACTCATGGCCTCCGCACCTCTACCAAGAAAGAAATAGTGTAAGGGAACGGGCGGGGAAAAGCGAACGAAAATTCCGTTCAAATGGATTTGAAAAAGTGCTACAGCTCGAGCGGCTTGAGAGGCACATGCTGCGAAGCGACAAGAAGTTCACCGTCAAAAGCGCACTCGCTGGGCCGGCGCCTCAGTGCCTCTTCGGCGGAGAGACGGACGAGATCAGGATTGTTGTTTTCCTGGGAGATGTGGGCAAGGACCAAATAGCGCGCCATGGCGTCGAATCCGTCGGGATCGGAAAGATATTCGCTGACGGCATGATTTGAAAGATGGCCGGTGCGGCTCAGCACGCGCTGCTTAACGACCCACGGGTACGGGCCGACTTTCAGCATGTCGAGATCGTGATTGGATTCGAGCACCAAGCAGTCGGCCCCGCGCAAATGAACCTTGACGAGCTCGGGCATGTAGCCGAGATCGGTTACGATGGCCATTTTCGAGCCATTCGAACGGAAAGTGAAACCAATGGGATCGGCAGCGTCGTGCGGAATCGCGAAAGCGTGTACGTCAATGTCCCCAATCGTAAAATGCTGTCCCGCGTGAATCGTTTCCATGCCCTTCAGTCGCTTACCAAAAGTTTTGGGAAGAATGGACTGCATGACATCCATGGTGGCCTCGGTGACGTAGAGCGGCGCTTTCCACAGGCCCAGCATCTGCGGCAAACCGCCGCAGTGGTCGGTATGTTCATGAGTGACGAGGATGCCGTCGAGGTGCTCGACGTTTTTTTCGACCGCGGCCAGCCGCGCCAGCGTCTCACGCTTGCCGAGTCCCGCGTCCACGAGGAGGCGGGTGTGCTCCGTCTCGAGTAACGTGATGTTGCCCGAGCTGCCGGAGGCCAGAATGGTTACCCGCAAGCCGATCGTTCACCTCGCGAAAAGAATCCTCAGCCTCAAAAGTCTGAGCCATCGCAAAAACGAATTTTCAGAATCATGGCAGAGCGTCGAGTGCGCGTCAACAGATGTCCACCAAAAGAAAACTTTGGGCGACCCGCCTCAAGGAGCGTCTTCTAATGCAAGGGTGGTATACTCCCGCGGCGAGCCATGGAAAAGTACGACCTCATCGTGATTGGTTCCGGGCCGGCAGGGCAGCGCGCCGCGATTCAAGCGTCTAAATTCGGAAAGCGCGCGGCGCTCATCGAAAAACTGGAGGTAATCGGCGGAGCCGCAATCAATACCGGCACAATTCCGAGCAAGACCATTCGCGAAGCGGTGTTGCATCTTTCCGGCTACCAGTATCAGAGCATTTATGGCGTCAATTATCGTGTGAAAGAACCGATCACCATGGGGGATCTTTCTTTCCGCGCCCTCAACGTGATCAAGACGGAGATTGACGTCATTCGCGCACAGCTCTCCCGCAACGGCATCGAAGTCATAACCGGAACCGCCAGCTTTGCCGATCCTCATCACGTCCGCGTGACAAGCTCACGCGGCCAGTCCGATTATGAGGCAGACTACGTGATTATCGCGGCGGGCACGAAGCCGGCCAATTCTCCGCTGGTGCCGTTCAACGATCGCACCATCATCAACAGCGATCAAATCCTGAAGATGCCGGAGGTTCCCAAGGCGATGCTCGTCGTGGGTGGGGGCGTGATCGGCGTCGAGTACACCTGCATGTTCGCCACGCTCGGCGTGCGCGTCACGCTGATTGAAAAACGCCCGCGCTTGCTGGAATTTGCGGACGCGGAAATGGTCGAGGCGCTCTCCTATCATTTGCGCGACCGTCGCGTCACGCTGAGGTTGAATGAAGAAGTGGAGAGCGTCGAAGAAACGCCCGAACATTTGGTAGTAGCGAATCTGAAGAGCAAGAAGAAAGTTTCCGGAGAGGCGCTGCTGTACGCTGTAGGCCGCCAGGGTAATGTGGATGAATTGAATCTCGCTGCTGCTGGCCTGGAGGCTGATGCGCGAGGGCGGATTCAAGTCGATGAGGAATATCGGACGAAGCAACCGCACATTTTCGCGGTGGGAGACGTAATAGGATTTCCCAGTTTGGGTTCTGTATCCATGGAACAAGGGCGCATTGCCGCAGCGAAAGCGTTTGGAATGCCCATCCATTCGAATCGCGCGACTTATCCGTACGGAATTTATACCATTCCAGAAATTTCGTTTATCGGAAAAACGGAAGAGCAACTCACGGATGAAGGTGTTCCCTACGAAGTGGGCATGGCCTATTTTCGGGAAATCGCCAGAGGCCAGATCCGCGGTGACACCACCGGGCGGCTGAAGCTGATCTTCGATCCGGCCAGCAAACTGTTGCTGGGCGTGCACATCATCGGCGAAGGAGCCTCGGAGCTGCTTCATATCGGGCAAGCGGTGTTTGCGCTGAAAGGCACGGTGGAGTATTTCGTGGATACGGTTTTCAATTATCCGACGCTGGCGGAATGTTACAAAGCCGCGGCGTTCAATGGGCTCAACAAATTGGTTAA
Source organism: Candidatus Acidiferrum sp. (assembly GCA_035704085.1). Taxonomy (GTDB): domain Bacteria; phylum Acidobacteriota; class Terriglobia; order Acidiferrales; family UBA7541; genus Acidiferrum. Next base: position 32,069 of record DASSXG010000122.1, on the reverse strand, counting down.
GGGCTAGCCGAAACTAGATGAGGAGACAACTAAAACCATTTTCGAATTCTTAAGATTGGCAGGAAAACGATGAGCAGGACAGTTGGCGTACTGATGATGGAGCATATCGCCGTGGGGCTGGTGGAAGGGCACAAGGTCCTCGGGGCGGCCAGGGTCTACCCCGAGAAAGCACAATTGCTTGATCCGCTGCTCTCCATGCCGGCGGAGGGCATCGCGGATTGCATTCGCGCGGAAGTGGAGAAGGTTGCCGGCAAAGAAAAAATTGGAGCGATCGGCATCGGGTTTCCGGGCATTATCCGCGGCGGAGTCGTGGAAGATTCTCCGAACCTGCACCAGATGAAAGGATTCGCGCTGCAAGAGGCGCTTTCTTCTTCCCTGAAAGGCGCGGCGGCGGGGGTACCCGTGCGGATATTCAATGACGCGGACGTCATGGCAGCGGGGATTGCGGCGACACAGGGAAAATTGAACAAGCTCACGCGTGTGTGGACGCTGGGGAACGGCGTAGGGTTTGGCCGGTACCCCTCGAGCGATGGCGTTTGGGAGGGCGGGCACTCCGTGGTGACGCTGGATCCGAAGGAGAACTTCTGCGGTTGCGGTGGACGGGGGCACCTGGAAGGGATTCTGGGACTTCGGTCGATGCGGATGCGCTTCCTCGATTTGGAGCCCGAAGAGGTTTTCGAGAATGCGCGGGCGGGAGATGCGCGGTGCGCGGAATTTGTGCAGTTGTGCCATCGGGCGCTGGCGGCGGCTACGGCGACGAGCATCCACATGGAGGGCCCAGGAATGTTTTTCATCACCGGCCCGGACATAAAGTTCATCGATACGGGAATGCTGGACCGGTTCGTGCATGAGATGGTCAAGATGAGTCCGCTCCAGGGCAGCCGGTTCGAGGTGATCCCGACTTCGGATGAGATGGGGATTATCGGCGCTACGGTGAACGCGGAGCGGGCGGCGGGCAAATAAGAAGTAAGGAAGTAAAGAGGTAAGGAGAAAGCCGAGAACACCCTGCTTCTCGGCTTTGGCGATTGGCTGTGGATGAGCGAGGAAGGCCGATTGTGGTTTCGAAAGGTTTTGCGCCGAGTATTCCAACTATTTTAGGTTGTGCATTGCGACGCAAAGGAGTAGAGTGCCACCAATTCTGTGGAGGTGCTCCCATGAACCCACTTCATCTGCGCCAGCGTTTGATTCTTGCCGCGGCGGCGTGTCTGACTTGCGGGCTTTTCGCGGTTGCCGCGGACGAGTCCACGCCCAGCAAGGAGCAGATCAAGCAATTTCTTCTTACCGCAAAGGTGGTAAGTAGCCACGAAGCCAAAAAAGGCATCACCGGCACCTCTCGGCTCACGCTAAGCGACGGCACGCTGACACACGATGCCTCTTTCCAGCCTGTTGAAGAGAGTAAGGCCATTTATACGGACAGCCGAGGCCACACGGAAATGAATTTTAAGGATTCTTACAAGTTCAATATCGCCGCTTATGCGCTGGCGGAGCTGGTCGGTTTTGATGACATGATGCCGGTATATGTCGAACGCAAGGTGGGGGGGCGTACAGGCTCGCTGAGCTGGTGGCTGCCCGTCAAGATGGACGATGCGGATCGCATGAAGCAGAAGATAGAACCACCCGACAAAGAAGCCTGGAACAACCAGATGTACAAAATACGTGTCTTCGACAATTTGGTTTACGATACCGATCCCAACCTAACCAATGTTCTGATTGGCGAGGATTGGAAACTTTGGCGGATTGACTTCAGCCGCGCGTTCCGCAACTACAAAGACGTGAAAGACCCCAAGGATCTGGTAAAGTGCGACCGGCAATTGTTGGAGAAGCTGAAGGCGCTAGACGGAAACCAACTGGCGGAAAAAACCAAGTCGTATCTGACTAAAGACGAAGTGAAAGCGGTGATGGCGCGGCGGGACAAGATCGTGGCGCAATTCCAGAAGATGATCGCCGAAAAGGGTGAGAACGAAGTGCTGTACTGAATGAACTGAATCACTGAAGTGAACTGTACGGCCCGATTGGGCGGGTGGAGATTAGGCGAATCAGGTTCTGGCAGGGTGAGGGATGCAGCGAAGACATTTGGATCCGATCGCTCAAGATTAAAAGTAGCTTGCTCTTTTTGGTCTTTGGGGTTTAGTGTTCGTGCTGCACATCACATCTTCACCGGTGATCCCGGTGATAAGGAGAGAAAAATGCTGAAGAAGCAACTCACTCTGCTGTTCGCGTTGGTGCTTGCCTTCCCGCTGGCGACGGCCATGTTCGCGCAAGAGGCTCCTGCCAAGGCGAAGGCGGCGAAGCCGGCACGCTGGGAAGGCAGAGTGGCAAGAAGCGATAAGGATAAGTCCACTCTGACGGTTCGCAAGTCAGGCGAAAGTGTAGAGAGGACCGTGGCGTACGACGGCTCGACGAAATGGGTCAGTCAATATCACGCCGCCAAGAAGGTCAACAATATTGACGCGGGCGAGGTTAAAGACGGGGACTACGTCATTTGCACGGGCACTTACGACAAGGATGGCGTATTGCACGCGACGGTGATCTCCAAGCGGCTCTCGCACTCCAAGTAGACGATGGCCAGCGGCGCTCTTTTTCGTCCCCAGGGTCTAGTTCGTGCTACACATCACATCTTCACCGGTGATCCCGGTGATAAGGAGAAAAAAATGCTGAAGAAGCAACTCACTCTGCTGTTTGCGTTGGTACTAACCTTCGCGCTTGCGGCGGCGGTGTTCGGGCAAGAGGCTCCGGCTAAGTCGAAGGAGGCGCGCTGGGAAGGTAGAGTTGAAAGAATCAGTAAGGACCAGTCCAGTCTGACTGTGCGTAAGTCGGGCGGGAGCGTAGAGATGACCTGTGTGTATGACAGCTCGACGAAATGGGTCAGCCAGTATCACGCCGACAAGAAGGTGAACGACATTGACGCAAGCCAGGTTAAAGAAGGGGACTTCGTGATTTGCAAGGGCACTTCCGACAAGGGCGGCGTGATTCACGCAACGCTAATCTCGAAGAGGCTCTCGCACTCCGACTAGACGACGCCTTGGTAACGCAACTTGAAATGCCCGGGGCTCTTGCAAGCCTAGATGTTCACGCAGTAGCCATATCGCGGAGTCTTCCTGTGAAGGCTCCGCGATTGTGTCTTTTTGTAAGGTCTGTGACGAACGGCTGCCCGCGTGGCGGCCTCTGCCACGTCTGCCGGTTCCTATGGCTATTTTCAACATGTTGACTTGCGCGCCTCTAGCAGCCTAAGATGCAGCCCAACAGAGGACACCCTGCATAACTCAATGTTTTCGCTCCTATTTTGCAGCATAGCAAGGGAAGCCAGGAAGATGGCCTGCTCGCCGGATTGGGTTCCTCTCCAGCGCACACGTATTTTCGTCCTCCTACTCCTGGCGTGGGCGGCCCCCTCATGGGCAGAACCAGCAAAAGCTCCAGCCGAGCCTGCGGAATCGGTAGTCGCCATCGGCGATGTCCACAATGACTTTGACGACTTCCTCGCAATTCTGCGGCACACCGGACTTATAGACCTTCAGAACCATTGGACGGGCGGTAAGACGACATTTGTCCAGGTCGGGGACCTCCTGGATCGCGGCCCGAAGCCGCGCGAGGTCATGGACTTGATGATGGCACTCGAGAAAGAAGCGGCGCAAGCAGGCGGTCGGGTAGTAAGCCTGCTCGGCAATCACGAGATGATGAATATCATGGGGGACCTGCGCTATGTCACTCCCCTGAACTATGCCAGTTATGCCGACGGCAATTCCGAGAAGCGTCAAAAAGCTGCGTATGGCGAGTATGTGAAATGGAAGGATAGCCACGCGTCCTTAATAGCCGAGCTTACCCAGCCCTTGGAGATGACGGAAGCAGAGTGGATGGCACGCCATCCAGCAGGTTTCATTGAGCAGCGGGAAGCGTTTGGCCCAAAGGGAAAATACGGTGAGTGGTTAAGAGGACATGCCGCCGTGGCTGAAATTGAAGGAATCATCTTCTTGCACGGGGGAATTCATCCTGATTTAGCCAAGACGAAACCCGATGCGATGAATAACCGGATCCGCGAGGAAATCAAGGCATTCGATGCCTTGAAACAGTATCTGCAAAATGAAAAGTTGATTCTGCCCTTCTTTAATTTGCAGGAAATCAATAGTGTGCTTCAGGCGGAAGTCACCGCTGAGCTCAAGTCGCATGTCCTCGCCAACGATGAGCGCAAGGCTAAAGTCCTGGAGTTCTCGAAACTTAACGATTGGCTCAGTGTACGGGCTGATGGCCCGTTATGGTTTCGGGGTTATGACAAGTGGAGCGAAGAAGAGGGTGCATCGCAAGTGAGCAAGCTCTTGGAGGGTTACAAAGCAACACACTTGGTCGTAGCGCACACGGTGCAGAATGGCGGCCGCATCCGGCCTCGCTTTGGGAACAAAGTGTTTCTGATCGACACCGGCATGCTCAGCAGCTACTACCCTGGGGGCAGGGCGTCCGCTCTGGAAATATGTGCCGATGCCAAGTTCATCGCTGTGTATCTGGACCAACAAGTAGTGCTTCTCGATCCCGCCGGGTCTTCACCTAAGAACAGGGAGACCGGGGAACATCCAGGGATGGGGAATGGGGCAACGGTTTCGGAAAAGCTATCTGTTTTACCGGCCGACCGTATCTGTTCCGGAATGACGGCCACGCCGCAATAGGACCAACAGGCTAAGAGAGAAAGCTCAACGAATGAAACGATGGATTGAGCGAGCACTGAACATCCAGCCCGGAGACCTAGGGCGCGGCATCCTCCTGTGTTCCTGCCTGTTCCTGATTATCAGCAGCTACAAAATCGGCGGAGTGGCGTCGGCGGCGTTATTCCTCTCGCGGTTCCAGGCGAGTCACCTGGCGTACGCCGATATAGCCTGTTCCGTGCTGGTCGCGATACTCATAGCTGGTTATGTGGTTATCGCGAGGCGGTTTGTTTTGCGCGATCTGCTCGTTGGCAGCATGCTATTCTTCGCCGCCACGTGGGCGCTCTTCTGGGGGCTGGCCCATTACTACTCGCGTCTGATCTGGGTTTTTCCTGCGTTCTACATCTGGGTAAAAGTCTTTGGAGTACTTGGGGCTACGCAGATCTGGACGCTGGCGAATTACGTCCTGACCACGCGCGAGGCCAAGCGGGTTTTCGGGATGGTGGGCGGGGGCGCGATTGCTGGAGGTATTTTTGCAGGATTTCTTGCCAAGACCATGGCCAAGAGGTACGGAACGGAAAGCCTGCTGCTGACCATGACGTTATTCGTTGTAATTTGCGCTGGGCTGGTGATCCTGGTCTGGCGCAGCGGGCGAGGGCTGATCGGTGAAGTGCAGGGGACGGCGGGAAGAGCTGCCGAAACAACACCCCACTACCCAATGGAAACGATGCGACTTCTGTTTTCCTCGCCTTATTTGCGGGCCATCGCGGCGGTCATCTGTATTTCGTCGTTTGTCGTGACGTTGACCGGCTGGCAGTTCCTAGCCCTCGGCCAGCAGTTCCTGGTCAAGAAAGACGCCATGGCAGTTTTCTTTGGTGACTTTTATTTTTACGCGGGGTTACTGGGGCTGCTGTTTCAGTTGCTGTTGACCGCAAGATTCTTGCGACGATTCGGAATTGGAACCGCGCTGTTCCTGCTTCCCGTCACAGTATTCCTGGGTTCTGCCGGCCTGCTGGCCTTTGGCACGCTGGCTTCCGCAGTGGCACTGAAGGGCGGAGACCAGGTGCTGCGCTATTCGGTTGACAAGTCCACAACCGAGTTGCTCTACCTGCCGCTCCCCGCGGGAGTGAAGATACAGGTGAAATGGTTCATTGATACCGTGATCTGGCGCTTAGGGGATGGGCTGTCCGGATTAGCAGTTCTCATTTTTGCGACCTACTTGCACTTACCGGCGCGTCAGCTTAGCTGGATCGTGCTGCTGCTGGGGGGCTGCTGGCTAATGGCGGTGTCTGTCGCGCGCAAACAATACGTGGCTACACTGAAGGAAAACATTAGCCAACATCGCGTCGATGCCGAGCAAGCCACGGCGCCCGTTCTGGATCGCTCGACCGCGGACCTATTGGCGACCAACCTCTCGACCTCCGATCCAAAGGACATCCTTTATGCACTGAGCCTATTTGAGGTGGAACAACAGAGAGCAGCGCATCCGGTGATTCGGGCTTTGCTGAGCCATTCCACGCCAGAAGTGCGGCAGAAGGCAATCGCTATTCTGGCGTCGGCGGGCGACAAAGCCGCGATTCCGGAGGTGCAACGATTGCTGCGGGACCCTGAACTTGGCGTGCGCACCGAAGCACTACTTTTTCTGAGCCACCATGGCCATATTGATCCGCTGACAGCCATCGAGGAACTTGGCGATTTCCCCGACTTTTCGGTTCGGTCGGCAGTCGTCGCCTTTCTGGCGCAGCCCGGAGCAGCTCAGAACCTGGAAGCAGCGCGGGATATCCTGGATTCGATGGTCAACGAAGAGGGGCGAGAGGGCCTGCGTAACCGCGTGGAAGCAGCTCGGCTGCTCGGCGAATTGCCGGACTGTTTCGATCCGTTGCTCTCCAGGCTGCTTGTCGATCCCGAAACACAGGTAGCGTGCGAGGCTATCCGTTCCGTTGGAATGCTGCGCAAGCGCCGGCTGGTCCCTGAGTTATTGGAGCGGCTCGCGGACCCCAGCCTGGCGGCGAGCGCGGCCGCAGCACTTGGCAGATTCGGAGATACCATTGTCGGATCCTTGCGCGACCATCTTTGTGATCCTTCCGTGGCTATCGAAGCACGCAGGGAAATCCCGAACGTGCTGGTGACTCTCGGAACGCCAGCCGCTGCCAGCGTACTGCTGGACAATCTTCTGGCAAGCGATACCCCCTTGCGCTTCCGCACGATTGCCTCTCTTAACAAACTCTGCCGCAGTAATCCTCAGATCGAACTGGACGTTCAGCTTCTTGAGACTGTCTTGGCCGCCGAGATTATGGGGCACTACCGCTCCTACCAGATTTTGGCTAGCCTGGGCCCCGCCACGGGCAGTGACGATGCTCTGTTTCGAGCGATGAAGGAGTCCATGCAGCAGGAACTCGAGCGCATCTTTCGTCTGTTGGGTCTCCTGCATCCCCGCCTCGACTTACATAGCGCCTACGTAGGTCTGCAGTCCAAGAGCGTCACGGTCCACGACAATGCTTTGGAATTCCTCGATAACGTGTTGAAGTCCCAATTGCGGGACATGCTGGTACCGTTGCTGGATAGCAAGATCACGGTGGCCGAGAGGGCCCAGAAGGCACAACGGCTGGTGCGTACCAAGATCGAGACCCAGGAACAGGCCGTAGCTGAATTGGTCGCCAGTGATGATCCGTGGCTTAAATCGTGCGGTGCTTATGCAATCGGAACTCTTGGATTGAGATCTCTGGAAGTGGAATTAAACCGCTGCCTCGCGCATCCCGACCCGCTGCTGCGTGAAACAGCGCGCGCGGCCAAACTCCGGCTGGAAGCGCAGGCATCGAAGCCCTGATCCTTCGCGGCCTGATACTAATCTCCTGACCCTTCGGAGCCGTCACCAATGTATGCGGAATGGCGGACGCCGCTGCGCCTCAGGAAACGGCCCCGGAACATCACGTCTCGCAAAAGTTATCGCGGCAGCCGCAAATCGATGCGGGACGCGTGCATCACGCCCTTGTCGTCCACTTTGCCCAGCACAATCACAAACGAGCCTTCCTTAACATCGTCCTGCTGCCCGGGCTTTCCAAGCTTGGTCCATTGCGTCGAACTGTCGTAGGCGATCTTCAAGGAATCCCCGGAATTGTTTCTTTCGCCGCCCCTGATGTCCATTTGCGACAAGTCTTTATAAATTCTGACGACGTTGCCCTGCCACTTCGTTTCTTTCTTCGCGGCCGGTGCTTCTTTTTTTTCAGCAGCGGCCTGGTTCGCGATCGAGGGTACGGCAGCAAATACCGCTCCCGCAAGTACTAAGGAAACCAAAGCTAGGGAACCTTTCATTGCATCCTCCATGTTGGAATAACCACTGGGTTCGGCCGACTTCAAAGGGAAGGAATACGCGGGGAGAGAATAATGCGGCGGCATGGAAGTGTAAAGAAGAATCTGCCGCCAGACGATCACTTCCGCGCGTCCCGGAGTGATTTGTCCCGAACACTTCTCCGAGACGAATAAATCAAAGTCTTACAGACACTTACAAAGAAGTCCCAAAAATCGGAACGTGTCGATCTGGCCGCCCCTCATTCGACGTTTACGTGGAGCCCTAGGAGAGGCCCAACCGGAGGGGATATGGAAAGGCAGCAGAGACGTTTTCGGGACTTCAGATCAGCCGGCAGAGCCGCCCTGATCGGGTGCGGGCTTCTCATTCTCTTCTGGAGCCTAGACGGGGCCCTAATACAGTTAAGCGAGTTCCTCGGCACTACTGCGGGTGCGCTGCTAGGGATCTTGCCCTCTGTGCTTCTAACGATGTGGCAACCGTTGCAAGCCCCTTCCATTGAACACGGTCGGGTCTTGACGTGTTTCCTCCACACGCTGGTATCATTCTGTCCCCTGCTCCTCGTCACGGTTGGGGCGCCATAGCTGCGGGATAGTTACGCAGATAAATCCAAGACTTGCGGAGACTTAGCAAGAACTCTCGAAAATGACCCGTCCTTGTCGATAGCACTGCCCCTGGTTCGACGCGTAAGTAGGGGTCAGGTTCACCGGTCAGGTTCATCCGACAGGGCCGCCCGGAAACCCGGCTCTTAAATACACTAGAAAAGGAGACAACAAAATGCGCGTTATGGTGATCGTCAAGGCTAGCAAAGACTCTGAGGCGGGCGTGCTGCCCAAGCAGCAGCTCCTTGCCGAAATGGGGAAGTTCAACGAAGAGCTGGTGAAAGCCGGAGTGCTGCTCGCCGGCGAGGGTCTCCAGGCAAGTTCGAGGGGCAAGCGTGTGCGGTTTTCCGGCACGAAACGCACGGTAATCGATGGCCCCTTCGCCGAAACCAAGGAGCTGATCGCCGGCTTCTGGCTGTGGCAGGTGCGGTCTATGGAAGAGGCGGTAGAGTGGGTGAAGCGCTGCCCCAATCCACATCCCGATGCAACCGAGTCCGACATTGAGATTCGCCAGGTATTCGAGGCTGCGGACTTCGGCGCCGAACTCACTCCTGAGCTGAGGGACCGTGAAGAGCGCCTGCGCGCCCAGGCAGCCAACAAGAAAGCATAGTTGTGGCAGAAATATGCCTTGCACCGGCCAAAAAAAGTTTGCCGACCCTGTCGATTTTAGCGTTTCTCGTTCGACGTTTACAGTAGGGCCCAGGAATAGAACCAAGTGTTTCGCCGGCCGCCGCAAAAATTGGAAGCCGGCTCGCAACTCGACGAAAAAAAGGAGATAGAACGATGCAATTCATGATGATCGTCAAGCATAAGGAAGGGTATGGCTTTCCACCCAAAGAATTGATGGATGCCATCAACAAACTCGGCGAAGAGGCAGCCAAAGCCGGTACCATGCGCGGGCAAGGCGGGCTGAAACCCACCGATACAGGTGCCCGCGTGCGGCTCGCGAACGGGAAGATCACCGTGGTCGACGGACCTTTCACCGAGGCCAAGGAAATCATCGGCGGGTACGCGCAGTTTGAATTGAAATCGAAGGAAGAGGCGATTCAAGGTGCGGTGCAATTCATGGAACTGCACAAAAAATATTGGCCGGGCTGGGAGGGGGAAACCGAGATTCGCCAAATGTACGGGCCCGACGATTTCCGGTGCAATCCATAGCGAACGCAGAGTTCTGCAAAGCAACGCCAAAACAAAAATTATAAAACAAGGAGAAATCGTCATGAAATTCCTCAGCATGTACAAATCACGAGAAAGAAACACTCCCCCTTCGCAGGAGGAAATGGCCAGGATGGGCAAGCTGGTCGAAGATGGCATGAAGGCCGGCTGGCTGGTCGCAACGGAAGGCTGCTTGCCAAGCGCCCTCGGAGCGCGCGTTCGCATGGACAACGGAAAGCTGTCGGTCACCGACGGGCCTTTCACGGAGTCCAAGGAACTGGTCGGCGGCTTCGCCATACTTCAAGCAAAGTCCAAGGAAGAGGCCATCCAGCTCGCCAAGAACTTCCTCAAAGTCGTTGGCGAGGGTGAGTGCGAACTTCGCCAAATCTACGAGACAGAGTGCGCGAACGCTCAAACGGCTGCCAGCTCCTAGTTGCGCGCTCACTTGCACGCCCAAGGCGAAGATGGTGTGATGGGTAGCCGTGACGGCTACCCTCACACATCACGCCATCGACGCCGTCTGGCGGATTGAGTCCGCCAGAATCATCGCCGGTCTCACTCGCATCGTCCGCGACGTTGGCCTGGCCGAGGAACTCGCGCAGGACGCGCTGGTTGCCGCCCTCGAACAGTGGCCGGAGTCGGGCATACCGGATAATCCAGGTGCCTGGCTGATGGCCACCGCGAAGCATCGTGCCATCGACCTCTGGCGCCGCAACAAGTTGCTGGAGCGCAAGCACCAGGAGCTCGGCCGCGAACTTGAGGCGCAACAGGAGATGGCTGTGCCGGATTTCGACGCCACACTCGACGATGACATCGGCGACGACCTCCTCCGCCTCGTGTTCGTATCCTGCCATCCGGTGCTTCCGAGCGAGGCGCGCGTTGCGCTGACGTTACGCCTGCTCGGCGGCCTGACCACGGGCGAAATTGCCCGCGCCTTCCTTGTGCCGGAGCCGACTGTCGCCCAACGAATCGTTCGCGCCAAACGGACCCTGGCTGAGGCGCATGTCCCGTTCGAGATTCCTCGCAAGGCCGAACTTGCCTCGCGTTTGTCGTCGGTGCTCGAAGTTATCTACCTCGTCTTCAACGAAGGCTACTCGGCGACGTCCGGTGACGACTGGATGCGGCCAGCCCTCTGCGAGGACGCGCTGCGTCTTGGCCGTATCCTCGCCGAACTCGCCCCGCAGGAGCCGGAGGTTCACGGCCTCGTAGCCCTCATGGAAATTCAAGCCTCGCGCTCGAGGGCGCGCGTGAACTCGTCGGGAGAGCCCATCCTGCTTCTCGACCAAGACCGCTCGCACTGGGACCAGCTGCTAATCCACCGTGGTCTCGCGGCCCTTGATCGGGCGGAGCGGCTCGGGGGCACGCAGGGGCCATACGCACTTCAGGCGGCGATCGCCGCTTGTCACGCGCGAGCGGTTACGCCGGAGGAAACAGACTGGCCGCGCATCGTGGCGCTCTACGAGGCGCTTGCCCGCGTCGCACCATCTCCCGTTGTGGAGTTGAATCGAGCGGTTGCAGTCGCAATGGCTCTCGGTCCAGCGAAGGGTCTGGAGATCATCGACGCGCTTGCCTCGGAGCCTTCTCTCAAGACTTACCACCTTCTGCCCAGTGTCCGCGGCGATTTTCTTTTCAAGCTTGGCCGCTTCGCCGAAGCCTGCTCCGAGTTCGAGCGCGCGGCGACGATCACGCGCAACGCACGCGAGCGCGAGCTGCTGCTCGATCGCGCCCGAGCGTGTGCAGGCGGGTCAGCGCCGTCCGGGCAGCGGTGACGAAGGAGCGCATCATAATAATCGCTTGTTTTCTAATGAATGGAAGCAGCCGCAACAGAATTACTGCGCGATGGCGAAAATAAGGGTGACGGTCGCTTCCCGCTCGACTTTGCCTGGGTAAAGCACCAAGTTTTGCATCGGCGTGGCTTGCACTTCTACAGCTACCATTTTCCTTGCCATTGGCAGCTTTGCGAAGCCTTCCGACTCCTCACCGTTAATAACCGATATCAGTTCTCCTAACTTGACGCCTGCCTGAGAGGCTGACTGTTCGGCCATCTCTTTGGCGCGAGCTAGAGCTACGCCGTAAGCCTTTGCACGCAGGGATTGAGGGTCAGAAACATTCCACTCGACGCCCTGCACGCTATTCGCCCCGGCGGTGACAGCAATATCAATAGTCTTCTGTGCGTCTGCGGCAACGACATGAATTCGCCACTGCTGTGCCGCTGAGTACCTGATTTTCGGCGATGAACTTGTGTTGCGTAGGGGTTCTTCTTCACGACCGACGTTCACCGCGTCCGTTTGTATTTCTTCTTTGGAGATTCCCGCATCAATCAAGGCCTTTATAATTTTGGCTCCCATGCGCACAGTTTCGGTGTAAGCCGTATCCTTTGTATCAGCTATGTGATTGAATCCAATCTTCACGATGGCGGAGTCCGAAGGAACGCTAATCTTTTCCGTCGTAGTTGCTTCGATAGTCCTCCTATTGTCTGATCCCAATCGCAGAACTTGAGCGTTCGCGCACAGTGACGCGAAGAAGGCAAGGCAAAAAGCAAAACAGCGAATTAATCGCATGAGGAGCCTCCAGGGCTTGTCATAAAGTCCGCAGTTGATACCATGACGTAATCAAGTAAGTCCTTCAATTCTGCAAGAAGCATTTGTTCTTAAAATGACACGCTCGAGGAAAATTAGCAGGCGAGGCTGGAGCGGTCGAGGGTGAAGCCGTTGAGGGGGCCGAGGACGGTGACGGCTATTTGATCGGGATGGAAATACTGCTGGGCGAGGGAGCGGAGCTCTTCGCGGGTGACGACCTCAATGCCAGCGAGGATTTCGTCGAGGGAGTAGAAACGACCGAAGTAGAGTTCCTGCCGGGCAAGGTTGGACATGCGGGAGCTGGTGGATTCGAGGGAGAGCATCAGCGAACCCTTGAGATGGTTTTTGGAGCGGCGAAGTTCTTCCTCGGTGACGAGAGATTCCTTCAAAGAGCGAAATTCTTGAATGGTGAGGTCAATGACCTGGCCGACGGTTTCCTTGGCAGTGCCGGCATAAACGGTCATCATGCCCGCGTCGGAATACGGAGTGAGCTCGCTGAAGACGGCGTAGGCGAGGCCCAGTCTTTCGCGAATATTCTGGAAGAGACGCGACGACATGCCGCCACCGAGTAAATTGTTGAGGACGGCGACCCCGAAGCGGTCCTGATGGCCGAGAGGAACTGACGGAACACCGATACACACATGAACTTGCTCAAGGTCGCGCTTGGTCTCGAGATGGATGGGAGCGCTGGTTTGCGGGACGCAGTCATTATTGGCGAGACCGGTAGCGCACAAGTGGCCGAATTCGCGCTCCGCTAATTCCAACACTTGCTCGTGGGTGGAGTTGCCGGCGGCTGTGATGACCAGGTGGTCGGGGGCGAACCAGTTGCCGAAGCGCGTGCGCAACGCTTCGCGATTGAATTTTTTTACTGTCGCGGGCGTGCCGAGAATCGGGCGGCCGAGCGGATGCTCTGGCCAAAAGCCGCGCGTGAAGATGTCATGGAGAAGATATTCGGGGTTGTCCATGTCCATCTTGATTTCTTCGAGGACGACCTGGCGCTCTTTTTTCACGTCATCGGAATCGAATTTGGGGCGCAAGACAAGATCGGCGATGACGTCGAAGGCGATGGGCAGATGCTCGTCGAGGACTTTGGCGTTGAAGCAGATCTGTTCTTTGGAGGTGAAGGCGTCAAGCATGCCGCCGACGGAATCCATTTCACGGGCGATGGCTTCGGCGGAACGGCGCTCGGTGCCCTTGAAAACCATGTGCTCGATGAAGTGAGCGAGGCCGTTCTCTTCGGGGACTTCGCGGCGGGAGCCATTGCGAACCCAGATACCAACAGAGACGGAGCGGACGTGGTTCATGGTCTCGGTGATGACCACCAGGCCGTTGGGCAAAACGCGTTTTTGGATGTCGCGTGTTTCGGACGCCATAGTCTCCATAGTAGAGATTGTGGCACAGCCGGGGGTGGAAAGGAAAAAGAGAAGGAGCACTCTGAATAAGTTCTGGAATTACAATAAGATGCAAAAGAAAAAAAGACAGCGTTTAGGGACAGCACTACAAAAGTTTTTCGGCGGGGTCGAGCTTGCCGTATTCGCTGGTGTAGTGAAGGGGAACGTCGCCGTACGTGCCGCGTTCGCGCTGATAAACCTCGCAAGTGTCGAAGGGCTTGGAGTAGACGTGGATGCTGACGGCGCGCTGGTTGAATTCAGCGAGATTCAAAACTTGGTGGACGGGCTCGAGCGGGTTGACGTAAGCGGAATGCGCTGCGTCCATTTCGTAAATTTCCGTGGGAATGATGCGACACGTGCCGCGAGCGGCGTCGCGATCGTCAACGCGGAAATTCTGGACCTTCAGACGACCAATGGGGGCGGACATCCAACAGTTCTGGCCGCGGTGATTGTGGATGCGGCTGGCCTGGCCAATTTCCCAGCAGATGGTCATGCATTCGAAGACATCGTTTTTGAAGATGAGATTGCGTGTGTAGTTGCCCTTCGAATAGAAGCAGTATTTCTCGAGAGTGTCGGGACGGACGGCGTGGTGGACGATGTAGTCCTGAACATTTTCGAGCGTGAAGTCGCGCTCGGGGATGGCGGCGAGGCCCTTCACCCAATCGGTGATCGTGAGCTGATCGGTTGCAACGTTTTGCGCCATCGGAAGCCTCCACAGGGCAATCCAGCTTCGCTGGATTGCCGAAGAATTATAGCGCAAGGAGCGCGAGGTAAAGGAAGTAAAGGAAGTTTTAGGAGGTAGAGGAACGTCGAGGCGGCGGTGGATACTTGGTTCCTGAGGATCGTGGTGGGATGATGAAGAAGGAAGGATTGCGTGGGCGTAGCGTGATGGAGTTACTGGGCAAATCGAAAGAAGAGTTGCGCGCATTCTGCACGGGGCTAGGTGAGCCGGCGTACCGCGGGGGGCAGATTTACCACGCGTTGTATGCAGAGCGGAAGTTTGACTTGGCGAAGATGACGAATCTGCCGACGGCGCTGCGAGAGCGGCTTTCGAAAGAGGCGCGAGTTACGCTGCCGGAGGTAAAACAACGATTTGCTTCGGCGGATGGATCGGTGAGGTATTTGTTTGGATTGGGAGGCGAAGAAAAGACAGCAGAATCTTACACAGAGGTCGCAGAGGCTACAGAGAAGTGTAAGAGGGAGGAACCGAAAGGATTAGCGAAGAAGCCGGCTTCGGTTGAAGCGGTGTTCATGCCGAGCGAGGGACGGCAGACGATCTGCATTTCGACGCAAGCGGGCTGCGCGGTAGATTGCCATTTTTGCTTGACGGCGCAGTTGGGATTGTTTCGCAACTTGACGGCGGCGGAAATTTTGGCGCAGGTGCTGCTGCCGCTGGAGGAGCACAAGTCGGGGCTGGCGCCGCAAACGAATATCGTGCTGATGGGACAGGGCGAGCCGCTGCTGAATTTTGAGCCAGTGATGACGGCGGTGCGGATCATGCTCGACGCGGCGGGAATGGGGATTTCGCCGAAGCATGTGACGCTTTCGACGAGCGGGATCGTGCCGGGAATCGAAAGATTAGGACAGGAAAAAGTGCGGCCGAAGCTGGCGATTTCGTTGAACGCTTCGAATGACGAGCAGCGCGACGCGCTGATGCCGATCAACAAGAAATATCCACTCGGGGCGTTAATGGAGGCATGCAAGAATTATCCGCTGCGAACCTGGGAACAACTGACGTTTGAATACGTGATGCTCGGAGGAGTGAATGATTCTGCCGAGGATGCGCGGCGCGTGGTGCGCCTGCTGGCGCCGCTTAAGAGCGTCAAGATGAATTTGATCCCGTGGAATCCGGGCGAGCTGCCGTACAAAGAGAGCAGCGAGGAGCGGATCGAGGAGTTCCGAAAGATTTTGGTGGATCGCGGCGTACCGGCGTTTGTGCGCTATTCGCGGGGGCGGGACGTGATGGCAGCATGCGGGCAACTGGCGTTGCTGAATATTTCAAACGCAAATGCCGAGCCAGTGCGGCTACAGTTGTAGCTGAATTTAATGTTGAGCTCTTCGGCAAACCTGTTCGGTTCGCCTCAGGATGACAGTACTCACCAGTTCGAGTGAATTCTAAACAGAATCTCGAATGCCCACGACGGACATGAGGCGGCCGGATTCTGCGCCTTCTTTGCGATAGCTGAAGAGAAGATCCCGGCGACAGGCGGTGCAGAGGTCGCTGGCGAAGATGTTTTGGGCGCGGAGGCCGGCGTCTAGGAGCTTGGCGCGATTGGCCTTTTTCAGGTCGAGAAGGACGTTTTTCGGGGGCGGCTGGTGCCCTGGGGGCATCCTGTTCAGCCACTGGAGCGAATTAGGCTCGTCGCCGGTGCGGAGCTCATCGAACCAGTCGGAAGCGTTGGGGAACTGGGATTTGAACTGGACGACGACTTCCGTGCCGACTTCGTAGCAGCAGCCTCCGATGGAAGGGCCGATGGCGGCGAGCAGGTCCGCGGGCTTCGTGCCGAAATGCATTTGCATCTGGCCAACGGTCTTTGTGAGGATGCGGGCGAGAGTGCCACGCCATCCGGCGTGAACGGCAGCGATGGCGCGCTTCTTGGGGTCGACGAGGAGAATGGGGACGCAGTCGGCGGTCTGGACGGCCAGGAGCAAACCGGCACGATTTGTGGCGGAGGCGTCACCGCGGCAGGGTTCGACGGGGACGACTTCGAAGAGCTGGACGACGTCGGAATGGAATTGTTTGATTGTAATCAGGGCGAGGTCGTTGGCGCCGAGGGCGGATTGGAAGCGGCGGCGATTTTCGAAGACGTTTTCATTTCTGTCCCATTCCGTGAAACCAAGATTTAATACTTTCTCTCCAGCGAGTTCGCTGACACCTCCGGGGCGAGTGCTGAAGCCGTGGACTAGCCAGGGGAGTTTCGTAAACGCAGGAACCTGAAGAATGCGCAAGCCCCGCACGGTGCGTTCGGCCCAATCGCTCGCGGCGATCGCACGGCCACGCTGTTTGTGGACGCTGCGCCTAGCCCGGAGTGTCTTCGTAGGAGCCACAACTCTAACAGTATAATCGGATTGGTGTGCCTGGCCGAACGCGAGAGATCTGGAGGCCGCTTGATCGTTGGAATGGGAGTGGACATTACGGAGGTGGAGCGCATCCAGGAGGCGATCGAGCGGCATGGCGAAGTGTTTCTGAGGCGGGTCTACACACAGAGGGAGCGAGAGTACTGCGAGCGGTTCAAGAATAAATATGAACGGTATGCGGGGCGGTTTGCTGCCAAAGAGGCAGCGATGAAGGCGCTGGGAACGGGCTGGCGGCGCGGGGTGCGATGGGTGGATTTGGAAGTGGTGCGGGAAACGAGCGGACGGCCGACGCTGGCGCTGATGGGCGAGGCGGCAAAAATCGCGCAACAGCTTGGAGTGAAGAGCGTGTCACTTAGTATTACGCATACGGAGTCTCAGGCGCTGGCGCAGGTGATTTTCGAAGGTTAGGAAAAAAGAAGGATAGACTAATGCAGAGACACCGAAGACGCCGAGTCATCGCACGTAGCCGAGAGAGTCTGACCCACGAGGAAGTCTCCTACCTCACCTAGAACGCAGATATCAAACCAACGGTTAGCAGAGTGGACGCCCCCTACTCGAAGCTTCAAATAGTTGCTACTCAAGGCCGGCGTGGTGTTTTCGGCCAAGTGTGCAGCGGAATCGTCGCGGCGAAGGGTGAGGGCGCGGAGGGTGCGGCCAATCTGAGATTGGCGGAAAGCGGCGGTTTTCTGTTCGCCGAGGGCGCGGAGTTCGCGGGCGCGGCGCTTAATGACGGCGCCGTGGACTTCATTCGAAAGCGCGGCGGATTTGGTTCCGGGACGTTTCGAATACGAGAAGACGTGTAAATAGGTGAAGGGCAACTCTTCGATGAAGGCCATTGTCGCGGCGTGGTCTTCTTCGGTTTCCCCGGGGAAGCCGGTAATGACGTCGGCGCCGATGGCGGCGTGTGGCAGGCGCGCGCGAATGAGTTCGACACGACCGGCATAATGTTCGGAGCGGTACCAGCGGTGCATTGCGGCGAGAATGCGATCGGAAGCGGATTGCAGCGGCATGTGGAAGTGCTCGGCGATGCGGTCGGTTCCTGCGAAGAGTTCGACAAGATCCTGAGTGACGTCCAGCGGCTCAATGGAACTGATGCGCAGACGTTCGACCGATGTTTCGTCGAGAATGCGACGGACGAGCTCTTCGAATTCGACGCGCGGGGAGAGATCCCGTCCATAAGTGCCAAGATTGATGCCGCTGAGAACGATTTCGCGAAATCCGGCGGCGCTGAGGCGCTGGATTTCTTGAACTACGGTCTCGGGCGGCAGGCTGCGGCTTTTCCCGCGGACGAAAGGGATTACGCAGTAGGAACAGCGGGAGTTGCAGCCATCCTGAATTTTAAGCGTGGGGCGGGTGTGATTCCCTTCCCCGCCGAGGACCGGAGCAGCAAGCAGCGTGTTCTGTTCAAAAATGTCTCCGGTCAGGATTTTCGCAGGGCCATGAAAGAGCGACATCGGTTCAGCGGCGAGCGCGGCGGCCGGGAAGAAGCCGCTGGAAAACGGAGGGGACAGTCTTGGTGAAATGGCTTCAATCAGATCGGGAATTTGCGGCTTATGCGAATTGCCGACGACCCAGGCGACGCCGGGGAGCTCAGACAATTCTTCGGGAGCACGCTGCGCATAACAGCCAGTGACGATAACACGCGTGGCTGGGTTGGCACGGTGCAGCTTGCGAATCGCGTCGCGCGCCTGGGCATCCGCGGAAGCCGTGACCGTGCATGTATTCACGACGACGATATCGGCGGCGAAAGCCTCGGGCGCAGACGTGCAGCCGCGGTCGAGCAATTGCCGTTCGAGGGCCACGCCGTCGGCTTGCGTGGCGCGGCAGCCAAATTGTTCGATATAGAAGGTCGCCACTTGAAATTCTCAACCGTCCTTAAGACTCTCAACACAGAGGCCACAGAGTCCACAGAGAAAGAAAATTCAAAAACCTAAAGCGGCCCATCGGAGGACCGCCAAAATTGGGGCGCAGCAATCTTGCGTCCCTACTAGGGTATACGGATTCGGAGGGCGCGAAAAGCGGAGGTCATTAATCCTGGACCTGGCGAGGACTTGGCTTTACTCGCCTGCGGCTACACCGCTACAATCTTTCGACATTCATGGCTCATCAAAGACAGAATCCATCCGCGCTACACAGTCCGAAAGTCTCGATCGTTATTCCGGTTTACAACGAGAAGGCCACGATCGATGAGATTTTGCGGCGCGTCCTGGACACGGAGATACGGAAGGAAGTCATAGTGGTCGACGATTGCTCGACCGACGGCACGCGCCAAATCCTTGAAAACATGGCGGCACGCCAAGCCAGCGGGGACCAAACGGCGCCGGCGCAGGACGGCGGCGATCCGGTCGCGCTGCGCGATGTGCAGTTCCTCTTCCAATCGCACAACCAGGGAAAAGGCGCTGCGCTGCGCCGCGGTTTTGCGCAGGCCACCGGAGAGATCGTGCTGGTGCAGGATGCGGACCTGGAATACGACCCGCGCGATTATGGGGTGCTGCTGGAGCCGATTGTGGATGGTCGTGCCGACGTGGTGTATGGGTCACGCTTTCTTGGCGGCCCGCAGCGGGTGCATTATTTCTGGCACTACGTTGCAAACCGGATACTGACGCTGCTTTCCGATATCTCCACGAACCTGAAGCTAAGCGATATGGAAACCTGCTACAAGGTTTTTCGGAGAGAGGTACTGACGGGGATCGAGCTAAAATCGAATCGGTTCGGGTTCGAGCCCGAAATCACGGCAAAGATTGCAAAGCATAAATGGCGAGTCTACGAAGTGCCGATTACCTACGCTGGCCGCACCTACGAGGAAGGCAAGAAAATCACTTGGAAAGACGGCTTTCAGGCGCTATGGTGCATCATTCGCTATAGGCTCTCCGACTAAGCATGGTGCGTAGTACTGTCTGCGTATCCGCGGGGGTGTTTCTGCTTCCACGCCCAGGCCGACTCGATAATTTCCTCGAGCGAAGAATGCGCCGCTTCCCAGCCAAGTACGCGCTTTAGTTTTTCCTTGCTGGCGACGAGGACGGCGGGATCTCCGGGACGCCGCGGGCCGAGTTTGCGGGGGATTTTGCGGCCGGTGATGCGTTCTGCCGTGTCGATCACTTCGAGGATCGAATAGCCCCGGCTGGTGCCCACGTTAAAGGCTTCGCCGGAGACACGGTCGATCTCTTCCAGCGCGCGGACATGGGAATCGGCGATGTCCAGGACGTGAATGTAATCGCGGACACAGGTTCCATCGGGCGTGGGATAGTCGGTTCCAAAAACATCCACGTGCGGCAAGCCACCGCTGGCCGCGTCGAGCACGCGTGGAATAAGATGAGTTTCCACGCGATGGTGCTCGCCATGTTCCCCGGAAGCTCCGGCGGCATTGAAATAGCGAAGCGCTGCGTACTGGAGTCCGGTATAAGCTTTATAATCCGCGAGAATCTGTTCAAACACGAGTTTGGATTTTCCGTAGGGATTGATGGGCGTCTTGCGATGGTCTTCCGGGATGGGGACGGTTTCGGGTTCACCGTAGGTGGCCGCGGTTGAAGAAAAAATGAATTTTTTTACGCCGTGGCGCGTAACGGCATCCAAGAGATTCACCCCACAGGCGACGTTGGTTGCGTAAAAGATGCTGGGCTCGCGCACGGATTTGGCGACCAGGGCTTCGGCCGCGAAATGCATCACGGCATCAATCTTGTGCTGAGTGAACACCTTCTCGAGCTGGGCGCGGTCCCCGAGGTCCACCTCACAGAAGACGGTGCCGGGTGGCACGGCGGCGCGATGACCTTCCAACAGATTATCGATGGCGATGACGGACATGCCGCGCGAAACCAGAACTTCCGCGCAGACGCTCCCGATGTAGCCTGCCGCTCCGGTAACGAGAATATTCACCTGTGCCTTCTCCTCAAAATTACGGAATTCACTTTGCAAATTTGCTCAGCACAGAAGCATACAACAGAAGAGTCCACGCGAACTCAGCTTCAAGAAACCTGAGCATTGGGGGGAGTCAGACCTGCGACAAGCGGCGCTGAAAGGTGAGCAGAATCAGATCGGCGCGCCGGCGCACACCGAATTTATTCAGCAAATTTGAAACGTGGAACTTGACGGTGCGTTCTGCAATGTTGAGTTTACTGGCAATCTCTTTGTTCGAAAGGTTCTCCAGGAGCGAATCGAGAACTTCCTGCTCGCGGCGGCTCAAATTCGTAACGGAATCGGTCTTCAAGCGGCGGCCCTGACCCGTAAGAATGGAATCCACGAAACCGGAGAGGAGCTGGCGCGGGACCCAAAAGCCGCCTCCAGCAACCAGCGGGAGAGCGCGGATCAACTGATCGCGGGCTTCGACGTAAGTAAGCAGCCCTTTTACGCCGAGCCGCAGAAGCGAAAAGCTATTTGAATCGTTGTGCTGCTCGCCGACGACGATGAGGCGGGCTTCGGGATAACGTTCAAGAATGTTGGCAAGAAGAGCGCCGGTGGCGGGTTTCGCGGCGTGCGCGTCAATCACATAAACCTGCGCACGAGGCGGCTCCAGATTGCGTAGATCGGGCGCGAGCGTGGATTCGAGTTGCTTGGAAACTACCTTAAATGGAGCTTTTGCAAGAATGCGTTCGAACTCGCCCAGCACCAGCGGGTGTGGCGAGAGGATGCAAACAGTGAGTTTGGCAGATGCGCGTTTTGTAGTCACTATTTGGCAGCGTAGTAAAAACTGGCCAAAGGGGCAAGTCCCTTTGGCAGGCCTGTTCACGAACTGTTACTGACAGGTACGATGCACTTTCCGGGGTACCAACTGCAAGGGAATTTCGACGATTCGTTTGGCCGCGCTGCAGTCCCAGAATGGCCGGATACGGGAGCCTCGCCATTGCGAGCTAGAATATCACGAGCGAGGACAACAATCCCGGCCGGATCCGTATTTGCCGGCAAGTTCGTGGGTTGAGGAGCTGGTGACGACCAGTCGAGTTCTATAGGCACGAGAATCGGACATTCGGTGGAGTCCAGGCGCCGTTCGCATGACAAAAGCACCATTTCAGTGCATGGGAGTTCGAATCTGCGGGTAAACCCGCGTAAGATAGAAGTGTCTGGAAAGTCCAGATTTTATTGAGGTTGTTCCCTGTTCTCCAGGGAACCGATGAGAAATGCAGTCTTCCAGCGAATGCGTGACTTGAACCAATCCACGAAAGCATTTGGGGAGTTGCTCTCGCAACGGATCCTCGTGCTTGATGGCGCGATGGGGACCATGTTGCAGCAACGAAACCTGACGGCAGCGGACTTTGGCGGAGCCGCGCTTGAAGGGTGCAACGAGAACCTGGTCCGAACGCGCCCGGACGTGGTGCTGGATATTCACCGGAAGTATTTTGAGGCGGGCTCGGATATTGTCGAGACAGATAGTTTTGGCGGAGCTCCCATCGTGCTCGCCGAGTACGGCCTTGCGCACGACGCACATTTCCTGAACAAACGGGCAGCAGAATTGGCACGGCAGGCGGCCGATGAGTTCAGCACGCCGGGAAAACCGCGGTTCGTGGCGGGTTCCATGGGACCGACCACAAAAGCAATCACCGTTACAGGCGGCGTCACATTTCCAGATTTGCGCGACGCATATTACACACAGGCCAAGGGGCTTATTGAGGGTGGCGCGGATCTGCTGATGGTGGAAACGTGCCAGGACACCCGCAACATCAAAGCCGCACTACTGGCGATCCAGCGGCTTTCGAAAGAGATTGAAACATCCATACCGGTCATCATTTCCGTGACGATCGAGGCGATGGGTTCGATGTTAGCGGGACAAACGATCGAGGCCATGTGGGCTTCGTTGCGCCACGCGAAGCCGCTTGCGTTTGGGATGAACTGCGCGACAGGGCCGGAGTTCATGACCGACCACATTCGAACACTGAGCCAGCTTACCGGCGAATTTGTATCCTGCTATCCGAATGCCGGCTTGCCCGATGAAGAAGGCAAGTATCTGGAAACGCCAACGACTCTGGCGGCCCAGTTAGAGAGATTTGTCAACCATGGATGGCTGAATATTGTCGGCGGTTGCTGCGGAACGACGGAAAAGCACATTCGTGCTATTGCGCAGATGGTGCAAGGCAAGAAGCCGCGGCAACGTCCGGCGGAGACGCATCGGGCCGTTTACTCTGGAATTGAAACCATCGAAGCGGAAGACAGCACTCGGCCATTGCTGGTAGGTGAACGGACGAACGTCATCGGTTCGAGACTGTTCAAAAACCTCGTCGCGGAAGAAAAGTGGGAAGAGTCGAGCGAGATCGCGAGACGGCAGGTGCGCGGCGGCGCGCATATCGTGGACGTATGCTTGCAGAGCACGGAGCGAGATGAGAAGAGAGATATTCCGCCGTTTTACGAGAAGCTGATTCGAAAAGTAAAGACGCCCGTGATGATCGATACCACGGATGCCACGGCCATCGAACTGGCGCTGACATACTGCCAAGGCAAGGCGATCATCAACTCCATCAACCTGGAAGACGGCGAGGAAAAATTCGAGCGCGTGGTGCCGATTGCGCACGAGTTTGGCGCGGCTGTCGTGGTGGGCTGCATTGACGAAGACAAGCTTCAGGCGCAGGCGTTCACGCGGGAGCGGAAGCTGGCCATCGCGCAGCGTTCCTACAAGTTGCTCACGGAAAAATACGGGCTGGCGCCAGAAGACATCATTTTCGATCCGCTGGTCTTCCCGTGCGCCACCGGCGACGAAAATTATATTGGCGGGGCGGTCGAGACCATCGAAGGCATCCGGCTCATCAAGCAGGCTTTGCCGGATGTGCGGACGATTCTGGGGATTTCAAACGTCTCCTTCGGGCTGCCCGCGGGCACACGAGAAGTGGTGAACTCGGTTTTCCTGTACTATTCCACGAAAGCGGGCCTGGACCTCGCCATCGTGAATGCGGAAAAGCTCGAACGCTTTGCCTCCATCCCGCCACTGGAGCGCGAACTTGCGGAAAACCTGCTTTTTTCGCACTCTCCGAAAAATGTCCCAGCAGATCATTCGAATGCCGCGCTGCTACGAAATGTTCCGCCGGACTGGCGAGAGCAGAGTAAAGAGCAGCGGGCGGCGGTCAATCAATATTACATTCAAGCGATCACCGAACATTTCCGCACGGCCAAGAAAAAAGAAAAGACAGGCGCCGCCGACCTGCCGCTGGACGAGCGCCTGGCGAACTACATCATCGAGGGCACGCGGGACGGCCTGATCGCGGACCTCGAAAAAAAGCGCGCGGAAGGCGCGCCGCCGCTAGACATCGTAAACGGGCCGCTGATGGCAGGGATGGCGGAGGTTGGGCGGCTATTCAACGCGAATGAATTGATCGTGGCGGAAGTGCTGCAGTCCGCGGAAGCGATGAAAGCGGCAGTGAGCCACCTGGAACAGTTCATGGAGAAAGCGGATACGGCCAAGCGCGGCAAGGTCGTGCTGGCGACGGTGAAGGGCGACGTCCACGACATCGGGAAAAACCTCGTCGAGATCATTTTGAAGAACAACGGCTATGACGTGGTGAATCTGGGCATCAAAGTGCCGCCGGAAGAGTTGATCAAGGCGTATCAGCAGCACCAGCCGGACGCGATTGGGTTGTCCGGGCTGCTGGTAAAGAGCGCGCAGCAAATGGTGATCACGGCGAGCGATTTAAAGGATGCAGGCATCGAGATTCCGCTGTTGGTGGGCGGAGCGGCTCTTTCGGCAAAATTCACGCAGACGAAGATTGCGCCGAGCTACGGCAAAGCCGTATGTTACGCGAAAGACGCGATGACCGGGCTGCGCTTGATGAATGAGCTGATGGACCCGTCGACGCGGGAAACGGTGGTGCGCGCGCATACGGCTTCCGGAAATGGTTTCGGGGTGACGACCACGGTGAGCGTCACGGAAGTGCCCAAGGTGAAGCACTCGCCGCGCGTTCGAACCGACCTGCCGATTCCAGCTGTCGCCACGCTCGAACGCAAGGTGCGATTGGTGCCGGATTTACGAGAAATCTGGAGCTACATCAATCCGTTCATGCTCTATGGCCGGCACATGGGTTTCCGCGGGGATTTTGAGAAGTGTTTCGCGGAACGAGACGCGAGAGCCGTTGAACTCTTCGAAAGCATGGAGCAAGTGCGGATAGAGGCGGCGGAATTCATGAAGATCCGCGCGGTGTGGCGATTCTTCGAAGCGGAAGCGCAAAACGATGCGTTGAACCTTTTTGCGCCCGGCGCGAAGGAACCCCTGCATACGTTCCGGTTCGGGAGGCAGCGGCGTGGCGACTATCTGTGCCTGAGCGATTACGTTCTCCCGCCACGGGACGGAAAGCGCGACCACCTGGCTCTGTTCGTCGTGACGGCCGGCGAAGGCATCCGCGATCGCGCAGAAAAAGCAAAAAATGAAGGCTACTACTTCAAGAGCCACGGCTTGCAAGCTCTGGCGATTGAATCCGCCGAGGCTTGCGCGGAATGGCTGCACCGGCGCATTCGAGAGGACTGGGGTTTCCCGGATCCTCCGGAAATGACCATGGCGCAGAGGTTCACATCACGCTACCGGGGAAAGCGGTACAGCTTTGGCTACCCCGCCTGCCCGAACCTGGAAGATCAGGCGGGCATCTGGAAGCTACTTAAACCGGAAGAGATCAGTGTGCAGCTAACCGAAGGTTTCATGATGGATCCGGAGGCCAGCGTCAGCGCACTGGTTTTTCATCATCCCGATTGCACGTACTTCTCAGTGGGCGAATCCGAGCAGCCGTAGCACCGCCGTCTTGTTGGCAATTTTTCTCTGTCTCCCTGTCAGCTCGGCTTCAGAACCGAACGGAATGGGCGATACTACTAAATCGCCCCGTCGCAAATTAGAAATCCCAATTCGAAGGCCGGCACCCCGTTTTTCATTCTTGATGTATGATTTGCCTCCAAGAACGAAACTTTGAAGAAATCTTCAACGCTTCGGTCGAGGAGAGAGTCTATGGGAAGGTGGAAAAATTTCAATCGCCGTGAATTTCTGACCACGACACTTGGCGCCGCGGCCTCTTTTTCCATCTTGCCACCGGGTCGTGGCCTCGTGGCCGAGCTGCTCCGAGCGCAGAAGCGCTTCGCGCCGTTCCAGTTTCCACCGGATTTTATTTTTGGGGCAGCGACGGCTGCGTATCAGATTGAAGGGGCGTGGAACGAGGACGGCAAGGGGGAATCGATCTGGGACCGCTTTTCGCATACGACGGGAAGAGTGAAAGGCGCAGCCACGGGCGACGTGGCTTGCGATTCGTATCATCGTTACAAAGAAGATGTGGAACTGCTGAAGAAGCTCAATTTGAAGAGCTACCGATTTTCGATTTCGTGGCCAAGGATCCAAGCCGACGGCATTGGCAAACCGAATCCCAAAGGTCTGGACTACTACAAACGGGTCACAGATGCTCTGCTCGAAGCGAAAATCCGGCCACTCTGTACCCTCTATCACTGGGACTTGCCTCAAAAATTGGAAGACGGGGGTGGCTGGCCGAATCGTGATCTCGCGGGACGCTTCACGGAATATGCAGAGCTCGTCACGCGCGCGTTGGGCGACCTCATTTCTCATTGGTGCATCTTCAATGAGCCGTGGGTGTTCACCTTCTTGGGTTATTCTCGGGGCAGCCACGCGCCGGCCCGAAGCAATTTCTCCGAGTGCATGCGCGCCACGCACGTAGTAAACGTTGCTCAGGGCCAGGCGTTCCGGGCTATGAAAGCGGTCAATCCCAAATTGCAGATTGGCACCGCGTTCAGCATGTCGCACTGCCAGCCGGCTACTTCTTCTGCGGAGGACCGCAAGGCCGCTGACCGCGCGCATGCGATCGGCAATGTGTGGTTCGTCCATCCGGCGCTCAAGGGCGAATACCCTGCTGCGTTTCCTGGTCCGAATCCGCTCGACGTGATGGGCGTCAAGTCCGGCGACATGGACCTGTGCCGCGCGCCTCTGGATTTTCTGGGCATCAATTACTATCGTCGCCAGCTTGTTTCTGCAATACCGCCTGGGGAGGGCGAGTCTTCGGCCGGCGTATATAACTTTGATGCGCACGAAGGCCCACTAACCGATTTCGCGTGGGAGGTCTGGCCTACCGGATTCTACGAACTACTGATGCGCATCTCTCACGAATACAAAGGGACGCCGATGGAAATCACGGAGAACGGCTGTTCCTACTTGGATTCACCCGACGAACACGGCCAGGTACCCGATGAACGCCGCATCCAGTTCCTGCGCGGATACTTGGATGAGCTGGGCCGGGCCATGCTGTACGGCGCTAACGTGCGCGCCTATCATCACTGGAGCTTGCTGGACAACTTCGAATGGGCTGAAGGTTACGCGCAGCGCTTTGGCTTGGTGTATGTCGATTTTCGGTCGCAGAAAAGAACCATCAAGGGCTCCGGTTACTGGTACGCGAAGTTAGCGGAAACTGGCGCACTTAAGTGATGGATCTCGGAAATAAGAGGCGAAGGTCGCCGGGGCTTTAACCATGTTGTTCTTGTTCGTCTTCTAGGGTGACCGTCATGGGACCCAAGACGGCCTACCCCAGTTACGGAAGCAATCCGAAAGCGGTAACCGTACTCTGACCGCCCACGTATACCTTGCCGTTCGCGACCGTCGGCACGGTGAACTTCACAGCGCCTCCCGAGGCACCTGCACCCGTGCTCGGACTGCTGAAGAGCAAAGTTGAAACGTTGTTAGCATCATACGCATCCAGGATGCCGCTGTTGGCTGAACCCCAAGCAGAGAGATCCATGACCCAGACGATGCCATTGGTAGCGCTGGCGGCGGAGACGGTTGGAATCGCACCCCGCGGCGGGAACGTATTGTTCGACACAGCGAATTGCGGAGTCGTTATGGCGCCGTTCGAAATCTTGAACTGGCTCAGTGGGTAGTTTTGACCCGTGATATAGATGTTGCCATTCCAGTAGGCCGGATCGCCATAATTGCCGCCGTCCAGCAGCGTGGTATTGGGACAATTTTGAGGGGTAGTGCAGGTGATTGCTTCCTGGACGTCTTTGTTTGATCCGGAAGTGAACTTGCCCATATTGGTCTGGTCCAAGAGATAAAGGATAGCAATCTTGCCCGTACCAAGGAGCAAATGTGGATGGGCAGTGGATCCGACGGAATCGGGAAGAATAATGACGCCCGCGGAACCCATGTCGACGTCGTTAGCATCCAGGGTGCTTCTATTAAAGGGAGTGAACCAGTCAAGCAACGATCCCGTAGGACTGAGCTTGACAACGGACTCGGAGAAATTCTTGCTGCCATCATAATTGCCGTTGCCTGTCGTGAAATAGATATTACCGCTGGCATCGGCAGCAGGCCCTGCGCCACCATCCCAGATGGAAGCGCCATTGCTGGTTCCCGTGGTGGGATCCGAGGTTGCGAATACAAACTTCTGCGCAAGGGTTGTCGGATCATAGCCGAACAGCCAGCCGTACCAGGGCGGGATGTCGCCATGCGATCCGAAGCTTATGTATACCGTGTTGTTGAGCAAGAGCAAAGCGGGCCTATTGAAGTGGTTATGGGAGCTAAAGTTGGGAGCGGAAATGACTACCGGTCCGCCAAACTTTTCAGCGCCCGTGGTGATATCGAGGGCATGTAGCCTGTGGACGAAGCAAGGAGAGCCCGGGGAACACCCAGTGCCCACAGATTCCTTGGTCTTGGCCTCAACATAAATGGTCTTTGACGCGGGGTCAATGGCCGGGGTGGAAGTAATGCCAATCTCCGGGAACACGTCATTGGTGGGAAGAGAAGGATTAGTATCCTGCCAAGACATGGTGGTAACCCCAGTCCCGAGGAAGCTGGCTTTCCAGAGCTGGACGCATGACGGAGAATCGGCGTCAAATGCGTAGACGCTATCGTGCTCCGTAGCTATGAAAATGACGTTTCGCGTGGTTGCGCCGACTAGCAAATTAGCCACGTAAAGAGGTTGCGCGTAGACGTAGCCATCCACCGGGCAAGAGAAAAGCACTGAGAACGTCGACGAATTTACAGTCGACGGTGTTAGCGCATACTCTTTCAGGTTTTGACCGGTACGTGCGGCGTCATTATGGTACGTATAAACACCCTGGATGTCGCTCACTGCAAAACTCACTGATGCACTGATCGAAGCATTTGCGACGCTTGTGGCGGTAATGATATGCAATCCTGCCTGGGTCCCTGGGGTGAATAGCCCAGAAGTGCTGACCGTGCCGGTGGTGGTATTTCCACCCGTGTTTCCGTCAACCTGCCAAGTAAGGCCAGAGTTACTCGGGTCGTTGAAAACAGTGCCGGTAAACTGCTGCGTCTGAGAGGTCGTGATCGATCCGCGCCTCGGACTGACCGAAACAGTCAACGGGCCTTGGAGCACGGTGATTGTTGCCGTGGCCGACTTGGTGTTGTCGCTCACGGACGTGGCCGTTAGGGTTACGGTGGGCGGGCTCGGCACGTTGGCCGGACCAGCATAGGTAACCGTAGTCGTGGTCACGTTGGCGAGCGTGCCGCAAGTGGCGCCGCTGCATCCGGCACCCGAGAGCGAGAAGGTCACGCCGCGTTGTTGAGGATCGTTTTGCACCGTGGCAGTAAAGTTCTGAGTTCCCACTCCATTCGTAAGGCTGACAGTGGTTGGCGAGATACTGACGGAGATTGGAGGCGGCGGGCCAGCGCTGGCCGACTTGAAGGCGGCTATGGTTGCCGTCCAATTCTCTGTTACGTTGAGCGACGCTGTGGCCGAAGCTGTTCCGGGTGCTACTTGGATCTGGTCTTCTGCGACCAGCTTCGTGTTCGGCTCCGCAGGAACAAATTCTTCGATGGTATAGCCGGTTCCTGCGGTGTAGATCGGAATATCTGCCGTGGTAATCTCTCCCAGCAGCAATTCACCGTTCGTTGATGTGATTATGTTTCCGCTGTTGGGAAACACTCCCGACCCGGTTGCCCATGCGGCGGTGTCGAAGGAGTTGGCTAGCATCACTCCTGAGTATTCCAGGATCGCGAAACGCAGGGTGCCCAGGATGGTATCGGACACGCTAACCGTGTTCGGCCCCGCTGCGATGTTCTCGGCATAATAGATTGCTTCCGTGGTTCCATCCAAACTTTCGCTGAATTGAATCGCCTGGTGGTACGTGTTTAGTCGGGTATCCGAGACCGTGATCACCTGGCCTGGTTTGCCGGCGCGGATTACGACGGCAATCCAATTTCCGGCAGTGTTGTTTGATTTGAAAGCAAGCGTTGCCGAGCTGGAGGTGCCAAAATCCCCGCTTGTGTGTTGGACCAGCGCAATCCCCGTAGTTGTTGGTGGAAGGTTGGTTAGCGAGAAGCTCGCCGAAGTGTTTACGCCCGCTACGGATGCCGACACGCTGTAAGGCCCGCCTGCAACGCCATTGGCTGTGAAGGCTGGGGAAGTTGCTACGCCATTGGCATTCGTCGTCGCGGTGTTCACTCCGCCGGCAAACGTACCGCTAGCTCCGCTGGTAGGCGCGGTAAAGGTCACTACCACCCCACTCACGGGGTTGTTCCCCGCATCCGTCACCGTCGCTACCAATGGTGCTGCGAACGCCGTGTTGATAGTTACGCTCTGTGGCGTACCGGAGGTGGCCGCGATGGCAGCGGGTGGCCCTGTCACGGTAAAGAGCACTCCATTGCTGTTCACACCACCTACAGTAACTACAACATTGCCCGTAGTGGCGCCTTGCGGCACCGGGACGGTAATACTTGTGTCACTCCAATTCGAGGACCTGGTCTTAACGCCGTTAAAAGTGACGAAGCTCGAAATGGTTCCCACGGTCGGCCCAAAGTTGGCCCCGTTCACGATGACCGTTGCCCCGACTTGACCTACATTCGGGTTGAGCCCGGTGATAGTGGGAGGCGGTGTAACCGTGAAAGGCACGCCGTTGCTTGCCACTCCCCCAACGGTGACCACAACGTTTCCTGTGGTTGCCCCCGTGGGAACAGTCACGGTGATGCTTGTCCCGGTCCAAGTGGATGCGGCTGTGGCCGCCACATTATTGAAGGTGACTGTGCTGCCTGCTACCTGGCTGGCTCCGAAATTCGCTCCCGTGATCGTCACACTCGCTCCGATGGGACCCTGGGTCAGACTCAGAGTTGAAATGCTCGGACCTGTTGACGTCACCGTGAAGAGCACGCCATTGCTGGCCGCACCTGAAACTGTTACTACAACACTCCCGGTTGTTGCCCCGTTGGGTACTGGCACAACGATACTTGTGGCGCTCCAACTCGTCGCCGTGCCCGCCGGCGTCCCGTTGAACGTCACCGTACTTGTGCCCTGGGTGCTACCGAAATTCGTGCCCCCAATCGTCACCGCAATCCCGAAAGCTCCTGACGAGGGGCTAACGGTGGCGATGGAAGGAATAGGGATGACTGTGAAATTCAGTCCGTTACTCGGCACTCCACCAACCGTCACCACCACGTTCCCCGTCGTGGCGCCTGTTGGCACGGGGATCACGATGGTCGTCGCATTCCAGCTTGCCGCTGTTCCCGCCGGCGTCCCGTTGAAGGTTACTGTGCTCGTCCCTTGCGTGCTTCCGAAGTTCGATCCGCTGATCGTTACCGACGTACCCACCGGTCCTGACGTTGGATTCAAGCTCGCGATGTTGGGCACTGGACCAGCACCACCGGACGCACGGAAGGCCACCATCTGCATGATCCAGGATTGTATTTTGTCCAGATTCGCCGTGGCGCTGTAGCTTCCCGCTACCGTCACCACCCGGTCTTCCAGAATGTCCCCGTCCGGCGTGATGACCCGGTTGTTGTAGCCCGCTCCCGCGCCTGTGGTGGCCGATTGCACTAGGTTTGCACCAACCAAGAGATCATTGGCATAGGTGGTCGTCGCCGAACCGCTGTTGCTCGTCGCCGTCGTCGTCCCTTGCGCTCCCACCGATGCGTCCAGCGGATTGTTCGGATCCAACCCGCTGTATTCCGCCACCCGAATGTCGGCAAATACCGCTGCCACGCTGAACGTCACCGTCACCGTGTTCGTCCCCGCTGCCGCCGACGCGATGTTCTTCGCGTAGTAGATCGCTTGCGTGGCCGTCCCCGTTTGCACCACCGGCGCCGCCGCTACCAGGTACTGATTCCCCTTCGAGTCCACCACCGAACTCACCGTCGCTGACGAATCGTTCCACCCCACCACCACCACATTCAAGTTCCCCGCCGTCTGTGCCAGCGTATACACGACCGCCACGCTCGCCTGCGGTGTCTGAGGTGTCGCCGAGTTGCTCTGCACAAAGGCAATGGCCGCTGCTGCCGGTATGTTGGTCAGAGAGAAATTCGCCGAGGTCGCGCCCGTCGCGCTGGCCACCACGTTGTATGGCCCGCCGGCTGTGCTGTTGGCCGTGAATACCGCTGAAGTCGCTACTCCACTGGCATTCGTCGTCGCCGTGTTCACTCCCCC
>DASSXG010000084.1:0-23840 GCA_035704085.1 Candidatus Acidiferrum sp. | reverse complement strand
CGCCCGGCTCAAGCTGTAAGACTTCAAGACGCCTCCTTGAATTACGCAGAAGGCTCCCGTACCTGCCCAAGCCATGCATTTCAGGAATCCGCGGCGGTCAATCCCGTCGTGATTGTGGTCGTGCACCAGCTCATCTTTTTTCTTCTCGGACATTCTGTTCTCCTCAAGATATGAATACACTCGTATCCATTGCTATTTACCGTCATCCGTTCCCGCCAATTTGTTTGGAGGGCGGCGCGGGTTGAGAGAGTCCAGGGAGCCCGCGCCGCGTATGGGACGTGTTTCGAATGTGCAGACTGCCCGAAGGGGCGGATTATTCCCGGCTTCAACGCTTACCAACCCTTTGTTAAATTCGTCTCTCCAATGGGGCATTTGGGAATAAAATCGCCCCTTAGGCGGTTCCTGTCCATGAGTGGCTCTGACCAGGGGAAAGGCTCGGACGTGTTGGATGCGCAGGACCGGGCGCGCTTCGAGCAGCTCGTGCTGCCGCATCTCGACGCCGCCTTCAACCTCGCGCGGTGGCTGCTAAGAAGCCGCGCGGATTCTGAAGACGTGGCGCAGGACGCCATGGTTCGCGCCTACCGTTTCTTCCGTGGGTTTCACGGGGGGGATGCGCGCGCTTGGCTTTTGCAAATTGTGCGCAATACTTGTTATACCTGGTTGGAGAAGAATCGCCCTGTGGAACTCATGACGGAATTCGACGAAGAACTGCACCCGCAGGCCAGCGTTTCGCCTGAAGCCCTGGCTATTGAGGGAGACAATCGAGAGCGACTGACGCGCGCCCTCGAAACGCTCCCTCCGCGTTTCCGTGAGGTGCTGGTCCTCCGTGAATTGGAAGGATGTTCTTACAAGGAGATCGCGGCCATTACGGCAATCCCCATTGGTACTGTTATGTCCGCCCTGGCGCGCGCTCGCCAGCGGCTACAGCGCGTCCTGACGACTTCCGCACCACAGGAGACACCTCGTGAACTGTGAAAGCACACACACGCTCCTGCATGGCTATCTTGACGGAGAGCTGGACGCGGTGCGCGCGGCCGAATTCGAACGCCATCTCGAGAGCTGCCGGGAATGCGCCCACGCGCTAGGCGCGGAAGAATCGCTGCGCTCCGCGCTGCAACGCAGCGCACTTTACGAACAGGCTCCCATTTCGCTGCGCAATAAAATTCGCGCTGATCTAGCCGCAGCGACAGCTACTCCCGCGGCGCCGCGGATTCCCGCTTGGCGATGGCTGGCTGTTGCCGCAGCAATCCTCCTTGTTGCCGGCGTCTCCTGGTTCTCCTGGCCACGCCCCGCCAAGGACAGTGCCTCCACTGCTCCCTTCACGGCCGCCGAGCTGATTGATGCGCATGTTCGCTCATTGCAGCCTGGACACCTGACCGATATCGCGTCCACGGACCAGCACACGGTGAAGCCGTGGTTCAATGGCAAATTGGCCTTTGTTCCGCCGGTCAAGGATTTTTCGGAAGAAGGATTTCCGCTGATTGGCGGACGGCTGGACGTTCTCAACGGTCAGAATGTGGCCGCGCTCGTCTACGGGCGCCGCAAACACATCATCAATGTTTTTGTTCTTCCAACGCGAGAACCGGACACGCCCATTCATCCGCCGGGATTGCGGCAGGGCTATCAGTGGTTCCACTGGCGCCATCAAGGGATGGAGTATTGCGCCATCTCCGACTTGGCCGCTTCGGACCTGCACGAACTCGCGCAGCTTTTGTATCAATAAAAAGTCCTAGTTCAGCGGGAATCAATCTGTTAGTGAACTGGTTGCGCGGGTGTCAAAAGAATTGCGTCGCGGCGGAAACGGCGTGATGAGAAGTTACTGCTTCGGCTTGGTGTTCACGTATGCTTTTGGAATTTCCTTCGCATAGATGAGGCGCAGCGTCACGGTCTGAGTCCGTCCCGGACGCACGACGACATTCTTCTCCCACTCAGAAAAGACACCCTTGCCGGATGCGCGAAGATCGTAGTTGTCTGCCCGCAGTTTGGTGATTGTGAAATGGCCCTGCGAATCCGCGTGCACGGCATGAGGAGCGTTGCCGCTGGAAGACTGGTACGTAATGCTCGCGCGCGGGACTGGCCGGTCATCCGGCCCTAGCACCACGCCGCTGAGCGTTGAATTTCCCCTGCTTTGGGGTGCAGCAGAGACGCCGCGGACCGCTGCCAGCGCCGGAAGAAACAGTGTGATGAACAGTGCTACCCGTTTCATACTTCCACCTCTTTGGTGTGTTCTTGCGAGAATGTTGTGGAGGGATTGAACCTCCACTTGATCCGGAGGCAGTTTCTCCCTTCCAAACATGAGTGTAAGACGGCCCGGGCAACTCTCGCGCGGGCAAGTGGAAGATGTGCTTCACCGCCAACCTGCCACTTGGTACAGGTCCATGCTAGCGTGGCGCGGCCGCTGCAGGCAGCATTCACGATCAATAGCATCGCGTGCGTCACGTCTCTCGTCTATGAAATACTTGAGATCAGACCGTTCGAGGGAGTCAGGATGCCACGCTATCTCACCCAGCACACACTTGCCTGCCTCACGCGGCAGGGCGCTGAAGCGCTTGCCCAGCGCATGAAGGCCGGCGGGCCCGCTCATGCCGAGCGCGTGCTCGTCAACATGCTTGAAGGCAAGATGTTCGTGGAGTTCCGCGCGGATTCCCGCGAAACGCTGGAAGGCTGGTTGAAGACCGAGGGCATGCACTTCGATTTTCTCGTTCGGATCGAATGGGAGATGCTCGGCGACAACCTCCAGCCAGCGGAATGAATTCCAGAGGCTGGCCAGACCGCGTTCTAGCGCACTGCAAGGACGCTGACGCGCAATTGTGGGAGTTGAACGGCGCGAAGAGACAGGTGGCAGCTGGCTAGTCCGCGACCGCGTGCGGTGACGGATCATGGTTGGGTTGCCCGGAATCGCCACGTTGCGTCCCAAAAGCGGTCACTCCATTTTGTGGTCCCGGGCTAGCAATCGCTAATTAGCCCTTTATTTTCTATTACTTCCACCTGACCTATGCATGGCGATTGGCCTGCCTTTCTCCCTGAGGTCATGTGCACCACTTCCATAAGCCTAGGGTGCGCGGGTCGTTCAGCGCTTCTCCTACAGGCACGAAACGGCGACCGCGAATCACTGGCCAAACTGATCCTTCCCTATGCGCCGGGAATGTATTTGGGGGCATTGCGACTTACGGGAAATCCAGCCGATGCGGAGGATGTGCGCCAGGAAGCGCTGTTGAAGGCGATGTCACGGCTGGAACAGTTTGCCGGCACGCAGGAAGAGAGCCGCGACGACTTGCATGCTTGGATGTCACGCATTGCCGCGAATGCTGCCATTGACGTGATTCGCAAGCGCCGCGACGGAAAAGTTCTCTCCCTGGAGCAACCGACCGGCGAGAGTGAAGAGACGCTCGGAAGCAACGCGGCGGCACGCGAGGACAATCCCGAGGAACGCTTCGCGCGGCGCGAGATGCGCAAATTAATGGCAGATGCAATCACCCAAATCGCCCCCGAATTGCGGCAGGTTTGCCTGCTGCGGGATGTATTGCAATATTCCACGCAAGAAGTGGCGGAGCGGCTGGGGATTTCCGCCATGGCTGTGCGGCTAAGGCTCTTCCGCGCTCATCGCAGACTACGGGAGAAGTTGAGCTTGGCCTTGCAACCGTCCAAGCAATGGCCATTGCGCACGACAACGGGCCAAATCCCATGCCAAATGGCACAGCGGAAGTGCGAACGGAGAGTGCCGCTGACCGCGTTTGCAGAGTGCGCCTGCGGAGATTGAAAAAAGCGGAAGCTTGCGGCCAGTGAAAAGCCGATTTTCTCCACCGTGAAGACCTGCCTATCTGACTAACTCGATTGGAAATTTACGCGAGACTTTGAGATACGGGCGTAGAATTATTCAGGGTCCCTCTGCCCCGGAGGACCATGGAACAAGAGCGACGCCGCACTCCAAGATACCCCTTCACTGCATCCATCGAAATGCGCCAGGGAACGTCGCCCGATAAAATGATGGCGCGGGTCACCGGACTCAGCTTGAATGGATGTTATGTGGAGACGGAGCATCCCTTTCCGGAAGGGACTTCCCTGGGAGTCAAGGTTTTCACGCCCACGGAGTTCTTCGAAGGCCAGGCAAGCGTCATCTATTCGAGGCCAAATCAGGGCATGGGGCTGATGTTTCTGGAGACCAAACCGTATTATCTGATGGTACTAAGGAAGTGGCTGCTTGCCGCCATGATGAAGAAAAAAGAAAAGATAGGCTGAGCGCTGCTGACGAGCGAAGATTTTTTCTTTGTTTGCCCTTCACGGAAAAAACAAAACAGAGAATGATCTACTTGTTTGTACGGGCGCCGGGGATCGTGCGTGCTTCCGGATTCTTGGGCGACCAGTCTTCGGGAGGAAACGCCACCCGCCAGAAGGCCGGGCGGGGTGTGGAAAACTCCAGTCCAATTTCGGCGTTGCCGCCGCGCACTGGGCCAAGGAACGCCACATGGCACTCCTGCTCCTCTTCCGTCTTGTTATGGCGCATTACCACCACGGCACCGCTGGTGAGCCGAGCCGAGAGCAGGACCAGCGCACCATGCGCGTTGATGGCGAGAGTTTCGGTAAATTCTTCGAAGTCCTGGCCTTGAGCGTCCTTTCCGCGGAGGCGGACAGGAACCTGCATCAGCACCCGCTGACTGCGGCGCCGCGCGCCTGTACTCGACGAAGGGTTCGGGCTTTGCATGCTGCTATCTCACCTTAAACAACTAAACTATACGTGGCACGGCGCAATTGTCGAGGGACTTTCCGGGGAGCAGTATGCAAAGCAGCTACGGCGTTTCTAGGCGCGCTGATCCATGGGCACGTAGTGACGTTGGTCATAACCAAGGTAGATCTGGCGCGGCCGTGCAATCTTCTGTTCGGGGTCGAGTAGCATCTCTTCCCACTGGGCGATCCATCCCGAAGTTCGCGGAATGGCAAACAAGACCGGGAACATGGTCATGGGGAAGCCCATGGATTGGTAGATGAGGCCGGTGTAGAAGTCCACGTTGGGATAGAGTTTGCGCTTTATGAAGTAATCGTCTTCAAGAGCGATGCGCTCGCACTCCAGCGCGATTTCCAGCAGGGGGTTCTTGCCCATCAAATCGAAGACTTCGTAGGCGATGTGCTTGATGATGCGCGCGCGAGGATCGTAATTCTTGTAAACGCGGTGGCCGAAGCCCATAAGCTTTACTTCGCCTGCCTTAACGCGCTTGATGAACTCCGGAACTTTCTGGACGGACCCTATTTCC
Source organism: Candidatus Acidiferrum sp. (assembly GCA_035704085.1). Classification (GTDB taxonomy): domain Bacteria; phylum Acidobacteriota; class Terriglobia; order Acidiferrales; family UBA7541; genus Acidiferrum. The sequence goes on along the minus strand of DASSXG010000084.1, from coordinate 18,591 downwards.
ATGAGCATTCGCAGGACTTCTTCATTGGCGCCGCCGTGCAGCGGGCCGTAGAGTGCGGCGATAGCTGCGGCGGTGGCGGAATACGGATCGACGTGGGAACTCCCTACGCCCCGAATCGTGTTCGCCGAGCAGTTCTGCTCGTGGTCGGCGTGGAGAATAAAAAGAACGTCCAGCGCGCGCTCCAGCGTGGGGCTCGGCCGGTACTTTGACTCAGAGGTCCGGAACAGCATATTCAGAAAATTGCCGGGATAGCTGAGGTCGTTGTCCGGATACACGAACGGCATTCCCAGAGTATGCCGGTAGGAAAACGCCGCAATGGTCGGCATCTTACCGACGAGACGATAGGTCTGCTTCTTGCGAGAATCCGCGCTGAAGATGTCTTTGGCGTCGTGATAGAAGGTCGAGAGCGCGGCGATAGTGGAGATCGTCATTCCCATCGGATGGGCGTCGTAATGAAATCCATCGAGAAACTTCTTGATGCTTTCGTGGATGAAGGTGTGGTGGGTGACGTTGTAGGTCCAGTCTTTGAGCTGCGGCTCAGAGGGGAGTTCCCCGTTTAAGAGAAGATAGGCCGTTTCCAGATAGGTGCTCTTTTCCGCGAGGTCCTCGATCGGATATCCGCGGTAACGAAGGATGCCTTCGTCGCCGTCAATGTAAGTGATTTTGCTGATGCAGGAAGCCGTATTGTTGAAGGCCGGATCATAGCTCATCATGCCGAATTCTTTTGGATCGACTTTGATCTGCCGGAGGTCGGCGGCGCGTATGGTGCCGTGAGTGATGGGGACTTCGTAGGATTTTCCAGTGCGATTATCAGTGATGTTGAGCGTTTCCTTGGGCACCGTGGTGCCTTCAGACTTTCTTGTCTGCGTTGCGGCTAATGGGGAGTCCATTCAACAATCCTCGGAGGCGGGACGCGGTTCCCTTACGCTCCCCAACACTCTACACCAAAGGGGGCGCGGCCGGAAATGGGCCGAAGGGCCGGGTAAGTGGCGGGAAAATAATGGAGTTGATAGGAGCAAGAAAGAGAGGAAGGCGCGGAGGATGCCGAGAAGGGGGCAAGACAAAGAGCCTCTTGACAATAGTCGTTATAACGAGTATTATCATGCTCTTACCATTGGAGGTGGGCTCGTGATGAACATCCGCAAGAGCAAAGAGCGCGGCCATGCGAACCACGGCTGGCTGGATTCGCATTTCACATTCTCGTTTGCAGACTACTTCGATCCGGACCATATACAGTTCCGCACCTTGCGAGTCATGAATGACGACCGAATCGCGGGGGGCGGCGGCTTTCCGACGCACCCGCACCGCGACATGGAAATTGTGACGTACGTGTTGGAGGGCGCCCTGGAGCATCGCGACAGCTTGGGCAACGGCTCCGTGATCAAGCCGGGTGACGTGCAGTACATGAGCGCGGGAACCGGCGTGGCGCACAGCGAGTTCAACGCCTCGAAGACCAAGCCAGTCCATATGTATCAAATCTGGATGCTTCCGGAAAAAAAGGGGCTGGAGCCGGTGTACGATCAGAAAAACTTCAGCGAAGCCGAAAGACACCGAAAGCTGCGTTTGGTGGCATCACCCGATGGGCGCGACGGTTCGGTGAAAATTCGTCAGAACAATGAGCTGTACGCCACCGTGCTTGGCGCCGGCGAAACGGTGAAGCATGCGCTTAAACCGGAGCGTCACGCCTACATCCAGGTGGCGCGCGGTAGCGTGAAGCTGAACGGCACGAAGCTCGAAGAGGGCGACGGAGCGGCCATCTCCCTGGAGAAATCCTTGGAGTTAACGGGAGTGCAAGACGCCGAGGTGCTGCTGTTTGACCTGGCGTAACTGCTCGAAAGAGCGCGGGAGATCCACAGCATGAGCTCCCGCGCTCCAGGATTCAGGAGCCCGAGGCCCTCAGAGACTGGAACGATGCCTGGAATTTTGGTTTGCGCGCTGCGTACAGCGCGTATCCAGCGCCAACCAGTGCAAAAATAAGTGACAAGACTCCGTCCCCCCGGGTCTCGAGTTCCCAAAGGTGCGCAACAACGGTGTACAGAAGATTGCCGGAGAACGGCACCTGCTGATGCCTCATGACGATAAGCGTGTAGAAGATGGCGTCGCCGAAGAGCACGCTCACAATGGTTAAAATGGGAATGAGAATCTGTCCGAAGCGCGTCACTTTTCCTGTGCCCTTCAGCACTCCGCCCGCGACGAAATACCCAATAAGAATTGCGCCATACAGAAAAATCCGGTTGATCGCGTAGGCCACCCCGCCCCAGGCAATTCCTCCGAGCACCGCTGCACAGATTCCCAGAGCTAATCCGTTGGGGTAATTGGGCACGATGGCCTCGTAGTTGATGGCGGCTTGGTCCAATTCGTGGCGAGCTTTCTCCTGGCATCCCGAACATATGTAAACCGGCAATCCATTCAAAAGCGTCAGCACAGGCGTGGACGCCGACGCGCAGTCCTCGCAGCGGCCGTCAAAACCGACGGCCGCGGGGCGAATGGCTTCGCGCAGGGCGTCGGTGAGCTTGGCCACGTCTTCGGGCTTCGGTTTCGTAAACGAATACTTCCATTCCCAGCGCAGGAAATTATTCCCGACTTCGGCGAGTTTTCCATGCTTGCGAGGAATGCTTGAATTCTGATCCACCGCCAACTTAACGAGGTCTGGTTGCTCCGTCCGCTTGAAGCGCAGCAAGATGACTATCTTGGCTTCGCGGCTGCGCTGCAACCCAATGGTGATGACGTAGCCATCGCGGGCACCAATGACGGCTCCCGATTTTCTGCCGAAAGGTCCTTGCGAGGGGTAATGCTGGAGGCCTGTCAACGCGGCGATGTGCTTCAGATAATCGATTTCGTTCATGGAGACTGACTCTCCTTCGAAGCTGGTACATGGCCATGAGCATTGGTCAAGAGTCGATATTCAACTGCACAATCTGTGTATCTTTATCATCTACGGTTTGTAAGCAAACCAACACACAAAAAAAGCCGCCATGACGAAATCTACAACGCCCACTCGCTTATTCCGTATTGGTATGAGCACTAGCCGCGGGTGCGCTGGAATTCCCGCATGAAACTGGTGAGAGCTTCGACGGCTTCGAGGGTCACGGCGTTGTAAAGCGACGCACGCATGCCGCCGACGGAACGGTGGCCCGGCGTGCCAGCCAGCCCCATGGCGGCGGCTTCCTTGCCAAATTGCTTTTCGATGCTTTCGTCGCCGCCGACGCGAAAAACGACGTTCATTCTTGAGCGCGAACCCTTTTCGACGGGGCAGCGGTAAAATCCGCCGCTGCTTTCAATCGTGTCGTAGAGCAATTTTGCTTTGGCTTCGTTGCGCCTTTCCATGCCCGCGACTCCGCCTTCGGATTCGATCCATTCCAGGACAAGCCCTACGATGTACACCGCGAACGTAGGCGGCGTGTGATAAAGCGATCTTTCCTTGATGTGCGTGCGATACTGGAGAATCGCCGGAAGATTCTTGTCGGCACGTTCGGCGAGATCCCTGCGAATAATCACGACGGTGGCGCCGGAGGGGCCGAGGTTCTTCTGGGCGCCAGCGAAAATCATACCGAACTTACTCACGTCAACCGGGCGCGAAGCGATGTCAGACGACATATCGGCGACAAGTGGCGGGTCTCCGGTTTCGGGCAGCGCGGTCCACTGCGTTCCTTCGATGGTGTTGTTGGTGCAAATGTGAACGTAAGACGCGTTTGGTGAGAACTGGATTTCATCTTTGCGGGGAAGCCGCGCGAACTTCTCGGCTTCCGTAGATGCCGCAATGTGATGCAATACGGCTTTCTTGAGCTCCCCGATGGCTTTGGCCGTCCACATCCCGGTGTGCAGGACATCCACAGGTTTGCCGGGCAGGCAGAGGTTCATCGGAGCCATGGTGAACTGCATACTGCCGCCGCCCTGCACGAAAATGACCGCGTAATCCTCCGAAATTCCGAGGAGACTGCGAAGCTTCTGTTCCGCGGCGCCAATGATGCTCTCAAATTCCGGCGAGCGGTGGCTCATTTCCATCACGGACATTCCGCTGCCGCGCCAGTCCAGCAGCTCTTCGCGTATGCGCTCGAGGACGGGCAGGGGAAGCGCTCCTGGCCCGGCATTAAAGTTGAAAGCGCGCTTGGCTGGGATGAAGGCTATGGTCGAACTCACTATGATGGATTCCTCTCGAAACGGATTGCGGCACCGGAGCGAGTGGCGCTGCATTCGTTGGCATTCAGAATAGCAGAAGTTGGTGGAAGGCTGGAATCCGAGCGGGGTTTGAAGAGTTCCTGCCTTAGAAAATGGAAAAGTGAAAATTGAAATTGGGACGGGGCGGTTTCAGGCCGGTGAAAGGCGCAGGAGGAGTCCAGGCTTCAGCAGCACGGGCCGCTTGAGCCTGGACGCCGTCCAGCGACGTTTAGGGAGTAGGGCAAGGGCCAGTGAATAGGATCAGTTGGCGGAAGAGTCCGAGGCAGAGCCGCTCTGATGAGGAGTTGCGGCTAACAGAGTGCCGGCGCTGGGCACGTGGAGGTTGTAAACATGATCCAGCGTCTCAATGCGGCTGAGGAAATGTTGATCACCGGCGGACTCGAAGTTGAGTTTTGTCTTGCCACGAATAGAGTCTTCGGTCTCCACGGGAAGCACAACGATGCTGGCCCGATTTTCGTAACTGCTGAGAACCAGGATTCCGGGCTCAGTACTCTGCAGACGCATGACTCTGTATTCGCCCGCCGGAAGCGTTTGTCCAGCGGCCACGAATTGAAAGGGGATGTTCACTACGAGTTGATCAACGGCCTGAGCCTTCGCAGGAACAGCCACGCCAGCGAAGCCGGCCAACACCAAGAGCAGACGCAAATATAGGGTTTTCAAGTTTTTCTCCTTTGTACGTTTGGCGTCGTTGCGGGATTAACGGCACTTCGGGGTGGAATTCCTCGTGCAGCGTCCTGAACAGCTCTAGCAACAATCATCCTAAAAACGCGTACCCACATTCGATTCAATCAGCGACGGAAGGTTGCACAATTCTAGTAAGAACGGTTCGGGTGGGTCCGTTTTCCAGGAAAATATTTTTGGGACGGAAGGCAACTGCGGCAAGGCAAACTGCATCGCGTAGAAGAGCGGCGCATGGTAGGCGGACCTGCTAGGGTTCGCTGACGAGGGCGAATTCGACGCGTTTGCGCATGGGATCGATGCGCTCGGCGCGGACACGCACTTTATCGCCGTGATGCCACTCCAATTGTTTCGGTTTGGCGCCGCGGCCTTTGCGGCTTCCGGATGATCCGCGCCGGCCATCGTTGCTGCGCAGCGCCACGATGGCGTGATCCCGCTCGCGGTAGACGCACCGTGCGTTCGCGAATTCCTCCAGGGCGCTGATGGGAAGCAGGCCCTCCACAAATACTTCGAATAGTTCGACGAAACAGCCGAATTTCTGCACGGAAATAATCAGCGCGTCGTATTCTTCGCCGAGATGCTCTTCCATGAACTGTGCGGTTTTCCAATCCATCAGCTCGCGCTCCGCGCCATTGGCGCGGCGTTCCGCTTCCGAGGTCTCGGATGCCATTTCCTCGATGGCCTGGTGCGAATACAGCGTTGCCTCGGCGCCCGGCGGCGTGGCTATGTGAGCGTTCGGCGAAGGCGGAGCCTCGTTGGCGTGTTCGAGAGCCCACTTCAATACGCGGTGGACGATGAGGTCCGGGTAACGGCGGATCGGCGAAGTAAAATGCGTATACTCATCGAACCCGAGCGCGAAGTGTCCGAGCGGTTCCGCGGCATAGCGGGCTTGCTTGAGCGAACGCAACATCAGATAGGACACGATGCGCTCTTCTGGTTTCCCCGCGACCTTTCGAATCAGCAGCTGATAATGCTGCGGCGTGATGCGCAGGTCGGTGCCGGGAAGCGCGACCTTCATGCCGCGCTCGCGTCCGTGGCCGTAGGAATCGGGGCGTCCGGCCTTGGCCGGGGCGGGGACCCGGCCGTGGCGCACTGCGATTTCCCGCTGATGAAGATTCTCGACTCCCAGGGAATAGCCAAAGGCGCGGGCCAACTCTTCGAACTCCAGAACTTTCCGGGCGTCGGGCTTCTCGTGAACTCGATGAAGGGATTCAACGCCACGCTTGAGGAGGTAGGATGCGACCGCGCGGTTCGCAGCCAACATGAACTCCTCGATCAGCCGGTGCGCGATGTTGCGCTCGCTGCGCACGATGTTGGTCATGCGCTGCTCGTTGTCGAACTCGATGACCGGCTCCGGCAAATCAAAATCGATGGAGCCGTGTTCGTTGCGCCGGGCATTCAACAGTAGCGCAAGTTCCTTCATGTTGCGAAAATGGCGGGCCAGCGAACCATAGCGCTCGTTCATTTCCACGTCGCCTTCAATCACCCTGTTGACATTGGTATAGGTCATGCGCTCGACGGAACGAATCACCCCGGAAGTCATGCGCGATGCTTTCATGTGTCCGGCGGCGTCGAATTCCATCAGCGCGCTCATCACCAGACGATCTTCGCGAGGCTTCAAGGAACACATGCCGTTCGAAAGCGCTTCGGGAAGCATAGGCACGGCGCGGTCCGGAAAATAGACGGAGGTTCCGCGAAGCCGCGCCTCCTGGTCGAGGACCGTGCCGGTTCGCACGTAATGCGCGACGTCGGCAATGTGCACCTGGAGCCGCCAGCCGCCATCGTCGCGGCGCTCCACGTAGACCGCGTCGTCAAAGTCGCGCGCTGTCTCGCCATCAATGGTGACGATCGGCAAATTTCGAAAATCTTCCCGCCCCGCCCTCTCCGCTTCACTCACCGGCGTCGCGCGGCGCTCCGCCTCGGCCAGAACTTGCGCGGGGAAAGAATGCGGAAGATGGTGCTTTCGAATGATGATCTCGGTATCAACTCCCAGCTCGCCGGGACGCCCAAGAATTTCGATTACCCGCCCCGTTGGTGATGCGCCCCCGCGCGGGTAGCGCAGCAGCTCGGCGTTTACCACCGCTCCATCGAGTTCATCCAATTGCGGGATGCGTCTCCCTCGAAGGCTGGTCTCATCAACCCCGCTGAATCCCAGTTTCTTCCACAAGCCGGGTGTCAATTCATGCCCGCGCGGGATCTCCACTTCATGGTGAATTCGCGTGTCGTACGGCAGAACTACATTCCTTTGCGGACCGTAGCGAAACAATCCGACGAGCGTGGGATGCGCGCGGCCGAGAATTCGAATGACGCGTCCTTCGGCGCGCTGCCCACTAGCGCCTCCTCCCAAGCGCTGGATCCGCACTAGCACCTGGTCTCCATGCATCGCGTCTTCAATCGCGTCTCGCGGGATGAAGATGTCGCCATCGAGCTGCGGAATCGGCGATGCGGGCACGACGAAGCCATAGCCGTCGTGATGTAGCACCAGCCGGCCTTTGATTTCGTCGCGATTGCCCAGTGCGCTGCGTTGCCCCGCCGGGGCGGCTGATAGGCGCCGCTGTTGACTGGATCGCTCGGACTCTGTTTTGCGCCCCGCGAGCCGATATCGGCCGCCAGGCAATTCCTCGATAGCCCCTCTCTTTTTAAGCGTGCCAAGCATTTTGAACAGAGGCCGGCTATCGTCTTTCCTGAGATGTAAGCCATGCGAGATTTCGTTGGCGGATGCTGGCTCGCTTTTAACTTGTAGAAAACGCAATATGTTATCGGGGCTGAGTTGTGAAGGACGAGGCATGGATTAGGTCGCCGGCGGGCAGGCGCAAGTTTTCCCCCGTGATTCTAGTCACTTTTTTCCGTTTCGCAGGAACTTTTTTTAATTTTCCGGAATTATATCAGTAGGCCAACACACGACCGGTCAGTCGCCCTCCGTCAGACTGGCTGGTTCCCCACTAGGGGAAATAAGGGAGGCGGGACGACCTGGCCCGCCTCCTTTTTTGTTTCCACGCCTCACTTATCCTTTCACGCACACGACCTGGCGCAATGGGAGCTCTCCGCCAAAATCACCGCGCCACTGTGCTGAGCAACGAGTAGTGGCTCGCCGCACCCATGAAGAACAGCATGGGAAACGACAACCAGAACGAGGTCCGCGCGGTGAGATAATTCCAGCGCATGAGCCGCTCGGTTTCAGGAGGCATCGGCGCGCCTTTCTCCGCGCTAGCGCGTGCAAACGCAATCAGGCGCTTCTGCACGCGCCACACCACGCCCCAGGTGTTCAGCAGCATTACGAGGCCGAGTCCCCCGCCCACGCTGATGGCCAAGTGCGCGTTCGAAACGGTTGGTCCGCCATTCAAGGCCAAAACGATCCAAGACGCCGCGATCACCACAATTGAAATTCCGATTACTCGCATCCACACGCTGTTCAGGATTCCCTTCGCGGGCAATTGCATTGCGTAAATAAATACATAGGCCACGAGCCAAACGAGCAGCCACCAACCCAGCCATTTCCCGATGAGCGAACGATCGCCCGCTAGTCTTGCATCTGAAGCCAGATGAATCGTGAAATAACGGAACCCCACCAGCACGGTCACAAACGCGGACGACCGAAACCAGCCCATCGCCCGCGACATCACTGCGGGATAGATCTTTATGCGTGCCGCAGCGTCCACTTCTTTCATCGCCGGTGTCAGCACCAGGTTGAAAAAATACAGCAATCCGATCCAGATGATCCCGAAAATAAAGTGCAGCCAGCGCAGCGCCATCACCTCGTTGGCCCCCTGGGGAAACGAGAAATGCGGCTGCCACTCCGGAAATTGGAACGCCAGCGCGGGAATCATCATAGGCGAGCCTCCTCAGGCGGCGAGACTACGTGCCAAAGCACCGTACTGAGACTCTACGCCCGGTGCTAACCAAATATACCGCTTGCGGGGACTTCCCAATTGCAGAGTTTGGTGCCCGAGAGAGGACTCGAACCTCCACGACCTTGCGATCACTGCGACCTGAACGCAGCGCGTCTGCCAGTTCCGCCACTCGGGCACGAGTGAGGCAATTGGGACAACGGTATCGCCGAAGTCACAATCAAAACGAGGCTTTTTCATTGTGCCCGCCGCTCTATCCTTTGTCAACGCGCCGCATAGCGGGAGACAAGTAAGCCCTCTCTTTCCCGTGATTTTCGCTTGTTACCCGCCCAAACTGAGACCGGCACGCATTATCGGTTCTGCGATAGCCATTGCTGGAATTTCAAATACAGAGTGATATACTGCGCCTAGAAACCGGAGTACCCCTTGTCGGCCCCTTCAGGGCCGCCACTGCGGATCGGTTCCAATGGGAGGTCGCCATGGAATCAACGCTTACCGCGCCTGTCCTATACCTTCTGATCGCCTGGGGGATCGTCACCGCCGTATTCGTCATCTTGTTCATTTGGCGGAGTGTTCTCTCTAGCCACGAGGACGATCAAATCTTCCTGGACGCGGCGGAAGAACATATGGCTCGAGAGCAGCGGGAGTTAGTCGTCAAGATCACTTCGCTCTCGCGTCCGCTGATGATCACGGGAATTCTTTCGGGAGCACTCCTGCTGATCGCTGGCGGGCTTTGGGTATACGAAGGCCTTAACTCGAGCGGACTGGTCGGCAAGTAAGCAGAACTTTTAGTTTTTTTGGAGCCACGCCTGGCTGGCTGCCGGACGTCAGCGCGCTGCTGGTTTTGTTGGATTCTGCTGCGGTGTGGTTGGCGTGCTCCCTGGCGCGGGCGCTGTCAAGTTTTGCACCAGTGACGTGTGGTTGTGCACGATTAACCACTGATTGTTGCGCTTCTCCACGACCACGGTTGTCTGGCCGCGCGCAGCGCTTGGCTGCCCATCCACAACCGCCTCAAAATCCCATTGGTAACACGCCCATCCCACAGTCCCACTCACTTTGATGTAGGTATTCGCGCGGTCCATGCGCACTTTCTGCATGCGTGTTAACTGCTGCTGGTAGAGGGCAAGGTAGTTCGTCCAGCCGAGAATCGGCGCAGCCCACCCCCCATTCACGATGGAAACATCATCCGCATAGTACTTGTGCAGCTTCTCGATATCGCCAAGCTGCCAGGCGCCCAGCATTTCCGAGAGCATGTAATCAATCTGCTGTTCATCGGACATGGGAATAAGCGTTTTGGAAGTGTCCGCGGGCGTCTTATCTTTTTTCTGTTTCTTTTCTTTCTGCGCCGCGGCGGGGGAAACGCATGTGACAGAGAGCGCGGCTGCCAGGAAAACGAGAAAGACGTTTTGAACCGTCCGGCCTGTAAGACCAGTTGCGAAGAGATTTTTCATTCGCGTTAGGCTCCTCTGGAGGAAAAGGATAGCACGACGTTTTATATGCCGCGGCGGCGTCTTCCGTTGATTTACTTTTTTCGCGAAGCGCTCAGAAGATTCACGAACAAGCGGTACGCGCCAGGAACGCCTTCAGGCAATTGGCGGAAGAATGCCAGACCCGTGTAGATGTATATGCCTTTTCCGTAGTGCGTGTAGACCAACGCGCCGTTCAACGGAGGTTCGCCGGAGTCGTTCATGGCGAGGAGCGGCGTATATTTCGAATCAAACTTTGTCCAGAAATAGAGGCCACGCTCTTGCACCCAGCCCTTGAAGTCATCCTGCGTGATTTTGTTCGGTGAGTTGACCAGGGCATCAGCAGGGTTCAGGAATTTCACCGGGGAATTCTCGTCGGTGATGCGCGGCAGCGGCCGCGCTGCTGGCGGAGGATCGCCCACCTTCGCAGGCGGCAACGGCGGCGAAATCAGTGCAGGATAGGGAGCGGGCTGCAATTTGTCCCAAATGAAATCGCGGTTGTATTGCACAACAAGCCTGCCGCCTTTCGAAACGTAATCGAGCAGCCGCTGGTTCGCTCCCACCAGTTCCGGGCGAAGTTCGTACGCACGCACTCCCACCACGATCGCTTGGAAGCGCGACAAATCGCCGAAGGCCAATTCCGCCGCGTCCAACATCTCCACCCTAATACCCAGGCGCCGCAGTGCGTCCGGGACCGGCTCGCTCTCCGCGGTGATGTAGCCCACTCGAAGTTGCGGCGGCACGTTGATGCTAAAGGCGTGAACGACGCACTCCGCAGGCTCGCTCCAGAGTTGCGTCGGCAGGGTCGGCAACGGTTCCAGAGAGGTAGTGAACTTTTCCGCTTTCATACCTCGTGAGCGCTCCGCGGCACGCTCCGCATACGCCGAAATCTTGTAGTGCCCCACGCCAAGTTTGAGCGGTGGCGTCACAGTCAAACGCACATAACGATCGCCGGTTGCGCTGAATTTCAGGGCTACCGGTGCGAGGGTTTTCCAACCTCGTGGAACATTCAGTCCGACGCGAACCTGGCCCGGCAGCGTCGCATAGGAGTGCACGCGAAGCAGGACATCAAATGGTTTTGTGGGCTTCGACAGAATCTCGATGGCCTGCTTCGGCTCAACCGCCAGCGTATAAGCCGGCACAAGCTGCGGACTCATGCGATCCACCCGCGTTGATGTTGCGTGGACGCTCGTCACGGGTGAGGTGACGGTGAAGGAATAACCGTCGATCAGTGCTTCCTGACCGGCAGCGATAAGCGGCGGAGGTTCCGGCAGGACCGCACTGGCCGAAGTGCCGGAGCCCTGCTGCGCATTTTGAGCCACTGCTATCGTAAAGCGGACAGAACTACCGGTGTCCGGTTCTTCCTTGGTGACGCTCCACAATGGCGGAAGCAGTAGCGCCGGTTTCTTGAACTCCCCCGCGAGGCCCTCGCGATGATGCGATTCCGCCCGCACCGTGAACGTTTCTCCGGGCACAATTTCGCTCCGGTCGGCCTCTGCTTCGACGCGCAGACCGGTAACGAGCGCGAGCGCGGCATCGACCTTTTCGCGCTTGCGTCCTATGCTTCGCGCAAGCGACACGAGCGGAGCCGGGATTTCCGCGGACGCACTCGGCTTCGGCACGTCGTCCAGCTTCTTGCCCGCGGCAACCAAAGAGTTCGCTGCCGCCTTCCAGTCCAGCCGCAAAGCCGCCTCACGCGCCGCCACCAGCGCCAGGTCCACGCTGCGCATGAGCGGGTCAACGCCCATGTTCCCTATTTCATAGTCTTCATCAAGCGGACCGAGCGGTTCCGCGAGAACTGCAGGATTGAGTTCACTTCCGTCCTCGCGCTTCAGCGCGATGGGACGCCGCAGGAAGGGCGACCCCAGAAACCCGGTAATCCCTTGGCTGCGATGATTCGCGAACGCGTCGACCCCAATTTCGCGCCATGTTTTGCCATAAAGCGGAGATGTCTCATCCAGCGGCAGGATATAACCCTGCGGTTTTTCGCTGCGGTCCATATCCAGCACGAGAACCGGTTTTCGATCGCCCCAAGGGGTCAAGTCCTTTTTCTCAGAGGCCGATCCCGGCAATTGGTAGGAGGGGGCCGCCGCTAACTGCACGGCTTTCGGCGTGAGGAGCCCTGACGCTTGATGATGACCGTGGCCGCCGTGCACGCCGCCCCAGCCATTGATGACCACGTTCGGCCGAAAGGTGCGAATTACACGTACCATGTCCTCGAGAACCTGGTCGCCCCAGATTTTCTCGGTTTCTTCGGGAGTCTTGGAATAGCCAAAATCTTTAGCGCGCGCGAAATACAGCTTCACCCCATAGCCGCGCGCGGCGGCAAGAAGCTCTTGCGTCCGGATCAATCCCAGTTGCGGGGCCTGTTCGGGACCAAGATCATTCTGCCCGCCTTCTCCTCGCGTTAACGTAAGGAGTGCTACGTCGGCGTGCAACCCCCTCGCCAAATACGTTAGCACCGAAGAGGATTCGTCGTCGGGGTGTGCGGTTATGAAAAGAATTCGCGTCGTAATGCGCGCTCGCTCGATCGCTTCGACGGTCTCGGGCAGCCCGGGCCCAGTTCCCGGCGCCGGAGGAAATTGCGCGGCGGCAGGGTTCGGTAGAATCGCAGCGATTCCATTACTGAGTAAGACCGCGATAGCCAGTTTTCTAAAGGAAAAATTCACTCGTCCCCCTAAACCAACCAGCTTCGAGATTCCGCTCTCAACTGCTTGGCCCAATCTTACCGGCGTCAACTGCCGGCTGCGAAGTTGCAAACGGCCATTGTCGCATTTCCCAGGCGCGAATGAGAAACGCCAGCGCTCCCAGCGCAATCTCCGCGAGTCCCCATTTTCGCGCCGCGCCGGTCTGCCAGAAGAGCCAAGCCCACCCAATCATCGTTAGCATCGCCGGCAGCGGATAGAGCCACATCTTGAATGGCAATCCCTCCGCGCCACGGCGTCGCCGCAGCAACATCACCCCGACCGCCTGCCCAATGAACTGAACTAGCAGCCTCATGGAAAGAATTCCTGCAATCGCCGTCTCGAGCCTCAAACTGACGCTGAAGATGAACGCGAGTCCTCCCAGCACCAGGAGCGAGATATGCGGAAAATGTTTCGTGGGATGGAGACGTGCGAATACAGGGAAAAAATTCCCGTCGAGAGCCGCCGAATATGGCACCCTCGAATATCCCAGCAACACGGAAAAAACAGAAGCCAGGGCTATCCACAAAACCATCCATGTCGCCACTTGTGCCGCGGCATGCCCATAGATTTTCTCCACGAACGTGCTGAAAATGAACGGAGAATACTGCGCCTCTCGCCAGGGCACGACACCCAGAATGCTTGTTTGCATCGCCAGGTACAGCAGTGCAATTCCGGCAATCGAAATGAATATCCCGCGCGGAATGTTTCTTTCGGGGTTCCTTATTTCGCCGCCTAAGTGACAAATATTGTAGTAGCCCCAGTAGCTGTACACCGTTTTCACCATGGCCGACCCAAGTCCCGCAAACCACACCCACGACAGGTTGAATGCTCCCGGCGGAAAATCGAAAGCCATCTTAGCGTTGAAATGGGTTACCCCGCCCCAGATCAACCAGAGCATCGTCGCGATGACTCCCACCCACAACAGGATGGAGATTTTTCCAATCGTGGTGATGCGCCGGTACAGTAAAATCACAAGAAAAACAATCAGCCCGCCGGAGATCATCTTGGCCTGTAGGGACGAGAGTGGATGAAGGTATCCCGCGTAACTGGCGAACCCGATCGAGGCTGACGCCACCGAAAGTGGCGCTTGCACGAATGTCTGCCACACGAACAAGAACGACATCAGCCCGCCCCAACGCCCGGGCCCGTACGCCTCTCGCAAAAAGACGTAAGTGCCGCCGGCTCTCGGCATCGCTGCGCCCAGCTCCGACCACACGAATCCGTCCAGCGTCGCCAGCAGAGCCCCTGCCAGCCATGCGATCAAGGCCTGCGGTCCGCCCATCGCTCTGATTACCAGCGAACTGACCACGAACGGGCCAATCCCAACGATCTCAATCATGTTCAGCGCGACGGCCTCTTTAAGGCCGAGGCCGCGTTCAAGCGCCGGACGTTCCGTGTTTTCACGCATCGCCATTCGTCCGCCGAGGATAACAAATGACCGGCGTGCCTCCTAACTCTGATCCCTGCGAAAGCGCCAGTTTCATTTGCATGACAGGAGTTTGTCCGGTCCCCAATTCCATTCTTCTTCAAGAACCATTTCGGTTTGCAACTCTCCTCGAACAGCTTAAACTCGTCCGGCGCAGAGCTTGATCCTGCGAAATTCCTTCTCGGACGTGACGGATGATCTCGCTGCGGGCATGCCGCAACGCAGGCGTCGGTTGGCTGCTCGTGCATACGCTTTTGGCCGCTCCCCTACACGCCTCCAAGCTTCCTCTCCCGCCGGACACTCCGGTCATCCTCGATAAGATCTATTCGTTCGACTTGGACGGCGCCGTGCAAGTGGCGCAGCGCCTGGAAGAAGCGCAGCCCGATCATCCTTTGGGATATCTGCTGGAAGCGGAGGCCATGTGGTGGAGGATTTGGTGCGAATCAGCGGAATTTAAGTATGGGATGACCGATGCGCGCCACCGGCCGAAGCTGGACGTGGACCATCACTATTTTCAATTGGTTGCCAAATCTTCGTCGATGGCTGAGGCGCAAATCAAACAGCAGGAAACCGCCGAAATGCAGTTTTACGCGGGGATGGCGGATGCCGCGGGGGCGCGGCTTTACGCTCTGCGCGGAGAAAGCCGCAACGCCGCACGCGCCGGCGTCCGCGCTCGCGAACATCTCCTGCGTTCCAAAACCCTCGACCCGGATCTCGCCGATGCCGACATGGGCCTTGGCCTCTACAACTATTACGTGGACACGCTCAGTGCCATGGCCAGAGTCTTGCGCTTCTTCATGGGCATCCCCGGCGGTTCGAAGCAAGAGGGAATCCGCCTGCTCGAGCATGCCATCGCCGACGGCGATCTGACTCCCAGTGTTGCGCGCTTCTATCTGGTCTTGAACTTACATCGCTACGATCAGCAGTATGAAAAAGCCCTGGTTCTCATCAGTCCTTTGACCGAAAGATATCCCACAAATCCGCTCTTTCAGTTGGCGCGTGGCGATCTCTTCGCCAAGCTTGGCCGCAAAGAGCAGGCGCTGGCCTGTTATCGCGCCGCAGCCGGCCTGACGATCCCGGATGCTGCGTGTCAGAAGCGTATTCACGACCTGGCTCTCAAATCCATGGCGGCCTTGGGCGTTCGGTGAGAAACTAGAACTCGCTTACTTACAGTCCTACGGCCGGCTCAAACCGTCCCCATCGGATTTTGCACCTTCGGATTCCGCATTGACCTTGTCCCCGTCCGGATGGTAAGGATGTAGGGTTGCCTGTGTCATGAAATTCACGGCAAACAGCGGCCCAACGCAGGGGTGTAAGAGGGCCGGTCAGGGTTCTGTGCTACGCCGTTCCTCGCAGTCAACGCGCCGCACGACTTTGGCATCCAAATCCCCAAAGCGCACTGCCGCCGCGGCCTCCCCGCCGTTCGAGCGGGCAGCTGAGCCTCGGCGTGGCCGGGGTCGCCAGAAATGATGAAGGAGTCTCAATGAAGCGGTCTTGGACAGCTTTGGCTGTCGCCTCGGTGGCAATTCTTGTGGTGGCGGGTTGCAACGACTACGGCAACACCTTTCAAAACAATACCGGCGCCTCGTTGTCTTCCCTTTCGCCATCGCAGATCAGCGCCGGAAACACAGATTTTACTCTGACGGTGACTGGCTCCGGCTTCGTGGCAAAAACTGTAGTTCAATGGAACGGAAAGGCCCTGGCCACGACGGTCCCAACGGACAGCACTGGAGCTGTTATTGGAAACTCAATCACTGCGACTGTCTCCGCCGCATTAATTTCGAAGCCCGGCGTTGCTACTGTCAATACCCTGAATCCTGCCTCCGGCGCTGGAAATAACGGTCTCTCCAATCCCATCGCCTTCGTCATCAATCCTCCGCCGAATCCGCTGCCAACCCTCACGAACCTCACTCCGGCGGGCCTTGTCAATGGCACTGGGCAGTCCAATTTTGATCTCAATGGCTCAAGTTTCATTCCCCCTTCCGATCCAACTGGCGGATCTCAGGTGAACTGGAGCGCGAACGGAACTGTGACGAAATTGGCGGTGGCAAGCACGAGTACTTCCTCCAAAATTACCGCCACGATCCCCCAATCACTGCTTTCAACTGCGGGCACCGCCAGTGTTACGGTTTTCAATCCGCCCGCTCCGCCTCTCCCTTCCCCCCCGTGCACCGCGGCCTGTAACGGCGGTGGCGGTGGCGGTTCGAGCCTGCCGCAGACCTTTACGATCTGCGCCACGGGTCAAACGCCTTGCCCTCCCCCGGGAGCAGTGGCCAATAGCGCTGCGAATGCCGCCGCGGTCGCAGAGGAAACGCCAGCAGTCAGCCTTGATGGTCGATTCGTCGCTTACACCGCGCTTCAAAATGACCACGCGCAAATTTTTCTGCGGGATACTTGCGAAGGAGCTGCTTCCGGTTGCCAGCCGCGCACGTCCCTGCTCTCTGTAGCCCCTGATGGCACAGCCGCCAACAATGATAGCCACGCCCCTTCGATGAGCTCCGACGGCCGCTTCGTGGCCTTCAGCTCCGCCGCGACTAATCTTGTGGACAGTACGCCGTCAGGACGCCAGATCTATCTCCGCGATACCTGTTCAGGGGCTGCAGAATCGTGCAAGCCCGCCACGACTCTTCTCTCCCTCGATTCGAACGGCGCCCTGGTCGGCACAGAAAGCATTCTACCCTCCGTGAGTTCCTCGGGACGCTTCGTCGCGTTTCTGGCCATCACCTCGAGTCATTCCTCAAAACAGAATTCTGCTCAAGACAAAACATCTTCGAGTTCAACGAATAGCGGATACCGTCAGGTCTTCATCCGCGATACCTGCCTGGGCGCATCCAACTGCACGCCGAAAACGACCCGCATTTCGCTTCAGCCCGGCGATGACGCTGGGACTGGCGCAAAATCTGCCGGCCCCGCTCTGAGCGGCAATGCAAAGCACGTTGCCATCACCGGCGGCAACGCCGCTACGCTCTTCACTCGCTCCGTTGCAATTGATGATCGCGTCTTCTTGGCCATCACCAACGACCAGCGCTGAACAGTCCCAGCCACGAACCACCACTCACCAACCATCGATCACCACTTCAATTGAACCGCACCTTGATATCCGGCCTTTTCTCCAGATGAACCGAATCAATGAAGCGCACCTGCCGGTCGTCGAGCGTCAGAATCATCGAGCTCGTTCGAATGCCTTCCCCAAAAAAACGCACGCCCTTCAGAAAGCTTCCGTCCGTCACTCCCGTGCACGCAAAAATCATTTTCTTCCCAGGTGCCAGGTCTTCTGTGTCGTAAATGCGCTTCGTATCCTTGACACCCATTTTCGCCAGCCGTTCGGCGTGCTCCGGCTTACTTACTACCAGCCTGGCCAGGATCTGCCCGTTCAAGCAGCGCAGCGCCGCGGCCGTCAGCACCCCTTCTGGAGCTCCGCCCGTGCCCATCACTGCGTGCACGCCCGTGCCGACCACGGCCGAGGAAATGCCCGCGGAAAGATCGCCGTCCCCAATCAGCCGGATTCGCGCTCCCGCCGCGCGTATTTGTTCAATCAACTTCTCGTGTCTGGGGCGGTCCAGCACCACTACAACCAGGTCTTCCACATCGCGGTCCAGCCGTTTCGCGATCGACTTCAGATTGTCCGCCACTGGAGCATCCAAATCCACGGCGCCTTTGCACGCCGGCCCCACCACCATCTTTTCCATGTATAGATCCGGCGCATTCAGCAAGCCTCCGCGTTCGCTAGCCGCCAGCACCGCAATGGCGTTGGCCGCACCGGTGGCGCAAAGGTTTGTGCCCTCCAGCGGGTCCACCGCGATGTCCACCTGCGGAAACAGCGCTTTCGGCGCGTGAGTTGCTAGCCCGACCTTTTCGCCGATGTACAGCATCGGCGCTTCGTCGCG
Organism: Candidatus Acidiferrum sp.; assembly: GCA_035704085.1. Taxonomy (GTDB): domain Bacteria; phylum Acidobacteriota; class Terriglobia; order Acidiferrales; family UBA7541; genus Acidiferrum. The sequence goes on along the minus strand of DASSXG010000084.1, from coordinate 420 downwards.
CTCGCCTTCGCCAATCACCACAGTCCCGTCAATTTCCACGGAGTCCAGCGTCTTGCGCATCGCTTCGACCGCCACTTCATCAGCTTTGTGGCGGTCGCCGAATCCCATCGTGCGCGCCGCCGCGATCGCCGCGTTTTCCACCACGCGCAGAAAATCCAGGCTGAGTTGTTCTTCCATGAGTTCTCTCTCCGACAGAATTGCTGTAGCTCAGGCCTTTAGGCCTGAGGTTTTTCTTTGGTTGACGGGCTTACCCTGACCCCTCAGGGCGGCGCTAATCATAGGCCAAACTTCTCTCTTCGTCGACAATCCTGCCTCTTGAAATGATTTCTCGCCCTTCTGCGCAAATCTGAGTAGAGCAGCCCGACTGTCTATCTTTCGTGCAACACCCGCTGTGATAAGCTCCCGCGGAGGAGGTCCTAT
>DASSXG010000062.1:0-37090 GCA_035704085.1 Candidatus Acidiferrum sp. | reverse complement strand
GAAACCTGGCTCACTCAGCCCGCAGCGAAGGTGGCGGCGGCCGCTCACTAGCGAAGTTTGCTTGCAACCATCGAGCATCTGGGATCTTACCCATAACTGAATAGACGACTCATATAAACAATAGAATCGTATACATCTTCTTTTCCGGCACCTGATCTAGTGATTCAATACTTCATACTGGTCGAGAATAGCTTCACCGAAACGTCCGACGATGACGGAAACAAACACGCGGACGCCAAGAAGTGGAAGGGCAATGGTGAAAAGGAAGAGAAATCCCAGAAAGATGACGAAGGGCAAGCTTCGACAGCTCTTGACCTAACTCTTGGCGAATCGGAACGATTCAGTCAAGCGATTGGAGCATGCGATGAACACGTTCGAACAAGGCCGGGGATCGCTAGAGAACTTCAGAGCCCGTCGCCGGGCGTTCCGCGCTCTGCACGAGGCAGGCTGTTTCGTGATTCCGAATCCGTGGGACGTCGGCTCTGCACGGTACCTGCAGCAGCTCGGATTCCCCGCGCTGGCGACGACCAGCGCGGGCTTTGCGTTCTCGCAGGGGCTGCCTGACTCCGAAGGTGCGCTCACTTGTGAGCGTAACCTGGCATACATAGCCAATATCGCGGGCGTGGTCGATATCCCGGTCAATGCGGACTTCGCGTCTGGCTACGGAGCGTCACCGCAAGATGTGGCCGATAATGTCACGCGCTGCATCGCGGCCGGCGTCGCGGGCCTGTCGATCGAGGATGCAACCGGTGATCCATCGTCGCCGCTTTACGAGCTGCCGCTGGCCGTCGAGCGTGTGCGCGCTGCGCGCGAGGCCATCGATCAGTCCCGTGCCGACGTCCTGCTGACGGCTAGGGCAGAATGTTTCCTTGTCGGCCATCATGATGCGCTTCGCGAGTCGGTCCGGCGTCTACAGGCAGTCGCTGAGGCGGAGGCGGACGTGCTATTCGCACCCGGCCCCCACGATCCCACGGCGATCAAAGCGCTCGTTGACGCGGTTCGGCCGAAGCCGATCAACGTCCTGGTGGTTCGGGACAGTGGCTTGAGCGTCGCCGACATCGCGGCGCTCGGCGTGCGACGCATCAGCGTCGGCGGCGCGTTGGCTCTTGCTGCATGGACCGGTTTCACGCGCGCAGCGCAGAAGTTGAGGTCGGAGGGGAGTTTCGCGGGCTTCGCGAGCTTGGTGTCATACCCCGACATCAACGGGTTCTTCGTGACCGACTACCGCACGCGGCAGTCTGACAAACGGCGAGCGGCTGGATCACCAAGCTAACTATATAAGGAGGCAGATGCGCTCACTGTCTCGCCTTCGGGTGCTTAACGGTCTTGATGGCGGTCGGTCATTGAGATCTCTGCCATGAAGAAGGGACGTTTAGAAGCTTTTAGTGATGGCGTGTTCGCCGTCATCATTACGTTCATGGTGTTCAATATTAAAGTGCCTCAATCTTCCGGCTTCCACGGGCTCCTGTCAGTTCTCCCGGTCTTCCTAAGTTACATTCTCAGTTTCCTCTACGTGGGCATCTACTGGAACAACCATCACCATCTTCTGCAAGCGTCTGAGTCCGTCTCTGGCAGAATTCTCTGGGCCAACCTTCACCTTCTTTTTTGGCTTTCGCTTGCGCCGTTCGCGACGGCTTGGATGGGGCAAAATCACATCGCACCGGCTCCCGTGGCGTTCTACGGTTTAATCTTGCTGTGCGCCGGGATTGCCTACTTTATCTTGACCAAAAGCCTGGTGGCCCACCATAGACAGGAATCTGCGCTGGCGATCGCCGTGGGGAAGGACAGAAAAGGGCTATTGAGTATCGCCGTTTATGTCATTGCAATACCACTGGCATTCGTCAGAACGTGGGCGGCTTACGTTTGCTACGCGCTGGTCGTAGTGATGTGGCTGTTGCCTGACCCACGCATCGAAAAGGTGGTGCGCGACTGAAGTGTTGCAAGCAAGATCGTATTGACGAACCGTCAATCGCTGCGGAGAGCCCTCAGTGATGATCGTCCCTACTGCGACAGTAATCCCTAACGCGCGACTCGTAGGAGTTCGAAGACCGCTGTCGAAGCGGGCGACGTTCTCTTTTCCAAGCTGAATCCGCGCATTCCTCGGGTATGGATTGTGAGTGGGCACCGGAGTATTCTGAGGGGTAGAAACTCAGTCGACCCCCTCAAGACCTACCGCGTGACGGTCGACGGCGAAGTTGGGCGCGTCGACGTTCCGCTCATATTTGTTGTCCAAAGCGAGTCACAATGACTGAGTCCGCACGCTCGACGCTGCTCTCAAGCGCCGCGAATGCAGCGCTCCTGTTTCCCGAGTTGAGTTCTGCGCAGATTGCACGGATTGCTTCGCATGGAGTGATTCGTCCAATCACCCGCGGCGAAGTGTTGATCGAAGGCGGCCAAACCAACGTGCCGTTCTTTGTACTGAAGGCTGGTGAGATCGAGGTCATTCGCTCATCGGCGTTGGACGAGATTCTGGTCGCGATCGTCAGGCCGGCTCAGTTCACTGGTAACATCAGCATGATCCTCGGCCGCCCCGCTCAGATGCGCCTCCGTGTGAGTAAATCTGGCGAAGTCGTCCAACTGACACGCGACCAGATGCATACCCTTATTCAAACCGACGCCGAAATCAGCGAAGTGCTGATGAGTGCGTTTATCCATCGGCAGGTCGCAGTGATTGCGCAGGGGATTGGCGACGTGCTGCTCATCGGCTCCGTCGGGTCCGGGGCAACGCTACGAATCAAACAATTCCTAACGCGCAATGGCCACCCCTTCAAGTACCTCGATCTTGACCGGGACGCCGATGTACGACAATTGCTCGATCGCTTTCACGTGGACCCGGCGGAGATACCTGTCGTGATCTGCCGCGGCGAGGCGGTGCTGAAGAATCCCAGCAATAAGGAGATCGCCGACCGTCTCGGCTTCAATATAGGGATCGATTACACCCACCTGCGCGATGTCGTCATCGTCGGCGCCGGACCAGCGGGTCTTGCGGCCGCCGTCTACGCGGCTTCCGAGGGACTCGATGTGCTGGTTATCGAGGCGAGCTCGCCTGGAGGACAAGCGGCCTCGAGCTCGAGAATCGAGAACTACCTTGGATTCCCAACCGGGATTTCAGGTCGAGAGCTGGCCGGACGCGCCTACGCCCAGGCACAGAAGTTTGGCGCCGAGGTCATGATCGCGAAAGGCGCTGCGGAGTTGGCCTGCGAACACAACGCCTACGGCGTGAGACTCGACGACGGCGTGACCATCCCCGCTCGAACAGTGGTCATTGCCACTGGGGCTCGATACCGCAGACCGTCTCTCGCGAATCTCAGTCAGTTCGAAGGTGCGGGTATCTATTACAGCGCGACCTTTATGGAAGCGCAGCTGTGCGACGGCGATGAAGTCATCGTCGTCGGCGGGGCGAACTCGGCCGGCCAGGCCGCGGTGTTCCTGGCCCAGGCGGCGAGGCACGTTCATCTGCTCGTCCGCTCCAGCAGTCTTTTGGCGAGCATGTCGCGATACCTGATTCGACGCATCGAGGAGACCCCAACAATCCAGGTCAAAACGAGAACCGAGATCGTGGCTCTTGAGGGAAACGAACATCTTGAGCGTGTGCGGTGGCGCGACGGCACGGGCGCGGTAACGAGTCATGATCTCAAGCACGTATTCCTGATGACGGGGGCCGAAGCCAACACCGGTTGGCTGAATGGCCGTGTCGCGCTCGATGCAAAGGGTTTCATCAAGACCGGATGGGACCTGACGCAGGAAGATCTCGCCGCTGCCCGATGGCCGCTCGACCGCTCACCGTATCTGCTCGAAACCTCACTTCCGGGCGCGTTCGCCGTGGGTGACGTTCGGTGCGGCAACGTCAAACGCGTGGCATCGGCAGTCGGTGAAGGATCGATCTCGGTTTCGTTTGTCCATCGCGCCCTGGCCGAGTCTATTTCGGACTCCAAAAACGGAATGCCATGTAGTCCCTTGACTTGAATAAGGCATCTTACAGCTAACTATTGCAACTTCGCTTCCTTTGCATCAGGATAAGTGACATGCGATTTGCAGCCGCATATTTCCTCGCGTTTTGTGCGTCCCTATCTATAAGTCGAGCCCAGGTTCCTGTCTACGAAGTCACTCCCGTGGAAAGCTCCGTTACCTTTGGCGTCGAGTCGTCCGTCCCGATCAAGGGAACCTTCGATAAGTGGGACGCCAATATGACCTTTGCTTCCACCGACGTCAGGAGCGGCGTTTTGGAAATCAAGATTCAGGCGGACAGCGTGAATACCGGAAGCGGCCTGAAGAACAACAAGCTAAAGGGCAAAGACTTCTTTGACGCCAAGCAGTCTCCGATGATCACGTTCAAGTCTACAAAGGTTCTGCAAACCGGACCTAACACCTTTGACCTGGAAGGCGATTTTACGATTCGCGGGGTCACCAAAACGGAAAAGCTGACCGTTACGGACAACGGCAAGGGAACAAGTTCAGGCAGCATCACTGGAACGATGGCATTCGACCGTAAAGACTACGGCATGAACAAGGGCATACCCTTCATCAAGATCGCAAATCGAGTGGAAGTAAACGTCAACCTGAAGTGGAAGCGGGTCAGCGGCCCTCCCCCGATTTTTCAGCAGTAGGCGGGTAGACCATCCTTTACCTGAGAGGAAGATCCTGGGTGCTGCCGCAACTGTTCAACCTTGAACTTTGAACCCTCCTCTTCACCTCTCCCTATCTCCCACCAAACAAACCGCTTAAAGTTTTTCTTGACAAGTACTGTACCGCTATGGTAATCTTGCGCGTGTTAGCTAGCCGCCATCCCGCACGTTTCTTCTCGTATTCCGAACTCTTGTGCTTTGCAGCCTCCCCATTTTCCATTTTCTTTTTTCCATTTTCTCACTCCTTGTTTTCATACTCTTGCCCACTCTTCCATTTTCCGTATGCTATAAGCCCTTTGTTTGCCACTCTTACGAAAACTGCCGGGTGTATCCCAATTCTTCCCAAAATGGAACGTCCCGGCCCTCTCGAAAAGGAACTCACATGAATCCAGAAAGTGAAACTACCGGCTCGACCACGGTCTCCGCCCCCGCTGCTCCCCACTGTCAGCATCGTACGGCCAGCGGTCGTCACTGCCGCATGGCCGTTTCCGATCCTGCTTCCGGCCTTTGCTTCAAGCACGGCCTCCAACTGAAGAAGGACCTCAACGTTGCCGCCAAACTCATTGGTGATACCGAGGAGTTCACTTCGGCCCTGACTATCAACTACTCCCTCGGCGAGCTCTACAAACTCCTCGCCCGCGACGAAATCCATCCCCGCCGCGCCGCCGTCATGGCCTACACCTGCAATCTCCTCCTCCGCACCCTCCCTGCCATCGCACAGGAAAAAGACAGCGAGCCCCTGCAGATCATCTTGGATATCCCCCGCCCCAACCGAGACTGACCATGACACGAGACTGACCATAACCTTGTCGCCTCATTTCCGAACGCAGTACAATTGGGTGTTTGCTCCTTGAGGAGGGAACCCGCCATGGCTACTGCCGAAAAAACGATCCACGTTTCCGAGTTCATTAACGAACCATTCATTGATTTTTCCAAGCCCGAAAACCGCGCGCGCATGGAAGAAGCCCTCAAAAAGGTCAGATCCGAATTTGGACGCGAATACCCCATCTGGCTCGCCGGGCAGAAGGTCACGACCGCCGAAAAACGCAACTCCACCAATCCCTCCCACCCCTCGGAAGTCATCGGCGTCTTCCAGAACGCCAACGCCGAAATAGCCAAGAAGGCCATCGAAGCCGCCCACAGCTATTTCGACACCTGGAAAAAAGTTCCCGCGCAGGAACGCGCCAAGTGCCTCTTCCGCACCGCGCAAATCGTCCGCGAACGCAAATTTGAGCTGAACGCGCTGGTCTGCTACGAAGTCGGCAAAACCTGGATCGAAGCCGACGCCGACATCGCCGAGACGATCGACTTCTGCGAATTCTACGGCCGCGAAATGCTGCGCCTCGCCGAGCCGCAGAAGCTCACCCCCATGCGCGGCGAACGCAACTATCTCACTTATATTCCGCTTGGCGTCGGCGTCGTTGTTCCCCCGTGGAATTTCCCCTGCGCCATCATGGCTGGCATCGTCGTCGCCTCTCTTGTCACCGGCAACACCGTGGTACTCAAGCCCGCAAGCGATTCGCCCACCATCGCCGCAAAATTCATCGACATACTCTTTGAGGCCGGAATTCCTAAGGAAGCGGTGAACTTTATTACCGGCCCGGGCGGGGCCGTCGGCGATACGCTCGTGCAGCATCCGAAGACGCGCTACATCGGCTTCACCGGTTCCAAGGAAGTCGGTCTGCACATCAGCGAGCTCGCTGCCAAGGCCTCTCCGGGACAAATCTGGATCAAGCGTACAGTTCTCGAAATGGGCGGCAAGGATGCCATCGTTGTGGACGAAGAAGCCGATATTGACGCCGCAGTAGAAGGCACGGCGCAGGCTGCCTTCGGCTATCAGGGCCAGAAGTGCTCGGCCTGTTCTCGCGCCATCGTCTCCGAGAAAATTTATGACACCTTTGTGCAGAAACTGGTGGACCGCACCAAGAAAATCACCGTCGGCCCCAGCGACGATCCGAAAAACTACATGGGCCCGGTCATCAGCCAGTCCGCCATGAAGACGATTCTCGACTACATCGAAGTCGGCAAGAAAGAAGGCAAGCTGCTCACCGGAGGCAAGCGCGCCCCAGGCGACGGCTACTTCGTCGAACCGACGATTATCGCCGACGTGGATCCCAAAGCCCGCCTCGCGCAGGAAGAAGTTTTCGGTCCAGTGCTCGCTGTAATCAAGGCGAAAAATTACGATCACGCCCTGGAAATCGCCAACAACACCGAGTTCGGCCTTACCGGCGCCGTCTATTCCAAGAACCCGGACAAAATCAAGAAAGCGGAGGAAACCTTCCACGTCGGCAATCTGTACTTGAACCGCAAGTGCACCGGTGCGATGGTCGGCGCGCATCCGTTTGGCGGATTCAATATGTCCGGCACGGATTCCAAGACTGGCGGAAAAGACTATTTGCTGCTCTTCCTGCAAGCCAAGTCGGTGGCAGAAAAAGTGAACTGACGAAACGCCTTGTTCAAACTGTTTTGTCGCTCGCTTCGCGCGATACCCGCTTCAAAATGCGAAACACAGGATAGCTCAGCACAAGCATCCCCAGCGCCAGGGGGGCGTTCTTCTGGTCGGTCATGATCGAGCCGATCAGAAACAAAACCGACACTACGAGCGCCATTCCAGTGAGCCACGGATAGCCCCACGCCCGATAGGGCCGCGGCATCTGCGGCTCGCGCTTGCGCAAAACGAAAACGGACGTGTACGACAGCGTGTAATTGGCCACAAAGAAAAATGACAGCATCGCGGTGATGCGCTGAAAGGCGTCTCCGCCCAGAAAGGAGACGAGAAGAAAGAGCACTCCCACGAGGGTGCTGAGGAACAGCGAGACGGTTGGCGTGCCACCGGGATTCACGGTGGTGGCGCGGCGGAAAAAGAGGCCGTCGCAGCTCATGGCATAGAGCGTGCGCGTACAGAAAAGCTGATTGGCGTTGATGCAGCTGAGCATCGAAATGACCATGATGGAGCGGATGATGGGGTCGCCAAGCGTGCCGAACACGCGGTTGGCGACGGTGCCAAGGACGAAGGTGTTCCCGGCGATTTCGTTCATGGGCACGATGTAGAGAGCGATGAGGTTCAGGAGCAGGTAAATCCCCATGATGGAAAGAACGCTGCCGAAAATCGCGCGGGGAATGTCGCGGCCGGGATTGCGCACTTCTTCACCGAAATAGATGATGCCGTCCCAGCCGTCGACGGTGTAGATGACGGCTTGCAGTCCCAGCATGACGGCGATCGCAAGAGGCCAGCCTGACGGGAGGGGAAGCGCGGTGTTTGAGGACTCCATGGTGGCTCTGTGCGCGGGGCCTCCGAGGAGGAAAGCGGCGGCGACGAGAATGACGAAGGCGCCGGTCTTGATCGCTGCGGTGGAAAGCTGCGCGCCGCTTCCCCAGCGAATCCCGCGCCATTGGAGGATGCCGAATCCCAGGATGATGCAAACGGAGATGATTTTGAGTTTTTGCGGGCCGGCGAGAAGCGGAAAGAGGTGGCCGCTGTAATCGCTGATTACGATAGCGACGGCTGCTGCCGTGCCGCAGGTGGAGAGCCAGTCGCTCCAGCCGACGATGAAGCCGGCATAGTCGCCCAGCGCGCGGCGCGAGAAATTGTACTGGCCGCCGCTGCGCGGGATGGCCGCGCCAAGCTCGGCCATCGAAGATGCGCCGGAGAGGGCGTAGAGCCCGCCGAGAATCCAGACGCCGAGGAACAACCACGTGTTCGGGAGCTGCTTTGCAACGTCGCCGGGCGTGTACACGATGCCGGCAGCAATGGTATTGCCGATGGCGGCGGCAATGCCGAACCACATGCCTAGAACCTGCAACAGCCGGCCGCCGGCGTGCGGCAAGGTCGAGGAAGCCAGTGGTTTGGTCGTCAAACTTGCCTGCTAATGAAAAAGATGAGTGAACGGAACAAGGCGGCCATCATAACCGCGGAGCGAGGAATTGCAAGAGGGAATCGGATGTTGTTTCCGATAGCAAGGGAAATGGCGGATTCGAATGCCGTTCAAATCGGGAGGGAACACGCACATCAGCGGGGGGTGCCTACGAAATTCCATTTGCCCCAAGCGAAAGATTCGTGCACGGGAATGAAATGGTTGCGGGCGAGCTTTCGAATGGCGTCGGGCTGGCTTAGCCATTGGGCGTAGGTCCGAATCTCGTATTTGGTCATGACGGCGAGCGCATCCATCTTGTTCGAAAACCGCCGCACGACGGGAATTTCGGAAACGAAATGGGCAAAGGTCAGAAATGGAGTCCGCCACGGCTCTACGAACATGACGCGGCCGCCTTTCCGAAGGACGCGCTGCATTTCCGCAAAAGTTTGCTCGAGGTCGTCAGGCAACCTGGACAGATGATGCAAGCCGCCCTGAACGATCAGCACATCTTTGCTGCGGTCGGCAAAGGGAAGTTTCCGGCAATCGGCCACCGTGCATTTCGCGGAACCTTTGAACTGCGCGATCAACCGCGGAGAGAGGTCCACGCCCTCGATGCGTGTGAAACCGAACCTCTGCAAGGCAACCAAGCCGTTGCCCCGCCCACAAAAAAGCTCCACGATCTCTGAATCGCGCGGCCAATCACGAGCGCCCAGCCGATTCAGCCGCCCGATAAATTTTTGAATTTCCTCTTCCGGCGTTTCGAAACGCAAGTATGCGGCTTCCCAAGGATCCGGCGCCGGCGTGTTTTGCGCTGCGGTCTTCAGTTGCGCGTTTTGATTTTCGGTTTGTGAAGTGGACATTTTTCGCGGACGCCAGAGGCCCAGCGAAGATTCCCATAGATGGCCGGTGATTTCAAGGCGCAGAAGGGGAATCTCAGATGCGCAGTCCGGGAATTGTTTCCGAGTGGCCCGTGATACGTCCAAAATGCAGGCGGTCCGCACAATGCGCTTAATCGCCTGCTAACAACAGTTATCCCCGCCGATTAGAAATATCTGGGAACGCACCCGCGCCCGCAAAGCGCGGCCCTTACAAAAAGAGAGCCTAGGCACGGTGGCCTGAGAAGTTTGTAGGGCATGCTATAGGCGTGAGAACATGGCTGGTATGGGTCACGATTCATACTCACATGGATACCTAATGGCACGGCACCATACGTTCCTGGTTCTTGGAATCGTTTTAATCGTTATGTCGCTGGTCTTCACGCTTACCGGAAGATGCTTAGTGAGGTACAGGTTCTAGGAGAGGGAGGCACGGGTGGCGCTCCTCTCAGTGAATATCGGTCTCCCGCGCGACGTGACATGGAACGGCAAGACTGTGCGAACGGCGGTCTGGAAATCTCCGGTCAATGGGCGGCGGATGGTGTGCAAGGTCAACATTGCTGGTGACGCGCAAGCGGATCTCGTGGGTCACGGAGGCGAACAGCGTGCCGTATTCGTCTATCAGATCGGCTCCTACCACTACTGGGAACGCTTCTTAGGGCGCAGTGATTTTAGTTTTGGTCAGTTCGGGGAGAACTTCACGGTTGAGGGACTGGCTGATGACGAGGTCTGTATCGGTGATCGATACCGTATTGGTGATGCGGTATTTGAAGTTACTCAGCCGCGCGTAACGTGCTACCGCGTCGGCATTCGTATGAAAGAGGCTCGCATGCCAGCGCTGCTAGTGGAGCACCGAAGACCAGGGTTCTACTTTCGCGTGTTGCAGGAAGGAGAAGTTGGTGCAGGTGACGAAATCGTGAAGGTCGCCGATGGACCGGAACGGGCTACAGTGGCCGAAATCGATGCTCTCCTGTATTTGCCGGGACATTCTCGTAAGCAACTGGAACGTGCGCTGCGTATCTCAGCCCTTAGCAAAGGTTGGCAGTCTTCTTTCCAAGCGATACTCGAACAAGAGTCGAGCGCGAAAGGAGTGGCGGGGAATCCTGGACTTGCCAATGAGGGGCAAGCGCCAGCATGGCCCGGATTCCGACAGATGAGAGTCGCGCATATCCATAAGGAAAGCGATAGCGTGACTTCCTTTGTTCTGGTACCGATTCGACGGGCAACCTCTCCCTGTCTTCCAGGCCGGTCAATTCGTTGTCGTGCGGTTGCAAGTTGATCGCGACAAACCGGTAGTTCTTCGCAGCTATTCGTTGTCCGACCTCCCAGTAGCCGACCACTTCCGCATCAGCGTCAAGAGCGAACCGCATGGAATTGGAAGTGCGTTTCTGTGCAATCGCACGAGAGAAGGTGATGTATTGGATATGAGTGCGCCGCGAGGAAGCTTTACACTGCGCCCAGGCAATAATCCTTTGGTTCTGCTAAGCGCGGGTGTCGGCGCAACACCTGTAATGTCGATGCTGCACGCACTCGCCGCCGAAAAGTCGCAACGAGAGATCTGGCGGATCTACGGAGCACGCAATCGTGTCGAGCATCCCTTCGCAGAAGAATCGCGTTTCCTACTGAAACAGCTCTCCCTGGGACGCAGCTACATCATCTACAGCAGGCCCGATGCAACCGACTCCGTTGGGAACGACTTCGATGCTTCCGGGCACATTGAGGTAGCTTTGCTGGAGAGGATTGGCGTAACACCGAACAGTGACTTCTATCTGTGTGGCCCCTCGACGTTCCTAGAGGACATGCGCAATGGGCTGCAAAACTGGGGTGTGCCAGCCGAGAATGTGCACACGGAGATCTTTGGTGCTCTTGAAGGTATTACACCCGGGATGGCGGGGGTTGTTCACACTCCGCACCTGCCACAAGGGCCGCCGGGGTCTGGCCCCTCGGTCTCGTTTGCGCGCAGCGGGATCACAGTAGCGTCGCAAGTTTGCTTGAGTTGGCGGAAGTCTGCGACATCCCGGTGAGATGGTCTTGCCGGACTGGAGTGTGCCACACCTGCATAGCAGGTCTGATTGGCGGGTCGGTTACATATCAACCCGAACCGCTGGAGATGCCTGCTCAGGGAAATGTTTTGGTGTGCTGCTCACAACCAGACGCAACCGTCACTCTGGATCTTTGAGAGAAACAAGATTGACACGATATCGAGATGCTGTTTTCGGTGCGCCTGCGTCACTGCATTTTATTCTAAAGATACTGGAGGAGAACAATGGGACTCTCATGGCAGCAAGGACCGTTGGCACCGGGAGCAATCGGAAGATTTCTCGTGCCCGAACCGCTACCCAAGAGACTGTTGTACGTTGAGCCTTTGCGTCGGCGTATGCGCGTGCGCTTCGGTGGAAACTGGATCGTCGATAGCGAGAACGTACTCCTGCTCTTTGAACCGGGGCACTACCCGATGGCCTACTTCCCGGAGACCGACGTCTCTCCAAACACGCTACAACGCACCGACCACACGACCCGGCATCCCGACCTTGGGCCTACGTCCTGGTATACCGTTCGAGGGGGCGAGCAAAGTGCGTCGCGAGGGGCTTGGCAACACATCGACCTCCCCGCTTACGCGAGCGAGTTGCAAGGACGGATCGCGTTCGCCTGGCCGTCCATGGACGCCTTCTACGAAGAAGACGAACGAATCGTGGGCCATGCCGCCGACAGCTACCACCGCATCGACATCCGGCAGACATCCCGTCATCTGGTGGTCCGCCATCGTGACCGCATCATTGCTGATACCAAGCGGCCTTTGGTTCTCTATGAGTCCGGCTTCGCAGCGCGCTGGTATGTTCCACGCACTGACGCTGATGAATCGGCACTCACTCCCGTTGAACGCCAGACCTTCTGCCCGTATAAGGGACTTTGCAGCTACTACAACGTCGGTGACGCACACCTAGCGGTATGGTCATATCCCGAGGCATATCCCGAGGTTGGTCGCATCTCCAGCTTCTTGTCATTCGAGCCGGACATTGTCTCGGTGCGGATCGACGGCAGACAGCTTCATCTTGAGCCAGGTCAAACCGTGATTCCACACGGCCCAGATCGCGAACTCACCGTCGCCGAAGTGCTTCCCCGCCGCAAATCGGCGTGAGCGGGCGCTCGGCGACTGCACCGGTGAATAGGAGACGCACAGGAGACGTAACCGTGAGAACGCCAACGTTTTCAGTCGAAGTGATCACACTGCCGGTGAGCGATGTCGACCGAGCACTGCGATTCTATGTCGATCGGGTCGGCTTCACGCTCGACGTCGACTATTCTCCGAGCGATTCGTTCCGCGTCGTGCAGCTCACTCCACCAGGCTCAAGCTGCTCTATCCAGATTGGCAACGGAATCACCGACGCGCCTGTGGGTTCGGTTCGCAACGTCTATCTTGTCGTTACGGATATCGAAGCTGCACGGAGCCGCCTCCTCGAATGTGGGGTTGCCGTAGGTGAGATCCGGCACAAGACGCCTATTGGAGCTTGGAATGGAAATTTCGCAGGTGGGGCTCGATCCCGCGCGCGCGGACTATGCCAGCTTCGCCAACTTCGCCAACTTCGCCAACTTCACCGATCCTGATGGCAACAGCTGGGTGCTACAAGAACGAGGCTACCGCAATGCGTGACGTCTCGCACCTCATGTGCCCTACGCTGAAATTTGCTTGACGATTTCAACCGTCCAGAGCAGACTTTTTCCTGCGACTCGCCCTGTCTTAGCAAGTTAGGTGCACCAACAAGAGCTAAAGAAAGAGAAGCCAACATGATCTCTTCAGCATTTCCCTACCAAAAGCAGCAGCGGCGGATCCTCGGCAGCAAGATGGCGTACGTGGAGGTGGGACAGGGCGACCCCATCGTGCTGCTGCACGGCAATCCCACCTCGTCATACCTCTGGCGCAACGTGTTGCCGCACCTGCAGCAGCTAGGCCGCTGCATCGCCCCAGACCTGATCGGCATGGGCGACTCCGACAAATTGCCTAACAGTGGCCCCGGCTCCTATCGCTTCGTCGAGCACCGCCGCTACCTCGACGCCCTGCTCGAGGCCTTGAATGTGCGCGAGCGGGTCACGCTCGTCATCCATGACTGGGGTTCGGCCCTTGGTTTCGACTGGGCCAATCGCCACCGCGAGGCCGTGAAGGGTATCGCGTTCATGGAGGCGATCGTGGCGCCGCAGGGCAAGGATCACTGGGACACAATGGGAATGCGCTCAGCCTTGGAAGCAGTGCGTTCTGACGCCGGAGAGGCGATGGTCCTCCAAAATAACTATTTCATTGAAGAGATCCTGCCGAAGGCCATCCTGCGGAAGATCTCCGACCAGGAGATGGCGGAGTATCGACGGCCTTTCCTTGAACCAGGCGAGGGGCGACGGCCGACGCTGACGTGGCCCCGTGAAATACCCATCGATGGCGAGCCCGCCGATGTGCATGCGATCGCGACTGAATACGCGGACTGGATGGGGAAGAACAAGGTACCCAAGCTGTTCCTGAAGGTTGAGCCAGGCGCGATCCTCGCGAATGATAGGCTGGTCAACCTCGTTCGCAGGTGGCCAGCGCTGACCGAGAAGACGGTGGCGGGGATCCATTTCGTTCAGGAAGATTCGCCGGATGAAATCGGCCGGGCCATCGCCGAGTGGATGGGGCGGTGGGCTGACCTGGGCCGAGGGGCTGCGGTTTGAAGCTTCAAAACCAACAGCTACGCAACATCCAGACTAAGTGCTCGGTAAGTCATCTAATCGGAAACTTCTCTTCGCTGATGCGGTTTGACTAGTTCGGATAGATGTCGATAAATCGCCATTTCACTCATCGAGTAGATTTTGTTTGCTTAGCGGATGGTCGGCAAACACGAAGTAATGACGCCTCCGGGATAACTTCCGGTTGCCCGTCATTCGCCCGCCATTGGCCGCAACTATCGATCAACTGAACAAGGACGTAATCCGCCTGCTCTCTTAGGCCGATCCTTTTCGCAACGGCGCCAATCTGCATAGCTTTGGCTCCTGTCCAAAACCTACACCCTGGAGTGTAGTCCAGGGTCAAGTCTTTTCTTTCCATACGATTTGCCTTTGCTGGAGAGGGTCTCGTGTTACCGTGCGCCGTGTCTCGCAGGTTTCTCGCGGGTGAAAAGAAGGGCGAGGCGCGATATCATGATGCCGCGTATGAGCGAGGCTCTCATTTCTGAAGGAGCGCAGCCCGCCCGAGTAGAACTCGGGCAACCCGTCGAAGTGTCGGTCGTGATTCCGTGTTTGAACGAAGCGAACTCGCTGGCGTACTGCGTGGACAAGGCGGTCGAGGCGTTTCGCAAAGTGGGACTGTCCGGCGAAGTGGTAGTGGCGGACAACGGGTCAACGGATGGTTCGATTCGAATCGCGGAAGAGCATGGAGCGCGTGTCATTCACGTTCCGGAGCGCGGTTATGGCGCGGCGTTGCGCGCGGGCATCGCTGCCGCGCGAGCCCCGTACATCATCATGGGAGATGCGGACGACAGTTACGATTTTTCTGAAGTGCCGCGATTCGTGGAAAAACTGAGAGGGGGCTGCGACATGGTGATGGGAAACCGCTTCCGCGGCGGCATCCAGCCTGGCGCCATGCCCCCGCTCCACCAATATTTCGGAAACCCCGGATTGACCGCATTGCTGAATCTGTTTTTCCACGTGGGCATTGGCGACAGTTATTGCGGCATGCGCGGGTTCACACGCGAGCTTTACAACCGGCTCGATGTGCGCAGCTCGGGAATGGAATTCGCGCTGGAGATGATTATCAAGTCCGGCCAGATCGGCGCAAAGATTTCGGAGATTCCCATCGTTCTTTGGCCGGACAAGCGCGGCCGGCCGCCGCATCTTCGCAGTTTTCGCGACGGCTGGCGCAGTCTGCGATTCATGCTGCTGTATGCACCGAACTGGTTGTTTTTGCTGCCTGGCGCTTCGCTCGTCACGCTGGGTCTTGCGCTGGTGTTCTGGCTGTTACCGGGACCGCGCTACATTACCCCGCACATCGGGCTGGATATCCACACGATGATTTTTGGCGTGATTTTCACGCTGCTCGGCGTGCAGATTCTTTCGATTGGCGCCTTCGCAAAAGTTTTCAGTTACGCGGAGCGATTTGACCGGCGGCCGTTTTCGTTGCGCCGCATCCTGCGGCGGTTCACGCTGGAGTTCGGATTGCTCTTGGGCGGCGGGTTGTTCCTGGCGGGACTGGCGGGATGCGCGTGGGTGACGTGGCAATGGGCCGCCAGCGGATTTGGCGAGTTACACCAAGTTCGCCAGGTTCTTTTCTGGTCTATGTGGCTTTTTCTGGGCTTGCAGATTATCTTCGCTTCGTTTTTTCTGAGCATGCTGGGCATCAGCCGCGGCACCTACATTGGGGATTACGACCTGAAGTGATCCAACGGACTTGCAAAAGCGCCTGCATTTAGAATCCTGAACTTACCTTGAATCCGGTAACCGTGCCGGCGGCTGGTAGCGAATCAAGTTCGTGTTGTCGTCGTCGGGGGTGACGAGCCAGAGCTGTCGATCCTTGAAATAGGCGAAGAGCTTGGCATTTTGGTCCTCGTCGAGTTCACGCGCCCACAACACCTTGGCAGCGTCAATTTCCGCACCGTTGAAAACCCAGTCGTCGTGGATATTGTGGTCCTCGTTGTAACGCACCATGATCAGGTGCTTGCCCGGAGTATGAGCAAGCTTTTCGGCGATGGCCGCGCGGCTGGGATCGCCTTGGCAAGTCCACTCTAGTGGATCGCAGCGATGCTTTCCCGCGGAAACGCCGGTGTCAGCCGCGAGGAGACCAGCGGCCGCCCAAGATAGCGCTAGGCCTACTGGACATCCTCGCGGACGAAATATGCGCAGGTAGCGGATCGCCTGAACTAGGAGCAGGAAAATTACGCAGACGAGCGGCGCAACATAATGCGGCATGGACCAGATTAAGGAAAAAACTCCCGCGGTGACCAGGAAAAACGTCAGAAGCGGCACGCGCATCTTGCGGTCGAATAATGGGAAGAGCAGTCCAGGCAAGAGAACCACCGCGCCCCACCAAAAATAGGTGCTGCCGCTGCGAGTCAATTTTTCGGCGGAAACTTTCCAGACGTCATGCCACGAGTTGTTGTAATCCTCGCGTTCCCAACCGTTGTAAAAATCCTCGAACTGCTGGTTGTGGTATTCGAGGGGCGCCTTCGGATGGTCCCACAGGAAAAGGCCCGTTGAGCGGTAGGTTCGCGAATTCAGAACGTGCGGAAGGAGAAGCGCGTTTCCGGTCAAACGCCAGTTGTAGTAACCCATGAAAGCGACAGTGAAGGCCAGCACGGCGGCGGCCGGAAGAAATCCTCTGCTGAAGCGATCGCGCGCGGGCAAAGCTGGTTTCGTTTTTCCGGCAAGCCACCAGAAAAACCAAATCGCCGCGGGAATACAAAACAGCAGTCCTTCATAAGGCCGAGTGTTGGCAAGAATGGCGATTCCGAGTCCCAGCAGAAGGGAATCGCGCAACCGCACTCGCCGAACGAGCCTGGGCAAGGCGCCAAGCACCAGCGCGCCTCCGGTAGCGGCCACTGCGCCGCCCCAATAGCTGTTCATCCAGTAACTCGCGACGCCGAACTTGAGGGCAACTAAAATGCCGCCGAGGAACGCCCAGCGCGCCGGCAACCACGCCTGCAACATCCAGAGAATGACCGCACACATCAAGGCGTCGCTGAGCAGCACCCCAATCCACGGATGCCCCAGCAATTGTCCCAAGGCCAGCACTGCGCCCTGCGCGGGCGGATACTTGGACGAATAGGTCGGAAACCAATTCACGTGAAACGTTTCAAAACTGATCCACATCGGGTGCGTCGGATTCGCCAGGCGACCGTGAGCGAGGGTGTCCGCCAGCAACAAATAACTGTATTCATCATGGATCCCTGGCACAGGCACGGGCAGCTCGTGTATGACGGCGAGCCGGATGGCGATAACGGAGAAAAAGAGAACTAGGATCGAGAGCGTTTCGCGTTGGGCGAAACGCGAAAAGACGCGCTCTACGGCGCGAAGCAGCTTTTGCAACCGGCGGGGCAGGAAAAAAGCAAGCAAGGTAAAGACCAGCGTAACTGGCAGGATAACTGGGAGCGCGTCAAGCGCAGACTTAGCGAAAATGTCGGTGGACTCATTCATCGCAAGCGAGAGTGTTCAGCTTGAGATTGTGGCATGTACGCGGATGAGTAGAAAGACGGATGCTGCGTCTCGATTGTGTGGAGGGACGGGCGAAGGAAACTATCGCTCGATTTCGATGTCGGTTGTCTGGCTGGGATCTTTTGCGGCGGTCTTGTTTCGTTGCTCTTCGGAATAATCGGCCATTTCCAACCGCAAGTTTCCCGCATTCGTGGAGTAGGTCAAACCGGTTTCGAAATCAACGATGCCGTCGCGAATCAGCTTTTCGATTTCTCCATCGAAGTGCTGCATGCCTTCGGTGGTGCCATCGCGCATGGCGTCCAGGAGAGACTTGCCTTCGCTTTCGCCTTTTTCCACGTACTCACGCGTGCGCATCGTGGATTTCAAGATTTCGACCGCGGCGATTCGTCCCTTTCCGCTCTTCTTGGGAAGCAGGCGTTGGGAGACGATAAATCGAAAAGCTTTCGAGAGACGCGTTCGAATGGCTTGCTGATCCGCGAGGGGAAAAACGCCCACAATGCGCTCGATGGTCTTGGCGGCGTCAACGGTGTGCAACGTGGAAAGGACCAGGTGACCCGTTTCACAGGCCTCCAGCGCGACTTCGATGGTCTCCCGATCGCGCATTTCTCCGACTAGAATCACTTTGGGGGCCTGGCGCAACGCCGCGCGCAAAGCCAGTGCGAAATTTGGTGTGTCCGAATGCAGCTCGCGCTGATGGATGGTCGCTTTTTTGTGGCGGTGCAGGAACTCGATGGGATCTTCGATGGTCAGGATGTGGTAGGCCTTCTGCTCGTTCATCCTGTCAATGATCGCTGCCAGCGTGGACGATTTGCCGGAACCCGTTGGGCCGGTCACGAGCACGATTCCGTTTCTCAGATCCACAATCTCAGCCAAAGTCGCGGGCAAAGACAGTTCCTCGAAGCCCGGAATTTTATCGGGAATGACGCGCATCACGATGGCGCAGCTTCCGCGCTGCTTGAAAATGTTCACACGAAAGCGTCCCACGCCCGTAAGCCCGTAGGAGAGGTCGGCAGAGCCTTCCTGCTCGAGTTTGCGAAGGGGGGTTTCATTTTTCCCCATAATGTCGTTGGCGATGGACTGCGTGTCTTGCGAGCTGAGACACTCGAGGCCTTTGTATTTCAGTTCCACCAATTGGCCGCTCACTTCGATTTGCGGGGCGCGGCCCGGAGAAAAAATCAAATCGCTGACGTGCGTACTGGCCTTAAGCATGGCGGTGACCAGTTGCGCCGTATGGATGTTTCTTTGCACGGCCGGTGGTGAAGCAGGAGCCTGCGTCGGAGTACGTTGTGCCGGTGGCTGCAGAGTTTCCGTCGTTATTCCCATGGATTTTGCTGTTCCTTGCGAAGCCCCGTCAGCGGAGGGCGCGCCGCGTGGAGTCAAAGCACGATCGTGTGTGACTCCTAGACTTTACGTGAAACGATTAGCGCAATTTGCACCGTCTTCTCAGGGGGTTGCGTGAGAATTACTGTACGGAAGGACAGTTAACGCCATAAAGTCGGAAGCCCCGGACTAATTTGTTTTACGGCGCAGGAGCAGAGAGTTTTCGCTGCCTGGTGCGGACATTACGGACAAGTCAGCACAGGTATCCAAAATCCAGTCAGCGCCGGCTCCAAGCAGCTCCGGGTCCGTTACCGTGGTGCGCAGCGCCAGCACGCGCGCGCCCGCGGCTTTGCCCGCGCGGATACCGGCCGGAGCATCTTCGATCACCACGCAGTCGGATGGGTTCACGCCGAGAATGCGCGCTCCGGCAAGATAGGGCTCCGGATCCGGTTTGCCCCGCCGCACGTCGGTCGAAGTGACCAGATGCTTGGGCATAGGCAGGCCTGCAGCCGCGATGCGTACTCCCGCCAACGGCCGAGTGCAGGAAGTCACAATCGTCCATCGTTCGAGCGGCAGCGCGCCCAGCAACTCCACGGCGCCGGGAAGCGGGATGACTCCATCCACATCGGCGATTTCGCGGCGCTCGATCTCGCGGTCTTCCACGGCATGGTCGCCATTCGGGAGCAGCTCTCGAATCGTGGAGATACTCGGCCGCCCATGCGCCCGACGTACGACTTCGTCAGGCTCGAAGCCGTGTTCGCGCGCCCAGCGCGCCCACACGCGCGTCACCGCCGGCGTCGAATCCACCAGCACGCCATCCAGATCGAAGAGAATTCCGCGGCACTCGATGCAAGTCATCATGCTTTCATGATAAGCAGAACGCGATGAAGGAAGTTGGGGTGGGAGACGGGGATCGAACCCGCGACATTCGGTGCCACAGACCGACGCTCTACCAGCTGAGCTACTCCCACCATCCGCGGAACTTTCCAAGTTTACGCTAATTCCTGCCCCTCGAAAAGTGCCCGCAGAGGTTGCGGCCTGGAACACTCCGCGCCACGAACCGTGCCTTTGCCTTCCTCCTGAATTGTTAGACTAGAATGATAGGACACGCGATTCCGCGCATGAGTTCTCATCAAACCGATCGGCACCACTTCGAGCGGCAGATCGTTCATGCCCGCCCGGTTTTTGTTTTGTTGGCGCTGCTGGCATTGCTCGAGCAACCGTCTTCCCCCGGCGCACGACGCTCGGTTTCTTTTCTCACTGCTTACTTGATTGTGGCCGCGCTAGTCACGCAAGTCGAGCGCTTGCTCAGAAAGCGCGGCTGGCACTTGCCTTTGCTTTGCGATCTCCTGGCATTCGGCTTCTTCATGTACATCAGTCCGTTCACTGTGCCCTCCTGGTTCCTGTACATGTTCATTTGTTATGCCGCGGGCATCCGCTGGGGTCTCGAATTGACGCTTCCGCTTGCCGGAGCACTGTCTCTGATTGTCGTTCTTCTCACCGCCAGCAAGGGCGAAATGAGCTGGATGCACGTCGTTTCCTGGTTAGGCATCACCGTGGGCACTTTCGCAGGTGGCGCGGGGCTGGCCTTTCTCGGGGACCGCAACCGCCGCTACGCCGCGCAAATCGAATTTTTCTCACGCATCAGTTCCACCATGCAGGTGGATCAAGGCCTGGCCGAATCGCTCCGCATGTTCCTGGACGAACTCGCCAGAACTTTTGCTGTGGAACAGGCCATTTTGCTTTACCGGGACACGGATCTCGAGCGCATCTTCCTCTGGCGGCTCAAGCATGGAGACAACGACCGCATCGTACCAGAGAGCATGCCTCTTTCCCGTACCGACGGCTTTCTGCTCGACGACATGGACGCCACCCTCTGCTGGAACTCCCTTTCCGGGCCGGGCTCAGGCTTCGGTTGGGATCGTCGCGACGGTCGCCCTATCAAGAGTCTCCCCCGCCTTCCTGGCCCCGCCCAGCAGGAGTTAAAAGTCCGTTCTCTTATGACCGTAGCTTTCGAGCAGGGAGGCCAATCTTCGGGGCGAATCCTGTTGATCAATGGCCGTAAGCCTTTCCAAAAAGAGGACTTAGCCTGGCTTGAAAATATCGCGAATCATGCTGGCCCCGCGCTGGAGAACATCTTTCTTTTGAGGCACTTACGAGCACGCGCCATCGAAGCCGAACGTAGTCGCATCGCCCGCGACCTCCACGACGGCATCCTCCAGACCCTTCTCAGCATTGAGATTCAGCTCGACGTGCTTCGCCGCCGCGTCCCGGCTGCCCCGGACCAAGCTATTTCCGGCCTCGCCAGCCTCCAGCAGACCGTCAGGAACGAGGGTGCCGAACTACGCCAGATCGTCACCGACCTCCGGCCCCTCCGTGTCCAGAGCGCCGACTTGGTGGATCTGATGCGGGGCTTCGCCGAGCGCTATCGCAACGAATCTACGATTGCCCTGGATTTATTGATCGATTCCACACAGTTGCACGCTCCGGACCGCGTCTGCCGCGAGGTTTTCCAGATTTACCGTGAAGCACTCAACAACATAAAAAAGCATGCCAAGGCTTCCCATGTCGTGGTAAAACTGTCCCAGGATGACAGCCGTCTAGTACTTGTAGTAGACGACAACGGCGAGGGGTTTAGTTTCGCAGGCAGGTTTACCGGCGATGAATTGGACCGTCTGCGGCTGGGTCCTATTTCCATCAAGGAGCGCACGCGAACGGTCGGCGGGGTTTTGACTGTCGAGTCGAACCCGGGTCATGGTGCGCGCCTGACGTTAGAAGTACCGCTCGGTTGACGGGTTTCAGGGTTTGTACTTGCAAACCCTGACAGAAATATGGCCAAAACGAAACAGCAGATACGGGTACTACTAGCCGATGACCACGCGATCTTTCGCGATGGCCTGAGGAAACTCCTCGATTCCGACGAGGACATCACCATCGTTGGCGAAGCCCAGAACGGCGCGGAATGCATCAAGCTGCTCGCCAAGCTCAAGCCCGATATTCTTCTGCTCGATTTGCGCATGCCGGATAAAGACGGCCTCGCCGTCCTCGAAGAAGTGAATTTCGATACGCTGCCAACGCGCGTAGTCGTGCTCACCGCAGCCGAAGACGATCGCGACGTGGTACGCGCCATGCGCCTGGGCGCGCGCGGCGTGGTACTGAAGCAATCCGCCACCGATTTGCTCGTGAAGAGTATTCATCGCGTGCACGCCGGAGAAATCTGGCTCGACAATCGCATGACCGCCGAGGTCATGAAAGCGTTTTCGAAATCCAGCGAAGCCGGCCCGCGCCGCGAAAAGCCTTTGCTTAGCGACCGCGAAAAAGAAATCGTCCAGCTCGTCGCCCAGGGCTTTCGCAACAAAGAAATCGGCGAAAAACTTTTCATCTCCGAGCAAACAGTGAAAAACCACTTGCACAACATCTTCGACAAGCTCGGCGTCTCCGACCGCCTCGAACTCGCGTTGTATGCGATCCACCACCGCCTGATCGATCAATCCTAATTGCCCGCCCGTCATTTAGATTCAAAAAACTTCGCAGATCCTTACCTCGCGGCTTCTCAGAAATCGAAATACCCGCATGGCGGCTGATGTCACAAATTCCCTTCGGTAATGAAAGGTTCCGTCTCGGCGCTGATTCGTTTGATAACCAACGTTATTGTCTCCGGCAGTTTTTCGAGATTAGGAATTGGGTGCTAAGTGGCAACGATTGGGAACTGCCAACTCCCCCGAGGGAGGGGAGGTCCGGTGCGAGCTAGCTGGAACAATCCCAAATGATTTCAGCTTATGGGTTGCCTGGGCTAGATTCCGGCGTCAATCAGCGCGGAAGCATAGTAGCCTTTGCGGGCGTAGACTTTCAGCTTGTGGCCGTCTTTTTCTGCCTTGATGTCTACGGCATGGTATCGTCCGTCGGGTGTGGAGGAAGAGGGCCTGTAGTAGACCAAATAGCGGCCACGGAGTACTTGCTGAAGGTCGGCCAGACTTCGATTGAGGCCCCCGAGCGAGCCAGGTGTAAATAGGGCTCCGCCTGTCTCTTCGGACAAAGTTTTCAACGCGGGATTTCCAATCAATTTGTTGGGCTCATCTTTGAAGCCTTCCCTGGTGCTCACGGTATAAATCGCGACCTGGCCCCGCTGGGCTGCCCATATGGCTTGTTGGAGTGAAACACTGCTCGAGTTTTCCTCGCCATCGGTGATCACCACGAGAACCCGGGCAACAGGCTGTGATTCGGGACGCGAGGCCAGTTTTTCCGCACCAAAGGCAACCGCGTCCCACAGAGCGGTTCCACCCCCGGGTGCAAGTTGTTCAACGCCGTGAGCGGCACGCGTTTGGTCTGACGTGAAGTCCTGCGCAAGAAGCACGGACCAATTGAAGCCAACCACAAACGAAAGGTCGTTCTTATCTGTGACCACCATCTCCAAAAACTTGCTGGCAGCGCCCTGCTCGAACGAGAATCGCTCGATTATGGAATTGCTCGTATCGACGAGGAGTCCGATACGCAAGGGCAGCTGAGTCACATTGTGGAATCCGAGGATGGACTCCGGAGGCTGGTGATCGTCGCGAATTTCGATGTCTGAAAGGCTGAGGTTGGTCACGGATTGTCCGTGATCGGTTGCGCCAAACAACAACGCTACCTCTTGGACTTGGATCCGGATGACTTGGTGAGCAACATTCTCGTCGGGTTGTTCAGAATCCGAGCTGGGATCCGATGCCCCGGCAGGATCGGGGGAGGTGGTGGGAAGACAACCGATGCAGGTCGCCGCCGTTTCCGTATTTGCCGCGGAAATCTGATTGTGTTCCGTCATGTCCTGCGATGTTTTGCCGACCTGCTCCACCGCACTTGGGGGAGGCGGGGCACTGGACACGGAATGGGACGGATCAGCCGGATGCCGCTTGACCTTCGCCCGGCTGAGTTGTTCTGCCTTGAGCTGATCGAGAATTTGTCCAAACTGGCCGGACAAGGCCGACTTCGGGTCTTTGCTCAGCAAAGCTTCCATCTCAGCTTGCGCTTCGTTGAGATTGTGTTGCGCCTCCCACGCCCTGGCCGCAAGGAGATGCACCAGGGTAGGATCTTGAGGTTTACGGTCATACACGCGATGCGCGGTCGCGATCACGGCAGGATAGTCACGATTCTTAAATTCGGCGTAAGTCAACGCCGAGAGCACCTGAAGATCAAGTGGCGCAATCGAAGAGGCTTTCTTTAGGGACTCTATCGCCTCCGAGTACTGTTCAAGCTGCAACTGGACGCACCCAAGATTCAGGTATGAATTGGGCAGGTGCTCGTCGAGCGCGATCGCGCGCGCAAATTCGTCACGCGCCTGCTGGAACTGGCTGAAATTAAGATACGCGATTCCCAGCGCGTTATGCGCTGCAACGAAACTGGGATAAATGGAGATTGCGTGCGCCAGATGATCGATGGCCCCTTGCAAGTCCTTGCGGAACAGTTGCATATTGCCCTTTTCGTATTCTTTCCGCGCGTTCCCGGGTGCTTTGAGGTCCAGCTTTGATACCGAACCGCCGGAACTCTCTAAGGGCGAAGCCTGCGAGGTATTGAATTGGAAAATAATGGAGTCCAGCTTCGCTGTTTGGAGCGCGCTCAAACTGGTGAGGCCCCCGCCAAACTTATCGCCGGAGGGCGCCGCACTGAATAGCTGGGCAGCCGCAATACCGGCCGTCAGGATCCAAGCAAGTCCGCCAAGGAGTAAGGCCCGCGCCAGTCGACGACGAAGCATGGAATTTCGCCTCACAGGAGTCAGATTAGGAGGAGATCAGAGAATCTTATGAGGGGGAGTATAGCTCCGAAATTGGCTGGCAGGACAGTCGTTTATCGAAATACCTGCGGGGGAGCGCGTCAGCGTTTGGGATTAGTGGCACTCTGGAGACGCACCCGACTTGGTTGACTTACCTGTCGGGAGATGCCTAAGATGCGCCAATGCGCGTGGCACTCATTTGGCCTTTGACAAAGAATAGAGAATTTAACTCAGCGATAGTTCCGCATAGGAAGGTGAGATTGCTTCGCCTCACATTTCGTGTTTTTCAAAATACACGTTTCCTGACTGCGGTGCTGCTTCTCCTTGCTAGCCTGCTCCTGCCCGCGCGAGCAACTCCACCGCCGAACCCTAACCCAGTACTGGTGGCCATCGGGGATGTCCACGGAGACTTCGACGACTTCTGCTCGATTTTGCAACGAGTGGCGCTCATCGACGAGCAGCGCCACTGGACGGGCGGCAAAGCTACCTTCGTTCAGCTTGGAGATCTCATAGACCGCGGACCAAAGCCGCGCGAAGTTTTGGATTTGATGATGTCGCTGGATGAGCAGGCGGCGAAAGCTGGCGGCCAGGTCGTAAGCCTGTTGGGCAACCACGAGGTGATGAATCTCATGGGTGACCTTCGGTACGTCACTCCAGGGAATTATGCAAGTTTTGTGGATAGCGAGTCCGAAAAGCGCCAAGGAAATGCTTTTCAAAAATATATGGCTTGGCGTAAGGATCATTCGCAGCTCTTGGCGGAACTAAACCAGCCCGTGCTACCGGAAACCGAAGCAGAGTGGATGACGAGGCACCCGCAGGGATTCATCGAGCATCGCGAGGCCTTTAGTCCTAACGGAATTTACGGAAGATGGCTTCGGCAACGCTCCGCACTGGTCAGGATTGGGAGCGTCATCTTCCTCCACGGTGGAATCAACCCGGATCTGACTTCCGTGGGACTCGATCAGATCAACGAGCGCATTCGCGGCGAAATTCACCAATACGATGAGGCCCGCCAGTATCTGGCGGACGAAAACGTCCTTTTGCCGTTCTTCACACTCCAAGAGGCGATTGCAGTTGCACAAGCAGAACTGATTGCGGAACGCAAACAACGTGCAGCGTCGAACGAAACACGCCAGGCCAGGATCGAAAAATTTCTTGCGCTTGGCAGCTGGCTTTGCGTACGCGAGGATGGTCCGGTTTGGTTTCGCGGTTATGACCAATGGAGCGAAGAAGACGGTGCCGCGAAGGCGGCAAAAATCCTGGCAGCTTACAACGCCACAAACATCGTCGTGGGCCACACCGTTCAAAAAACGGCCACCATCCGCTCTCGCTTTGGCGGAAAAATCATACTCATTGATACCGGCATGCTCTCCAGCTACTACCACGGTGGAAAACCATCCGCACTGGAGATAGACGACGATAAAAAGTTCACGGCCGTGTATTTGGACCACCAAGAGGCGCTGTTCGAAGGGAAGCCTACGCAGTCTCAGCCGAAGTAAAGACCAGTAATCTCGCTAATAGGAACAATCTCGGCGGTCCCTCTATCTCCCCAGAATCAGTCCGCCCCATCCAGCGACATTCTCATAAAGTGATAACCTCATTTCAGGTTCCTTTGTTTTCATGCACTTGGCAAACTGTCCCATTGCAACCCCTTTGTTTTCAAACCTTTGCAAACTGCTGCGTGATGTGTCCTCCCTAATTCTGGCGGGTGTCACTCGCCTCCCTCACTACTCATCGGCTCGCATCCGAAAGTCCCACGAATCGAAACCGGCCTAGTACATCGGTACTTCCCACGATTGAATCGTTTTTGTACCCGGAGTTCTATTGTTCTCTGGTCCCCTCCCAGATACACTCTCTCTTCGATCAGGAGGACTGCCTTGACCGGCTCCGAACGCCGCACTACCCAGCGCTTTTCCATGCGGCTGCCGCTTACCGTTCGTTGGACCACGGGAGCTGCGGTCGGCGAGACGAGCACCGAGTCCCGGGACGTCAGTTCCCGCGGAGTCTACTTCTTCCTTTCCAAAGACGTAAAGGAAGGCTCGCCTGTCGAGATTCTTTTGACCCTGCCCAATGAGATCACCCTGGCTGGACCGGTCCGTGTCCGTTGCCTTGGGCGAGTGCAACGCACCGAGCCGCGCGATGAAGGCGCGGTCGGCGTGGTTGCCGCGATTGAGCGCTACGAGTTCCTTCGCGGCGACGAAGAAAAGTAAAGTAAAGAACTTCGGGAAGCGAAGTCCCCCCACTTCCTGTCGCAAGCCCGCCCTAAATTTTGCGGCGGCAGAAAATCCGCAGGCTGAACTTCCAGGGCGGGTATTTCCCTGCGGCGCCGAGATTTTGACAAGCTTCCTGTCTTCACTTCAGGAAGAATTTCTCGGTGAGTTTTTTGCTCGCCCATTGCGGCGAGAGAAGTTGTTCGCGCGATTCTTGCCGGCGCGCCGCGGCGAGAATTATTGTAGACGAAATTCTTGCCCGCTCAACGGGCAGGCGGATTTTTTCATGAGTTTCTTGCTCGCTCACTGCGGAGGCGGGCAGGATAAGCCGGGGTGCCTTGGCCCCTCAGCGAAGCGCCCCGGCACTTTTCTTCCTTTTGCAGCCGCTCGATAAACGCCATCGCCACCAAGCCCCTCGTCGCGACCCGGAAGCCGCGGCCGAAGCTTTCCTGAACCGAGCTCCGCCAGCGCACGCAGGCGCCCGCTGAGTTCGGCTGCGCTCAAGCGCCCCTCGCGGTACAGCCCGCGAAGAAAATCCTCCGCCCGCCGCTTCCCCTTCTGCGTATTGCATTCCATACAACAAGAAACCACGTTGCGGTAGGAATTGTCCCCCATCTGGACCTGCGGCACCACGACAATTGATCCTTATTCGCTGGTCAACTGCGTCCGGCGCTTGCGAGGTTTCGTTACCTGGAAGGGCACGTTGCTGTTGAGGACCCCGGCGGGTGCCGTCACCTGGACAATGCCCGTGGTCGCGCCGACGGGCACGGTGGTTTGGATCTCGGAGTTGGATACAACCGTGAACGTCGCCGCCGTGCCGTTAAAGCTGACGCCAGTCGTGCCCGTCAGATTATTCCCCAGGATGATGACGGCCGCCCCCACTTGGCCGGAGGTGGGTGATGTCATCACGAAGGGGCCCAGGCTCACGGATAAGTTAAAGACGGTGCCATCGCTGTTGCCGAGAGTGCCGCGTACGGCGCCGGTTATCCCGTAGAAGCTCCCATCGGTACCCTGAACCATCCCCAAAGGGTCTTGGCCGTCAGCGCCGCTGAAGCTGTGCAGCGCAGTCAGCGTCCCCGACGCTGAAATTTTGAAGAGAGTGCCACAGCCAGCGGTACACTTGCTGCTTGCTCCGCCAAATGACGCTGCCCCGTAAAGGTTCCCGTCGGTGCCTTGAACGAGCCCGGTTCGGGGGCCGGAACCGTCCGTGCAGGCCATTGGGGCGCAGAAGCTGTGAAGCGTCGAAAACGTGCCGCTTGTGGTGATTTTGAACACGGTGCCCCAGTTCGCGGGCCCGCCATTCTCGGTTGTTCCGTAGAGGCTCCCGTCAGCAATTTGCACCAAGCCAGCCGAAAGCAGGGACCCGTCAGCACCGCTGAAACTGTGGAGGGTGACCAGCACTCCCGATGAGGTGATTGTGAAAACTGTGCCGCAGCCACTAGTGCAGTTGGTGCTGGCGCCGCCCTGGGAGGTTGTTCCGTAAAGGTTTCCGTCGATGGCTTGAATTAATGCTGCCTGAGGGTTTGCACCGTCAGTGCAGTTGGTTTGGGCGCAAAAGCTGTACAGCGTGGTCAGCGTGCCCGCCTGGGTGATTCGGAACACCGTGCCACCCAGACCCAGGACGCCATGGGTGCCCCAGAATTGTGTCGTGCCGTATAGGTTTCCATCTGAGGCTAGAACCAGTCCGCCAAGAGGACCGGCACCGTCGATTCTCGCGTTGAAGTCGTGGAGCGTAGTCAGCATACCCTGGGGGGTGATTTTGAACACGGTACCATCGTTGTTGGCCCCGCCCCCATTCGCTATGCCATAAAAGCTCCCGTCGGAACCCTGAACGAGCCCTCCGGCGGGATTGCGGCCGTCAGTGCAGTTCGTTTGGGCGCAAAAGCTGTAAAGCGTCGTCAGCGAGCCACCTGCTGTGATTTTGAAAACCGTTCCGCACCCGCCAAAACCAAAACCGGCGCAGGCAGACACGTTATTAGCACCGCCAAAAAACGTTGTCCCATAGAAGTTCCCATCAGTGCCCTGAACAAGAGAACCCCTTGGGTCTTCTCCATTGGCGCCGTTGAAAGTCACAAGAGTCGTGAAGGTTTGCGCAGACGAGGGAATTGCCGCCGGCAGACAAAACACACAAACCACGGTGACCTTCGATAACGTCAGTTTCCACATGCCGCCCCTTCCCGGTTTCGCGTGGGAGCAAAAAGCAGACAGTCCAAAAGTTCCTAACCCGCCTCGGCGTGCAGCATTCCCTCAAGCTCTCCCAGCGACACCTCACTCGCTGGTTATCTGCCCCCGTCGCTTCTTTGGCGCCACGCCGCTCACGCCGCTCAGAAAGCCGTGAAACACTAGGTTTGCGTCAGAGTAGAATCCCGCGATGACCCCCAAATCATTGATGCTGAAGACGCCCGTGCCTAGCATGCTTGCGCCTGGAGGGTCAATGGGCGCGGTTATCGTGCCACTGGCAGCACGCACGAAGCCGTGAAAGACTCCGCTGGCATCCTCGTAGACTCCTGCGGTATCCCCCGCGGTGCTTATGCGAACGGGGTTGGTTCCACCAAGCGCGCACTGCGGCGACCCTTTCGTTGTAGAGCACGTAGAAACAGAAGGGGTGAATGCGCCCGGAACATCAAAGGAAGTGAAGGTGCCATTGGCGGTACGCACGAAACCGTGACGCACGCAACTCGTGTCCGTATAGATTCCGGTGATATCTCCCGCCGTGTCAATGCCGATAGGAATGGTTCCCACCACCGAAACATCAAATTTCAGCGCGCAGCCGCTCGTTGCTGCACCCGGAGCATCGATGGGTGCTGTAATCGTGCCACTAACGGCGCGCACGAAGCCGTGAGACACTCCGTTCGTGTCCACGTAGACTCCTGTTATATTTCCTACCGTGTTGATGCTCAAGGGGAGGGTTCCCTGCTGGAAGGCCGTGCCGGCACCCGGAACATCGAAGGAGGTTATCGCCCCATTGGCAGCACGCACGAAGCCGTGACGCACCGTGCTCGTGTCCGTCTTATAGAATCCCGTGATATCCCCCGCCGTGTCGATGCTCGTGGGGCTGGTTCCCCGATCGAACTGGAGCGTTCCAGCGCCCGGAACGTCGAACTCGGTTATCGAGCCACCTACAGCGCGCACGAAGCCGTGATAGACATTGTTTTTGTCAAAGTAGTCTCCCGCGATGGCCCCCGCCGCGTTGATGCTGACGGAGAAAGTTCCCTGATTCTTGCTCGTGCCTGCGTCCGGAGCGTCGAAGGTGGTTATCGTGCCATTGGGAGCACGTACGAAGCCATGAGCCACAGGGCCTGCGACGATGTAGGCTCCCGCGATAACCCCCGTTGCGTTGATGCTGACGGGCAGGGTTCCCTGAAGCGCAGCCGTGCCAGCGCCTGGAGCGTCGATGATCGTAAACGTGAGCCCAGCACTACCCGCGGCGATCCGCTGTCGATGTACAATCTGTTCGAGCCACCAACGAAACAACACTGCCTTGCTTGCATATGCGGGAGTCAATACATTCGGCGTCACGTACACGGTTCCCAGAGCCAACACAAGCACGAGGGGTGCCGCTACGAACTTTCTCAGTCGTCCTTTCATGTCCCTTACTTCTTCACAGGCTTGTGATTCCCGCTTCTTGGAGTCCCCTGAACTCGATTCATACCCAATTCCCGCCCAAATAGTAAATAGAGCCAAGCTCACTTTGTGGCCCGATTCACGGGACCATCTCTTTCACCTAAAACATTAGGAGTCCAGACCTTTCTCTCGGATCGGGTGCCGTGCTTTTATGTAAATGGACGATTTGCGGAAGCGGGGCGATGACCCGGGAATTAGGCGAAGGCTACTCCTGGTTTGATGCAGTGTCAACTCAAAGCAAGCGCGATTTAAGACGCCCCTAACAACCTGGGGTCCGTTCGGGTGACACGCACTTGATTCCCCGAGGGTGGCCTACCCTTTGCGGTTTTGGTTTTGGCAGAGGGTGGGAAAGAAACGTCAACATCCGCACCCTGAAAACCGCAGGGATGCGGCACCCCTTTTTGGTGTTAAGGGCCTGCCACCCGCCTCACGGCCTCAACGTCAGACCGCCAAACTCATCGAACCCATCCGCTGATTTTGCTGCCATTCCAGAAACATCTGATTGTGGGCAATCAGAACGGCGCTAAATCAGCTGCGACAGCGCAAGGACTTACAGACGCGGCCACACCGGGGTTTTTGGGCAGTGAAACGCTTGTCTCGCGACAGCCACTATCTAACGCTAGGCGCGAAGCGACAAAGCGCGACATCATCCGCGGGGTGGGTGACTGTCGCTCATTGGCGCTTGCAAGCCGTGGACACAGATGCCTAGATTGGGCCTGCGGGCGCGCGGTTGACTCGCTCGAATCTTAGCGATCTTTGAAAAATGAGGAGGCGACATGTCCAAGGCGATTTGCAGACTTCTGGCTACCATCATGAGCGTGTGGCTCTGCGCGATCCCCGGTTGGAGTACGGTTCAGGAAAGCAACAAGCTTAACCGCATAGGGGAGAGACAGCTGCCACCGGTCCGACGGAATATCCCGCAGCCGAATGCAATCCAATTCAATTGCAACAACGCTCAGCACCTGACCCTGAGCAATTTCCTTGCTGGTCTTGATCCGGACAAGCCGAGCACGATTCTTGTTTCTGGCACCTGCACCGATAACCTGCACATCACCGGCATTAATCGGCTGACGCTTCTTGGCGCGCCCGGAGCTACAATTAACGACGCCTCTGGGGGCAACGATTTCGTGGTGACCGTAGTGAATACGCTCACGCTCGATTTCGAAGGCTTTACCATCAATGGCGGAGCGGGCGGTTTTTTCTGCGGCATTTACAGTACGTGCCTCCTGGCGGGGAACACTATCCAGAACTCACTGGACGCGGGAGTCTTTGTTAATCGGTCACATGCCATCCTGCAGGGCGACACAATTCAGAACAACGGCGGGCGCGGCGTGACGGCCGTGAACGCAGCAAACGTCACTCTGGCGGAGGAAACCGTTAGAAACAACAGCTTTGCAGGAGTGGCCGCCTTCTACGGAACCAACCTGAACGTGCAGTTCTCCGTGATCACCTCCAACGGCGGAGCAGGGGGAATTCGCGTCGGCGACCATTCGACGCTTCGGCTGATCGACTCCACCATCCAAGGGAATCCGAATGGGGTGAGCCTCGAAAGTTCCTCCGAGGGGACATTTGAAAACTTTGGTGCAGGAAGTACTATCACCGGAAATGCGGGAGCTGGCGTGCTGGTGCAGGATCAAGCTTTTGGAAATTTCTCGAACGGTCCGAACACGATCACGGGTAATTTGGGCGGCCTGGACGTAGCGTGTTTCGGTCAATTTCCCGTGACTCTTAGTGCCAAAACACTGATCGGCCCTGGGACCACCAACTGTCCCAATTGAATCTCCTTATCAACCAGGGCAAATAGTAAGGAGGGATAAACCGGCTCCGCGGTGGTCGGTGCCTCGGTGTCCAAAAATCAAGTCGCCATCCCCTTGCCCAAATTCACGCTAGTAGACCTTTCTGGGCAAGGCGGGTGGCGCAGGCAATTCTCCGGAAGTGGTTTCTTGAGGATGCGGCACGAAGCGAGGATACCACTGTCATACGTCATCAGTGGGTGATAAAAGGCACCGCTCGACGTGGCCTACCCTTTGCGGTTTTGGTTCTGGCAAAGGGTGGGAAAGAAACGTTAACATCCGCACCCTGAAAACCGCAGGGATGCGGCGCCCAGCGGGGTTCTTCTATGCTCAAGCGCAATCCCCCGAAGCGATGGTACGGGCGGGGCGATCCCGCCCACGCAAAACCGGCGTATGGAGCACCCACGGCCTAACATGCACGACCGCCACCGGCCGTCACGTTGTTTACACTCTTAGAGTTGGAATTATAAGATTCACGGGCTATGGCCGACCAAGAACTTAACTACTTGAGGCCGCTATGCCCGACGCATTACAAGGTGATGCTGATCAGTCCCAGTTTAGTGAAGGATGCCGCGCTTCAGACATCGACAGACGTTGACATTCACCACAGCGAATGCCCTGTGGATGGATGCCCGCAGAACTATTCGCCGGGCTTTGGCTACTTCACGATTGCACGAAACGAGGACCACTGGGTTGGCACGGGTTCTTCGAGCCTGCGGATCGTAAGGAGCCACACGCAGGCGATATGCGGTGCGCACAAGGACGCGATGTTCATTGAATCTTTTGACGCAGAGGCAAAGCTGGACAATTTCCGGTGCCCACGGAAGAATTGTCGACACGCGTTGAAGATACTTGCTGGAGGACCTCCCGCCTATTGGCTGACAGAGGGCTTCTTCGGCGGTGGAGATTGACAGCACGTTCTACGGAACGCCCAGCGCTGCGACGGTTACCGGCTGGAAGGAGAAGACGCCCGCGGATTTTATCTTCGCGGTGAAAGTTCCGCGGGTGATCACGCACGAGAAGGTGCTCGCAGGCTGCGAAGAGGAGTTTGATGAGTTCCTTGAGAGGATGAGCCTGCTGGGCGAGAAGCTCGGGCCGATGCTCCTGCAATTCCCGAAATTCGACAAGTGGCCGTTTCAGAGTTCCGCCGAGTTTCTGGCTCGGCTGCGGGTGTTCCTGAAAAGAATGCTCCGATAATTAGAGCTATAGAAGTAAAAGAAGAAATTACCGGAAGCTTCGGAACCCCAAACTGATGCTTCATAAACCAACTCTCCTTTCAAATGACACCACTATCACCCACTGACGTTTCTTGACGGGGTAGCTTATAGAGCGGGGAAAAGTGATACACCCATGCGATCAATGTTCCGCCGAGGATACGATGTGGCCACGAACGCCTACCATGAGGGGTAACACCCCTGCAATCACCAGGGCGACCACCAGGACCGCAAAGCCGGACCTAAATGAGTGGGTCCTTGCCGCCTGATAGCCGACCATAGCCGGGCCGAGAAAGCCGCCCATTCCGGCAGCTACACAGTTGATTGTGCCGGTAGCCATTGCTGCAGCGGTATCAGAAAGGAATGCGGACGGCATGGCCCAGAAGCTGGGCAAAAAGGCGAGCAGGCTGGCGGCGGCAATCGCGAATAGGAACAGAGATCCTATAGTCCCCCATTCTGTCGCGCTTAGCATTAGTAATGCCGCCGCCGCCACCCACAGCGGAATCGCAGTGTGCCAGCGTCGTTCGGCAGTGCGGTCGGAATGCCAACCGTTCACCTGCATGGCCACGAAACCGAGCAGGTTAGGCAAGGCCACCAGGAGAGTCACCTTGAAGTCGCTAAGGCCCGACAAGCGCTTGAGCATGGTGGGCAGCCAAAATGCTAAAGCGTACGCTGAGCCATTCTGCAGGAAGTGCAACGCGGTCAGGATCAGAACGTCGCGATGCCGAAGCGCCTCCAACACGGTATAGGCGTGGCCCGCTTTTTTCGCTCGTTTCTCGCTCTCCAGTTGATTGACCACCCATTCCCGCTCCCCCGCGAGCAGCCACTTCGCCTGATGCGGCCAATCGGTCAGGTAAAACCAAGTGATGACCCCGAAGAACAGCGCGGGCAGTCCTTCGATGATGAACAGCCACTGCCAGCCTTGCAGGCCGCCCCAACGGACGCCCAGCAGCAATCCAGATATTGGCGAACCGATCGCGAACGCCAACGGAATGGCGGCCATGAAACCGGCCACTGCCTTGGCGCGATCTTCATAGATGAACCAGTGGGTAAGATACACGATGATGCCGGGGAAAAATCCTGCCTCCGCCAATCCCAGCAAAAATCGCATGGTATAGAACTGGTGCGGTGTTCGGACAAAAGCCATCCCCATGGTAACGAGCCCCCAGGAGATCATGATGCGTGTGATCCACCGCCGGGCGCTCCAACGTTCAATGATGAGGGTACCGGGAATTTCCAAAATGACGTAGCCGAGGGCGAAGATGCCTGCCCCGAATCCAATCACGCGATCGTCGAAGCCAAGATCGTGCGGCATTTGCAGGGCTGCAGTGGCAAGATTGTTTCGATCAAGGTAAGCAATCACGTAAAGCAGCAGCACGTATGGTAGAAGACGTATTGCAGTCCGGCGGCGGGCACGGCTTGCAACGTCATCGCGGGCAATGGCAGGGGCAGCCATGCAGTTTCACTCACCAACTTGAATGCGACAGTCTTGGATGCGACCGCAGGGTCCGAAATCAAGCGTTTAGGATTCCTATATTAACCTGTCAGGGTCTGGGCTGGTGTTCCCAAAATATTCCCCGGCGCCGCTCTTCAGCGGGCCGCCACCACAGTAGAAACCCACACCCAAGATCGCGCGCGGTACTGTGAGCTACTTTTCCGATTACCCGGTTTACCAGGACCTTGGAGACGATGACTCATACGCATTTCGGTGTACAATCTTAAACAGTTATGCGTTCCTTGGTGGCTCATACTGCATAATTAAAAATGTCCCCTTAAATGAAAATCTTACTGTACAACCCTGACAACGGCGTGACGCGCAACTTCATGCCGCATCTTTGGATGTTCCTGCTGCAAGCACTGACTCCGCCTGGCCACGAAGTGGTGTTGATTGACGGCAACGCCCAGCCCATGGATGAAGAAGCTATCGCACGATACGTGCTTGAACAAAATGTGGGACTTGTCGGCATCGGTGCAATGACCAGGATGATCGCTAAGGCCTATCGCATGGCGGACGCGGTGCGCGCCGTCGGGGTAAAGGTCGTAATGGGCGGCCCTCACGTCACGGAAATGGCCGATGAGGCGCTCGGGCGTGACGGCGGCTCGCGCCATGCCGACGCGGTTGCTCTTGGCGAAGCGGATGAGACATGGCCCAGAATCGTGGAAGACGCCGCGCGCGGCACGCTCAAGGATGTCTACGCGCCAGTGGACGACTTTGGCCAAGAGCGCAAACCATCGCTGCAGCCTTATCCGGAGATTCCCTGGGACAAACTCAAGCTCGACCAATTCAATTTGCTTCCGGGCATGTTGCAGCCGCTACTCAGGCGAGTCGGACCTGGCTGGGGAACCTTTCGAATTATTCCCGTGGAGTCGGGGCGCGGCTGTCCTTACGGATGCGAGTTTTGCACCGTGACAGGATTTTTTGGCGACTCCATCCGCTTTCGTACCAATGAAAGCGTGGTGAAAGAACTCTTGCTGCTGAAAGCACGCGCGCGGGAGGAGGGCGGGCAGATTGCCGTATTTTTCATCGACGACAATTTTGCCATCAACGTAAAGCGCACAAAATCATTGCTGCGGGACATCATTGCGGCTAACGCCCAAGTGTATTGGGTTGCGCAGATCAGCGCCAATCTGCTGCGCGATGAGGAACTGGTTGATCTGATCGCGGCCGCGGGAGGCAAGTGGATTTTCATCGGAATGGAATCCATCGATCCGATCAACCTTGCTGACGTAAAAAAAGGCTTCAACAAACCAGGTGAATATGCCGCCGTGCTCGAACGGCTCGCCCGGCGCGACGTTTTCGCCATCACCTCTTTTATCTTTGGCATGGACAATGACACGCCTGGCGTGGCGGAGCGAACTCTGAAGGAAATTCGCACTTGGACTCCGGGGCTGCCTATCTTTGGCTTGATAACCCCTCTTCCTGCGACGCCCCTGTACAAAAAGCTGGAAGCCGCGGGGCGGCTCACGCGCCCGAAGCACTGGCAAGAGTTCATTCCCTTTGCGATGGCCCATACGCCGCTAAAGATGAGCATCGACGAAGCGCATAACGAGGTGCGCAAGGCGTGGATCAGCTCTTACAATCCGGACGCAATTGAAAGGGCCGTGGATTCACTGAACCACAAGGAGCTGGGTTGTCGCATCAACATCCTTATCGCACGCCTCTGCTTCCGGGGAATTTATTTTCCGCAAATGGGCCGCTTCGCATGGCTGAAAACGATTCTTGAAAATCGGCGCACAATTTTCAAACTCATAAAGCAGGGATTCGGAGGAGGGCTGCACGCAGCCGTGCCGTCAGTCGCAACCCAGCCTGTCGCAGAGCAGCGGGACTGAGGCTGGCGTTTTTTCAACGAAAGATTGTTGTTCGCGAAAAGCTGCTTTAGCCCACGGCAGGTTTTTCCGCTGCAGGAGCAACCACTGAGAACGAAATTAAAGATTTGTACTGAAGCGGATTACTTGCAGGCCCACGTAACGGCTGTTGTGGGAGAATCTCGCCACTGGAACCCGGCCTTCTACAACCTCAAACAGTGGGTAACGTCGATACTGAAGAAATGGATTGGGGCAGCGAGCTCCGCCAGATCCTGGTTAGTCGCAAAACCGGACAAGTCCAGTCCTAGGACTCCACATCTCCGGTAACCGCGTTTAATCGTCCAAAGTGGCACAACC
>DASSXG010000113.1:0-8689 GCA_035704085.1 Candidatus Acidiferrum sp. | reverse complement strand
GAATTACACTTAAGAACA
Source organism: Candidatus Acidiferrum sp. (assembly GCA_035704085.1). Classification (GTDB taxonomy): domain Bacteria; phylum Acidobacteriota; class Terriglobia; order Acidiferrales; family UBA7541; genus Acidiferrum. The sequence goes on along the minus strand of DASSXG010000113.1, from coordinate 8,671 downwards.
TTTTGTTCGCGACGGACTTTTCAGCGGCATCGAACGCGGCTGCACCGATCGCGATCGAGATCGCGCGCCGCTACGGCGCAAAAGTGTATGGCGTACATGTGAATCGATTCGATGACTACACCGGTGCAGCGCCGAATGCCTGGGCAGCGATGGCTGAGGCGGCGGAAAAGGAGACCAAAGAAGATGCCGGACGCTTGAATGAACAGCTCCAGGGCATCGAACACGAAGTGGTGATCGGCGAGGGCAGCATTTGGGAAGTGATATCCAATCTCATCGAACAGAAAGAAATTGACCTGATCGTGCTTGGGACCCGCGGGCGCACGGGACTTGGAAAGGTGATACTTGGTTCGGTTGCGGAGGAGATTCTCAGACAATCGCCCTGCCCGGTGCTGACAGTTGGCCCGCACGTGAACCTTTGGTCTGACCAGTACGCAAACATGCGCGAAATCCTGTTCACCACGGACCTGGCGGCTGACAACCCAATTGCGGCTCCCTACGCAATATCTCTGGCGCAGGAGAACCAGGCGCATCTCGTGCTGCTGCACGTGATCGAAGACGCGAAGGCAGGGGACCTGCTGGATAACCCGAAGGCGGTGGATCTCAAGGAGCGCAAGCTGCAGCAGCTGGTTACAGAGCAAGCCGGATTGTGGTGCGAACCCACCTACATCGTCGAGGAAGGACCAGCGGCAGAGAAAATTTTGGACGTTGCAAAACGGCGGCACACTGATCTGATTGTGATGGGGGCCCGGCCGGCAAAGGGACTTGCAACGCACCTGAACATCGGAACAGTCCACGAGGTTGTCTCACAGGCGACGTGCCCAGTCCTCACAGTTCGTGGCTGAAGCTCACCGCGCCATCAGACCGGCATCAGAGGTGGTGAAATACACGGGGTTGAGGCTTGAGCAAGTTCTCGTGAGTTCGCTGGCCTCAACCCCGGCAGGCGAGAGAATGCAGATGCTGAAAGATGGCGTGCTCTACTTCGCAGTCGTTTTCGGAGCGGGATTCGTCCTTGGTCCCATTCGCATACTCTGGGTCGTCCCGCGCCTCGGGCTGAGAATGGCCGAACTCGCGGAAGAGCCCATTATGCTCGTGATCATCATTCTCGCTGCACGATGGGTCGTTAGGAGATTCGCCGTGTCCTCCAAAGTGTCGAGCCTCCTGAGTATGGGTGGCATCGCGCTCGGCCTGATGCTGGTCGCGGAGTTTACGTTTGTTGTCTGGCTCCGAGGTCTCTCTGTCAGGGATTACCTTGCAGGCCGCGATCCCGTGGCGGGCACCGTCTATCACGCGATGCTCGACTGTTCGCCATGATGCCACTTCTGGTGGCGAGAAGATCGGCCAGGGCGACCTGACTAAACAGGCATGGCGTTTTGATTAGATTACCCTCGCTTGGTCCTAGCTTCTTGCTGAAATCAGGCGCCAACAGTCTCGGGCAATTGCCCAATCTTCTTGAGCGCGGATAGTTAAGACGCGAACGGCTGAATCAGAAAGCGAAATATCCTGGTCCGCAGATAGCTGCGTATTCTTCGTCGCGTCGAGTTTCAGGCCAAGAAATCCGAAGTTGGCACAAGCCATGGCGCGCACCTCAGGCGAATTCTCTCCAATCCCAGCCGTGAAGACGATCGCATCTATTCCACCCAATACCGCAATCATCGCGCCGATGCCAGATTGAAGACGATGCACGAAAAGCTCAAAAGCCAGCGTCGCCCGCGGATGGCCGTTTTTCATCGCGGTTACGATTTGCCTCATGTCACCCGAAATTCCAGAGATTCCCAGCAAGCCTGATTTAGTGTTGAGTAAGTCGTCGAGCTGCTGGCCTGTGAGCTGACCTTGTCGCATTAAATAGGTGAGGATTCCGGGGTCCAGAGAACCTGACCGCGTGCCCTTCGATGGGCTGCCGTTGGTCGCGCAGCGACAGACGTCCTCATTGGAGCGTTGTCCTTGTGTCCATTATCGACTCTGCTTAGACACGTAAATCCGCTTTAAAGATGTTGCAATCAGGTTGCCCTTCTTCAAGATGCTGGACCAATCTGACCCTGATGCTGCGTGACATGGGGCCTATGTGTCCATAAGTTCCGGTCCGGGAAATCGGCTCGATGCGATTCTGAGCGCGGTAGATTACAAACAACGGTGAACCGACGCCTCATGAAACGTGTCGTCGGGAAACAGGAGACTCCCTCACAGCCCTCTTCTGGCTCTCTGCGTCTCCTCATCGCAGAGTTTCTTTCGGTATGTGGGCTATCTGTGTTGCCGCATAACCGTCGATTGCACCGCACAGACGATCGAACGCAGGCTCGTCGGCTGCCGACACGCTAAGCACTGACCGAACCTCGTCAGCAAGCATTTTCATCTCGACCCAAGCAACCCGCGCATGCTCGGCAAAATAGTACTGCCCACGCGTGGACGCAAAGAAGCGTCTCCAGTAAGCGACGGTGATTGCTTTCGGCATCCACGTGAAGATCGCCCGCAAGTTGAGCGGTGCGGGCGGAAGACCGAGCATTCGGAGCAAACGCAGTCCTTCACGAACTCCGTCCGCAAACAGAGCCAAGGTTTCTGTCGATTGTGCAAGTTGGTAGTTGTCACCGCCGGCGCAATAAAGCGCTCCACACACGGCAGTCACAAACACAGCGTGTATCTTCAGCCAGGCGTCCATGTTCTGGCTGATAGCAACGGGAAACCCTGCATCTCTGAACACCTCGGCGATTTCCTGAACCCGCGGCGTTGGCGGCCCCTCGATCTCACCGAGCGTCGTTGGCTGTTGCGGAATAAGCAAGTATTTGACAACGGCGCCCTGACGGAAACCACTGGCACCGGGAAAACCCAGTAATACGCGCTCGCGTCCAACAGCCGTGATCAACTGTTCCGTGCCTCCGGCGTGGTTGTGCATGAAGAGGATCGTCGAAACACGCCCCGCCGCCGCGAGCGTCGGTAAAACTTCAGCCACCTGCTCTCGGCGCACCGGCACCATGACCAGATCGTATGTATCGCCCGGCGCAAGCTTCTAGACGACCGGCACCGGTGTGACGGTGCGCCGCTTCGAGATCAAGTCTTCAAGGATCACGCTGTGGGCCCGCAGGTCGGCGAGCCTGCTACCACGAGCGAGGAGGGCAACATCATGTCCCGCTTCGTGCAATCGGGCGCTGTAGAGCGATCCCTGTATTCCAGCACCATAAACGAGAATCCGCACTGTCCGTCCTCAACACTGGAGCACAAGCCGCCTGCACACGGCATTTGCGCGTCTGGGGGGCGGGAGAACACACGAAAATTGGCCTGGTAACCAAAGCATGGTTTTGGCAGGGCCAGCGATCCATGCAACATCTGATGACAGAGTGCAGCGCCAACACGCTCAGAGCCTGTGACGGGCATCACACATTCGGGTGACCGCAGTCACGGCGGGCAGGAATCTGTTTGATGCAACCTAACGTTGAGGAGCCAAACCATGACACCTATCGAAACGGGCGCGCGAGTTACTTTGAAAAATATCCTCTATTTGACAGATTTTTCGGAGCCGTCAGAAACTGCAATTCCCTTCGCCATAGCAATTGCCCGAGAGTATGAGTCCAAGGTGTACGCGATGCACGTGCTGACTCCGGTGCCTTTGGCTTACGCGAGTCCGGAATCAGCTGCGGCCGCTATCGACGGATTGGAGGAAGGCGCGCAAGAGGGAATGCAGCGAGTTGACGCACAGCTCGCTGGAGTGCCTCACGAAACGATGCTTGTCAGGGCCGAGTCGGTTTGGTCGCCAGTCGAGCAGGTATTAGGCGAAAGTGAGCTTGATCTGGTGATTCTGGGTACGCATGGACGCACGGGCGCTTCAAAGCTCCTGCTGGGTTCCGTAGCGGAAGAAATCTTCAGGCGAGCCAGTGTTCCAGTACTCACGATTGGTCCATCGGTGAGAAAAGGCATTCATAGCGGCGGCCAGTTTCGTCGTGTGCTCTTTGCAACGGATTTTACGAAGGAGGCGCAAGCGGCAGCGCCATACGCGATTTCCATGGCAGAGGAGAATCAAGCGCGGCTCCTCCTTCTGCACGTGATGCGTGACCCAGATTTCACAACCAGGAAGAGGACAGCGGAAGACTCAGTTGCCAATGCGATGCATCAGCTCTACGAACTGGTTCCCGCGGAGGCGGAGCTTTGGTGTCGTCCCGAGGCTACGGTGCGGTTCGGAAAGCCCGCTGACCGGATTCTCGAAGCCGCCACGGAACTTGAAGCGGATCTGATTGTGTTGGGAGTTCGCGATGCAGCCGGGCACCTCGGGGCAGCCACGCATCTCGAACGGACTACCGCCCACAAAGTAGTAGCACACGCCCCGTGCCCGGTTCTAACCGTTCGGGGCTGAAAAAGCTAGATTGCCGACTCAGAGCGACGGGAGTCGCGTTTCGTCCTTCGGCATCGTTAATCACTTGGTGTAGTCTCATGCACTACGAGCGGAGAGAAACACTTCGCTAGGGTAGGGATAATTATGGCGTCATCCGTCTTGGTCAGTTCTTCGAGTAGCTCACGCTCAGCTCTTGAAAGTTTCTTCACACCGGCGTCTGTTGCCGTGATCGGTGCGACGGAACGTGAAGGAAGCGTGGGCCGGACAATTCTCGAGAATCTCGTTCACGGTTCCTATCGCGGCCAGGTGTTTGCCGTGAATCCAAAGCGTTCCGAGTTGCTGGGAATGAAGTGTTATCCGATTGTGACGGCATTGTCCGAGCCTGTCGATCTTGCCGTCATTGTTACTCCCGCGGCAACGGTTCCCGGTGTTGTTCGCGAGTGCGTGGCTGCGGGCACACGCTCGGCCATTGTGATTTCGGCCGGCTTCAAGGAGCGTGGTGCGGAAGGCGTGGAGCTTGAGCGTCTGATTAAGACTGAGCTGCGGCGCGGTTCGATGAGACTGGTTGGCCCGAATTGCCTTGGAATGATGAATCCTTCCCTCGGACTCAATGCAACATTTGCTCACGATCTTGCGCGCTCCGGGAATGTCGCTTTTCTGAGCCAGAGTGGCGCACTGTTGACGGCCGTTCTGGATTGGAGCTTGCGGGAACAAGTCGGCTTCAGCGCCATCGTGTCCACAGGCTCGATGCTCGATGTGAATTGGGGCGATTTGATTACCTTCTACGGTGAAGACCCAAAGACGAAAAGCATTCTTCTTTATATCGAATCCATAGCTGACGCGCGCTCCTTTCTCTCGGCCGCGCGCGAAGTCGCATTGAGCAAACCAATCATCGTCATCAAGGCCGGACGGACAGAAGCCGCGTCGAAGGCTGCTGCCTCGCACACGGGCGCTATGACCGGCAGCGATGATGTGTTCGATGCCGCGCTTCGCCGGTGCGGCGTGCTTCGAGTGCAGAGCATCGCTGACTTGTTCTACATGGCCGAAGTTTTGAGCAAGCAGCCGCGGCCACGAGGCCCTCGGCTCACCATCGTGACCAATGCCGGTGGCCCGGGCGTGCTGGCTACTGACGCGTTGATTCCGAATGGCGGAGAACTGACATCCTTATCGCAGGACTCGCTGAGCTCGTTGAGCGGGTTCCTCCCCTCGCACTGGAGCCACGCGAATCCCATCGACATCCTGGGAGATGCCGACCCGGAACTCTACGAAAAAGCCGTCAAAATCGCCATTGCGGATCCTTCGAGCGACGGGCTTCTGGTAATCCTCGCTCCGCAAGGAATGACGAATCCTGCTGAGGTAGCGCGGCGCTTGGCGCCTTACGCACAAGGGCAGGGCAAGCCGGTGCTGGCAAGCTGGATGGGAGGGCAAACCATGGCGGAGGGCGAGGCGATCCTGAATGCCGCCGGGATTCCGACATTCGCATATCCCGATACCGCGGCGCGGGCCTTCGATTACATGTGGAGCTACTCGTCTCATCTTCGCGCTTTGTATGAAACTCCTGCGATGACCACCTTGGGCTCCGATTCCGGAACTCGGCTCTTGACAGCGAAGAAGCTCATCGACCGTACGCTAGCGACCGGGCGCACGCTCCTGACCGAAGTAGAGTCTAAGGAACTTCTGTCGTTGTATGAAATTCCATCCGTGCCGACGCGCGTGGCGCGAACGGCAGACCAGGCCGCTGCCTACGCAGCTGAGTTTGGCTACCCAGCAGTTCTCAAAGTCTATTCCAAGACGATCACGCACAAAACGGATGTAGGCGGCGTAAAGCTCGATCTTCCGAATGCGGCTGCCGTTCGAAAAGCATTTCTATCCATTCAGTCGTCTGTTCGCTCGAAGGCTGGCGAAAAAGCATTTCAGGGAGTGACTGTTCAGCCCATGATACGGCTGGACGGTTATGAGCTGATCCTGGGTAGCAACGTGGACCCAGTATTTGGCCCGGTGATTCTGTTTGGTTCAGGCGGCCAGCTCGTGGAGGTGTATCGCGACCGCGCCTTAGCCTTGCCGCCCTTGAACACGACGCTGGCGCAAAGGCTGATGGAACTCACCAGGATACACACGGCTCTGGAAGGGGTTCGCGGCCGCAAAGCCGTGAACATCGAAGCACTCAAAGCAACGCTAGTTGCCTTCAGCGAACTTGTAGTTGAACTGCCTCGAATTGCGGAGATTGACATCAACCCCCTGGTCGTCTCTTCGGATAAGTTGCTGGCCCTGGATGCGCGCGTCCTTCTCGCCGACCCAAAAATCAAGGATGCAGACCTGCCACATTCCGCGATTCGGCCGTACCCCTCCCAATATGTTTCCCGCTGGAAGATGAGGGACGGAACAGCAGTTGTCATTCGTCCGATCCGGCCCGAGGACGAGCCTCGGATGGTGGGTTTTCATGAGTCGCTCTCCGAAGAGTCGGTTTACTTGCGGTATTTTCACATGGCAAAGCTGAGCACGCGGGTGGCTCACGAAAGGCTCATTCGCAAGTGTTTCATTGACTACGACCGCGAGATGGCCCTAATTGCCGAGTTGACCGACGCGCACGCCGGGAATACCTGCATTGCTGGCGTGGCCCGGCTTTCACGTGCGCCATCGGCGGACGAAGCGGAAATAGGCGTTATCGTAGCTGACAAATTTCAACACCAGGGATTGGGTGCAGAGCTAATCAAAAAGCTCGTCGATATTGCTCGAATCGAAAAGATAAAGCGGATTGTCGCCGACTTTCACTCTGAAAACGCCGCCATTCGGCATCTCGCTAAGCACGGTGGCGCCACCGTGACGCGGACTTCTGACGCAACGTGCTTCCGGATCCAGTTAGACTTATAGCCTTAGACTTGTAGCTTCTTTCCGACCGTTCGATAGCAGTCGTACGCTCTCGGATTTAGCGGGCGCGCAGGGCGTACGAACTGAGCATCTTCATGTAATTGCTGCGCTCGAAGGCGCTGGGATTGGGAACCGCGCGGTAGCTCATGCTGCCACGCATCTGCTGAATCGATTCATACTCGTGCTCGGCCATCCAATGGGCTAGCTCTTCCAAGAGGCGGTGCGCGTACCGAACGCCGTTTTGAAGGAGCGCCGAAGTCATCATGGCGACTTGCGCTCCGGCCATCATGCACTTCACAACATCCTCCGCACGGTGGACACCGCCTGTGATTGCCAGGCTTGGCCGGACGGAACCGTAGAGAATCGCCACCCAATGCAGGCGCAAAGGAAGCTCGGAGGAATCGCTGAGGATTAGATGCGGCGCAGCCTCAAGATTCTCAATATCGAAATCAGCTTGGTAGAAACGATTGAACAGCACGAGGGCGTCGGCGCCTGCGTCCTCGAGACGCCCGGCCATGTAGGACATAGAGCTGAAGAATGGAGACAACTTAACAGCGACAGGGATTTTCAAGCTCGTTTTTACATGATGTACAAGTTCGCAATAACGCCTCTCAACGACATCGCTGCTTTTCGCCGGGTCAGTTTCGAGAGCGTAGAGGTTAAGTTCGATTGCGTCGGCACCGGCCTCCTCCATTTGGCGGGCATAGCGAACCCATCCGCCGGGCGTGGTGCCGTTCAAGCTGGCGATTACGGGAATGGCGACGGCCCGCTTTGCCGCATGAATCAACTCCAAATAACCTTCCGGCCCTGTGTTGTAGGACTCGAGATTTGGTAGATAGGTGATGGCCTCGGCGAATTCATCGGCGCCGCGCGAGAGGTCTTGATCGATCAGAACGCTCTCGAGCGTAAGCTGCTCTTCGAAAAGAGACGGCAGAACAACGGCGGCGATGCCAGTGTCCTCCAATCGCCGGAGGTTGTCCACGGATTCGGTAAGAGGAGAGGCGGAAGCGATCAAGGGGTTCTTTAGCGCCAGCTTCATGTACGGTGTGGTGAGGTCAATCACTTGGCGCCTCCCTCTGCCCCTCCGGCCGTAACCGACTCGAGTTTTTGAGAAATGTCTTCGAGGCGTTTGTCGTTGCCCGCCCCGTTGCCAGGCATGGAAGCGCGACTCTCATAGACACGCCAGCGGCGCTGAACATCCTCCTGCGCCTCGCGAAGGAGCTGTCTGGCAGCTTCCGGATTGGTGCGGGCGAGGATCGTGTAGCGCGCTTCCTGATAGATGTAATCCTTGAGGGGGATGCTCGGCGCTTTGGAATCCAGCTGGAAGGGATTTTTGCCTTCGAGGTTCAGCACAGGGTTATAGCGCAGCAACGGCCAATAACCGGAAAGCACGGCGGCTTTCTGTTGGTTCATGCCGAAGACCATGTCGTACCCGTGGGCGATGCAATGGCTGTACGCGATGATCAGCGATGGACCGTTGTAAGC
>DASSXG010000088.1:0-2988 GCA_035704085.1 Candidatus Acidiferrum sp. | reverse complement strand
CAGTGATTCCTTAAGGTAGGGGGTGGCGTCAGCGTCAGCCTATTTGTTTACAGGAGTTTCCCCGCCGGTTTCAATTTGACGGCATTCTTGCAAATCTTTTTAGGTACTTGACTGTATGCATTTCTGACACTAGTATGAGTGTCATATGAAATCGCCCCGCGAACCCGACCTGGAACTGCGCGGCAAACTCATCCGCAGCCTGGGGGCTCTCCGCGAAATGCTGCCCGGCTCGTTTGTCGAACGCAAACGGGCCTGTGGCCGGCCCAACTGCCATTGCGCCGATGGCAAACGCCTGCACTCCCAATATCAAATCTCGGTGCTGATGGAGGGCAAGCCGAAAGCGCTCAACATTCCCGCGGAATTGGTGGAGAAGGTGCGCGCCAAGATCGAGATGCGGCGCCGCTTCGATGCCGCCGCCGCCACCATCTGCAACGTCAACCTGAAACGGTTTCTCAAAGAAAAGCTCCAAGAAAAGGAAGATCGACAAATTTGAGCCGGCACCGGCACCGGTTCGAGGCTTATCTCGACAAGGTGTTTGGCTTCTCCGATTTGGTGAGCGCTCTGCCCGAGGGACGGCAGTTTCCTCAGCACTCTTGGAAAAAGGTGTTTGACGCCGTCTTCTTGGGTGCGGCGATGCAGATTCCCAGCCTGCTGCAGATCGAGGCCGAGTGTCGCCAGGGCGCGCTGGCCAAACGCATCGGACCGGTCAGTGACGACACCCTCGGCTACTCGCTCCAAAGACAAGCTCCCGAACCCGTGTTCGCCCTCAGTTGTGAAATTGCTCGCCGCCTGAAACGCAACGGAGTGCTACGCTCCGATTGGTCCCGAGGCTTGGTGGTGGCAGCGGTCGATGGCATTGAAATCTGCAGTTCGTTTGCCCGCTGTTGCGCTGCCTGTATGGAGCGCGAGGTGCAGCACAAGGTGAACGGCGAGATGCAAACCGAGATTCAGTATTATCACCGCATCGTGGTCGTGGTCTTGGTCAGCACCTCTTTCCCCATTCCCTTGGGGGTCCGCTTTCAGAAGAACGGCGAAGGCGAAGTCGCCTGCGCCCTGGCTCTGCTCCAGGATCTGGTTGGGCAGTTGGGTCGCCGTTTCCTGGATGTGTTGGTGGCAGACGCTTTGTATCTGCAAGCGCCTTTCGTCAAAGAAGTGGAACGTCTGGGCTTGGTTTGGGCCTTCACCTTGAAAGAGAACCAGCCCGAGTTATTGCGCGAGGCGGAGCGTCTCACCCAGGAATCTCCCACCGGCGTTCACCAGGAGCCGGGCCGGGAGATTCGATACTGGCACTTGCCGGACCTGGATTGGCCGGTCGCCGATCGCCGAGTGCGGGTCGTCAAAACGGTTCGCATCGAACCCCAGCACCGGGTCACGGTCAGCAAAAAAGACGCTCCTCGAAAAGGCAAGACGGCTACCTCGCAACACAGCACCAACTTCTACGTTACCAATTTCGAACTCGGTTCGATCTCGCCGCTGTTCATTCATCAGCTCAGTCGCAGCCGTTGGCGAATCGATACCGAAGTCTTTCAGACCCTCACCACCGACTGTCACCTCAAACACCCTGCCGTCCACCAAACTACCGCCCTAGTGGTGCTGACCATGATCCGGTTTCTGGCCTACACCCTGTCCCTGGTCTTCTACCAGCGCCAAGTCTGCAGCCATGCCCGCCGAAAATGCGAGACCTTTCATGAGTTTGCCAAACGCTTGGCGTACTGGTTCGTCGCTGTTTCGCCCAATACCAGTTGATCTTCGCCGCCTGACCCTCGACGTGTCCGGCAATCTTTCCGGGTGTCCGCCCTGACACTACGCCGCCGTATTCCTTCCGACTCGAAAAATCAAGCGATTTCTGCCATCCCGCGAGCATTCCAACTCGCCCCGGATCCCAGGGCTGCCACAACCGGAATCAAATCAGGGGCGTACTCGATGGGCAGACGGCGCTTTACGGAATCGCTGCGAGGACCACAGGCCGCCTTGACTGGTCACTCGTGAACGGATACTATCTGGCCGGAACGCGCAGTCTGCGGCAACCGCGGCGGCACCATGGAGAGAGTTGACCCACTCCCCCGCGAACCCTTTCGCAGCCATAGCTCTGAGTTTGGCTGGCGGGTCAGTTCATCCCTTTTTGGCCTCGCATTCGTCGTCCTACTCCTTACGCTTCTGGCCTCTAGACTTCCCAATGTTGATCTCTCATCGATGTTGTTGGGAATCGCCGTGGCCACATTTTGCGTCGTGCTCTTCTTCCTTTCCAGATCATTGTTACAACTTCACGAAGAACAGCGGCAAGCAGCCCACGCCCTCAATACCAAAGAAGCATTCCTGGCGGAGAGTGAAGGGCGGTTCCGGCAGATGGCGGACAACATTCACGAAATCTTCTGGATGATCGATGCACAGACTCGCAAGGCACTTTATGCGAATGCCGCCTACGAAACCATAACCGGACGCTCCCTCACGACACTCAAAGAACATCCGCTGTCATATGAGGACATCATCCATCCGGATGACCGTTATCGAGTGCTGCCTAAGCTTGAATGGGCCACCCGAACCGGTCATTTTGACGAACAGTTCAGAATCCTTTCGCCAAGCGGCGAGGCCCGCTGGGTTTGGGCAAGGGGATTCCCAGTGCGCGACAGTCGAGGCAGAATCCTTCGTCTTGTGGGAACCGCGCTGGATATTACCACGCAGAAGCACGCGGAAGAGGAGGTTTCCAGGAACTTGTCACTTGCCGAATCCGCATGGGCCGAATCGGACGCGATGCGCAAAGCCACATTGGCCCTAACTCAAGACCTTCGAATGGACTGCGTTTTAGATACTCTGCTTCAATCTTTACGAGATCTGGTGGCGTACGAGTCGGCAAATATCTTGCTGGCAGAAACGGATTCTCAATTGTTTGTTGCGCGGGAATTCCCCCATAACGACTCCACAATCCCGGGTTCGAAATATCCGTACGCCCTTGAAGCGGGCGACTATCCGATCATCCAGCGTATCCTG